>JBMOOH010000038.1:0-96098 GCA_049323795.1 Pseudomonadota bacterium
GTCGATTCGACGCCGACGCCGCAGGGGCCGCCATCGACGATGGCGGCGATCCGCCGGCCGAGCCCGTCAAGGACGTGGCTGGCGCGGGTCGGGCTGACATATCCCGACGGGTTTGCGGACGGCGCGGCCACCGGCCCGCCGAACGCGTGGAGCAGCGCCTGCGCGACGGGGTGCGCCGGAACCCGGACCGCCACGGTCGGCAGTCCGGCGGTCACCAGCGGCGACAGGCCGGCCCCGGGCCGGAGCGGCAGCACCAGCGTCAGCGGACCCGGCCAGAAGGCGGCGGCGAGGCGTTCGGCGAGCGCGCCGAACACCGCCTGGCACCGCGCCGCCGCGATGTCCGCGACATGGACGATCAGGGGATTGAACCGCGGGCGGCCCTTGGCCTCGAAGATGCGCGCGACGGCGATGTCCGACCGGGCGTCGCCGCCGAGGCCGTAGACCGTCTCGGTCGGAAAGGCGACGAGCGCACCGAGGCGGAGAAGCCCGGCGGCGCGTGCGATGCCCTCGGCATCGGGCGCAAGGATGTCCGCAGGCCGGATCATGAGGCGGTGACGCAGCGTTTCCGGTTGCCCGCCCGGAGGCGGAGGTTAACGTGGGCACACCCCTTCTAGGGGCGGACCTGCCGGATTGGAAGCGGTCCGCCGGAGATGCGAGATGTCCTTCCGTTCGCCGGTCACGGATTACGCCTTCCTCCTGCGCCACCTGGTGCCGCTGGCCCCGGTTCTGGCAACGGCGCGCTATGCGCATGTCGATGCGGACATGGCCGCTGCCGCGCTCTCGGGCGCCGCGCGGCTCTGCGACGAGGTGCTGGCCCCGCTCGGCCGGGCGGGCGACCTGCATCCCGCGCGGCTCGAGAACGGCGCGGTCCGCTCGCCGCCGGGCTTTGCCGAAGGATACCGCGCCATCGCCGAAGGCGGCTGGATATCGGTCTGCGCCCCGATCGCGCACGGGGGCATGGGCCTGCCGCTGACCCTCGGCGCGGCGGTGAACGAGATGATGTCGGGCGCCTGCCTCGCGCTCCAGCTCTGCCCGCTGCTGACCCAGGGCCAGATCGAGGCTCTCGATGCCCATGCCGGGGAGTTCGTCCGCGCGGTCTTCCTGCCGAAGCTCGTCTCGGGGGAATGGACCGGCACGATGAACCTGACCGAGCCGCAGGCGGGCAGCGACGTGGGCGCGCTGCGGACGGTGGCGGTGCCTGCCGGCGAC
Source organism: Pseudomonadota bacterium (assembly GCA_049323795.1). Classification (GTDB taxonomy): domain Bacteria; phylum Pseudomonadota; class Alphaproteobacteria; order Rhodobacterales; family Rhodobacteraceae; genus JAOADN01. Next base: position 1,210 of record JBMOOH010000038.1, read on the forward strand.
GGAACCCACGCGATCACCGGCAGGAAGATCTTCATCACCTGGGGCGACACGGACTTTGCCGACAACGTCTGCCACCTGGTGCTGGCGCGGCTGCCCGACGGCGGACCCGGAACCCGGGGCATCAGCCTCTTCCTCGTGCCGAAGCGGCTTCCCGGCGCCGATGGACGGGCGGGCGTGGCGAACGCGGTGCGCGTCGTCCGGCTCGAGCACAAGCTCGGCCTGCATGGCTCGCCGACCTGCGAGATGGCCTACGAGGGGGCCAAGGGCTGGATGGTCGGACCGCCCCACGGCGGGATGGCCGCGATGTTCACGATGATGAACAGCGCCCGGCTCGGGGTCGGGCTGCAGGGTGTCGGAGTCGCCGAGGCCGCGCTCCAGAGCGCCGTGGCCTATGCCCGGGACCGCGAGCAGTCGGGCCGCATCATCGACCACGCCGACGTGCGCAGGATGCTGGCCGGGATGCGCGCCGATGTCTTCGCCGCCCGCGCGATCGGCCTCTCCTGCGCCTGGGCGGGCGACATGGCACGGGCCACCGGCGATCCGGCGCAGGCCGCCCGCGCGGCGCTGCTGACGCCGGTGGCCAAGGCCTTCGGAACCGATGTGGGCACCGCCGTTTCGCAGGACTGCATGCAGGTCCACGGCGGCATGGGATATGCCGAGGAGACCGGCGTGGCGCAGTTCTACCGCGACGTGCGCGCGACCCCGATCTACGAGGGCACGAACGGCATCCAGGCGATGGATCTCGTCGGCCGCAAGATGGCCGACGGCGGCGAGGCGATGTTCCGGCTTGTCGACGAGGTGCAGGCCTCGGCCGAGGCGGCACGGGCGTCGTGTCCGGCGGTGTCGGGGCAGGTCTGGGCCGCGGCCGAGGCGCTGCGCGAGGGCACCGACGCGCTCCTGGCCCAGTCGAACGCCGACCGCTTCGCCGGGGCCGTTGCCTATCTGCGCGCCGTGGCCCGGGTGCTCGGCGCCCATTTCCACCTGAGGGCCGTCGCGGCCGAGGGCGGCAGCGGTCCGCGCGCCGCACTCGCGCAGTTCTATGCGTCGCGGCTTCTGCCGGAACATGCTGCGGCGCTGGCCTCGGCCCGCGGCGGCGCGGCCGAGGTTCTCGCCGTCTCGGAGGATGCCCTCGTTCCATGACGGATGCGGGCGCGCCCGGGTTCGGCGGGGATCCGGCATCCCCGTGCAGAGGCTCCGCCGCCCGGCACGGCGGCAGAGGTGGCCGAGGGCATCCTCTGGATGCGCCTTTCGCTTCGGGCCGCGCCTGGCCATGTGAACGTCTTCGCGCTGGACGAGGGCGGCGGCTGGACCGTCGTGGACACCGGCGACGGACACGGCCGGGACACGTGACCCTCTGTCTTCGGATGCGGACGCCGTCATCGGCGGAGAACAGGTTCTGCCCGGCATCTCGCCCAATCTCGGTGTCCATGCGACCGAGCCCGATGCCGACCCGGTGTCGGACTGGCTTGCCTCCTGCGAGCGGCTTCTGCCCCACGCGACCGACCGGGCGCTGGCTCCGCCCGGGCACAAGCTGCCCTACCGGGGGTTGCCGCGCCGGCTCTCCCATCTGATCGGCAATCGCCACGGCGCGCTCGGCCGGCTGCGCGCCGCGCTGGCCGAGGGGTCGCGGACGGCGGCGGGTTGCTTCGCCGCGCTCTTGCAGCACGAAATCGGCGAGGCCGAATGCGGATTGACCCTTGCAGAGGCGGTGGCGCATCTCAATCATCTCCCTGCCGCGGGCGAAGTCGTCCGGGACAGGCGGCAGGACGGAGCCTGGCTATGGGCCGCGACGGCGTGACCGACGAGATACGGACTTCGGTCGAGGCGGCCGAGAACGCTGTCCTCCCCGAGGCGCGCGTGGTCCATGTCGTTCCCGGTACCCCGCCCACCCCCGAGATCGAGCCGCTTCCGGCCGGCGTCGCGTCCCGGCCGTTCGAGGGCAAGTCCCCGGCACAATGGGCCTACGAGCGGCTGATCCTCTACATCAAGAACTTCGAGGAGCAGCTGAACGACGCGCAGGAAGTGGCGATGGGCTTCGCCGGCGGCGACGCGGGTGTGCTGCGCATCGAAGGCATCGGCTACTTCGCGCCGGACATCCTGACCTTCTACGGGCAGGACGAGAACGGTGACCGCACGCAGCTCATCCAGCATGTGAGCCAGCTTTCGGTGATTCTCCGCGCGGTGCCCAAGCCCACCGAGGCGGACCAGCCCCGCCGCATCGGTTTCCGTCTGGCCGACGATCTCGGGCGGGCTGAGGGCGCTGCGCCCCTCGCGAACCCGTGACAGGCCGTCACGAATGGGCTATGCGGGGCGGGATGCCACAAGAGGACCGAAAATGGCCGAACACAGCCCCGGACACAGCCCCGGCAGCATGGATATCCGCACGCAGGAAAAGACCTTCCATGGCTTCATACGACTCGTGAAGTGGGGGTTCATCCTGGTCTTCGGCGTGCTGATCTTCCTTGCGCTCGTGAACGCATGACCGGGGAGGGGCGCTGGATGCGCGCGGTCGTCCGACGCCTTGCCCTGATCGTTGTCCCGCTCCTGCTGGCGGCCTGCGGCGCCGACCGGACCTGGGCGCCCGACGAGGCCGTGCAGCGCGCCGCCTTCGTGTCGGGCGAGCCGCCCTCGGTTACGCTCTACACCGTTCTGCGTAAACCGGTGGATGCCGGTGCGCATTCGGCGCTGATGATCGATTCGACGCAGCGCGTGATGTTCGACCCGGCGGGAACCTGGTGGCATCCGAGCGTGCCGATCCGCAACGATGTCCATTACGGCATCACCGAGCAGATGCGGAAGTTCTACATCGACTACCACGCGCGCGCGACCTACGACGTCGTCGAACAGAAGGTCTACGTGACCCCCGAGGTGGCGGCGCTGGTGCTCAGGCGCGCGCAGGAATACGGCCCGGTGCCGAAGGGGTTCTGCGGCATCGGGGTGATCGGGGTGCTGCGGGGCGTTCCGGGGTTCGAATCGATACCCACCGCCTTCAATCCCGTGCGCATCATGAAGGCCTTCGGGAAGCTCCCCGGCGTGATCGAAAAGCGCTACCAGGACGGCGACCCCGCCAACAATTCCGGCATCCTGCTCGCCCAGGCGAAGCAGTAGGATGGCCGTCCCGCCGGGGACGGCTCCGCCCCGGATCGCCGGCCTGATCCTTGCCGGCGGGCAGGGCCGGCGGATGGGCGGCGCGGACAAGGCGTTCCTCGACCCGGGCGGCGGGCCGCTCGTGGGACAGGTTCTGCTCCGGCTTGCGCCGCAGGTCTGCTGCGTCGCGATCTCGGCGAACGGCGATCCGGCGCGGTTCTCAGGCTACGGCTGCGCCGTTCTTGCCGATGAGGGCCCCGCCGGCGAAGGACCGCTCGCCGGGGTGCTGGCGGGCCTTGCCTGGGCCCGCGCGGCGGGGGCCGGCGCACTCGTCACCGTGGCCGTCGACAGCCCGTTCTTCCCCGCCGATCTGGTGCGCCGCCTCGCCGGGGCGGCGGGCCGCGGGTCCGGCGCCGCCTTCGCCGCGTCGGCCGGACGCGCGCATGCCACCTTCGCGCTGTGGCCGGTCGAAGCGCACGGGCGTCTTGCAGAGGCCTTCGCGGGGGGGATGCGGCGGTTGCAGGATGCCGCCGCGCTCCTGCGGGCCGTTGCCTGCGACTTCGCGCCGGCCGGGGACGGCGGCGACCCCTTCTTCAACGTCAACACGCCCGACGACCTTGCCTCGGCGGCGTGGCGCGCAAGGCAGCGCCCCGCCCCCCCCGCCCCCTTTGCCCGCGTCGTCGTCGCCGGCTGGTCCGCGGCCTCGGTGCCGCTGCGCCGGGGGACGGAGCCGATCCGGATCGGAGAGGCGACCGCGGAAGGGGGGGCGCCGCCGGTCCATGTCCCGACCCGCCATCAGGCCGCGCAGGTGCTGTCGGCGCGCATCGGCGGGGTACTCGACCGCGGCGAGCGTCTGCTGCTCGGGCTCGACTTCGCCTTCGGCTATCCCGCCGGCTTCGCGGCACGGCTGACGGGCCGGGCCGAGGCGCCCGCCGTCTGGGACTGGCTGGCAGAGGCCGTCACCGACGATGCCAGCAACCGGAACAACCGCTTCGCCGTCGCGGACCGCATCAATCGCCTGTTTCCCGCCGGCAGCGGCCCGTTCTGGGGACGGCCCCGGCTGTTCCGCTCGGATGCGCTTGCCGCGCGGAGGGTCCGCGATCTGTCCCTGTCGGGCCTCGCCGAACACCGGCTCGTCGAATGTGCGCTCCGGTCCTCGGCCGCACCGGGCCGCGCGGTCGGTTCGGTCTGGCAGCTCTGCTACGCCGGGGCGGCCGGCAGCCGGGCCCTTCTGGGCCTGCCGATGCTGTCGCGCCTGCGCCGGAAGTTCGGTGCCGCGATCTCGGTCTGGCCATTCGAGGACCGTCCGGCCCCCGTGACGCTGGCCGAAATCCGTCCGGCGCTGATCGACTCCGTGCTCCGGGCCGCATCGGGCCACGAGGCAAGGGACGCCGCACAGGTCGATCTTCTGGCCCGCGCGCTCTCCCGTCTCGCCGCGACGGGCCGGATTGCGCCGCTGTTCGACCTTCCGCCGTCGCTGTCTGCCGCCGCCCGCACGGATGTCGTCCGGGAAGAAGGCTGGATCCTCGGCGCGGGACACCAGAGCGCCCCGGCCGGTGCCCCTGAAGGTCCGGCCGGGTGACTCTGCGCCCGGACATGGCGTCAGTCGAATATGCCCGTGACGCGGCCGAGCAGCATGAAGGCCCGTGCGGTCCGCGTGTCCGACAGCCCGGCAAGCTCCGGATCCGAAAGCAGGGGCTCGCAGTCGGCCAGGACCCTGTCGAACTGCCGCAGGAAGTGGTGGCAGGCGTCGCGGAAGACCGTGTCCGACCGCATCCGGGCAGCCGACAGGGCGAGGCTCGACCGGTCGCGCACGCCTCCGAGCGGGGCGACAGCCCGCCCGCGTTCGCCCCGCGCGAAGCGCCGCCAGAGCTCGACGCGCGCGCGCTCCGGTGTCAGGTCGTCCATGAAGATGCCGTCCTCGGCGAGAAGCGTGAGGACATCCTGCGCGGCGCGGATCAGCCTGGCGATGCCGCGGTCGCCAAGCGCGCGCCTGAGGGCGCGGAAGCCTTCGGCATCATCGGGGGAGTCGGGGAAGTCGAGCGCGCGGATCAGGTCCACCGAAGCAACCGGGGTCTGGCCCACCTCTGCGACCTGTCCGAGGGCGAGGGCGGGCTGGTGTTCGTCCGCATCCCCGCTGCCGGCCGGCGGGCGGTCGGAAAGCGCGGCTTCCCGGCGCGAGACGAAGCGGGGAGGGGGTGCGACCTCGGGGGGCACGGCGGCTGTCAAGGGGGCCGGCACGGTCGCCGCGGCGCCGTTCGTCCGCGGCCCGTGGCCCGGCTGGGGCGCCCTCGTCGCCGCGAGGGCGCTGCGCAGGGCCTCGGTCTCGGCCGAGAGTGACCGCCGCATTCCTGCCGCCCAGGCGAGCGCCCACACGAGGGCGATGGGCGCGAGGAATCCCGCCAGGACCGCCGAAACCGTCAGCAGCCTGCCGGGACCGGAGGAGCCCGTGAGGATCGCCGCCGCCCAGAGCGCCAGCCAGATACCGGTCGCGATCGCGGCGGCCCGTGCGGGCGGACCCATGCGCCGTTCAGGTGGCCGGCGCTTGGAGAGCGCCAGGCCCGGACCTGGAAGGTGCTTCGGATCGTGAACCGGTTCCGGCATGTCCCCGACCCCCTGTCCGAGGGTCAGACGTAGCGGACCGCGACCACTTCGTAGGCCTTCTCGCCGCCCGGCGTGCGGACCTCGACGCTGTCGCCTTCCTGCTTGCCGATCAGCGCGCGGGCGAGTGGCGAGCGCATGTTCAGAAGTCCCCGCTCGATGTCGGCCTCGGCTTCGCCCACGATCTGATAGGTGCGTTCCTCCTCGGTGTCCTCGTCGATCAGCGTGACCGTCGCACCGAACTTGATGGTACCCGACAGCCGGGACGTGTCGATGATTTCCGCACGCGAGATGATCGATTCGAGCTCCTTGATCCGGCCCTCGACAAAGCTCTGCCGCTCCCGCGCGGCGTGGTATTCGGCGTTCTCGGACAGGTCGCCATGCTCGCGCGCCTCGGCGATCGCCCTGATGACGGCGGGGCGTTCCACGGACTTCAGCGCCCTGAGTTCGCCGTCGAGCGCGTCGAAGCCGCTGCGGGTCATGGGAATCTTTTCCATCTGGGCCTTCTCGAAATGAAAAAGCCGCGCCGGGTCGGGTGACCAGGGCAGCGGGAACGGCGACATGGGCAGTCAAAAGAGCGCACGCAGGGGTCGATTGCAAGGGGGGAGACGGGGCAGGACCGAAAAACCCGGAAAACCCGCACATGGCTTGCGCAGGGTGTCCGGTGCGGCGCGGAACGACCGCCGCCCGGTTGATACCGGACTGCCGCTGGGTTAGGTGCAACCGGAAGCTCCGGGACGCCGGAGAGGGAGAACCGGTCAACGTCGGGAGGGTGTCATGGACGGGGTCGTGCGCGAAGGCATGGACTATGACGTGGTGATCGTCGGCGCCGGACCCGCCGGCCTGTCCGCGGCGATCCGGCTGAAGCAGCTCGACCCGGGCCTGTCGGTCGTGCTGCTGGAGAAGGGATCCGAGGTCGGGGCGCATGTCCTGTCGGGCGCGGTGCTCGATCCCAGGGGCCTCGATGCGCTGCTGCCCGACTGGCGGGAGATGGGCGCGCCGATCACCGTGCCGGTCGTCGAGGACAAATTCTACTTCCTCGGCCCCGCGGGGCAGATCCGCATCCCGAACTGGCCGATGCCGGGGCTGATGTCGAACCACGGCGCCTACATCGTCAGCATGGGCAACGTCTGCCGCTGGATGGCGGGCGTGGCCGAAGGCCTCGGCGTGGAAATCTTCCCCGGCATGTCGTGCAGCGAGATCGTCTGGGGCGGGAACGGCGAGGTGAGGGGCGTGGTCGCGGGCGAGTTCGGGAAGAACCCGGACGGCACGCCCGGTCCGTCCTACGAGCCGGGGATGGAGATCCGCGGCAAATACGTGTTCCTCGCGGAAGGCGTGCGCGGGTCGCTGTCGAAGATCGTCATGGAGAGGTTCGAACTGTCGAAGGGCCACTGCGTCCAGAAGTTCGGCATCGGCATGAAGGAAATCTGGGAGATCGACCCGGAGAAGCACCATCCGGGCCGCGTGATGCACACGATGGGCTGGCCGCTCGGGGGCAATGCCGGGGGCGGGTCGTTCATCTATCACCTGGACAACAACCAGGTCTATGTGGGCTTCGTCGTCCACCTGAACTACGAGAACCCCTACGTCTACCCCTACATGGAGTTCCAGCGCTTCAAGCATCACCCGATGGTGGCCGAGCTTCTGACGGGCGGAAAGCGCGTGGCCTATGGTGCGCGGGCGATCAGCGAAGGGGGGTGGCAGTCGATTCCGAAGATGGTGGCGCCAGGGGTGGCGCTGCTCGGCTGTTCGGCGGGCCTCGTCAACGTGCCGCGCATCAAGGGCAACCATAACGCCATGCTGTCGGGCAAGGCGGCGGCCGAGGCGGCGTTTGCGGCGATCGGGGCGGGGCGGGCGGGCGACGAGCTGACCGACTACGAGACCGAGGTGCGGAGGGGGGACATTGGCCGCGACCTGAAGCCCGTCAGGAACGTCAAGCCGCTCTGGTCGCGCTACGGGCTGATCGCGTCGCTGACGCTCGGCGGGTTCGACATGTGGACAAACAGCCTTTTCGGCCTGTCGGTCTTCGGCACGCTCCGGCACAAGAAGTCGGACGCGGCGGCCACCGGCAAGGCGCGGAACTTCAGGCCCATCGACTATCCGAAGCCGGACGGGAAGCTCAGCTTCGACCGCCTGACGAACGTGGCCTTCAGCTTCACCAACCACGCCGAGGGCCAGCCGCCGCACCTGAAGCTGAAGGACCCGTCGATCCCGATCGGGGTGAACCTGCCCGAATACGCCGAACCCGCGCAACGCTACTGCCCGGCCGGGGTCTACGAGGTGGTGGGCGAGGGGACGGAGGCGCGCTTCCAGATCAACTTCCAGAACTGCGTCCACTGCAAGACCTGCGACATCAAGGACCCGAGCCAGAACATCGTCTGGACGACCCCGCAGGGTGGAGACGGGCCGAACTACCCGAACATGTAACTTTCGGGAGAGATGCGGGGCCTGCCCGCGCGTGCATGACCGCGTCGCATTGCCATGCCGCCCGCGCGCGACTACCGTTGCGGGGAACGCCAACAGCCTGGATGGTCAAGTGATGCACCTGCGCGCGATGCCGATCGCCTTCGCCATCGGCCTGTCGGTCCTGACCCCCGGTCCCGGCTCGGCCGGGGAAGGTGTGGCAGGATCCTACCTGGCCGGGCGGAGCGCTCTGGCGCACTTCGACTACGCCGAAGCGGCGACCGCCTTCACGCAGGCGCTGATCGCCAGCCCCCGGAACGCGCAGTTCCTCGAAAACGCGGTGATGTCGCGGGTCGCTACGAACGAGATCGAGCTTGCGCTGCCGATGGTGCGCCAACTCGACTCGATCGGGGCGGCATCGCAGGCGGCGGCGATGGTGACGCTCGCGACGCTCGCGCGGGACGAGAACTACGACGGGATCATCTCGGAACTCGACCGCGGCCGATCGTCCGGCAAGCTCGTGGACGGTCTTGCCCGTGCCTGGGCGCTGATCGGCACGGGCCGGATGTCCGAGGCGACGGCCGCCTTCGACGATCTCGGCAAGCTCGAGGGGCTGAAGCCGTTCGCCGCATACCACAAGGCGCTGGCCCTCGCCTCGGTGGGGGATTTCGAAGGTGCCGACGCCATCCTCCGGTCGGGTGACGCGGACCCGCTGGGAACCGCCCGCCGCGGCCTCATCGCCCGGGCCCAGATCTTGAGCCAGCTCGAGCGGCAGAACGAGGCGGCCGCGCTGCTGGCCGAGGCCTTCGGAACCGATCCGGATCCGCAGATCGCCCGCATGCTCGGCGATCTTCGCGCCGGAAAGGCACTTCCCTTCACCATCGTGACCGGCCCGCGCGACGGCCTCGCCGAGGTTCTGTTCAACGTGGCGGCTGCGATGATGGACTACAAGCCGGACCCCTATACCCTCGGCTACGCCCGCCTCGCCGCCCTTGTCCGGCCCGGGCACATCGAAGCGATCATGCTGGCCGCGGGAATCCTCGAGGCGCAGGGCCAGTACGTTCTGGCCGGCGACGCCTACAATGCGGTCCCGCGCGAGGATCCGGCCTACCACGCCGCGGAACTTGGGCGTGCGGCGGTCCTGATCAAGGCGGGCCGGACCGATGCCGCGATCGAGACCCTGGTACAGCTGGCCAAGACCTTCCCGGACATGCCGCGCGTCTGGATCAGCCTGGGCGACACGCTGCGGCGCGTGGAGCGCTACGCCGAGGCGGCGCGCGCCTACGACACCGCGATCGCCGAGTTCGATCAGACGGAGCCGTCGCAGTGGCCGGTCTACTACGCGCGCGGCATCGCGAACGAGCGCCTCGGCAACTGGTCGCAGGCCGAGGCCGATTTCCGCAAGGCGCTGGATCTCAGCCCCGACCAGCCGCAGGTGCTGAACTATCTCGGCTATTCCTACGTCGAGAAGGGGCAGAACCTCGAAGAGGCGCTCTCGATGATCGAGCGCGCCGAGAAGGCCGAGCCCGACTCGGGCTACATCGTGGACAGCCTCGGCTGGGTGCTGTTCCGTCTCGGCCGCCCCGAGGAGGCCCTGGTGCAGATGGAGCGCGCCGTCTCGCTCATGCCGGTCGATCCGGTGGTGAACGATCACCTCGGCGACGTGTACTGGGCGGTCGGCCGCAGGCTCGAGGCGAAGTTCCAGTGGCGGCGCGCCCTGTCCTTCGAACCGGAGACCGAGAAGGAGGCCGCCCGGATCCGCCGCAAGCTCGAAGTCGGTCTTGACGTGGTGCTGCAGGAGGAAGGGGCGGCCCCGCAGTCGGTCAGCCAGAATGGCGGATGACGACGATCCGGGCTTCGCGCCGGCCAAGATCAACCTGACGCTGCACGTCACCGGACGGCGGGCCGACGGCTACCATCTGCTCGACAGTCTCGTCGCCTTCGCCGACGTGGGCGACAGGATCAGTGCCGAAGCCGGGAACGGCCTTTCCCTCGCGGTCGACGGGCCGATGGCGGGCGATCTGCCCGCGGGTGCGGACAACCTCGTCCTCAGGGCGGCGCGGCTCATCGGCGGGGAACGGCCGCCCGGTGCGCGGCTTTGCCTGACCAAGAGGTTGCCGGTCGCCTCGGGCATAGGCGGCGGGTCCGCGGATGCGGCGGCCGCCCTGCGGGTGCTGGCACGGCTCTGGAACCTGCCGCTGCCCGGGCCCGCAGCGGCCGCCGGCCTCGGCGCGGATGTTCCGGTCTGTCTCGCCTCGCGTCCCGGCCGGATGCGGGGGACCGGAGAGCTTGTCGCGCCCGTCCCTCCGCTGCCGCCCGCCTGGCTCGTGCTGGCCAACCCGAGGCGCGCGGTTCCGACGCCCGCGATCTTCGGGGCGCTCGATGCGCGCGACAATCCGGCGATGCCCGATCCGCTGCCGGACCTGTCCGGTTTCGACGCGCTCGCCGGATTCCTGGCGCGCTGCCGAAACGATCTCGAATCCCCGGCGCTGGCACTTGAACCCGCCATCGGCGACGTACTGGCCGCCCTGCGCGGGACCGTGGGGTGCGCGATTGCGCGCATGTCGGGATCGGGGGCGACCTGCTTCGGGCTCTATGCGGGATCCCGGCCGGCCCGCGCTGCCGCCGCCGCGATCCGGGCCGGGTATCCGGGCTGGTGGGTGGTGGCCGCGCCGCTGCGCCCCGACCCGCCGGCGCCTCAGGCGATGCGCTCGACCACGTAGTCGGCCAGGTCGGAAAGCAGTGCGGTCAGGTCGTGCGCGGGAAGGCCGCGCGCCGCCCGCCTGGCCTCGGCCGCCCAGGACATCGCCTCGGCTCGGGTCTCGGCCAGCGCCCCGTGGCGGCCGAGAATCGCGAGCGCCTCGGCGAGGTCGCCGTCGCGCTGGTCGCCCTTCTCGATCACCCGGGTCCAGAAGGCGCGCTCGGCCGCGTCGGCCCGGGCCAGGGCGCGGATCACCGGCAGCGTGACCTTGCGCTCGCGGAAGTCGTCGCCCGTGTTCTTGCCGATGGTCTCGGTCGCGCCGGCATAGTCGAGGTAGTCGTCCACTATCTGGAACGCGATGCCGAGCGCGTCGCCATAGGCCCGGAGCGCGGCCACGACGCGGTCGTCGGCACCCGCGATCACCCCGCCCACCTCGGTCGCCGCCGCAAACAGCGCCGCCGTCTTTCCGCGCACGACCTTGAGGTAGACGGCTTCGTCGGTCCCGAGGTTCTGCGCCGCGGTCAGCTGCAGGACCTCGCCTTCGGCGATGGTGGCCGCGGCGCCGGACAGGATGTCGAGCACCCGGAGCGAGCCGGTCTCGGTCATCAGCTGGAAGGAACGGGCGAAGAGGTAGTCGCCGACGAGGACCGAGGACTTGTTGTCCCAGAGAAGATTGGCCGTCGGCCGCCCCCGGCGCTGGGCGCTCTCGTCCACCACGTCGTCATGCAGAAGCGTCGCCGTATGGATGAACTCGACCGTCGCCGCAAGGTTGACATGGTGCCGCCCCCCGTATCCGCAGAGCCGTGCCGCGGCGAGCGTCAGCATCGGCCGCAGCCGCTTGCCACCCGCCTCGACCAGATGCGCCGTGACTTCGGGGATGCGCGGCGCGTTTTCGGACGCCATCCGCTCGCGGATCAGCGCGTTCACCGCCGCCATGTCGTCGGCAAGCGCCGCGGCCAGCCGGTCGAGGGGTTTCTGCGCCGCTTCGTCGAGACTCATCGAGGGTCCGTTCCGGCTCGACAAGCGCGCGCACCTGTCATCTATTCGGGGCATGAAGGAAGTTTTGCGCACCAACGATCCGACGGCCATTGCCTTCGCGACCGCCCTGCTTGAGGCCGAGGGTATAGCGGCGTTTCAGATGGACGTCCACATGAGCGTACTCGAGGGTTCCTTGGGCATTTTGCCGCGCCGCGTGATGGTCGCGGACCGGGATCGCGCGGCAGCCGACCGGATCCTGCGCGACAACGGTATCGAGACCGGGCTCTGAGCGGGGTGGCGGCCGAGGGCGGACTGACCGAGGACGGGTTCCTCGGCGGGCGGCTGCGCATCCTGCAGCCGCGCGAGGGCTTCCGCTCGTCGCTCGATGCGGTTCTGCTGGCCGCCGCCGTTCCGGCCGTCGCGGGGGACAGCGCGCTCGACATCGGATGCGGGGCGGGCGTGGCCGCGCTCTGCCTCGGGCTGCGGGTGCCGGAGACGGTCCTGTCGGGGCTCGAGCTTCAGCCGGCCTATGCCGCGCTTGCCCGCGAGAATGCCGCGCGGAACGGGCTGGCGCTGACCGTCTGGGATGGCGATCTCGCCGCGCCGCCGGACGGGCTGCGGGCGGCGAGCTTCGACCATGTCCTGATGAACCCGCCCTACTTCCGCGCCGGCGACGGCACACCCGCCCGCGATGGCGGCCGCGAGATGGCACTGCGGTCGCGGGATGCCGTCGCGCAGTGGGTCTCGCAGGGGCTGCGGCGCCTGCGCCCGGGCGGGACGCTGACGCTGATCCAGTCGGCCGATCGGCTGGCCGAGGTGCTTGCGGCGCTTCCCGGTCACGGCGCCGGCGCGGTGGTGCTGCCGGTGTCGCCGCGCGCCGGGCGGCCGGCGGCGCGGTTCGTGCTGCGGGCGCGCAAGGGCGGGCGGGCGCTCTTCCGGCTTCTGGCGCCCTTCGTGCTGCACGCGGGCGAGCGTCATGTCGCCGACGGCGATGATTTTGCTCCGGCCGCGCGGGCGGTCCTGCGCGAGGGCGCCGCGCTGGACTTCTGAAGCCGCATGGCGGTAACGGAAAGTCAATTCCGGCGGCGGCACTCTGCCGCGCTGCGACGGGCGCCCGCGCAGACGGTTCGGCGTGACACGACTCGGCCGATGTGGTCAACTCTGCGGACGGGTCACAAGATAGGAGACGACGATGACGATGAGTTCGCATCTTCAGGAACTGCGCAAGAAGCACCAGACCCTGTCCGAGGCCGTGGAAGAGGCGGAACGGAGCCCTGGCGTCGATCACCTTGCCGTCGCCGACCTGAAGAAGCAGAAGCTTCGCATCAAGGAAGAGATCGCGCGGCTCACGCAGCACTGATCCTTCGCCTCGATTCGACCTCGTCTGCGGTCCGGGCCCTGCCCCGGCCCGCAAGCGCCGCGCCAAAGGTGACAAGGAGCGCGGCCGCGAGGATGGTCCATGTCCCCGGCGCAATCCCGGCCGCGACCAGAACGAGGGTCGAAAGCAGCGGCGCGGCATAGGCTGCCACGCCCAGAAGCGGCAGGTCGCCCTTCTTCATGCCGATGTCCCAGGTGAAGAAGGCGGCGCCCACCGGTCCGATCCCGAGCCCCAGGACCGAGAGCCAGCCCCAGGCGGACTGCGGCCACACGGTCGTCTCGAATGCCAGATGCGCAAGCCCCGACAGGATCGCGGTCCCGAGGCAGTACACCGCGACGCTCTCGGACGGCACGTCGCCGAAACGCCGCGAGAGCACCGAGTATCCGGCCCAGACCACCGCGCCGGCAAGGCCGAGCGCGAGGCCGACGGGCGGGACCGGGCCGCCTGCCCCCCGCGACAGCACGATCAGCGCCGCGCCGGCAAAGGCGATGACCGCGCCCGCGACCGACAGGGGTCGCAGGCGTTCGCCGGTCGCCAGACCCGACAGAAGCACGATGAAGAGAGGCCAGAGATAGGCGATGAGGCCGGTTTCGGCCGCAGGGGCGATGCGGAAGGCCGTGAAGTAGAGGGCGTGGTAGCCGAAAAGCCCGGCGATCCCGAAGGCATAGACGCGCCACGGGACCCGGGCGAGGCGGCCGAGGCCCCCGACCGCCGCCCAGCCAAGGCCGAGCACGCCGCCGATCGAGAAGGTGATGGCTGACAGCAGGAAGGGCGGGACGGGTGCCGAGCCGATCGTCAGCAGAGCGAGCAGCGACCACATCAGGATCGCCGTGAAGCCGGTGGCCGTCGCCTTTCGCCTGTCCATCGCCTCGCCCCGGATGCGTTCCGCCTGCGGGTGTGCAACGAAATCCGCAGCGCGGCAAGGCCGGAGGGGCGCAGGGTTCCCCCGTGCGCTCCGGACCCGGTCAGGCGAAGAACTGCGCGCCGTTCGCGCTGACCGTCGAGCCGTTGATGAAGCCCGCGTCGTCGCTGGCCAGGAAGGTCACGATCCGCGCGATTTCGGCCGGCTCGCCAAGGCGGCCTGCGGGGATCTGGGCGATGATCGCCTCGCGCACCTTCTCGGGCACGGCCATCACCATGTCGGTGGCGATGTAGCCCGGGCAGATGGCGTTCGCGGTGATTCCCGCCCGCGCGCCTTCCTGGGCGAGGCTCTTCACGATGCCGAGGTCGCCGGCCTTGGTCGCGGCGTAGTTGACCTGGCCGAACTGGCCTTTCTGGCCGTTGACCGACGAAATCACGATCACCCGCCCGAACTTGCGCTCGCGCATTCCCGGCCAGACCGGGTGGACGGTGTTGAACACGCCCGTCAGGTTCGTGTCGATCACCTGGTGCCACTGGTCGCGCGTCATCCTGTGGAACGGCGCGTCGCGGGTGATGCCGGCATTGGCCACCACGATGTCGATCGGGCCGAGGTCCGCCGCGACCTTCCCGGCCCCGGCGGCGCAGGCGTCATAGTCGGTGACGGACCACTTGTAGGCGGGGATGCCCGTCTCGGCGGTGAACTTCGCCGCCGCCCCGTCGTTGCCGGCGTAGTTCGCGGCGACGGAGCAGCCCGCCGCCTTCAGCGCCACCGAAATCGCCGCACCGATCCCGCGCGTTCCTCCTGTGACCAGCGCCACCCTGCCCATGTCTCGCTCCCTCCGATTCTGAAACTCTTGAAATCCTGTTAGCTTTTGCCAGCCTGCGGCGCAACAATATTGCTGGCCATGTCGATCCCCGGCGCTTCAGGTGCAGGTCAGGCGCAGGGGTTCGGCGGTCCGGTCCTGCCGCCGCGGAGAGGATGCCGACTCCGGAATCCGGGATCGTCGCGGGGTCGGCGGCGTCTGCCGGGGCAGGGGAGGGCGCCGGAGCGACGACGCGGGCGCCCGCCCCCGCTGTCAGGCCCGCTCGAGGCACATGGCGACGCCCATGCCGCCGCCGATGCACAGGGTTGCAAGGCCGCGGTTCGCGCCGCGCCGCTGCATCTCGTGCAGGAGGGTGTTGAGGATGCGTGCGCCGCTTGCACCGATCGGATGGCCGATGGCGATGGCGCCGCCGTTCACGTTCACGATGGCCGGGTCCCATCCCATGTCTTTGTTGACCGCGCAGGCCTGCGCCGCGAAGGCCTCGTTCGCTTCGACCAGGTCGAGGTCGCCGACCTTCCAGCCGGCCTTCTGCAGGGCCCTGCGGCTGGCCTGGACGGGCCCGACGCCCATGATCGCGGGGTCGAGTCCCGCGGTCGCGTAGGAAGCGATGCGGGCCAGCGGCTTCAGACCGCGCTTCGCGGCGTCCTCTTCGCGCATCACGAGGACCGCCGCCGCGCCGTCGTTGATGCCGCTGGCGTTGCCGGCCGTCACGGTGCCGTCCTTGGCGAAGGCGGGGCGGAGCTTCTGCATCGAGTCGAGGGTGGCGCCGAGGCGGATGTATTCGTCCTGATCGACGACGGTGTCGCCCTTGCGGGTCTTGACGGTGAAGGGGACGATCTCGTCCCTGAACCTGCCCGCCTTCTGGGCGGCCTCGGCCTTGTTCTGGGAGGCGAGCGCGAATTCGTCCTGCATGTCGCGGCTGATCTGCCACTGGCTGGCGACGTTCTCGGCCGTCTGGCCCATGTGGTAGCCGTTGAAGGCGTCCCAGAGGCCGTCCTTGATCATCGAGTCGATGAAGCTCAGGTCGCCCATCTTCTGACCGGCGCGGAGGTGCGCGACGTGCGGCGAGAGTGACATCGATTCCTGGCCGCCCGCGGCGACGATGGCGGCATCGCCGAGCTGCACGTGCTGGGCGGCGAGCGCGACCGCGCGCAGGCCCGAGCCGCAGACCTGGTTGATGCCCCAGGCCGCGGCTTCCTTCGGCAGGCCCGCCTTGATATGCGCCTGCCGGGCCGGATTCTGGCCCTGGCCGGCGGTGAGGACCTGACCGAGGATCGTCTCGCCGACTTCGGCCTTGTCGATGCCGGCGCGCGACACGACCGCCTCGAGCACGGCAGCGCCGAGGTCATGGGCCGGAGTGGCGGCAAAAGAGCCGTTGAAGCTGCCGACGGCGGTGCGGGCGGCAGAGGCAATGACGACGTTCGTCATGGGACGTGATCCTTTCGGCTGCTGGTCGCGCGATGCGGGGCCGGTCTGACGCCGGGTGCGGCTTGCGGCCTCCGCTTTCCTGCCCCATCCCCTAAGCCCTGGGACAGCCGAGATCAATGGAGCGCCGTGTCGCGCGGGCCCGTGGCCCGGGCCGGATCAGGCCGGAACGCGCACCTCCGCCGGCCGCCAGGGCGGGACGATGGTCGGCGCGCCGAAGTAGTAGCCCTGCATGCAGTCGATCCCCAGTTCGGCAAGCCGCCCGGCATCGGCGGCGGTCTCGACCGATTCGGCGACCGTGAACATGTCGAAGTGCCGCGCGACCGAGATCAGCGCCTGTGTCAGGATCTGATTATCCGCATCGGCGGCAATTCCCCGGATGAACTGGCCATCGATCTTGAGGATGTCGAAGTAAAGCTCGCGCAGGTAGCGGAACGAGGTGTAGCCCGACCCGAAGTCGTCAAGCGCGAAGGAGATGCCCTTTCGCTGGTTCTCGCGCATGAAGCCGCGGACGAGTTCCGGCACCACGATGGCCGAGCTTTCGGTGATCTCGAGGATCAGCCGCTCGGCGACGGACGGGTCGCGCGCGATTCCGTGCCGGAGGGTGCGCTGCCATTCGGGATAGCCGATGGAGCGGGCGGACATGTTGACCGCCAGCCGGAGCGACGGTGCCTCGGCCAGGCAGTCGAGCCCCATTTCGAGCGCGAGGCAGTCGATCCTGCGGCCGGTCTCGGTCGTCTCGATGCTGTCGATGAAATCCGCGGCGGGAATGATCCTTCCCCGCTCGTCGATCAGGCGGATCAGTCCCTCGTGGAACGCGGTCCGTCCGCCGCGCCCCGCCTCGACGACCGGCTGGAAGGCGAGAAGGACGTTCGACGTCTCGACCGCGCGGCGGACCATCGCAGGAATCCCGCGCCGGTCCTGCGCGACCGCCACGTCGAGCGGGCTGGCGACGTCGGGGTCCACAACGGTCGCCGGGTCGTGTCGTTTCATCGGGCGCATGGCCACTGTCCGCCGTGTCAGATTGCCGGCGACAGCTTCGCGGCTAGTCGCTAACAGTGGGTGAACACCTTGCGAGGATGACCCGCAGTGTCCGAGCGCTGCCCCTGGTGCGGGACCGACCCGCTCTACATCGCCTATCACGACGCTGAATGGGGCGTGCCTGAACGCGATCCGCGCGCGCTCTGGGAAAAGCTCGTGCTCGACGGGTTCCAGGCCGGTCTGGCGTGGATCACGATCCTGCGCAAGCGCGAGGCCTTCCGGTCCGCCTTCGCGGGCTTCCGCCCCGAGATCGTCGCAGGCTGGACCGACGCCGATGTCGCGCGGCTGCTTGGCGATCCGGGGATCGTGCGGCACCGGGGCAAGATCGAGGCCGCCATCGGGAATGCCCGGGCCTATCTGGAGATCCAGGCGGGCGAGGGGTTCGACGCCTTCCTGTGGAAGCGCGTGGGGGGGCGCCCGGTCCAGAACCGGTTCTCCGCATCCTCGCAGGTTCCGGCGACCACGCCGCTGTCCGAGGCGATCTCGAAGGAACTCGGCAGGGCCGGCTTCCGCTTCGTCGGGCCGACGATCGTCTATGCGTTCATGCAGGCGACGGGCCTCGTGAACGACCACCTCGTGACCTGTCCGGCACATGACCGGGTGGCCGCGCTCGGCTAGCTTCCCGGTGGTCGCCTGTCTCTCGACAAAACCGGAGGCCACTTTTGCCGGACAGGTTTTAGCCTTTCAGTGCCGACAGCAGCGCCACCGCCTCTGGCGCATCCCATTCCGCGCCGCCGAGAAGCCGCCCGACCTCGCGCCCTTCACGGTCGATCACCACCGTCACCGGCAGGCCCATGACCGCCATCGCCCGCGCAAGGTCCTGCCCGGGATCGGTGAACCGGGGCAGCGCCGTGAGGCCCGTTTCCGAGAAGAAGCGGTCGATCCCGGCAGGCGAGTTCCGCCCGGTGGCGATGGTGACGACATCGAACGCGTCTCCGCCCAGCGCCGCCTGGAGGCGGTCGAGCGACGGCATTTCCTTGCGGCAGGGGGCGCACCAGGTCGCCCAGAAGTTCACGACCGTGACCTTGCCCTTCCACTCCGTCAGCCGGCGCTCGGTTCCGTCCGGCGCGAAGAACACCGTGTCGGGCACGGCCGTCGGCGTGTCGGCGAGGGCGAGCTTCTCCATGTCGCCCTGCCGCAGCGCGTCGAGCGCGGCGCGGTCGATACCCTGGGCCGCAGCCGCGTTTGCGATCAGGGTCAGGGCCGTGTAGAGCACGGCGGAACGAAGCAGCGCCATTCAGCCTCCTGCACCAGCCGCGAGAGCGACGATGACCGAGAAACCCGCGAAACCCACCGCACAGGGCGCGAACACCATCTGGGGCGGGCGCTTCGCCGCCGGGCCTGACGCGGTCATGACGGCGATCAACGCCTCGATCCGCTTCGACCGGCGGCTCTACGCCCAGGATATCCGGGGCAGCCGGGCCCATGCCGAGATGCTTTCGGCGGTGGGCATCCTGACCGATAGCGATGCGGAGGCGATCGGGAAAGGGCTGCTCACGGTCTTGTCAGAGATCGAAGGGGGCGGGTTCCAGTTTTCCGAGGCGCTGGAGGACATTCACCTGAACGTCGAAAGCCGCCTGACCGGGCTGATCGGAGAGGCGGGCAAGCGGCTCCACACGGCGCGGAGCCGGAACGACCAGGTGGCGACGGACTTCCGGCTCTGGGTGCGCGACCAGTGCGACGCGGCCCTGGGCGGGATCGCGGCCTTGCAGCGCGCGCTCCTCGCGCAGGCCGAGGCCGGGGCGGACTGGGTGATGCCGGGGTTCACGCACCTTCAGGTCGCCCAGCCGGTGACCTGGGGCCATCACATGCTGGCCTATGTCGAGATGCTGGGGCGCGACGCGGGGCGGTTTTCGGATGCGCGGGCGCGGATGAACGAAAGCCCGCTCGGCGCGGCGGCGCTGGCGGGGACGAGCTTCCCGATCGACCGGGACATGACGGCGAAGGCCCTCGGCTTCGACCGGCCGATGGCGAATTCGCTCGACGCGGTGAGCGACCGCGACTTCGCGCTCGAATTTCTCTCGGCGGCGGCGATCTGTGCCACGCATCTGAGCCGCTTCGCCGAGGAGCTGGTGATCTGGTCCTCGGCCCAGTTCCGCTTCGTGCGGATGTCGGACCGGTTCACCACCGGATCCTCGATCATGCCGCAGAAGAAGAACCCCGACGCCGCCGAGCTGATCCGGGCGAAGATCGGCCGCATCCTCGGGGCGGCGGTGGCGCTCTTCACCGTGATGAAGGGCCTGCCGCTCGCCTATTCCAAGGACATGCAAGAGGACAAGGAACAGGTCTTCGACGCGGCCGACACGCTGATGCTGGCGCTCGCCGCGATGGAGGGCATGGTCCGCGACATGACGGCGGACCGCGAGGTCCTGGAGAAGGCGGCGGCGAGCGGGTTCTCGACGGCGACCGACCTTGCCGACTGGCTGGTGCGGGCGGCGGGGCTGCCGTTCCGCGAGGCGCATCACGTGACCGGGGCGCTGGTGACGCTGGCCGAGCGCAAGGGCTGCGACCTGCCCGACCTGAGCCTTGCCGAGCTTCAATCCGCCCATCCCGCGATCACGCGGGAGGTTTACGGCGTCCTCGGGGTTCACAACTCGGTCGCATCGCGGCAAAGCTACGGCGGGACCGCGCCGGCACGGGTGCGGGAACAGATCGCGGCGTGGAGGGCGCGTCTGAGGTGAGACTGTTTGCGGCATTCATCCTCGCCGCCGGACTTGCGGCCTGCACGGATCCGTCCGTCGGCGCGGGCATCCGGCTCTCGCCTTCGGGGCTCAGCGTCGTTCCGACGGTCGGCGCGCGCGTCGGCGGCGTCGGCGTGGCGATTTCTCCATAGCGAAAGGCAGGGCGCATGAAGCGGTCGAGGGCATTCCGGTTCGTTCTTCTGGCGGCGGTTTCGGCGATCCTGTCCGCCTGCGGCGTCGGCGGCGATCCGGTGCCGCCCGCCCGCGACCAGGCAGTCACCATCACCGGCGATGCGCGGGTCGGTGTGTCGGGCGAGCTCTGACCCCCGGGGCGTGGCGCCCCGCACCGGGCTGCGACGACGGTGCCGGATTGCGAAGGGGCCGGCATCTGCTATCACGCGCCGGAGCCGGAGCCGGCGACGGGCCGGACGGGACGCGAGGCGATGGATCATTTCCTTTACCGCGGCGGGCGGCTTTGCGCCGAGGACGTGGACCTGGGCGACATCGCTGCGGCGGTCGGCACGCCCGTCTACGTCTATTCGACGGCGACCCTCGAACGTCACTACCGCCTCTTCGCCGAGGCGCTCGCCCCGCTTCGGCATCTGATCTGCTTCGCGGTCAAGGCGAACGGCAACGTCGCGGTGCTCCGGACGCTTGGCAACCTCGGCGCCGGCATGGATGTCGTGTCCGAAGGTGAATACCTGCGTGCCCGCGCAGCCGGGGTCCCGGGCGAGCGCATCGTGTTCTCGGGCGTGGGCAAGACGCGGATGGAGATGCGCACCGCGCTCGAGGGCGGCATCCGCCAGTTCAACGTCGAAAGCGAACCCGAGCTTCACGCGCTGTCGGAGGTCGCCTCGTCCCTGGGCGCGGTGGCGCCGGTGACGGTCCGGATCAATCCCGACGTGGACGCCCGAACCCACGAGAAGATCGCCACCGGGAAGAAGGAGAACAAGTTCGGCATCCCGATCGCGCGGGCGCGCGACGTCTATGCCCTTGCTGCGCGTCTGCCGGGCATCGAGGTCGTGGGGATCGACGTCCATATCGGGTCGCAGCTCACCGATCTTGCACCCTTCGAGAAAGCCTACCAGCTTGTCGCCGATCTCGCGGTCGTTCTGCGCGCGGACGGGCATGCGATCCGGCGGCTCGATCTGGGCGGCGGGCTCGGGATTCCCTACACCCGCTCGAACGAGGCGCCCCCGCTTCCGTCGGACTACGGGGCCATGCTCCGGCGGACCGTCGGCCATCTCGGCTGCGAGATCGAGATCGAGCCGGGACGCCTCGTTGCCGGCAACGCGGGGATCCTTCTGTCGTCGGTCATCTACGTCAAGGAGGGTGAGGGCCGGACATTCCTGATCGTCGATGCGGCGATGAACGATCTGGTCCGTCCCTCGATGTACGGGGCCCATCACGACATCGTGCCCGTCCGCGAGGCGCCGCCCGGCACCGCGACGCTGGCCTTCGACGTCGTCGGGCCAGTCTGCGAGACGGGCGACACCTTCGCCAGGGCGCGGGATCTGCCGCCGCTTGCAGCGGGCGATCTGGTGGCGTTCCGCTCGGCCGGCGCCTACGGAGCGGTCATGGCGTCAGAGTACAATGCCCGCCCGCTGGTGCCGGAAGTGCTGGTGAAGGGGGATCAATTCGCTGTCATCAGGGAGCGTCCGTCGTTTGACACGATGATAAAGCGCGATACCATCCCCACATGGCTGTGATGCGTGGGCCGGTCCATGTCACGCAGCGGACCGGACGTCCGAAAGGTGGCCCGACAGGTGGCATGACCGACCAGGAGCGCATCGCCCGATCGGCTATGGAGCGGCTGAAGTGGCCGCTCTTGCTCACCCGTGCCGGACTGGTGGCCGAGCGGATCATTCGCAGCTTCTGGCCGGTGTGGACAATCCTGTTCGGGGTGATGGCCGCCTTCGCCTTCGGACTCCAGGATGTCCTGCCGCTGGAAGTCCTGTGGATCGGGTCCGTGTCGGTCGTCGCCGGTTTCTTCTGGGCGCTCTGGCACGGGGTGCGGAGCTTCCGGTGGCCGTCGCTGGACGAGGCGGCGGAGCGGATGGATGCCGCGCTGCCCGGCCGCCCGATCGCCGCGCTGTCGGATGCCCAGGCGACCGGAACCGGCGACCCCGGGTCCTCGGCGGTCTGGACCGCCCATGTCATGCGGATGGCCGAGCGGGCGGTGTCGGCGCGCCGGGCCAAGCCCGACCTGAGGGTCGCCGCGCGCGACCCCTACGCCTTCCGCTACGTCGCCTTCGCGGCCTTCGTCATGGCGGCGCTCTTCGGCTCGCTCTGGCGCGTGACCGAGGCCGGCCTCGTCGCGGGGGGGGGCGCGCCCGTCGCGGCTGGCGGCGGACCGTCATGGGAGGCCTGGATAGCGCCGCCGGCCTATACCGGTCGGCCCGGGCTCTACCTGAACGATGTCGCCGAACCCGCGATCCAGGTTCCCGAGGGCAGCATGGTCACGGTCCGCCTCTACGGGCCGGCCGGCGAAATGTCGGTCACCGAGACCGTGTCGGCCCCGCAAGCGGCCGGGAGCGCGGCGGAAGCCGGCGCGGAGGCGGGCGCTGCCTCCGCGGGCGCACCCGCAGCGCCCCCGCAGGTCCGCGCCGTCGAGTTCGAGGCGGCCCGCTCGGGCGTGCTGGCGATCGACGGCGACGGCGGCCGGAACTGGACGCTCAATGTCGTTCCCGACCGCCCCCCCGAGGTCGCGCTGTCCGGGACCGTGAAGCGGGATGCCGACGGCAAGATGACGCAGCCGTTCACCGCACGGGACGACTACGGCGTGGTGGCGGGCCGCGCGACGATCACGCTGAACCTCGCGGCGGTGACACGGCGCTACGGGCTCGGTCCCGACCCCGAGCCGCGCGAGCCGCTCGTCTACGATCTGCCCATGCCGATATCGGGCGGCCGGGACGACTTCACCGAGGCGCTGGTCGAGGACGCCTCCAGGCATCCTTGGGCGAACCTGCCGGTCCTGATGACGCTTTCGGTCGAGGACGGCCGTGGCCAGACGGGGTCGGCCGGCACGGTCGAGATGGTGCTGCCCGGGCGGCGGTTCTTCGACCCGGTCGCAAACGCGGTGATCGAACTCAGACGCGATCTGCTCTGGACGCGCGCGAACGGCAAGCGGACGCTCGAGGTGCTGCGCGCGATCACCAACCGGCCGGAACAGCTGATCCGGAACGAACGCGCCTATCTGATGCTCAGGGTCGCCATGCGCCGGCTGGACGCGGGACTCGCCCAGGGCCCGCTTTCGCCGGAATTCCGCGACGGGATCGCCGAGGACCTGTGGACGATCGCCGAACTGATCGAGGATGGCGGGCTGTCGAACGCGCTGGCGCGGATGCAGCAGGCGCAGGAGCGGCTGTCCGAGGCGATGCGGAATGGTGCGTCGCCCGAGGAGATCCAGCGGCTGATGGACGAGTTGCGCCAGGCCACCGACGGCTATGTCCAGATGCTGGCCCAGAACATGCAGAGGCAGCAGGGGGACGGCACCGACGCGCGCGATCAGGCGCAGAACGATCAGGGCCAGCAGATCACCGGCGACCAGATCCAGCAGATGATGGACCAGATCCAGAAGCTGATGGAGGAGGGTCGGATGGCCGAGGCCCAGGAGCTGCTCGACCAGCTGAGCCGCATGATGGAGAACCTGCGCGTGACCCAGGGCCGGGGCGGCGAGGGCCAGAACGGACCGGGCGGTCAGGCAATGCAGGACCTCCGCAACACGCTTCGCGACCAGCAGGGCCTGTCGGACGACACCTTCGGCCAGTTGCAGCGGCAGTTCGACCCGGGCGCAGGGCAGCGCGGGCTGCGCCCCGGCCAACCGCGGGAGGGCCAGCCACGGGAGGGCCAGGGCGGCGGGACCGGGCAGGACGGCGGGCAGGGCGCAGGCGCCGACTCGCGGTCGCTGGCAGAGCGGCAGCAGGCGCTGCGCGACCAGCTTGAGGCGCAGCGGCAGCGGGCCCTGCCGGGCCAGGGCAGCCCCGGGGGCGATGCCGCCCGGCAGGCGCTCGAGGATGCCGCGCGTGCGATGGACGAAGCCGGGAAGGCGCTCCGCGAAGACGATCTTCCGGGTGCGATCGACCGGCAGGCCAGGGCGATCGAGGCGCTGCGCGAAGGCCTCCGCGGACTGGGCGAGGCCATCGCCCGGCAGAACGAGGCCCGGCCGGGCCAGCAGGGCGACGCCGTCGGCGACGCCGGCAACGAGGTTCCGCGCGACCCGCTGGGCAGGATGGCCGGGGCGAACGGCCGGCTCGGGACCGACCAGGACATGCTGGGGGGCCGGGATGTCTACAGGCGGGCGCAGGACCTGCTCGACGAGATCCGGAAGCGGTCCGGCGAACAGGCGCGCCCGCAGGTGGAACTCGACTATCTCAGGCGTCTTCTGAACGTGTTCTGACCGCGCCCGCGCACGCGGGTTCCCGCCGCGGGCGGGGCGGCTCAGCCGCCCGCGGCGGTGCCGCGCATCGCCTCGGTCGACGAGCGCATCATCTCGTCGATCCACAAGCGCGCCTCGTTCACCGCCGAGACGTAGGCCGAAAGCGCCGGTGCCAGCGCGGGAACCTGGACGGCCAGGGATGGGGCGAGCACGTAGAGCGCCAGGAGCAGGACCGCGACGATCAGCGAGATCGAGAAACCGAGCCGGAAGTCGCCGCGGCGGCGGGCGATGACCTCCTGCGCGTGAGGATCGGTGTCATCGGTGCCACGGCCCGGCGCGGCCCTGAGGGTCGAGTTGATTTCCTCGATGTCGGGCAGCAGCCCGCGCCCCCGGCCGCGCGCCCCGCCGGCTGCATCGGCGTCATGCGCGGCCTGCCGCAGGTCGACGGTCTCCTCCGGGGGGGCCGCGGGTGCCCAACTGCCCTCGGAAAGCCCCAGATCCGGCTGCACCTCGAGATCGGCGGTCCCTTCCTCGCGGCGGGCGCGCGCCTCGCGCTCGGCTTCCTCGCGCAGCACGCTGAGCATCGTCTCGTCGAGTGCCCGCCGCGGACCGGACGGGTGCGCCGTCTGGATGGCGGCCCCGGTGGAAGGGGCCTCGGACACATCCCCCGTGCCGCTGGCGGTGCCGTCCGCTCCGGCGCCCCCCTGCCCGCTCGCCTCCCCCGCGGCCTCCCCCGTGGTCTGCCCGACGCCGGCAACCGGCCGGGCCGGATCGACAGCGGTGACGCGGGTGCCGGCGGGGCCCGGGTCCGGCGCGTCGAGGTCGGTCGCCGCGCCGGGGTCGGCGGCCTCCTCGGTCCAGTCCCCGGGCTCGGGAACCTCAACCTCTGCCGCGGGCTGGTACCTGCCCGGCTGGAACCACGCATGGCCGCAGTTGGAACATTGCACGTCACGTCCGTTGTCGGGGATGACGCTGTCGTCGACCTCGTACTGCGCGCCACAATTCGAGCAGACCAATCGCACTTGAGCAATCCCCCGGGCCAGCCGCCTGTTCTGGTCTTTGTCCGGACCGTGTTGTAGCAAGCAAGCCGCTGCGATCCAAGCTTTTGCGGCGGGTCGCCGAGAATCAGCCTGGGGCATGGGCAGCTTTGCCACGCCCTTCGAAACGAGGGCGGACGTGATCGAGGTCGAGGACGCAAGTTACGGATATTCGGGCGGCACCCTGCTCGAGGGGCTTGCCCTGTCGCTGCAGCCGGCGTCCTTTCACTTCCTGACCGGGCCTTCCGGGTCGGGGAAGACGACGTTTCTCAAGCTTCTCTACGGCGAGCTTGTTCCGACGGCGGGCAGCGTGCGGCTGTTCGGGCAGGACACCCGCACGCTCGGCCGGGACGAGGTGGCACGGGCGCGGCGGCGGATCGGCGTGGTGCACCAGGATTGCCAGTTCCTCGACCACATGAGCGTGCAGGAAAACCTCGCGCTGCCTCTCGACGTGGCGGGCCTGCCGGTGGCCGACGACGAGGTGAGCGACCTTCTCGCCTGGGTGGGGCTGAGCGCGCAGGCCGGCGCGCTGCCCCCGTCGCTGTCGGGCGGCGAACGGCAGCGGGCCGCCCTGGCACGTGCGGTCATCATGTCGCCCGATGTCGTGCTGGCGGACGAGCCCACCGGCAACATCGACTGGGACATGTCGCTCCGGCTTCTGCGGCTGCTTGTCGAGCTGAACCGCATGGGCAAGGCGATCCTGATCGCCACCCATGACCTCAATCTGATCCGTGCCGCCAAGAGCCAGGTCGCGGCACGGGTGCTGCGCATCGCGGGACGGCGGCTCAACCTTGCCGGGAGCGACCTGTGATGCGCCCGCTTGCGATGGCGATGGTCTTCCTGCGCGGCGGCACCGGGGCCGACCGTGTCGTGCCGCCGACCGGGTTCACCGCGACACTGACCGCGCTTGCCTCGGCTGCGATGGCGTTCCTCGCGGTCTTTGCGCTGGCGCTGGCGCTGGCCTCGGGGCGGCTGGCCGACCGCTGGTCGGCCGCGCTTGCCGACACGGCGACGGTGCGGATCTCGGCTCCGCAGGATCAGATCCGCGCGCAGACCGACAGGGTCCTCGCTGTGCTTTCGACGACGCCGGGCGTGGCCGGGGCGCGGGCCGTTCCCTCCGATGAGACGCAGCGGCTGCTCGCCCCGTGGCTTGGCCCGGACCTGCCGGTGGACAGTCTGCCCCTTCCCGCGCTGGTCGAGGTGCGGACCGAATCCCCGGGATTCGATGCCGAGGGGCTGCGGCTGCGGCTGGCGGCCGAGGCGCCCGGCGCGGTCCTTGACGACCACGCACGCTGGCGCGCGCCGCTTGTTCAGGCCGCCGGGCGGCTGCGTCTGCTCGGGATCGTCTCGCTGGTGCTGATCGGGGCGGTGACTGCGGCGATCATCACGCTCGCGGCGCAGGCCGCGCTGGCCGCGAACGGGCAGGTGATCCGCGTGCTGCGCCTCATCGGGGCCCGCGACAGCTACATCGCGCGCGCCTTCGTCCGCCGCTTCACGCTCAGGACGCTGGCGGGGGCGCTGTCCGGAACCGTCATGGGAATGCTGGCGGTGGCACTTCTGCCCGGCAGTTCCGTCGAGGGCGGGTTCCTGAGCGGGCTCGGGTTCGTCGGCGCCGGGTGGTTCCTTCCGCTCCTGCTTCCGGTGTTCGCGGCCGCGGTGGCATTCTGGGCCACCCGCTTCGCGGCGATGCGGACGCTGGCGGCTGTCCGTTAGGGGGCGGGGATGGTCCAGTATCTCCGCTCGGTCGCCTTCGTCGCGCAGATGTACCTGTCGCTTCTGCTCTTCGCGCTCTGGTGGACGCCCTTCTCGCTCCTGCGGCGCGACGCCGCCTTCGATGCCGTCCACGCCTGGTGCAACTGGGTCCGCCGCTCGGCCGCATGGATCGTCGGCCTCGGATCCGAGATCCGCGGGGAGGTGCCGGCGGACGAGGTTCTGATCGCCGCCAAGCACCAGAGTTTCTTCGACATCATCCTGATCTGCTCGGTCGTCCCGCGGCCGAAGTTCATCATGAAGAAGGAACTGCTGTGGATGCCGATCATCGGCTGGTACGCCCGGCGCATCGGCTGCGTGGCCGTGGACCGCGGCAAGCGCGGAGCGGCCATCGCCAGGATGGTGGCGGACGTGAAGGCAGGCCGCGAACAGCCGGGACAGCTCATCATCTACCCGCAGGGCACGCGCGTCGCGGCCGGGGCAAGGATGCCCTACAAGGTCGGGACCGGCATACTCTATGCCGAGACCGGCCAGCCCTGCGTTCCGGCGGCGACGAATGTGGGCGTGTTCTGGCCGCGCCAAGGGCTGCTCAGGAAGCCGGGCGTCGCGGTGGTCGAGTTCCTGCCGCGCATTGCGCCGGGAATGCCGCAGGCCGAGTTCATGGCGCGGATCGAGGCGACGGTCGAAGGCGCGTCCGACCGCCTGATGGCCGAGGCCGGGTTCGCCCCGGGGCAACGCTGAACGGTTCCGGCCGGCGGTCAGGCGAACTTCAGGGTTGCGATCCCGGCAAGGACGAGCGCGATCCCGGCGAGGCGCACGAGGCTCAGCGGTTCGCCGAACAGCGCGATGGCCAGGATCACCGTGCCGGTGGCGCCGATCCCCACCCAGACCGCATACGCGGTCCCGACCGGTATGCTGCGCATCGCCACGCTGAGAAGCCAGAACGACAGGAGCGCCCCAGAGGCGGTGAGGATGCTCGGCACCGGTCGCGTGAAGCCGTCGGAATACTTCAGCCCGATGGCCCAGCCCGTCTCCATCAGGCCGGCGACGACGAGGATGAGCCAGGGGTTCACGCGGCGAGGCCCTTCGTCCCCATGTCGAGGAACTTCTGGCGCCGTTCGCGGATCAGGTCGGCCGGTTTCCTGCCATCCATCGACTTCAGCATCCCCTCGACCGCATCGCCCACCGCGGCGATCGTCGCCGCGCGGTCGCGCTGGGCACCGCCCAGCGGTTCCCGGATGATCTCGTCGATCACGCCGAGTTTCCTCAGGTCCTGCGCGGTCAGGCGCAGCGCGTCGGCGGCTTCCTTCATCTTCTCGGCATCCTTCCAGAGGATCGAGGCGCAGCCCTCGGGGCTGATGACCGAATAGATCGAGTGTTCGAGCATCGCCACCCGGTTCGCCGTGGCGAAGGCGACGGCGCCGCCCGACCCGCCCTCGCCGATCACCACCGAGATGAGCGGCGCGCCGAGTTCGAGGCACTTCTGGGTGGCGCGGGCGATGGCCTCGGCCTGCCCCCGTTCCTCGGCGCCCTTGCCGGGATAGGCGCCGGGCGTGTCGACGAGCGTGACCACGGGCAGCCTGAAGCGGTCGGCGAGGTCCATGAGGCGGATCGCCTTGCGGTAGCCCTCGGGCCGCGCCATCCCGAAGTTCCGCTCGATCCGGCTCTTGGTGTCGTTGCCCTTCTCGTGGCCGATGACCACCACCGGGCGGTCGCGGAAGCGTCCGATCCCGCCGATCACCGCATGGTCGTCGGCGAAATTCCGGTCACCCGCGAGCGGCGTCCATTCGGCCAGGAGCGCGTCCACGTAGTCCATGCAGTGCGGCCGGTCGGGGTGCCGCGCCACTTGGCACTTCCGCCAGGGGTCGAGCGACTTGTAGATGTCGCGCAGCATGTCCGCCGCCTTGCGGTCGAGCGCGGAGGCCTCCTTCTCGACATCCATCCCCTCGCTCTTGCGGGCAAGGGCGCGCAGTTCCTCGGCCTTGCCTTCGATCTCGGCGAGGGGTTTCTCGAAGTCGAGGTAGTTCATGGGCTGAGGGACTCCGGCTCGGCTGCACGTATATGCCCCCGGGGGACGCGCCGCGCAACCCGGAGACGGACCGGGGATCAGGGCGTGCCGGCCGGCCCGAGACCGGCTTCCGCGGCGATCTCGCGCGCCGGTTTCCGCGCGCGCTCGGTGGCCGACTTGAGCTGCCCGCAGGCGGCCATGATGTCCTCGCCCCTCGGGGTCCGTATGGGCGAAGCGTATCCGGCGGTGTAGATGATGTCGGCGAAGGCCTCGATCCGCTCCCAGTCCGACCGTTCGTAGGGCGCGCCGGGCCATTCGTTGAAGGGGATGAGGTTGATCTTGGCCGGAATGCCGGCGATGAGCTTCACCAGCCGCCGCGCATCGGCGTCGCTGTCGTTCACGCCCTTGAGCATCACGTATTCGAAGGTGATCCGCTCCGAGTTCGAGAGGCGCGGGTAGTCCCGCAGCGCGTCGAGCAGCGTCCTGATGTTCCAGCGCCTGTTGATCGGGACCAGCCTGTCGCGCACCTCGTCGGTGGTGGCGTGGAAGGACACGGCGAGAAGGCACCCGATCTCTGCCGCCGCCCGCGCGATCTCGGGCACGACGCCGGAGGTTGACAGGGTGATCCGCCGGCGGGACAGGGCGATGCCTTCTGCATCCATCGCGATCTTCATCGCGTCGCGGACGTTCTCGAAGTTGTAGAGGGGTTCGCCCATCCCCATGAGGACGATGTTCGACAGAAGCCGCGTCTCGTCCTTGGGCGCGCCCTGCTTCGGCCACTCGCCGAGGTCGTCGCGGACGAGCATCACCTGACCGACGATCTCGCCCGCGGTCAGGTTCCGCACCAGCTTCTGCGTGCCGGTATGGCAGAACGAACAGGTCAGCGTGCAGCCGACCTGCGAGGAGATGCAGAGCGTGCCGCGGTCTTCCTCGGGGATGTAGACCGTCTCGACCTCGTGACCGCCGGCGATGCGGACAAGGTATTTCCGCGTCCCGTCCTGGCTGACCTGCTTCGACACGATCTCGGGCAGGCGGATTTCGAACCGCTCGGCCAGCATCGCGCGGTAGTCCTTGGCGAGGTTCGTCATCAGGGCGAAGTCGCGCACGCCCCAGTGATAGACCCAGGCCCAGATCTG
Organism: Pseudomonadota bacterium; assembly: GCA_049323795.1. Lineage (GTDB taxonomy): Bacteria > Pseudomonadota > Alphaproteobacteria > Rhodobacterales > Rhodobacteraceae > JAOADN01. The sequence goes on from JBMOOH010000038.1 coordinate 31,459, forward strand.
GCCCACGCGCATCTTGGCCTGCTTCTCGGGCGTGCCGGCCGCGATCAGGACGCCGCGCAGCGCTTCGCGGGTGAGGCCCACCATATTGATACGCCCGCTCTCCGGGAGTTTCCGGGGAACGGTCAGGACATCCTGGGTGATCGGGGCCTGGGGGGCTGTCATGGGTTCGGGCGCGATTGAGGGACGCCCCATATAGGGAACCCGGGCTCAAAAGGGAACAGCCCCCTGCCCTCGGCTTTCGCCTCGGGCGTTCGCCGCCCAGGACCTTCCACTGGAAGGTCCTCCGGGCGCGGCTCACCCAGCGCAGCGCTTCGTCGCCTCGTCGATCGCCGCGGAAACGCCGTTGAGCGAGAAGGTATCCTTCGTCTCGGTCCCGCGACCCGACCGCGCCGAAAGAACGGCCGACGATCCGGCCTTCATCGCGGCGATGATCCTGCCATCATCCTCGGCCGAGCCGGACCAGGCCCATTCCCCGTCCGTGAACAGCTCGAACGCGGTGCCGCCGATGTCCATGCTCACCGTCGATCCGTTCGCGAAGGTGTAGCCGCCCGTGAACGAGACCTCACCGGTCTGCGAACCGGGACGGAACGTCACGAAGAGCAGGACATCGCCCCGGCGGACCGCCGCCGGCTTTCCGTCGCGCGCCGCCACCGATTCCTTCGGGGCAGAGACGGACCAGCATTCCTTGGGGTTCTCTTCGACAAACACGCTCCAGTCGGTGTTCGCCGCGACCCGGTTCGTTGATTCCTGCGCCGTCCCCGGAAGGGGCGACACACCGACGGCGACCGCCGCAGCGATCAGCGCGAGCCTCAGTTCGGTCATGTCCAGACGCGCCTCCAGCCCTGTATGCCTCATGCGGATCCGCCGCGCGCCCTGCCGGCGCATTTTGGATGGCAGCCATCCGCCCAACCCGATATCCCTCACTCCATACCCGCAGCCGACGAACGGGAAAAGCCCCGTTGGCGGGATTTCGCTGAAGCGGAGGGCAGGCCATGGGGCCGCAGGCGATGATCGAGGTCTGGCGGGGCGGGATGCCGGAAAGCCTGCATCGCGGGCACGCGGTCGTGGCGGATGCGCAAGGCGGCATCGTGCATGGCTGGGGGGACCCGGCGGCGATGATCTTCCCGCGGTCGTCCTGCAAGATGATCCAGGCCCTGCCGCTGATCGAAAGCGGCGCGGCGGATGCGGCGGGCCTGACCGGGCGCCACCTCGCGCTCGCCTGTGCAAGCCACAGCGGGGCGCACGTTCATACGGACCTCGTGACCGAATGGCTGGCGCATATCGGGATGGCCGAGCCGGACCTGCGCTGCGGGTCGCACTGGCCGATCGACATCGCCGCCCGGGACGAGATGATCCGGGCCGGGGCGACGCCCTGCCAGATCCACAACAACTGCTCGGGCAAGCATACGGGCTTTCTGACGCTCAACCGGCACATCGGCGGCGGCAGCGAGTACGTGGAGCCGGACCACCCGGTGCAGCGGGCCTGCCGCGCCGCCCTCGAGGAAACGACCGGCGAGGCGTCGCCCGGCTACGGGATCGATGGCTGTTCCGCGCCGAACTTCGCCACCAGCGTCCGGGGGCTGGCGCGGGCGATGGCCTCGTTCGCTTCGGCAGATGCGCGGGGCGGCGCGCGCGACCGGGCGATGGCGCGCCTTGTCGCGGCGATGGGGGCGCATCCCGAACTGGTCGCGGGCGAGGGACGGGCCTGCACGGACCTGATGCGCGCGACGGGCGGCAGGGCGGCGGTCAAGACCGGGGCCGAGGCGGTGTTCGTCGGGATCGTGCCCGGGCGGCGGCTGGGGATCGCGCTGAAGATCGAGGATGGCGGAACGCGGGCCGCAGAGGCGGCGATCACCGCGCTGCTGGTGCGGTTGGGGGTGCTGGAGGCAGGCCACCCGGTGGTGGCGAAATACCTCACCGGGCCGCTCACCAACTGGCGCGGGCTGAGGACCGGCGAAATCCGCCTGGCGGCCGGGTTCGGCTGACCCCGAGGCCGGTCGGCGGACTTCTGTTCCGAGGCAGGCCGCGAGGCGGTTACATCGGCATCGCTTCGGCCACCTCGATTGTGCCACCGTTGGCCAGGATCGGGCAGCCTTGCGCGATCCTGGTGGCCGCGGCCATCGAGGGGGCGTCGATCAGCGAGTAACCCGAGATCGGGTTCGCCCCCCCGCCCGCCGCGACGCCGGACTTCGAGACGGTCTGCGACGGGCCGCAGGGATTGCCCCCGTCGAGAACCGCCTTTCCCAGGCCATTGAACCAACTGGTCCAGGCGGCCATGGCCTTGGCCCCCTCTTCCGGCGTCGCGGGCTTGGACCCGCCATGATAGGCGAAGACGTATTTCGGCATGTTCTCCTCCCGTTTTTCAGGCCGTGGCAAACTTGCGTTCGAGCTTCCTGAGGCTCGAGGTCCAACCTTCTTCGTGCATCCGGCCGCGTTCGTCGTCCGGAAGATTCCGATGGTCGAGGGTCAGCCGGGCGCGTCCGCCCGGCAGGGGCGTGACGGTGAAGGTCACGTGGCTTTCGTGCCCGCGCGTGTCGGTCTCGTCGTGCCAGGCCCATGTGAAGCCCACCGAGTTCGGCGGCTTTACCGACGTTACCTGACCCGAAACCTTGTGGCGCCGACCTTCGGATCCGATCATCACCGAATGCCAGGCACCGGTGATGGTGAAGTCCATTTCATAGTCCGGCACCGTCATTCCTTCCGGGGCCCACCATGACAGAAGACCCGCAGTCGTGCTCACGAAGTCCCAGAGCTCGGCCGGCGATACATCGAGGTCCCGTTCGATATGAAGGTCCACGGTCATCACTCCTTCGGGCTTTGACTCTTGATTGCGGCTTCGAGCCTGTCGAGGGCGGTTTCCCAGAAAACCCTGTGATTGCCGGTCCATCTCGCTATGGCCGCAAGGGGCTCGGGCACAGCCGAGTAGTAGCGGCGCTGCGCGTCGATGCGCTGGCGGATCACCCCGGCCTCGCGCAGCACCTTGAGATGGCGCGAGATCGCCGGAGCCGTGATGTCGGCCACGGCCTGCAACCCGCCGGCCGACTGCTCGCCCTCGGCAAGAAGGCGTTCGACGATGGCGAAGCGCGTTGGATCCGAAAGGGCGGCAAAGACCGGGAGGAGCGGATTCATGGCGCCATGATTCCGCAACAGGTTAATTAATGCAATAGTTAATCAAGTGGGCTCCGCAGCAAACTCGGCTGCCGAATAGCCCTGGATGTAGAGCAGTGCCGTCAGGTCGCCATGGTTGATGCGGATGTCGCACCTGGCCTGCACGGACGGCTTGGCGTGCAGCGCGACGCCGGCACCCGCCATGCCGAGCATGCCGAGGTCGTTCGCCCCGTCGCCGACGGCGAGGACGGCGGAATGGGGAATCCTCATGCGGGCGGCGATCTCGGTCAGCGCCTGCATCTTGGCCTCGCGCCCGAGGATGGGCCGGGCGACCTCGCCGGTGAGGCGGCCGTTCTCGGCGAGGAGCGTGTTCGCCCGGTGCTCGTGAAAGCCGAGCATCCCCGCGACGGCCGAGGTGAAGGCGGTGAAGCCGCCCGAGACGAGCGCGGTGCGGGCACCCCGCGCGGTCATCGTGGCGATCAGTTCCCGCCCGCCGGGGGCGAGGGTGATCCGGTCCCGGAGAACCTCGGCGATGACGGTTTCGGGGAGGTCGCGGAGAAGGGCGACGCGTTCCAGAAGCGCGCTCTCGAAGTCAAGCTCGCCGTTCATCGCGCGGGCGGTGATGGCCGCCACATGCGGTCCGAAACCGGCGACGGCGGCAAGCTCGTCGATGCATTCCTGGCCGATCATGGTGGAGTCCATGTCGGCGAGGAGGAGGCGTTTGCGGCGGCCTTCCGCGGGCTGCACGACCAGATCGACGCCAAGGCCCTGAAGCCCCTCCCACACCTCCCGGCGGTTGCCGGGGATGGCGGGCAGGTCGAACTCGGCCGCGATGCCGGGGTTCAGCCAGCGTGCCTCGCCCCCGCCCCAGGCATTGCGCAGCGTCTCGACCGTGGTGCGGTCGAGCCTTGGGGAAGCGGGGTTCGCGAGGAGTGTGGCAACGTGCATGAACGTCCGGTCGGGCTGCGGCAGGGTCGCTTCCGGCGACCGGAATGCCGCTTACCCGCAATTTTCCGCTTGTGCCAGAGCCGGCGGCCCCCTATTCCCGGCAGTGGGACACCCCTCCCCAACGAGGGGCGCATATCTGGAAGGATAGCATGACGGTCACGACCAAACCGGCCAAGCGCCCGGCCAACCCGCGCTTTTCGTCCGGCCCCTGCGCCAAGATTCCCGGATATTCGCTGGAGATGCTCGCCGACGCCCCCCTCGGGCGGTCGCATCGCGCGTCTGTCGGCAAGAGCAGGCTCGCGCAGGCGATCGACCTGACGCGCGAGGTGCTTCAGGTGCCCGCCGACCACCGGATCGGGATCGTCCCCGCCTCCGACACCGGCGCGGTCGAGATGGCGATGTGGTCGCTTCTGGGCGCGCGCGGCGTCGAGATGATCGCCTGGGAAAGCTTCGGCGAGGGCTGGGTCACGGACGTGGTCAAAGAGCTGAAGCTCGACGCGAAGGTGCGGACCGCGCCTTATGGCCAGATCGTGGATTTCGCCGAGATCGACTTCGACCATGACGTGGTGTTCACCTGGAACGGCACGACCTCGGGCGTGCGCCTGCCGGACGGCGAGGCGATTCCGGCCGATCGCAGGGGGCTGACCATCTGCGACGCGACATCGGCCGCCTTCGCGATGGCGCTGCCCTGGGACAAGCTCGATGTCGTCACCTTCTCGTGGCAGAAGGTGCTCGGCGGCGAGGGCGCGCACGGGATGCTGATCCTGTCCCCGCGCGCGGTCGACCGGCTCGAAACCTACAGGCCCGCCTGGCCGCTGCCGAAGATCTTCCGGCTCACGGCGGGCGGCAAGCTCATCGAGGGCATCTTCAGGGGCGAGACGATCAACACGCCCTCGATGCTCGCGACCGAGGATTACCTCGTGTCGCTCAGATGGGCGAAGGCGATGGGCGGCCTGCCCGCGCTGATCGCCCGCTGCGACGCGAACGCGAAGGCCATCGCGGACTTCATCGCGGACAGGCCGTGGATCGCGAACCTCGCCGAAGACCCGGCGACGGCATCGACCACCAGCGTGTGCCTGAGGTTCACCGACCCCCGGATTGCCGACGGCGCGGCCTTCGCCAGGGCGGTGGCGGCGCGGCTCGAGAAGGAAGGCGTGGCGCTTGACGCAGGCGCCTACCGCGATGCGCCGCCCGGCCTTCGCATCTGGTGCGGGGCGACGGTCGAGGCCGCCGACGTCGCGGCGCTGATGCCGTGGATCGAGTGGGCCTTTCACGAAGAGATCGCGTCGCAGGCCAAGGTCGCGTGACACACCGCTGCGTGCCGGGCGCGCACCGCCCCGAAAGGACCCCGCAAGATGCCCAAGGTTCTCGTTTCCGACGACCTCTCCGAAACCGCCGTCCAGATCTTCCGCGACCGGGGGATCGAGGTGGACTACCAGCCGCAGCTCGGCCGGGACAAGGACGCGCTCGCGGCCGTCATCGACCGGTATGACGGCCTCGCCATCCGGTCTGCCACGAAGGTCACCGGGAAGCTGCTCGACCGCGCCACGAACCTCAAGGTTGTCGGCCGCGCCGGGATCGGGGTCGACAATGTCGACATTCCGGCGGCCTCGAAGAAGGGGGTGATCGTGATGAACACGCCCTTCGGAAACTCGGTCACCACCGCCGAGCACACCATCGCGATGATGTTCTCGATCGCGCGCCAGATCCCCGAAGCCAACGCCTCCACCCGGGCCGGCAAGTGGGAGAAGTCGCGCTTCATGGGCGTCGAGCTCTTCAACAAGACGCTGGGCGTGATCGGCGCGGGCAACATCGGGTCGATCGTCTGCGACCGGGCGCTGGGGCTGAAGATGAAGGTGCTCGCCTACGACCCGTTCCTGTCGGACGACCGGGCGAGGCAGATGGGCGTCACCAAGGTCGAGCTCGACGAACTCCTTGCCAAGGCCGATTTCATCACGCTGCACGTTCCCCTCACCGACAAGACCCGCAACATCCTCAGCCGCGAGGCGCTGGCGAGGACGAAACCCGGCGTGCGCATCATCAACTGCGCGCGCGGCGGGCTGGTGGACGAGGCGGCGCTTCTGGATGCGCTGGACAGCGGCCATGTCGCGGCGGCGGCGCTCGACGTGTTCGAGGTGGAGCCCGCCAGGGAGAATCCCCTCTTCGGGCACCCGAGCGTCGTCTGCACGCCGCATCTCGGGGCGTCCACCACCGAGGCGCAGGAGAACGTGGCGATCCAGGTGGCCGAGCAGATGTCGGACTACCTGCTGACCGGCGCCGTCCAGAACGCGCTCAACATGCCGAACGTGACCGCGGAAGAGGCGGCGGTGATGGGCCCGTGGATCAAGCTCGCAGGCCACCTCGGCAGCTTCATCGGCCAGATGACGGACGAGCCGATCCGCGCGATCAACATCCTCTACGACGGGCGCGTCGCCTCCATGAACCTCGCCGCGCTCAACCAGGCGGTGATCGCGGGGGTTCTGAAGGCGCAGAACCCGGACGTGAACCTCGTCTCGGCGCCCGTGGTGGCCAAGGAACGGGGCATCCGGATCTCGACGACGCGGCAGGACAAGTCGGGCGCGTTCGACGCCTATATCAAGGTCACGATGGTGACGGACAGGCGCGAACGGTCGATCGCGGGCACCTGCTTCAGCGACGGCAAGCCGCGGTTCATCCAGATCAAGGGCATCAACATCGACGCGGAAGTGGGGCGCCACATGCTCTACACCACGAACGAGGACGTGCCGGGGATCATCGGCCTTCTCGGCATGACGATGGGCAGGAACGGCGTCAACATCGCCAACTTCACCCTCGGCCGGTCGGGCGTGGGGCAGGAGGCGATCGCGATCCTCTACCTCGACCAGGCGATCGACCCGAAGGTGGTCGAGACGCTGGAAGCGACGGGCATGTTCCGGCAGGTGAAGCCCCTGCGATTCGATGTCGCCTGACCGCCGGCGCCGCGACCAGAACGGGTGAAGGCGGCGGTCAGGCGCACCCGCTTGCGGTGCCCGGCGTGGCCGAGGGAAGGCCTGACCGGCGGGCATCGTCGCGCCGCCCTTGCCCTTTCGCCTTGGCGCAAATATCCCGGGGGTCCGGGGGCGGCGCCCCCGGCGCTGCCGCAAGACCATCCCGTGACGATCCATGCCAACCTACGCCATCGGCGACATCCACGGCCACATCGACGCGCTCCGCGCCGCGCATGCGCGGATCGCGGCGGACAGGGCGCGGCACGGGACCGATGCGCCGATCGTCCATGTAGGCGACCTCGTGGACCGGGGGCCGGACTGCCGGGGGGTGATCGACTACCTGATCGCGGGGCAGGCGGCGGGAAAGCCCTGGGTGGTGCTGAAGGGCAACCACGACCGGCTGTTCCGGATGTTCCTCGCCGATCCCGACTGGAACGATCCCGGGCTGCGCGAGGACATGCACTGGTTCGATCCGCGGCTCGGCGGGGCGGCCACGCTGTCGTCCTACGGCGTGGCGGCGCGGCTCGGCGATGATGCGCGGGCGGTCCGGGACGAGGCGCTGCGGAAGGTTCCCACCGCGCACCTGCGCTTCCTCGACACTCTTGCCCTGACGCATCTGCGGGAAGAGGCGCTCTTCGTCCACGCGGGTATCCGGCCGGGGGTGGACCTGCGCGACCAGACCGAGGACGATCTGGTGTGGATCAGGCGGGGGTTTCTCGAGGACCGGCGGGACCACGGCGCGCTGGTCGTGCATGGCCACACCGCCATCGCCTGCGCGACGCATTGCGGCAACCGGCTGAACATCGATTCGGGCGTCGCCTATGGCGGGCCCCTGTCGGCGGTGCTGGTCGAGGGGCGCGCCGCATGGCTCATCGCTGCGGAGGGCCGGGTGCCGCTGGTGGCCGGGCCGTGAAGCGTTTTCGGCAGAACCGCGGCACGGGTCCGCTGTCGCATGTGCTGCGCCGTCCCGTGTCGATCGGCGCGCGGCCCTTCGTCGTCGAGCACCGGGTCGCGGCCGCCCGCTGGACGCTGCCGTCGCTGACGATCACCGTCCTGTCCGATTTCCACGTGTGCCGCCCCTGGACGCCGCTTTCGGCGGTGCGCGAGATCGTCGCGCAGGCGAACGATCTCGGCTCGGACCTGATCCTGCTCGGCGGGGATTTCCTGCGCGACCGGAAGATGCCGGGGATCAGCGAGCCCGCGCACCGGACGGTCGAACTGCTGACGGCGCTGAGGGCCCCGCTCGGGGTCGCGGCTGTCCTGGGGAACCACGACTGGAAGGACTGCCGGCTGGCGAAGGAGACGCGGTCCGCGCGGAACTCGGTCGCCGAGGCCTTCGCGGCGTCGGGGCTGGCGCTTCTGCGGAACGAGGCGATGCGGATCCCGCACGGCTCGGGCTTCTGGCTGGTCGGGTTCGACAGCCAGCGTCCGCATCCCGACCCCCGGCGGGGCGGGTTCCACGATCCGGCGCGGGCGTTCGAGGGCGTTACCGGGGATGCGCCGGCGATCCTTCTTGCGCATGAGCCGGACTGGTTTGCGGAAGGCGACGGGCGGGCATTCCTGCAGATCAGCGGACATACGCATGGCGGGCAGGCGAACCTGCTCGGCTGGCGGCCGATGACGCCGTCGGCGCATGGCCCGAGGTATTCGTGGGGACATGTGCGGGACGGCGAGCGGCACCTGATCGTGACGGGCGGGATCGGGTATTCGGGATTGCCGCTCAGGGTGTTCCAGCCGCCGGAGATCACGGTGGTGCGGGTGACTGGTTCCTGAGGCGTCCGGGGCTGCGGGCGCTCGATCTATGTCTGCGATCTGCAACCTCCGCGGGGTGTCGGCATCCGGATGGCATCCGCAGGCAGGAACATCGTGCCGGTGGCCCGATGTCGGCGAAGACCGCCGCGCCCGTGGCGCGGCCGGGGACGCGGCCCGCCTGGTCACTGCCCGTTCGGGCAAGGGGGTGCCGGGCCGCAGCGCCCTACTTCAGCGTCACCGTCACCGCCGACGACCGCCCCTCGGCGTCGATCACCGACAGCCGCACGGCGCCCTTCACCGGGATTGCCGCCGCGCTTTCGCGCGAACGGCCGGCGAGGCTGACCGGCGCGCCGTTGGCGAGCCAGGTGAAGGGGGGCGTGCCGTCGCGGACCTTGAGCGTGAGGGCGCCGGCCGTCTCCACCTCGGCCCCGTCGGGCGGGAAGGCGACCTCGGGGCCGCCCGGCCCCCCGGCAAAGGCCGCGCCGCGGGGGCGGAAGCGCTGGAGCGGCTGCGGCAGGCGGGCGTTCGGAAGGATCAGGGTCGAAGGCGGCGGCGGGGGCAGCGGCGTGAGCGTGGGCTCGATTCGGCCGAAGGTCTCGAAGAGGACCGGGGCCGCGACTTCGCCGCCGAAGGCCCCCGGTACGGGCGAGCCGTCCGCCCGGCCCATCCAGACCCCGGCAACGTAGCGCCCGTCGAAGCCCAGGGCCCAGGCGTCGCGGTAGCCGTAGCTCGTGCCCGTCTTGTAGGCGAGCCGGCTGGCCGGCGCGCCGGGCGGGGGCGCGAGGCCGGAGAGGATGTCGCCGACCTGCCACGCGGCCACGGCGCCAAAGAGGCGACCGGGAAGCGGCGCGGCCCGGCCGGGGCGTTCGGAGAGGCGGATCGGTTCGCCGAGGCGGGCGAGCGCGGCATAGCCCTGCACGAGATCCGTGAGCGAGAGGCCGACGCCGCCGAGTGCGACGGCGAGGCCCGGTTCGGCCATGTCCGGCAACTGCGGCTCGGCCCCCGTGCGGCGGATCGCGGCGAGAAGGCGCGCCGGGCCGAGCGCGTCGGTCAGGCTGATGACGGGGACGTTGAGCGAGGCCTGCAGCGCCTCGCGGACCGGAAGCGTGCCCCGGAACCTGCGGTCGAAGTTCTGCGGTGCGTAGGGCCCGAAGGCGACGGGGCGGTCGTCGATCAGGGTCTCGGGGTGGGCGAGGCCGTCGTCGAAGGCGAGGCCGTAGACGAAGGGCTTGAGCGTCGATCCGGGCGAGCGGACGGCGCGGGTCATGTCGACGAAGCCGGCGCGGGCGTCGGAGGTCCATTCGGCCGCGCCGACCGAGGCGAGGATCTCGCCGGTGCGGTGGTCGGCGACGAGGATCGCGACCGAGAGGCGGTCGCCGGAGCGGGCGACCGACCGGGCAGCGAGGGTTTCGAGCGCGCGCTGGAGGGTCGGGTCGATGGTCGTCGGGATGACGGTGGCGAGCGGTTCCTCGTCATGGAGGCGCTGCGAGAGGAGGGGCGCGAGGGCGGGGAAGCCGCGGCGCGCGGTCGGGACGGGCTCGGAGAGGGCCGCGGCGACGCGGTCGGCATCGAGGAGGCCGTCGCGTTCCATCCGGGCGAGGACGCGGGCGCGGGCCTCCGCGGCCACGCCGCCAAGGTGACCGGGGGAGCGGTCGGGGCGGCGGGTCTCGGGGGATTGCGGGATGGCGACGAGGAGGGCGGCTTCGGCAGGGGTCAGGCGGCGGGGCTCCTTGCCGAACCAGGCGAGCGAGGCGGCGCGGACGCCCTCGACGTTGCCGCCGTAGGGTGCGAGGCGGAGGTAGAGGCCGAGGATCTGGTCCTTCGTCAGCCGCCGTTCGAGGGCGAGCGCGACGCGGATCTGCCGGAGCTTGCCGGTGAGCCGTCCCGTGCCGGAGTCCTCGAGAAGGCGCGCGACCTGCATCGTCAGGGTCGAGCCGCCCGAGACGACGCGGCCGTTCCGGAGGGCCTGGACGCCGGCGCGGATCAGGGCGACGGGGTCGACGCCGCGATGGGCGTAGAAGCGGCGGTCCTCGTAGGCGACGAGCATGGTCAGGAAGGCGGGGTCGACCGCGCCCGGCTCCATCCGCCAGCGGCCGCCGGCCACCGTGAAGGCGCGCAGGAGCGAGCCGTCGCGGGCGCGGACCTCGGTAGAGGTGGGGACCGACAGGGGCGGGAGCCGGGTGGCGCCGACCCAGAGGTCGAAGCGGTCGCGGGCGAGAGCGGCGAGGAAGAGCGTGACGGCGAGGAGGAAGGGGAGGGTGCGGCGCATGGGTCAGGGCGCGGCCAGGGCTGGGGCGTGCGGGGAAAGGCAGCCCTCCAGTGGAGGGCTGCCCCCGCGCATGCGGGAACGGGGCCACAAGACCGCGTCAGCTTGCAACCGGACGGGGCGGTGCCCGGATCGCGGGGCGACCGGGCGGGAAGCGGCACCGTCGCGCGCTGGCAGGGTCAGCGGCCCCTGCCAAATGAGAGGTTGAGGTGCCGAACGGAACCGGCCCTGGCCCGGCACTTTCACGGCAGGCCTCACTCTGTCACCGTCACCGTCCCGCTCTCCGTCCGCGCGCGGTAGTCCGGGCGGTACATGTCGGTCACCGTCGCCGCAGGCAGGTGGAACTGCCCTGGCGAGATGGCGCGGACGATATAGGCGAGGCGGAAGGGCTGCGCGCCTGTCCAGTCGATGGCGGCGAGGAAGCGGTCCTGCCGGAACTCGGTCATCCGGGTGCCCTCGGCGGTTTCGAGCCAGTCCAGCGCCGCGACGTCGCCCGCCTGCAGGAGGTTCGGATTGTCGATCTCGAAGCCCGCGGGCAGGGGATCGTCCACGATCAGCCGCGCCGCGCCGCCCGCATGGGGGGTGACCTCGACGACCGCGACGAGGCGCGTGCCCTGCTTCACCGAGGATGGGTCCGCCGGTTCGCCCTCGAGCGTGTACCAGCTTCGGGTGATCGTGTAGCCGTTGCCGCCGGCCGGTTCCGGCTCGGCCGGTACGCCGAAAGTGGTGAGCGTGAGCGTCTGGCTGCGCGGCGAGCCGTTCGTCACGACCTGCGGGGCCGAGAGGGTGTCGGCATCGAGGACGCGCACGAAGGGGCCGGTGACGGGCGAGCCGTTCAGGGTGAGGCCCCCGGTGCCGGGGCGGTCGATCAGCGACCGGGTGGCGAGCAGCGCCCACGCCGCTTCCTGGGTCGAGAGGCTGCGGGTGGCGAGCGCCGAGGCGACGGCATCGCCGAGCCGCCCGTCCTCGGCCACCGACGAGCCGGCCTCGGACGCGAGCGCCAGAAGCGCGGTCGCGTCGCGGAGGCTGGTGCCGTAGTCGGCGCGATAGATCTGCGGCTCGGGGGCCGCGAGGTCCGAGGCGATCATCGCCGCGGCGCGGGCGAACATCGCGTCGGCGCGGGTCTGGTCGCCGTAGGAGGCGAGCGCCGCGCCGAGCTGCGCCGCCGCGATGGGCGTGTCGAAGGCGTTGCCCTTGACGTCGGCGTAGTAGCGCAGGTCGCCGATGGCGGCGGCGCCTTCGCGGGCCAGCACCATCAGCGCATAGGCCACGTCGCCGCCGCCCTTGTCGAAATCTGGGGCGTAGTTGACCTGGTTCCTCAGGTTGTCGAGCGCGTTGCGGAAGGCGGTGTCGGGGACCGCGCGGCCGGTGGCGCGCGCGCGAGAGAGGAAGTCGGTCACGTAGGCGTCGAGCCAGAAGTCGCCCGATTCCGGCTGCCAGAGGCCGAAGGCGCCGTTCGGGGCCTGGTTCAGAAGCACCTCGGCGATCGACTGGTCGATACGGTCGTCGATGGCCTTGTCGCCTTCCAGTCCCATCGCCGCGGCGATCTCGCCGAAGTAGAGGAGGGGGAGCGCCTTCGACGTGATCTGCTCGGTGCAGCCGTAGGGGTAGCGGTCGAGGCCCGCGAGGATGCCGGGGGCGTCGAAGCGGGCGATCGGGCCGACGGCGAGCGTGGCCGAGGCGGTGCCGGGACGGAGGCCCGCGAAGACGTTCGCGTCGAGGGTGAAGTCCTTGCCGGCGGCAAGCTCGAAGCGGGACTTGCGCGCGATGACGGGGTCGTTCGAGCGGACGGGGATGGCGAGGGTCTTCACCAGTTGCCTGCCGTCGGGGGTGGTGAGGGCGACGCGGATCGTTCCGTCGCCCTCGTCCGGGCCGGCGGTGACGGGAATCGCGACGATGGCCTTGCCGAGGTCTTTCAGGTCCACCCCGGACGGACCGGCGCCGAGCATCAGGCCATCGGACGAGATGTCGAGGCCCATGCGTCCCGAGGGGCCGCTGGCGTGGACGATCTCGAGGAGCAGGCGCGAGGCGTCGCCGGGCGAGAGGAAGCGGGGGACGGAGGCGGTCACGACGACCGGATCGCGGACGAGGACGTCCTTCTGCGCCTCTCCCACACCGGTCTTCGACCAGACGACCGCCATGAGCTTCACGGTGCCGTTGAAGGAGGGCAGCCGGAAGCCGGTCCGGGCGTAGCCGTCGGGGCCGACCTCGAGGGGGCCGGAGAAATAGGCGACGAGTTCCTCCGTGGGCGGCGGGGCCTGGATGCGCATGCCCGTCCCTGCGTCGCCGCCGGATCTGACCGTTCCCATCGCGCCGTTCCGGCCGTCGATGAGGCGGCCGTAGACGTCGCGGATGCCCATGCCGAGGCGGCGCTGGCCGAAGTAGTAGCCGTCCGGATCGGGCGGGTTGAAGGCGGTGAGGTTCAGGATGCCCACGTCCACCGCCGCGATGGTGGCCCAGGCGGTCTCGCCGGGCTTCACGCCGTCCACCTTCAGCGCCACGGGAAGGGCCGCGCGGGGGTCGGAAGTGTCGGGGCCTTCGAAGAAGGCCGTCAGCTTCCGTTCGCCGGGCTCGACCTGGGCGTAGGAGAGGCCGAGCGAGCGCGCGGGCAGGCGCGACGGTTCGCCCTGGAGCGGGCGGACGACCGAGGCGGTGACGTAGGCGCCCGCGCCCCAGGCATCGGTCACGGGCAGGTCGATCAGGGTCCCGCCCGCCTTCACGGGCACGGCCTTCTGGTCGATCAGACGGTTCGACACGACCGTGACCAGCGCCACGCCGTCCGAGCGGGGGACGAGGCGCACGCGCGCCGTTTCGCCGGGGCGGTAGGCGGGCTTGTCGAGCGACAGCTCCAGCGTGTCGGGCGTCTCGGTTGCGTCCACGGGGACGTACCAGCCCGCGTAGAATTCGCGCGACGAGGCGGCATAGGTGTCGCCGGTCGTCTCGGCCACGATCTCGTAGTTGCCCCAGGTGACGGGCGCGGTGACGCGGGTGGGGCCGCTCGACGAGAGGGTGATGTCGCCCGCGGCAACGCGGGTCCGGGTGGTCGTCACCTCCCAGTTCCAGGATCCGTAGAGGGAATACCACTGGTAGTTCGTCTCGAGCCGGTTGACGACCCAGCGGACCGGCGTATCGGCTGCGGCGCCGTCCGGGCCGACCGCGATCAGGTCGAAGGCGGCCTGACCGTTCTCGGTCACGGTGTCGCCCGCGAAGCCGGGCCTGATCCCGACGATCGGGACGGCGGGAAGGATCGTCCTGGTGATCCGCCGTTCGACCGGGCGGCCCGAGCCTTCCCTGAGCCGCACCGCGAAGCGCGCCTCGACCGGGCGGTTCGCCTGTTCGCCGAGATCGGGCAGGGCGACATGGATCGTCGCGCCGCCGTTCCTGTCGGTGGTGCCGGTCTCGCCGATGCTGTCCGCCGCCGGCGGGAAGGGTTCGTCGTACGGCCCGAAGCTGTAGCCGGGAAACGCGTCGAGCGCGGCGGCGGCCGAGAGCCGGTAGTCGCCCTCGATGGCAAGGCCGGCCCCCGGCGCGCCGAACAGGTACTTCGCCGCGATGCCGATTTCGGCCGTGTCGGAGAGGCTGAGCGGCGTGTCGGCCATCGTCAGCGCGAAATCGATCCGCTCGGGCAGGAAATCCTCGACGAGGAAGGTCTGCGAGGCGAGGATCGTCTGATCCTCGACGAAGCTCTCGATCCGCCATGTGCCGCGCGGGGCCGCGCCGCCGAGGGGGATCGAGACGGCATGGCCGCCTGCGCCTGCGGACTGCGCGAGCGCACGGCTGTATTCCACCCCGTCGGGTCGCATCAGGCGGACGGTCAGGGGCAGACCTTCGATGGCCGCAAGGTTCGGGTCGCGCGTCAGAAGCGTGGCGTTCACCGTCTCGCCCGCGCGGTAGGCACCACGGTCGGTCGAGAGGAACACGTCGATCGGCGGGGCGGCGGCGCGCCCGGCGACGCCGCGGTCGGAGAGGTCGAATTCGGGGTCGGTCAGCGAGACGAAGGAATAGTCGTCCATGAGCGACGCCGTGACGAGCGCGGGCGCGGAGCCGCCGGTGCCCGAGGCGAGGCTGGCGTCGAAGCGCGCATAGCCCCGGTCGTCGGTGGTTGCCGTCCCGATCACGGCGTTCGCGCGGTTGACGAGGGAGATGGCGACACCGGGGACGGCCTCGGCCGAGGCGAGCGAGCGGGCGAAGACGTGGACGCCGTCGGTGCCGGAGAGCGTCGTCAGCCCGAGGTCGGAGATGACGAACCACTGCGCGGCAGGCGGGTTTTCGTAGGAGTCCCTGCCGGGGATCGCCGCCTTCAGCGCATAGACGCCGGGGGTCAGGACCGTCATCGCGGCGTCGAGCGGCAGGCGGGTGGTGATGTCCTTGTTCACCTCCATCCCGACGTCGGCGGTGCCGGTCCAGACCACCTCGGACACCGTGGTTTCAAGCTGTTGCGCCGCCCAGTAGTCGAGCGGGCGGCCGAAGTAGCCGTCCTGCATGGTGCGGACGAGGTTGCGGTCGCTGATCTTGAGGAGCGTAAGGTCGAGGGCCTTCGCGTTCACTGTCTGCACCGGGATGCCGGCGTCGGCGAGACGCGGCAGGATGTAGGCGCGGCCGGGAAAGGTGACCGAGGGGCGGCGGTCGCGGACGTAGAGATCGAGGGTTGTGTCCCGGGCGAGGGTCTCGCCGGTGCCGGAGGGCAGGCCCTGCCGGAAGGTCAGCGTATAGCGTTCGCCGTGCGTCACGCCGCCGACGCAGATTTCGCGCTGCGCGGGTTCGACGGACAGGTCCGCGGCCGGAAGCCGGAGGTAGATCGCGTAGTCGATGCCCGCCTTGACGAGGTCGCGGTTGAAGACGGCGCAGATGCGGGGGGTGGCGCCGTCGCTTTCGACGCGCGTGTCCTCGATCCGGAAGCCGTACCTGCCGATGGCGTCGTCGAGCGCGGCGGCCGTGTCCTCGCGGGGCTGGATCGACTGGGCGAGGGTCAGGGCGGGGATGATGTCGGCCCCCCTGTCCGCCGCGCCGAGCGCCTGCCCCATGACCGAGAGCGCGGTCGCGCGGAGCGCGGGGGTCTCGGCGCGGAGGTAGCCGTTGACCGAGGCCGAGAGAGCGCGCGAGACGTAGTCCTGCCGCTTGCCGCCGTCGGTTTCCGGGATGGCGAGCAGGTCCGAGGCATAGGCGAGCCACTGGTCGGCCGCGTCGGTGAGGTTGAGCGCCGCCCCGCCCATGCGCGTCGCGGTCAGGTAGTCGCCCTCGGCGCGCGCGCCGGCGGCGGCGGCAAGGAGGTCTTCGGCGGTGCCGTCGCCGGTGATGTGCTCGGTTGCAAGGCGCTGCGCCTGCGCGAGTGCCGCGTCGAAGTCGATGTCCCTGAGGAAGGAAAGCTCGCCGGCACGGGTAGCGGCACGGGCGGCGAGGGCGGCGTCGGCCTGACGGACGAAGCCCGAGAAGGCGCCCTGGTAGGGGGTCTGGCCGGTGACGCCGGACTTCGGGAAGCAGGCGTTCGAGCGGGAATTGAAGGTGAAGGCGGTGCAGCGGCTGTCGGAGAGGCACGCCCGTTCGCAGGCGCCGAGCGTCGTGTCGAAGATCTGCCTGAGGTCGGTTCCGGGGAAGTCGAGGTCCTGCACAAGGACGGTCCGCCGGTCGGGGACATAGGTGCGGTCCGGGGTGCGGTCCTGGGTGCCATCCTGCGCGCGCGCGACGCCTGCCGCCGCGAGCACCGCGACAGCGGCGAAGGCAAGGACGCTGCGGGCCGCTTTCGGCATCGGACTTCTCCTGTGGACGGGCCGGATCGGGGAATGCTGGCATGGCGCCCCCGCACCGCGCAACGATTCCGCGACCGGGGGCCCGCCGCGGGCCGCTTAAGCGTTCCTTCAGGCCGTGCGGCGATCCTTGCTGGCCGATCGGCTGCCGATCGCTGTCGGGGGTGGCGTTGTCGGGGGTGGCGTTGTCAGGGGTGGCCATGTCGCGGAGGATCGGGTGGACGTCACCGAGCGTCTGCTGAAGGAAAGACGGGCGCGGCTGGCGGCCGAGCGTCTGCTCGACCTCAGGAAGCGCGAGCTTCTGGCCGCGAACGAACAGCTTTCCCAGCATGCGAGGTCGCTTGCGGTTCAGGTTGTCGCGCAGCGGAGCGGACTCGAATCGGCGCTGAGCGAGGCGGAATCGCTCAAGGGCGCGAACACCCGCGTGTCGCGGGACCTCGAGCGCGCCACGGCGGCGGCAATGACCGCCCAGCAGCGGCTCTGGGCGGCGCTCGAGACATTCACCGACGGGTTCGCGATCTTCGACAGGGAACAGCGGCTGGTGATGGCCAACCGCGCCTGGATCGGCGCCTTCTCGGGCGGCCCCGTCCTGGCGCCCGGGACGTCCTACGGCGAGGTCATCCGGCACGCGGCCGATCACCGGCTCGTCGATCTTGCCGATGGCGAGGACTGGTGGTTCGAGATGACGTCGCGCATCCTCCGGCCCGAGATCCCGTCCGTCGTGCTCCGGCTGGCCGACGGCCGGCACGTCAAGCTGATCGACCGGCGATCCGGGAACGGAGACCTCGTCTCGCTCGTGCTCGACATCACCGAGACGGTCCGGCGCGAGGCGGAACTCGACGAGGCCCGGGCGCGGGCCGAAGCGGCGAACCGCGCCAAGTCGGCATTCCTTGCCAACATGAGCCACGAGATAAGGACGCCCATGAACGGCGTCGTCGGGATGGCCGACCTTCTGATCGAGACCGGGCTGGAGGACGAGCAACGGCTCTTCGTCGAGACGATCAGGTCGTCGGCCGAGGCGCTTCTGACCATCATCAACGATGTGCTCGACTTCTCGAAGATCGAGGCCGACAAGATGCGGCTCTACCCCGAGCCCTTCGATCTCGAGCGGACCATCCACGAGGTGCTGACGCTTCTCCAGCCCTCGGCGCGCGACAAGGGGCTGGGACTCGTCGCGGATTTCGACGTGGCGCTTCCCACCCATTACGTGGGCGACCGGATCCGCATCCGCCAGATTCTGACCAACCTGGCGGGTAATGCGGTGAAGTTCACCGAGTCCGGCCGCGTGATCGTCCGTGTCATCGGCTTCGACCGCGGGGCGGACCGGATCGATCTGCACCTGACGGTCGAGGATACGGGCATCGGGATCGCACCCGAGCATGTCGATCACATCTTCGGCGAATTCAACCAGGTCGAGGACCAGTCGAACCGCAAGTTCGAGGGCACGGGCCTCGGTCTGGCGATCACGCGGCGGCTGGTCGACCTGATGGGCGGGTCGATCTGGGTGGACAGCGAGCCCGGACGGGGCTCGTGCTTCGGGGTCCGCCTGCAGTTGCCGGCGGCCGAGACGCCGCAGGCTGCGGCAGCGCTGCCGCAGGGGGATCGTCCGAAGGTCCTGGTGATCGACCCGGAGCCGGTCAGCCGGGGCCTGCTGGAGCGTCAGCTCACCGTTTTCGGTGCCCGGACGGTGGCGGTGCGGTCCGCACAGGAAGCCACCGAGGGAATGGCCCGGTCCTCGCCCGATCTGGTCGTGGCCGATGCCGACACGCCCGGACTCGACCTTGCGGTTCTGGCGGCCCGGCTTCCCCGGGACGGGGTGCGTCCGCCCGACTTCGTCCTGCTGACCGGCACTGGGGCCGATCGCGAGATCGGGCGGCCCGCCGGGCTTCGCCTGCGCTTGGTGCCGAAGCCGGTGCTGCGCAGCACTCTCTATGCCGCGGTGGCCGATCTGCGCGCCCTGGCCGCCGACCCGCCCGAGACAGCCCGGAGGGGCGGGGGCGCGGAAGGCACCGCAGGCACGGACGCCGGGGTGCCCCGGCAGATGCGGGTGCTCGCGGCCGAGGACAACCGGACCAACCAGCTTGTGTTCCGCAAGCTCACGCAGGACTGGGACATCGACCTCCGGTTCGCCAGCGACGGGCGCGAGGCGGTGGCCCTGTGGGAAAGCTTCGGGCCCGACATCGTCTTCATGGACATCTCGATGCCCGAGATGGACGGCCGCGACGCGGCCCGCGCGATCCGCGCGGCAGAAGCCCGCGTGAACGGGGCGGGCGGGGGCGGGGCGCGCGTTCCGATCGTCGCGCTGACGGCGCATGCGATGAACGGCGACGCCGGGCCGATCCTGGCCGCCGGCATCGACCGCTATCTCACCAAGCCCCTCAGGAAGACGGCCATCGAGGCCGAGATCCTTGCGTTCTGTCCCGCCGGCGTGCGCCCGCCTGTGGCCCGGCCCGGCCCGGCGCCCGTCGCGCCCGAAGGGGCCGGTCGGGCCGGGAGCGCCGCTGCGTCAGCCCGCGATTTCCCGGAGGAACGCTTCGCCGAACCGCTCGAGCCGCGGCCCGTCGAGAAGCCGGGCGAGGTCGGCAAGGGTCGCCGGACGCCGCTCGACAATCCGGCGGAGTAGCGGCGCACCGAGCGTCATCAGCTTGCCGGTGCCGTCCGCGCCCCGCGCGAGGTCGGCCTGCACCCGTTCCAGCCGGTCGAAGAGCGCCGCCGACGGCGTTCCGGCGATCTGCCGGCGCGCCGGATGCACGGCAGGCGCACACCCCGTGACAACCTCCAGGAAGGCGTGCCCGTAGGTCTCGATCTTCTTTGCCCCGACGCCGTGGACCGCCGCCATCTCGTCGAGGGTCGCGGGCCGGCGGCGGGCCATGTCGAGGAGCGTCCGGTCGGGGAAGATCACGTAGGCGGGTACCCGCGCCGCCTCGGCCAGCGCGCGGCGGCGGGCCTTGAGCGCGGCCAGAAGCGCGGCATCCCCCTCGTCGGCAAGTTCGCGCGGCCCGGTCCGGTCGGGCGCTCCGGCCGGCCGCGCGGCCGCCCGGCGGAAGATGATCCCTGCGTCGCCGCGCAGGACCGGCCGGGCGGCTTCGGTCATCCGCAGGCCGCCGTGACGCGCCGGGTCCGGGCGGATCAGATCGTGGGCAGCCATCTGACGGAACACCACCTGCCAGTCGCCGCGCGACAGGTCGGCACCGATGCCGAATGTCGGCAGCCGGTCGTGCCCGCGTTCGGCGACCTTGCCGGTGCGGCTGCCCACAAGCACGTCGATGACGTGGCCGGCCCCGAAGCTTTCGCCCGTCCTGAGGATGGCCGACAGCGCCTTCCGGACCGCCTCGGTCGCATCGAAGGTGGCCGGTGGCCGTTCGCAGAGATCGCAGTTGCCACAGGGTCCCGAGGTCTCGCCGAAGTAGGACAGCAGCCGCGCGCGGCGGCACCCCTGCGCCTCGGCCAGACCCAGAAGCGCGTTGAGGCGCGCGTGGTCGGCGGCTTTGCGGTCGTCGGGGGCGAGTCCCTCGTCGATCTGGGTCCGGCGGAAACGGATGTCGTCGGCACCGTAGAGGGTGAGCGTCTCGGCCGGATCGCCGTCGCGTCCGGCGCGGCCGATCTCCTGGTAGTAGGCCTCGATCGAGCGGGGGAGGTCGGCGTGGGCGACCCAGCGGATGTCGGGCTTGTCGATGCCCATGCCGAAGGCGACGGTCGCCACCACGACCAGTCCGTCCTCGCGCTGGAACCGCGTCTCGGCCAGACGGCGCGCATCGCCGTCCATGCCGGCATGGTAGGCGAGCGCGTCGTGCCCGGCCCCGCGCAGGGCGCCGGCAAGCGTCTCGGTCTTGGCGCGGGTGCCGCAGTAGACGATGCCCGACTGCCCGCGCCGCGCCGCGGCGAAGGACAGGATCTGCGCCCGGGGCTGATCCTTTTCCGCGAAGGCGAGGCGGATGTTCGGCCGGTCGAAGCCGCGCAGGAACGTGGCCGGTCTCCGTCCGCCGAAGAGGCGCGCGACGATCTCGTCCCGCGTCTCGGCGTCGGCGGTCGCGGTGAAGGCCGCGAGCGGGATGTCGAGCGCCTCGCGCACCGCCCCGATGCGCAGGTAGTCGGGCCGGAAGTCATGGCCCCACTGGCTGACGCAGTGCGCCTCGTCCACCGCGATCAGGCTGGTGCCGATCCTGCGGAGCAGCCCCAGCGTCGCGCCCGCCGCGAGGCGTTCGGGCGCGATGTAGAGGATCCTGAGCCGCCCGGCGTCGAGCGCGGCGAGCACCTCGTCGGTTTCGCCCGGGGTGTTCCCGGAGGTGAGCGCCCCGGCGTCGATCCCGGCGGCCCTGAGCGCCCGGACCTGGTCGCGCATCAGGGCGATCAGGGGCGAGATGACGACCGTGACGCCCTGGCGCAGGAGGGCGGGCACCTGGAAGCAGAGCGACTTGCCCCCGCCGGTCGGCATGATGGCGAGGGTGTCCCGTCCGGCGGCTACCGCAGCCACGATCTCTTCCTGGCCGGGGCGGAAGCCCGCGAAGCCGAAGACGGTCTGAATAAGCCGGTGCGCTTCGTCGGTCATGCCGGGATACTGCCTGCCAGGATTTTCCGGAACCTTCCCCGGGCGCGTCCCGCCGCGGGGCCCGCGTCCGGCACCGTCAGTAGCTGTAGAAGAAGCCGGCGTTGTTGACGAGGACGCGCTGAAGGATCAGCAGCGCGACGAAGGCGACGAGCGGCGCAAGATCGAGCCCCGGTGTGCTCGGCAGCACACGGCGGATCGGTCCGTACACGGGTTCGAGAAGCCGGTTCAGGCCGTACCAGATCTGGGCCACGGCCGGCTGGCGGACATTCAGCACCTGGAAGCTGATGAGCCAGGACAGGATGATATGGGCGATCATGACGAACCAGACGACGTTCAGGATCAGCATGATCGCCTCGAAGAGCGACTGCATGGGCACCTCCGGATGCGCGTGCCAGAGGTAAGGGCAGAACGCGCCACGTGCAACGGGCGACACGACGTGCGGGTCTACGCGCCCGTGCCGCCGCCGGTGCGGCGCTTGCGCGGGGCGGCGAATTCGGGCTTGATCGGCCGCGCAGGGGCAGGACGGTAGTCATGCGGGTCGGTCGGACGGTTTCCCCGGGGAAGCGCATCTGGGGATGGTACTTCTTCGACTGGGCGAGCCAGCCCTACAACACGCTGCTTCTGACCTTCATCTTCGGCCCGTATTTCGCCGAGATCGCCCGGGCCCACTTCGCTGCCGGCGGATTGCGCCCGGAGGCCGCCGCCGCCGCCGCGCAGGCGTACTGGACGGGCGGCCAGACCGTCGCGGGCCTTGTCATCGCGGTCCTGTCGCCGGTGCTCGGCGCGGTCGCCGATGGCAGCGGCAACAGGATGGCATGGATCTGGGTCTTTTCGGCCTTCTACATTCTCGGCGCCGCCGCGCTGTGGTGGGCGGTTCCGGGGACCGCCTCGCTGTTCTGGCCGATCTTCTGGTTCAGCCTGGGCTTCATCGCGATGGAGTTCGCCACCAACTTCACCAATGCGCTGATGCCCGACCTGGCCGGGCCGGCCGAACTGGGCCGCGTGTCCGGGTCGGGCTTCGCCTTCGGCTATGCGGGCGGCGTGGTCGCGCTGGCGATCGTGCTTGCCCTCTTCGCCGAAAGCGCCGCGACGGGGCGGACCTTCCTCGGGCTGGCGCCGGCTCTCGGACTCGATCCCGCCCTGCGCGAGGGGACGCGGGCGGTGGGGCCGTTCACGGCGGTCTGGTATGCCGTCTTCATGGTGCCCTTCTTCCTCTGGGTGCGGGAACGGCCGCAGCAGGACCGCCTCGGCGCCGGGCGGGCGCTGCGACGGCTGTGGCAGGGATTTCTCGGTCTCGCGCGGCAGCGGAGCCTTGCGGCCTATCTCGCCTCGTCCATGTTCTACCGGGACGCGCTGAACTCGATCTACGGGCTTGGCGGGGCCTATGCGTCGAACGTCCTCGGCTGGAGCGTGGTGCAGAGCGGCACCTTCGGCATCATCGCGGCGGTCACCGCCGCCGCGTTCAGCTGGCTGGGGGGGAGGATCGATTCCCGCATCGGACCGAAGCCGGTGATCGCGGGCTGCATCGTGATCCTTGCGGCGGTCTGCGCCACGCTCGTCGGGTTGTCGCGGGACAGCCTGTTCGGCGTGCCCCTGCCGGCCGGGTCGCCCCTGCCCGACCAGATCTTCTACCTGAGCGGCGCGCTGATCGGGGCTGCGGGCGGGGTGCTGCAGGCGGCAAGCCGGACGCTCATGGCGTTCCACGCATCCCCCGGCCGCGAGGCCGAGGCCTTCGGCCTTTACGGACTGTCGGGCAAGGCGACCACCTTCCTTGCGCCGGCGCTCATCACGATGGTCACGCTTGCCACCGGGAGCCCGCGCTACGGGATAGCCCCGCTCGTGCCGCTCCTGCTGGCCGGGCTGGCGCTCCTTGCCTGGGTGAAGCCCTATGGCGAGGCCGCGGGGCGATGAAGAAGCCGGCCGCCGTGCAGGCCGCCGTGCAGGCCGCAGCCGCCATGCGGGCGCCGCCGGCGGCGGATCCGTCCGGGGCCGCCTCTGCCGCGTGGGACGGCAGGCCGGAGGCGGCCGGCGGCCATGCGAGGGGCCGTGCCGGGGAACCGCCGGGGACGGACCCGCGTGGGATCACCGCGGATCTGCCCCGGTAGTGCCCGTCCGTCCTCTCCTCGGACTGATCTTCGCCCTGGTCTGGGCAGTGCCCGCCGAGGCGGCACGGGCCCTTCTGGTGGGCAGCTTCACCTGGACGGTGTCGTCACCGGACTTCGGCGGGATTTCCGGGATCGACCTTTTCACCGACGGGATGTCCTTCCGGGCGGTCGAGGACACCGGCTTCAGCTTTCTCGGCCGGTTCGAGCGCGATGGCACGGGAAGGGTCACCGCGGTTCGGACGGGTCCGATCATGCCGCTCCGGGACGGGGACGGACGCCCGCTCGGCGAAGCGGACCGGGACGCGGAGGGCCTGGCTCTGGGTGCGGGAGGGTCATTCTTCGTCTCGTTCGAACGTAGCGACCGGGTGGTCCGCTACGCGGGAACGGCGTCCCGGGCGACCCTGCTGACCGGCGGGACCGACCTCACGTGGCTCGCCTACAACAAGGGCCTGGAGGCCCTGGCGGCGGATGCGGACGGAACGCTCTACGCGATCGCCGAACAGCCGGGCAGGGGAAGGGCGGGACATACCGTCCTGCGGCGGGACGGCACACGCTGGACCGAGGCCTTCGAGATACCGGCCGACGGGACCTGGCGCGTGACCGGGGCGGACTTCGGGCCGGACGGGAAACTCTATGTCCTGCAGCGCGACTTCTGGGGACTCGTGGGGTTCCGCACGCGCGTCCTGCGGCTGTCGATCGATCGCGGTGCCGTCGTCGGGACCGAGACGCTGCTCGAAACCCGGGCGGGCCGCCATGACAACCTGGAAGGCATCGCCGTCTGGCGCGACGCGACCGGGAACCTGCGGCTCACCCTGGTCTCGGACGACAACCGCAGCATGCTGCAGCGAACGGAAGTCGTGGACTACCGGATCGAGGAATGACTTGACGCGCCGGGCTGCCGGTCGCAGAAGGCACGCGCCCGGCCGGACCTGCGCCGACCCGGCCAAGTCTCCGCCACCTTGTCAAAACGGAACCAGTCATGACCCGTTCGCTTCTTCCCGGCATCCTCGCCATGGCCGCCATCGTCGTGGTGTCGAACATCCTGGTGCAGTTCCTGTTCGGCCAGTGGCTGACCTGGGGCGCCTTCACCTATCCCTTCTCGTTCCTCGTGACCGACCTCGTGAACCGCTTCCAGGGACCGAAGGCCGCCCGCAAGGTGGTGGTCGCGGGATTCTTGGTCGGTGTCGTCAGCTCGCTGATCGGCAGCCGGATCGAGGGCGAGTACGGGCCGCTCGTGTCGTTCCGGGTGGCGCTGGGGTCGGGGGCGGCATTCCTGACGGCGCAGCTTCTCGACATCGCGGTGTTCAACCGGCTGCGTCGGCAGGCCTGGTGGCGCGCGCCCTTCCTCTCGACCTTCGCGGGATCGACGCTGGATACGGCCGTGTTCTTCACGATCGCCTTCTCCGCCACGCTGACGTTCCTGTCGCCATCCACGGATGTGGCATGGGCAGGCGAGATGCTGCCGCTTCTGGGGCGCGGGCCGGTCGCACCCCTGTGGGTGTCGCTGGCGACGGCGGACTGGCTGGTGAAGATGGCGATCGATTTTTTCGCGCTGGTGCCGTTTCGTCTCTTCGTCTGGAGGTTTGCAGCACGTATTGCGTGAATTAACTTGACGAACACCAAATCTGTGCCAGCCTCCTTCGTATCGGCAACCAGATGAAAGGAGGTGGTCCAGTGTCTAGAGTGATATTGGAGAGACGTGTCGGGACAGTCGGGAGGGCCGAGGCCTGAGGGCAGCCCCGAGGGCCGAACGCTCCCGATTGGGCCGTGGCGCATCGCCACCTCCTAACTGGCCCATCTCCGTGGAACTCGGAGGGCCGCTCCCCAGGGGGGCGGCCTTTCTGTTTCAAGATGCCAGGTGTCGTTCGCGGCGGTTCCGTGCGGAGGGGCTGTCGGCCCCTCTGCGCCACCCCGAGGATATTTGGGCCAAGGCGAACCGGCAGGCTCTGGCCCTTTGCCGCGGGTTTCCCCTAGAGTCCCGCCCATGCTGCGGATCGACGACACCACCACGATCGCCGACTGGGAGATCACCGAGACCTTCACCCGATCGCAGGGACCGGGCGGGCAGAACGTGAACAAGGTGTCCACCGCGGTCGAGTTGCGGTTCGAGGCCGCGCAGAGCCCGAACCTGTCGCCCCCGGTGAAGGCGCGGCTGAGGCGGCTTGCCGGGTCGCGCTGGACGCAGGAGGGTGCGATCCTGATCCGCGCAGAGGAGACGCGGAGCCAGGTGCGCAACCGCGAGATCGCACGGGAACGGCTGGCCGACCTGATCCGGGCCGCCCTCGTCGCGCCGAAGCGGCGGATCGCGACGAAGCCCACCTTCGGCAGCCAGCAGCGGCGGCTGCAGGACAAGGCGGTGCGGGGGGCGGTGAAGGCGATGCGGGGGAAGATCGGCGATGAATGACCTGATCGAGAGGCGGCGGAGGCTTCTGGGGCCGAACGTGCCGACGTTCTACGAAACGCCCGTCCACATCGTGCGCGGCGAAGGCGTGTGGCTCTGGGACGCCTCGGGGCGCCGCTATCTCGACTGCTACAACAACGTCGCCCATGTCGGGCACTGTCATCCGAAGGTGGTCGAGGCGATCTGCCGTCAGTCCGCCGTCCTGAACACGCACACCCGCTACCTGCACGAGGGACTCCTCGACTATGCCGAAAGGCTGACGGGAACGCTGCGCCACGGCCTTGCGCAGGTGATCATGGTCTGCACCGGGTCGGAGGCGAACGACATCGCGCTGAGGATGGCGCAGGCGGCGACGGGCAGGACCGGGATCATCGCCACCGACAACACCTATCACGGCAACACCGCGGCGGTATCGCAGCTGAACACGCGGCGCCCGCCGATCGGGGGTTACCCTTCGCATGTCCGCCGGGTGCCGGCGCCCGACAGCCTGAGACCGCTGGGCGGATCGCCGGCCGCAGAGCCGGCGGCATTCGCCGCGAATGTCGCCCGGGCGATCCGCGAACTCGAGGAGGCGGGGCACGGCTTTGCGGGACTGATGCTCTGCCCGATCTTTGCCAACGAGGGCCTTCCCGAGGCGCGGCCGGGGTTTCTCGACGCGACGGAGGCGGTGGTCCGGCAGGCGGGGGGGCTGATCCTCTGCGATGAGGTTCAGCCCGGCTTCGGCCGCTGCGGGACGCATTTCTGGGGCCACGACCGGCTGGGCTTTGCACCGGACGTGGTGACGATGGGAAAGCCGATGGGCAACGGATACCCCGTGGCCGCCGTGGTGGCCCGGCCCGATGTGATGGACGCATTCCGCGGGGCGTTCGGCTACTTCAACACATTCGGCGGCAATCCCGTCGCCTGCGCTGCGGCGACGGCCGTTCTCGACGTGATCGAGGCCGAAGGGCTGATGGAGCAGGCGCTCGGGGTTTCGCGGCTGATGGCAGGGCTGCTGCGGCAGATCGATCATCCGCTCGTGGCGGGGGTGCGCGAGGCCGGACTGTTCCTTGCCGTCGAGATGGCGCGCGGCGGCGCCGCCGCCCCCGAGGCTGCGGCGCTTGCCGTCGAGGGGATGCGCGACCGCGGCATCCTGATCGGGCGGATCGGACGGAGCCAGCACATCCTGAAGCTCCGTCCGCCGATGCCCTTTTCGGCCGCCGAGGCGGAGCTGGCCGCCGGTGCCCTTGCGGCCGTCCTGGCGGACATCCCGGGGTGAGCGGGACGCAGGAAATCGCGGAGCTGGCCGCCGGCGCGCTGCGGTCCTGGGGCGGCGGCGCAAAGCCGCCGCGACTGGTGAAATGGCGCGAGAACGTGGTGTTTGACGTGCGGCTTGCACAGGGGCGGCGGATCGCCTTGCGGCTGCACCGTCCGGGCTACCAGACGCGCGCGTCGATCGAGGCGGAACTGCAATGGACGGCGCTTCTGGCTGCCGCGGGACAGCCCGTGCCCGCGCCTGTGCCGGCCCTCGATGGCGCGCGGACGGTGACGGCGGGGGACCGTATCGCGTCGGCCGTCGCCTGGCTGCCCGGCTCGCCGATCGGGTCGGCGGAGCATCCCCTGCCGGGCACGCCGGCGGAGCGGCGGGCGCTCATGGGCCGCCTCGGGCGCCTCATCGCAGAGGTTCACGCGGCGACCGACTCGCTTGCGGCGGCGCGGCACCTCGCCCGGCCCGCATGGGACCGCGACGGGCTGCTCGGCGAGCGCCCTCTCTGGGGACGGTTCTGGGAGAACCCGGCCTTCTCGGTGTCCGAGCGCGGGCTGATCGCGGAGGCCCGTTCCGAGGCGGCGCGGCGGCTGGCGGACCTGGCGGCGGGCGGCGCGGATTTCGGCCTGATCCATGCCGACTGTCTGCGCGAGAACGTGCTGTCGGACCGGGATGGACTTGCTCTCATCGACTTCGACGATTCCGGCTGGGGCTTCCGCATGTACGATCTTGCCACGGCGGTCGTGCAGGGACTCGAGGAGCCCGGGGTCGGAGACCATGCGCAGGCCGTGCTCGAAGGGTACGCATCGGTGCGGTCTGTCGGCCCGTCTCCGGGCGGAACGCTCACGCTTTTCCTGATGCTTCGCGCCTTCGCTTCGGCCGGCTGGATCATGGGCCGCGCGTCGGGCGGCGACCCGAGACTCGGATTTTACGCCGACCGTGCGGTCAGGATGGCGCGCATGGTGCTTTCGGGCCGGGCAATCTGCGGCTGAACTCGGGACAATGCGCGCGCCCCGGGCGCTTTTTCGCGGGGGGCCGCATCGCTGCGGAAATCCCCGCTTGCGGCGCGGGGGCTTTGGGGTCAGAACCCCGCGCAGGAGCAGGCAGGGCGAACGACGACGCGGTCATGCTGAAAAAGGCGGTTCTGCTCGTGTCGGGCAACGCGTTCGGGTCGGCGTTGCTGCTTGTGCGCAACCTGATCGTCGCGCGGCTGCTCAGCCCCGACGACTACGGGATCGCCGCGACCTTCGCCATCAGCATGTCGATCGTCGAGATGATGTCCTATCTCGGGCTGCAGCAGCTCATCGTCGTCGACAGGGACGGCAACGACCCGCATGTCCAGAAGGCCATGCAGGGCTTCCAGGTGGTGCGGGGCGTGTTCTCGGCGGCAGCGATGTTCGCCATCGCGCATCCCTATGCGCGGTTCCTCGGGATCGACGAGGTCGCCTGGGCCTACCAGGTGATCGCCCTCGTGCCGCTGGTGAACGGTTTCCAGCATTTCGACCAGCACCGCATGAAGCGGCAGATGAACTTCCGCCCCTCGATCATCATCGGGTTGGTTCCCGCACTGGTGGCGGTCGTCACGCTCTGGCCCCTGGCGGTCCTGTTCCAGGACTACCGGATCATGCTTGCAAGCCTGTTCGTCCAGTACGGCTCGCAGGTGCTGCTCACGCATCTGATGGCGGAACGCCCCTACCGGATCGGCTGGGACATGGCGATCGTGCGGCGGTCCGTAAGGTTCGGCTGGCCGCTGCTTCTGAACGGGATCATGCTGTTCGGCATCTTCAACGGCGAAAAGCTGATCGTCGGGCGCGAGCTCGGGATGGCGGAGCTGGCCATTTTCTCGATGGGGTTCACGCTGACGCTCACCCCCACCCTGGTGCTTGCGAACTCGATCCAGTCGTTCTTCCTGCCGCAGCTCACCGCCGCGCGCGACAGGACGGATCATTTCCAGCGGCTCAGTGTGGCCACCGTCGAAGCGAGCCTTGCGGTCTGCGTCCTGTCCGTGCTCGGGGTGTCGCTGTTCGGAGGGCCGGTCGCCTACCTTCTTCTCGGACCGAAATATGTGGGCATCCTTGCCATTCTCGTCCCGCTGGCCGTCCTCCAGGGGGCGCGGGCGGCCAAGACCGGAAGCTCGGTCGTGGCGCTCGCCCGCCAACGGTCGGGCAATTCGATCGTGGCGAACATCTTCAGGGTCGCATCGCTGCCGATCAGCTGGCTCATCGCGATCCGGACCGGCGATCTTCTCGCGATCATCTGGGTGGCCACGGCCGCCGAGGTGATGGGGTTCCTCATGGCGCTCTATCTGGTCCGGGGACGGGCGGGGATGCGGCTGCGCAGCGTGGCGCTGCCGGTGGCGCTGACCGCCGCGAGCGCCGCGGCGGCGGCCGGCGTCTCGCTTGCCTATCCGTCGCAGGTGAGGCTTGCCGACCAGCTGCACCTGCCGCATCTCGGGGTGCTGATCCTGTCCCTCGCCGCGCTCGCCTCGATGACGGAGCTCCGCGGCTTCCTGGCGCGGCGCTTCCTTACCGGAATGCGCGGCTAGGTTCGCATCTTGACCACGCGGGCCGGAATGCCTGCCGCGATCGCATTTGCCGGAACGTCACGGGTGACGACCGCGCCCGCGCCGATCACGGCCCCGTCGCCGATCGTGACGCCCGCCGTCACGATGCAGCGCGCGCCGAGCCAGCAGTCCGCCCCGATCACCACGTCGCGTTCGACCATCGGCAGTTCGGTGAGGCGACGGCCGGCCGCAAGCCCGTAGTCGGCCGCGGTCACGAAGCAGTCGGGCGCGAGGGTCGTCCGCGCCCCGACCCGGATGCGGCCCGATGACTTTCCTGCCCACAGCGAACAGCGCGCGCCGACATGCACTCCGTCGCCGAGCTCGATCCGCTCGGCATTGGCGAAGCTGACATTGGGGGCGAAGCGGACATCCCGGCCCAGGGTCAGGGCCCGCTTCTGGTGGACATGGGTGTATCCGTAGTAGTGAAGGATCCGGATCCCGTGGACGTAGACCCTCGGGTCGAGGACCGAACCGAGCGCACGGATCAGGCGCCGCAGCGCGGAGGGCGACCGATCGGGCATCTCACGCCCCTCCGGGTGTATCGGGGAACCGGTCTCGCGGTCCTGGCACATGGCTTTCAACCTTCGTTGCCGCGGGCAGCCGCCATCGGTCCCCGGCGTCGTGAGCGCTGCGCCCAGTCCAGGGCGGGCCGTTCGATCAGGTGCCAGGACAGCAGGGCGAGCACCAGGGTCGGCGGAACGGACAGCAGGATGTTCTGCAGGGGTGTCATCGGTCCGAAGGCCCAGACTGCGAGGCCCTGCATGGGGAAGGCGTAGATGTAGATGCCGTATGAGTAGTCGCCGAGCCTGTTGTAGCGCCGCACCGCACCCTCGGGCCAGACGGCGAGGAGGATCGTGCCGTAGCCGATCGTCAGATTGAGGAAGAGCGGCCATGCCCAGGTTCCGCCCGCTGCCCAGGCCGCGGCGGCCAGCGCGGCGAGGAGCAGCGAGTTCGCCGGGACGCGGTCGCGCCAGAGGAACAGCAGCATGCCGATAACGAAGGGCTGGGAGAGGGCGAAGATCTGGTCGAGCTGATAGAAGGTCCGGATGTCCGATCCGTCCGCATAGCCGGAGCCGAGCAGCCAGGCGGCAAGGACGAGGGTTGCGGCACCTCTGCGCCGGAGAAGCCCGGTGACGCCGGCCAGGGCGACCCCGCCATAGCAGACGACCTCGTAGAAGAGCGTCCAGAGCGAGCCTTCCACCGCAGGGTACGGATTGGTCGTGAACACGCCGGGTAGATCAAACTGAATCTTGAAGAGGAGGATGTTGGCGACGAGGAACGTCCAGGTCTCGGGACGAGAGAAGTAGGTCGAAGCGGGCAGGTCCGAGACCATCGGGCCGATCACCAGAGCGACGATCAGAAGCGAAACGGCAAGGCCGGGCATGAGCCTTGCAAACCGGGCGCGCAGGAAGGTGCCGAGATCGGGAGTCCGGGCATAGCTCGACGTGATGAGATATCCCGAGGCCGCAAAGAAGACGAGAACGGCGATCCGGCCCAACGGATAGCCCAGCGTTCCTTCGAGCGGCTGAATGGCATCCCCGCCCAGCGCGAGCGGCCATGCATGCGACACGAGAACCGCCCAGGCCGCGGTGGCGCGGATCAGGTTCAGGTTGGTGTCGCGGTTGGACAGACGTTCGGCCAGGGGCCGCGTGAAGGGGCCGGACAGAGGGGGATTGTCCGCCCCGGACCTCATGCGGGCCGTGTCTCGCGCGCCGCGAGCCGAGCGCTGAGTTCGGCGAGACGCCGGGCAACGAGGCCGGGATCGCCCCGCGACTCGACATTGACGCGCACGAGCGGTTCGGTGTTCGACATGCGAAGATTGAAGCGCCAGTCGTCGAAGGCGAGGCTGGTCCCGTCCGTGTCGTCACGCGAACGGGCATCCGGCGCGTAGGCGGCGACCACCTCGGCGATTGCGGCGCCCGGGTCTGCGATCCGGAAGTTGACCTCGCCCGAAGAGGGGAAACGCCGCATCCGGTCGCCGACGAGGTCCGCCAGGCTTCGGCCTGTCCGGCTGACCAGTTCGGCGACGAGGAGCCACGGTATCATTCCCGAGTCGCAGTACATGAAGTCACGGAAGTAGTGGTGCGCCGACATCTCGCCGCCATAGATCGCGCCGGTGTCGCGCATGGCCTGCTTGACGAAGGTATGTCCCGTCCGGGTCTGGACCGCCCGTCCGCCCGCCGCCGCGACGGCATCGGCCACATTCCAGACGACCCGCGGATCATGGACGATCGCCTCGCCCGGGCTGCGGGCGAGGAAGGCCTGTGCGAGAAGCCCGACCACGTATTCGCCGGGGATGAAGGTGCCCGTGTGGTCGAAGAAGAAGCAGCGGTCGAAGTCGCCGTCGAAGGCCACGCCGAAATCGGCCCCGGCCGCGGTGACGGCCCGGCTGGTCGCGGGCTGCATCTCGGGCAGGAGCGGGTTCGGGATGCCGTTCGGGAAGGTGCCGTCGGGGTCCTTGAACAGATAGACCGGCTCGATGGGGGCGCCCTGCCGGGCAAGCTCGGCCATGATGGCATCGAGCGTCGGTCCGGCCATGCCGTTTCCGGTGTTGAACAGGATGCGGAGCGGCCGAAGCGCGCTGATGTCGGCGAACGAGACGACCTTCCCGACATAGTCCGCGCGCGCGGCCGAGGCGTCGGTGACGCGCCCTTTCGCCGCTCCCGGCTGGGCAGGCCCCGCCTCGCAGCGCGCCCGGATCGCGCCAAGGCCGGTGTCGGGGCCGACCGGGACCGACCCCCGGCCGACAAGCTTCATTCCGTTGTATTCGATGGGGTTATGGCTGCCGGTGATCTCGATCCCGCCGTCCGCCCCGAGATGCGTCGTGGCAAAATAGACCTCTTCCGTACCGCAGAACCCGAGGTCGAGGACATCCGCCCCGGCCCCGGTGAGGCCGTCGATGAGCGCTCCTCCGAGAGCCGCCGACGAGGCGCGCGCATCGCGACCCACGACGACCCTGGCGGCCTTCATCTCGACGGCAAACCCGGCTCCGATGCGGCGGGCGATGTCCTCGGTCAGGTTCGCGCCGACACGTCCGCGGATGTCATAGGCCTTGAAGCAGTCGAACGCCGTCATCTCCGGCCCTTCGCGTGCTGGTAGGCGGCGATCAGCGCCGGAATCTGGAAGCGCCATCCCAGTTCGGTTTCGACCCGCGCGCGGCCGATGCGGCCCATCTCGGCGCCGAGCGCGGGGTTGTCGAGCAGCGACAGGATCTTTTCCGCCATGTCGGCGGTATCGTTCGGTCGTGCATAGAGCGAGGCGCCCGCGGCCGAGCGCCGGCCCTCGGTCACTTCGAACTGCACGATGGGTTTCGCAAATGCCATGTATTCCAGGATCTTGTTCATGGTCGATTTGTCGTTCATCGGGTTGACACGGTCGGGGTTGACACAGACGTCGGCGGTGGACAGGACCTCGAACAGGTCCGTATCGGGTGCCCGGCCGGTGAAGGTGACGTGGTCCGCGACGCCGAGGTCCCGTGCCATCGCCTTCAGCCCGCCGAGCGACGGACCGCCGCCGACCAGGACGAACTGAACATCCCGTCCGCGGTCCAGGACGATGTGCCGCACAGACCCGAGCAGAAGGTCGAGCCCCTCCTGGTCCCCCATCACGCCCACATAGCCCACCATCTGCGCCCGCCCGTTCCGCCATTTCGGGTTGGCCGGCAGGATCTTGAGGCGGTTGATGTCGGGCCCCGAGCGCACGACGAAGACGTCCGCGGGCTTCCTGCGGCCGCGCGACATGGCGATCTCCCTGTAGGACTCGTTGGTCGCGATGACGGTGTCGGCGCAAAGGAAATTCAGCCGCTCGAACAGCACCATGGCGCGCCAGAACAGCCCGCGCTTGCCGAACTTGGCCTCGTAGAGCTCGGGGTTGATGTCGTGATGGTCGAAGATGTAGCGCTTGCCGAAGAGCTTGAAGGGCAGCGCGACGAGGAAGATGAGGTCCGGGGGGTTGCAGCCCTGGATCGTGTCGAAGCCGTGCTTCCACCAGACCTTCAGCGCCAGCCGCATCTCGTGGAACAGCGCGGCGCCGTATTCCGCCAGGTAGCCCAGCGCGCCGCTTGCATCGAGCGGAAGCGGGTGCCGGTAGATGTGGACCCCCTCGAGGCACTCGTGGCGCGCCTCGTAGCCCTTCCCGGCGGGGCAGATCACCGCAACTTCAGCGCCCGCCGCACGGAGGGTCCGGCATTCGTGCCAGACACGACGGTCGAAGGGCAGGGGAAGGTTCTCGACGATGATGAGGACGCGCCGGCCGGCGAGCGGCCGTCCCTCGACGCGGAAGGTGTCGTCCGCCGCGTCGCCAGTCCGGGGGGCGGGTGCGCGCGCCATGTTCACGGCAGGGCACCGACATCGACGACGGTCGTGCCGGCGGGCAGGGCAAGGTCGCGGATCGTCGCGTTCGCCGCGATCACGCGGTCGAAGCCGCCCCCTTCGGCCACGTCCCGCGGGACCAGGAGCCGCTCGATCACGGGCAGGTGGCTGTAGGCATAGCCGAGGTTCGCGCCCACAAGCTTGGACGCATCGACGGCCGGATCGTAGATCGACAGGCTGTAGCCGGCCGACAGGAGGCGGCGCGCAAGGTCGATGTTCGGACTTTCGCGAAGGTCGTCGGTATGGGCCTTGAACGCAAGACCTGCCAGGAGAACCCGTGCGCCGGGCGCCAGCCCTTCGGTCGCATGCTGGAAGATGCGGTGCTTGTGCGCCTCGTTCGAGCGGAGGAGGCTTTCGACAAGGGGAAGGTTCTCGCCCACGTCCTGAGCGATGTACTGCAGCGCCCGCACGTCCTTCGGCAGGCAGGAACCGCCGAAGGCGCCACCGGGGCGCAGATAGGAGGGCGAGACATTGAGCTTGGTGTCGCTGACGAAGATTTCGTGGACCTTGGCGGCCGATATCCCGAGGGCGAGGCAGACGCGGCCGAGTTCGTTGGCATAGGCCACCTTGACGGCGTGCCAGGTGTTGTCGGCGAATTTCGTGAATTCGGCCTCGCGGTAGCCGGTGACGAAGGTCGGTGCGGTGATCCCTTCGTTCAGGGCAGTCATCTTCGCGTTGGGTCTGCCGTCCTGCGTGCCCATGACGATCTTGGGCGGGTTGAAGAAATCCTTGACGGCGCTGCCCTCGCGCAGAAATTCCGGGTTGTAGACGATCTCGGCCCGTGCGGCCACGGCCTCTCCGAGGGTTGCCCCGAAGATGGGGAGGATCAGATCCTCGATGCTGCCCGGGCGGATCGTCGAGCGGTACACGACCGTCAGCGGCTGACCGGTGCGGTTGCGGACCGCGCGGGCGATCTGCCGCGTCACGTCGGCGATGTAGGACATGTTGTGCGATCCGTCCGGACCCGAGGGCGTCCCCACGCAGACGATGGCCATGTCGGCGTCCGAAAGGTGGTCTCCGATCTGGGTATCCGCGCCGATGCGCCCGGCCTTGCGCGCCTCGCGGAGCAGATCCTCGACGCCAGGCTCCACGATCGGCGCCGAGCCGGTGTCGATCGCCTTCACCTTGCCGCCGTTGACGTCGATCCCGACGACATTGTGGCCCTGCGACGCGATGCAGCAGCTTGCAGTGAAGCCGACATAGCCAAGCCCGAATACAACAACCTTCATGGGTCCAATCTCTTTCCGATCGCTCATCCCGCCGGCGCTCCGCCTGCCGTCCGATTCAGGCCGTCCGATGCACAGGCGGGACGGGGGCCTCAGGTTCCTAGACGCGCCGGTAGATGTCCTCGTAGCGGATGATGTCGTCCTCCTTGAGATAGCTGCCGGTCTGCACCTCGATCAGATACATCGGCAGCTTGCCCGGATTCTCCATCCGGTGGGTTTCGCCGAGCGGCACGTAGACCGACTGGTTCTCGGTCAGAAGCGTGGCCTTGTCGCCGACCGTTACCCGGGCGGTGCCCTGCACGACGATCCAGTGCTCGGCGCGGTGCAGATGGCTTTGCAGCGACAGCCGGCCGCCCGGCTTGACCATGATGCGCTTGACCTGGAAGCGGTCCCCGAGGCAGAGCGTCTCGTACCACCCCCACGGCCGATGATGACGCGGATACTCGTCGGCCTGGGGAATCTTCCTGCGGTTCAGCGCGTCCACGACGTCGCGCACCCTCTGGGCGTGGCTCATGTCGGCGACGAGCACGGCGTCCCGCATTGCAACCGCGACGACGTTCCTGAGGCCGAGGCCGACGAGGTGGATGCCGTCCTCCGACCGCAGAAGCGTGTCATCGCAGTCGAGGGCGGTCGCCGGACCGACGGTGGCGACGCCTCGGCTGTCCCGCGGTTCGACCTTCCAGACCGCATCCCAGCTTCCGAGGTCCGACCATTCCACGTCGAGCGGAAGCGCCGACACGTTCCCGGCCTTCTCCATGACCGCATAGTCGATCGAGATGGACCGGGCCTGTCCATAGGCTGCCGGATCGAGCCGGATGTAGCCGAGATCGAGCGTGCGTCCGGCGAAGGCGGCGCGGCAGGGCTCTTCCAGATCCGGGGCATGGGCGCGGAAGGCGTCGAGGATCGCCCTCACCGAGAAGAGGAAGATGCCCGCATTCCACATGTAGCGTCCCGAGGCGAGCATTCCTGCCGCCGTATCGGCGTCGGGTTTCTCGACGAATGCCGTCAGGGGCGCGACCTGACCCGGCGCGGGGCGGTCGGGGAATTCGAGATAGCCGAAGCCGGTGGCGGGATGGCTGGGGCGGATGCCGAAGGTGACGATCCGACCGGCGCGTGCGGCCGCTGCCGCGGCAGCGACGGCCTCGGCCATGGCGCCGTCGCCGTTGATGAGGTGGTCCGAGGGAACCACAAGCATCAGCGCTTCGGGCTGGTCCTCGAGCAGGAGGGCAGCAGAGAGGATGGCCGGCGCGGTATTCCGGGCGGAGGGTTCGAGGATGATGCGGGGATCGGGGAAGCCGACGGCGGCGGCCTGGTCGGAGACGAGGAACCTGAAGTCCGAGTTGGTGACGATCACGGGCGTCGAGAACCCCGACCCGGCAAACCGCCGGAGGGTCGCCTGGAACATGCTGACGTCACCGAAGGAGAGGGCGAACTGCTTCGGAAAGGCGCGGCGCGATGCCGGCCACAGCCGGGTTCCGGATCCGCCGCACATGATCACAGGGTAGATTCCGCCTTCTTCAGGCACGGCCATGGTCAATCCTTCCCTGCTCGGGGCCGCTCTCGATGACGACAGATACGCAACATTGCGTCATAAATCGGGCGAAAAACCTGAATTTGTTGACCCATCATGAACTTCGCGGGGAGAGCGCCAAGGCGATCAGCCAGCCGAAGACGAAGCCGCCGAGATGCGTCTGCCAGGCCAGCAGCCCCTGCGTGGCCCACCACAGAGCGGCATTCAATGCCGCGAGGAGCGCGACGATCCTGA
This sequence comes from Pseudomonadota bacterium, assembly GCA_049323795.1. Taxonomy (GTDB): domain Bacteria; phylum Pseudomonadota; class Alphaproteobacteria; order Rhodobacterales; family Rhodobacteraceae; genus JAOADN01. Next base: position 68,468 of record JBMOOH010000038.1, read on the forward strand.
GCAGGTGCCCAAACCTGTCCGGCCGGCCGGCGCGACCTGCGTGATCCCAGGCCAGAAGCGCGCCGAAGAGACCGAAGAGCGCACCCGACGCACCCACCATCGGCTGCGGCGAAGGCAGCAGGAACGCGAAGAACAGCCCCCCACCCAGGGCCGAGCCGAGGTAGACCGCAAGGAAGCGGCCCTGGCCGGCGCGCTCGACCACCGCGCCGCCGAGCGACAGGAGCGTCACCAGGTTCACGGCGAGATGGACGGGTCCGCTGTGCAGGAAGGCGTAGGTCAGGAACATCGCGACCGGCTGGCCCGGATAGTTCGGCTGCCAGTTGTCAAGAAGGCCGGCCCAGAAGCCTGCGAAGGCGATCGCCACCGTCCGCCAGTCCGCGTGGGTCCCCCAGAGCCCGAGCGCGTTGCCGTCCAGCACGGTCTCGACCAAGACGAGGATCGCCGCGACCGCAAGGACCGCCGGACTTGTCCATCTGCGCGATTCTCTGCGCGCGCCGGCGGCCCGCCCGGCGTTCCGGTCATCCTGCTGCATGGGCCGGAAAATGCTGTCTCGGGATCGCGGATGCAAGGGCCGCCGACGGATCAGAGCGGAACGTATTCGGGCAGGTACCTGAGGGTCGATTTCATGAACCCGAGGATGCGCTTCTCGGCGTCAGCCTCGGTCTCGCCCGGCCCGATGGGGCTGACATACCTCACAAGGGCGCCGTCGGTGCGGCCGATCGTCAGGCTGTCCTTGAGCACGCTGATCTTGGCGCGGATATCGTTCGCGATCCGCTTGCCCCGGCCTTCGAACCAGTAGAACACCAGTTGCTTCGAGAGCCCCTTCTGGATCACCGCGCGATTGGCGTTGAACTTTCCGTAGCCGACGTCGGTCATGTCGACCGGAACCTCTTCGAAGGTGAACACCTCCCATCCGCCGCCGGGCAGGCATACCTGGGGCGAGTGGATGCCCTGCCCTTCGGTCTGCTTCGCGTAATAGGCGACGAAGAAGCTCACGAGTGTTTTCTCGTCGGGCGACTGGTAGAAGGCGTTCAGATAGTCGTCTGCAGCGAGCACCCGCGCGATGTCGGGCTCAAGCTTTTTCGTGAAGGCCTGCCATCCGTCGATTTCGCGCGGGAATACCAGCAGTTCCTGACGGGCCAACTTCGGGGCCTCGGCGGCGGGAAGGAGTTGCCAGGCGGCGGAGACGGCCGTCGTCACGAACGCGGCCGCCAGCAGCGGGATCGTCGCCCGGACCGTGACCACCCGCATCAGGATCGGCCCGAAGCCCTCGAAGTTGAGGTCCACGGCCGCGGACAGCGGAAGCGGGTTGGGGGTCAGCCTCTGCAGTGCAACGGCGAGCAGGAAGAGCATCGCTACGATGATGAGGAAGATGACCCAGCCCTCGAACAGGTGCAGGAAGCCCTCGGCCTGGTCGATCCCGTAGCTGTTGACCAGAATCCCGACGATTCCGATCCGGACCGAGTTCATCAGCACCGTCAGCGGGGCGGCGGTGAGAAGCAGCACGATCTTGTGCCACAACGGGCCGCGGTACAGGATGGCGAAGAGGTACGAGAAGCTGAGGATCGGAAACAGGTAGCGCAGGCCCGCGCAGGCCTCGGCGACCTGGAGCTTGTAGACCCCGAGGTCGATCACGTTCCCTTCGAGATAAACCGGGACGCCGGCGAGGCTCACGAACCAGACGCCGAGCTGGGACGAGACAAACTGCAGGAAGATCTGCAGCTTCCAGTACAGGACCTGCGGAAGCGGCAGCATGAAGACGAGATGGATGACCGGAAGCTGATGGCGGATCCCGCGATGCCAGCCGAATACCGTCAGGACGATGCCGCCGACCCAGATGATGAAGGCATAGGTCACGATGTCGGGAACCCGCATCATGTTGCCCACGCCCGCGATGGCGAGCGCCACCACAATCACGGCGACCCCGGGCCACCGGACCGCATCGGGGTCGAATTCCACCGGCGACCGCCGCAGTTCCCTCAGGAACAGGTAGAGCGATACGAGCGGGATGATCGGCCCGTGGCTGTATTCGGGCGTGGACCATGCGTTCGCAAGAGAGACGAATCCGATCCAGAACACGGGGATCGATCCGAGGACCAGCGCGGCAAACAAGAACACGCCCATCGGCTGGAAGCCGGAGCGAAGGGTGCCGATCGCAGTCGCTTCCACGGCGGAATTCGTCATGGCCATGATGAACTCGTCAACAGAATTGATTCCGCGTGAACCTACGGGAAACGGTCTCGTCTGGCGAGAGAGGATACACGATCGGGCGGATCGAAAAACAGAAGTGTGAACCGCACGGTTCCAGGAAGTGGCCAATTCCGGCTAAAGGCGCGCCATTGCTTCAGGGCCGGAAACTGAACGATCTGCCAAGCGACAGGAACACGGCGTTCGACCGGGCGCGGCCAGCCGCGCTGCTGTCGTTCAGGTCGCGGATGGTCACGCCGCCGCGAAGGTTCCAGTCCTGGGTCAGTTCGCGCGTATAGGCGGCGGTGATGTCGGTCCGCTTCACGGTGGGCGCAGAGCCGGCGCCTGCATCCTCGGACAGGCCGTAGTTCACGTCCACGTTGATCCTCGATACCGTGCTGACCTCGTAGCCGTAGCCAAGCGAGATGCGCGTATCGAGCACGTCCTCGTCGAGGCTGTTGGTGGCGGCCGTCCGGGTGAGCGACGCCGAGAAGCTGGACGTCTGAAGCTGGTAGTTGTAGGCCACCCGGGCGATCCAGTCGGTCGAGCCCGAGTCTCCGCGCGACAGGCCGACGGAACCCGAGAGCGTGGACCGGGGCATCTCGATCGTCCGGCCGAACTGCAGCGTCGTGCGCGACCCGTTCACGTCCTGGGTGGTCGAGATGCTGCCGGACACATCGCCGTTGGGCAGCGCCTGGGTAAGGCCGAAGCTGCCGGTCGCACCCGAGCGGTTCCGGGGCCCGCCGAACCTCGTCTCGTCGATCGTCGTGTAGCCGAGACGGGCATCGAGCACGAGGCTCGGGTTGACGTCCTGCCGCAGCCCGAGCGAGAGATCGAGCGTTTCCCGGTCGGTCTGCGCGAGGTCTTCGGCCGAGTACCATGTCTGCAGGGCGTTTGCCGTCACCTGGGTGACCGGCGACACGTCGAAGCGGGCGGTCACGCCGGCGGTGTCGGTGGTCGAGTCGAAGAGACGCGGGTTGGTGACGTTTGAAAAGTTCTTCTCGTCCCGGCGGAGGCTGAAGGACATGCCGAACGGCGCGTTCAGTCCCGTCTCGTAGCGGAGGCCGTAGTTGATGAACCTGACGGATCCGCCGCCCGCGTAGAGGCCGCCGCTGTTCTGCTCTTCCTGTTCCACCTGGAACGGGTTCAGGAATTCGCGGTCGACGTTCCGGTAGCGGGCATCGACAGTCAGGCGCGAGTTCCGCGAGTCCACGGAATAGGAGAAGCGGATCTGAGGATCCTCGAACCCTGTCGTTGACCGGCCGGGAAAGTCGGCGAACCGGAGAACGCCGGAGCCGGTCACGTTCAGGTTCTGGTTCGGCGTCGCGTTGCTGATCGCAAAGTTGAGACGGTTGTCCCAGATCCACGAACTGCCCGGCGATCGGGGTGCGAGCTGAAAGTTGTCGTCCGCCGTGAGGCTGGTTTCGAAACCCAGGTCGACCTGAAGGCCGCCACCGCCCGCCTGAGGCGTGGCGATGGTCGGCCAGACAGTGGACAGTGTCGCAATTAGCGCGATCTTCTTTCTGCTCATCCCCACCGGTGTTCTGCCCCTATTCGAACAGCTTGCGCTCAGGGATCACCACGACATCACCCTTCTTCAGCACAATGACTGGCGCCTTTGCGCCCTCTTGCACCGCTTTGTAGTTGAATTGGTAGACGGACTCCAACCCTGTTTTCGGGTCGGCCCGGCGAAGCTGGATCCGCTTAGTCGCGGCGAAGCGGGTGAATCCGCCGGCCTGCGACAGGAACTGCAGCAGCGTCGTGCCCGGCTCGACGTCGGTCCGGCCGGGTCGGCTGACCTCTCCCACCGCATATACGGCGATCAGGTTTGCCGCCGCGGCCGCCGCCGTCGCGGCAGGTGCGGCAAGCTGGCCGACCGAGAGGAATACCGTGGGTGCGCTCGAGAAGTTGGGGGCAAGCGCAGAGGAGATCGCCCCGCGCACCGCGTCGAGCGACTGGCCCGAGGCGCGGAGGCTTCCGGCCATCGGGACGCTGACTGTTCCGTCCGGGAGCACGAGCAGCGAGCGGTTCAGGGACGGGTCCTCGAGAACCTCGAACTGAAGCACATCGCCCGGCTGGATCGTATAGGATCCCTGTGCGAATGCGGCCGGCGCGATAAACAGCGCGATCAGCGCCGCCAGAAGGGTCTTGACCATTTGGGCACCCCAGAATGTCGAATCGGCGCTACACTACGCCCTGTATTCCGACAAAACAAAACGTTAACGGCATTTGTTTGGCAATCCGGAACAGTCGCGGGGCTTTCGTGCCTCGCCGGCAACACAGATTGACCATCAGTTTCCACTGGCGGGAGCCCCGGAATTGATCCGGGCAAGGGTGTCCTTCGCATCCTTCACGAAATCACGCGCATCGTCTGCAGGGACGAGCTTCAGCGCCGTGGTGAGGGCATCGCGCGCCTTGGCCGTTTCGCCCGTGGCGAAATAGGCCATCCCGAGGTGATACTGAACCATGGGGTCGTTCTGGAGGCCGGCCGCCGCCTTTTCGAGGTAGGGAACGGCTGCGGCCGAATTGCCGCGGCGATGGGCGATCCAGCCATAGGTGTCCTGGAAGGCCGGGATCGGACTGTCCTTGAGGCGCCGCGCGATGACCTCGGCCCGCCCGAGGCTTTCGGCATCGCTGCGATAGGAAGCAAGCAGGCTGGCGAGATTGTTCGCGATGACGAGGTTGCCGCTGTCGCGCGCGTAAAGTGCCTCGTAGACGGCCACCGCGCCCTCGATGTCGCCGGACTGTTCCAGGTATCCCGCCTTGGCCCAGAGAAGGTCCGGCGCTTCGGGGGCGACCTGCAGCGCCTGATCGAGCAGCGCGCCGGCTTCGTTGCGGCGCGACGCATCGGTCGAGACAAGCCGGAAGAGCGCCATCCAGACCGGCACGCGGGACTTGTCCTCGTCGAGAAGCGCCCGGAACGTCTGCTCGGCCTCGCGGGTCTTGCCTGCTGTCGCCTGCACCGAGGCGTAAACGAATCTCAGCGACGGGTCGTCCGGCGTTTCGGCCAGCGCCGTCTCGGCGTAGGCGAGCGCCTTGTCCGGCTGATTGTTGGCCAGATGCGCCCGGATGATGGCGAGCTTCGCCGCCAGTCCGCCTTCGCCTCCGTCAACCAGAGACTGAAGGTATCCGATCGCCTGATCCGAGCTCTGCTGGCCCGCGATGGCTTCGGCGCGGATGGTCGTCGCCGCGATGCGGGCCCGTTCGTCGTCGAGAGACTGCAGGGCGTCCGCGACCGAGGTGGCGCGCGGCCAGTCCTTGAGTTTCAGGTAGACGTTGCCCAGAGATGCCAGCAGGGCCGGAGTGCCCGGCGCAAGCTTGAGCGCCTCGATCAGGACGGTTTCCGCCGTGAGCAGGTTGCCGTCGGCGACAAGCACGTTGGCGTAGCGCAGCGATTCGTTCGGCGCGCGGTCCGAGGCGTCCACCGCCTGGGACAGCATCTCGCGCATCAGCGGGCCGTTGCCGTCGCGCTCGTAGGCGTCGGCCATCAGCGAGAGCACCTCGGGGTTGCGCTCGTTCTGGTCAAGCGCCTGGCGAAGCGTCGCGAGCGCATCGCCGACCTCGTCGGCCTGGATGAGCCAGGCCCCCTTGAGCTTCAGCGCTTCGATATTGCCGCCATCCTCGGCCAGCACTTCCTCGACCAGCGCGCGGGCCTCCACCTGATTGCCTTCAAGCGCCAGCATCTGTGCAAGACCGATGCGGATCTTGCGCGTGTCGTCGCCTGCGGGGGCATCCTTCAGGATTGCCCGCATCTCGGCGACCGCTTCCGTCCTCTGGCCGAGGTCGAAGAGCAGGCCTGCCCGCGCCGAGCGGAACACGGGGGAATCGTTGCCTGCGGCAATCTGCCGGTCGAGCTCGGCCACCGCCTCCCTGGCGCCGCGGTTATCGGTCAGGAATCTGACGAGCTCGAGCGTCCGCGTCTGGTCGGGTGCCTTGGAGTCGACGCGACTGCGCAGAAACTCTTCCGCCTTGGCAATTTCCTTGCGCGCCACGAACCACCGCACGAGTGCCTGGGCGATGCCCGCATCGTCGGGGAACTTCCCCACCATCTCGCGCAGACCCGCTTCGACGCCCGCATCGTCGTTCATCGCGGCGAGGGTCGACAGCCGCATCGCGTAGAGGCCGCGGTCGTCGGGAGCCAGCGCGAGCGAACGGTCGATCGTGGCGAGCGCTGCCGTGTAGTCCTGAGCCCGGATCTGGTAGTCGATGACGATGCCCAGAAGGAACAGGCTTTCGGGAAGCTTGCCGAGAAGGTCACGTGCCTTGGCGGCGTTCGCGTCGATGGCCTTGTCGTCACCTGACGACTTGGCAACGCCGTAGTCCACGACGATGCGGAGGGCCTGGACGGAAAGGTTCTGCGGCTCGAGGGCGAGGGCGGTCGTGACGTAGCGGTTCGCCTCTTGCCATTCGCCGCTCTGGGCGGCGATTTCGGACAGGGCGACGAGTCCCTCCATGTCCTGCGGATACTGTTCGACCAGACGCAGATACTGCGCATAGGCTTCACGCAGGTTTCCGCGCTCGCGCTCGGCATTCGCATAGGCCAGGCGTGCCCCGCGGTGTGTCGAGTTCAGCTTGAACACGTTGCGGAACTCGACAAGCGCGCGGTCCACGTCGCCCTTCTCGAGAAGCGCCATGCCCGACTCGTAATACCTCTGGGCACGTTCCTCGGAGGACTCGCAGGCCGAGAGGAGGGAAAGGGCACCGACGAGCGTAACCGCCAGAAGCGATCTTCTGTACCTTTCAGCGCGTAGCATACGTTCCCCGTGTGGTTCGGACAGTGGAGGCTCTACCATCAGGATGGTCGCGGTGACAGGGCGCCCGGTCCAGACGGTCCAATCTAGTAACCCGTCGCCTTCAACACGACCCTGAGGGTGGCAACGATCAGGCCGACGTCGGTCCGGAAGGACAGGGTGTCGTTGTAGAGTCGGTCGAACTCGACCCGCTTCGAGAATTCGGACTCGTTGCGGTCGGAGACCTGCCAGGGGCCGGTTACGCCGGGCCTGAGCGCATAATAGGCGGAACCGCCGTAGAGAATGCGCTGGCTCGGCATCATCGGGCGGGGGCCAACGAGCGACATGTCCCCCTTGAGCACGTTCCAGAGCTGGGGAAGTTCGTCGAGCGAGGACTTGCGCAGGAACCGTCCGATCATCGTGATGCGCGGATCGTTCTTGAGCTTCTGCGTCGCATCCCATTCGCGTCGCGCTTCGGGCTGTTCGGCGAGGTGGCGCAGCAGCATCCGGTCGGCGTCGGGCACCATCGTGCGCAGCTTGAGCATCCGGAAGTCGCGCCCGCCGCGGCCGACGCGGTCATTCCAGTAGAAGGGTGAGGACCCGTCGCGTGCGATGATGAGGGCCAGGACCGCGATCGCCGGGACCACCACGATCGACGATGCCAGAACCGCTGCCAGATCGAAGACACGCTTGAGGAAGTTCCGGTAAAGTCCAGGCCGGTACTCGATCTCGACCGGGCCGAGCGGATGGCACTTGTCAGCGCCGTTCACAAGGTCGTTCAACTGGACCGTCATCTACCATACTTTCCGGTCGGCCGGTGCCTGCCGACCCATGTCACCCACGAGGCCGAATCCGCGATGGGATCGGATTGGTGCTGAGTCCAATACCATCGGGATCGCCAAGGAGGGAATCGGGAATTGCATGCGGACGGCAGAAACCGCCGAAAATGCACGGGAAACCCGCACTTGCGAGCGGGCGAGCGTCGATCCGCCGATGCGCTCCGGCCCGGTTCATTCCGGTCAGGGAAACAGTTCGCGGTGCGATGCGACGACAGTTGAGCGTATCGCAATGATGCGCGTTTGGGGGGAGCCGGGGGGCGAGTCGCGACAAAGCCGGCCGGGCCGCCCCAATTGTCCACACATGCACGCCATGAACTTGACGCAGTTGCGTGGCGTTTTAGCCCGTGTATTCGAGTGCGCAAACCGGTAAAAGTCGGCTTGGCGATGCCACGCGCGGCTTTGTCGCATCTAGTTGGGCAGTTCATGAACCAGGTCGTGGAGACCAAGAAGGACGATACGAGCGGCGTCGGATTCTACATGGACTTCTTCGGGTTCGCCGAGCGCCCGTTCACGCTCGTGCCCGATCCGGATTTCCTGTTCTGGTCTGCTCAGCATCGCCGCGCCTACTCGGTTCTCGAGTTCGGTATCCTGTCGCGCGCGCCGATCACGCTCGTCACGGGCGGTGTCGGTTGCGGCAAGACGACCCTGCTTCGCGAGCTGCTCCGCCAGTTCGAGGACCGGGTCACGGTCGGTCTGATCTCGAATGCGCAGGGCGGGCGGGGCGAGCTCATCCAGTGGGTCCTCAACTCTCTCGGGGTGCCGTTCGATCCTCGTGTCGGCTACGTGCAGCTCTTCCAGAAGCTTCAGGACTTCCTCATCGAGGAATACGCGTCGGGTCGCCGCGTCGTCCTCATCTTCGACGAGGCGCAGAATCTTTCGGCCGAAAGCCTCGAGGAACTGCGGATGCTCACCAACATCAATACGGGCAAGGATGAGGTGATCCAACTCGTCCTGGTCGGGCAGCCGGAACTCCGGGACATGGTGCTCGATCCGTCGCTCAGGCAGCTGGCCCAGCGTATCGCGGCGAGCTTTCACCTTCTGCCGCTCGACGAGAAGGCGGTGCGGGAACTGATCTCGCACCGGCTCCGTTCGGCGGGGGGCACCGGGCAGGAGATCACCGACGGAGCGTGCCGGATCATTTTCGGAGCCACGCACGGGGTTCCGCGTCTTGTGAACCAGTTGTGCGACATGTCACTGCTCTACGCATGGAGCATGGACCATCATCAGGTGGACGAGCACGTCGTGCAGTCCGTACTTGACGACGGGGTGTTCTTCGCGGCGCAGATTGAAGCGGAAGACGAGAAACGCAGATGAACCTGGACCTGTCCTTCTACCTTGCGGTGTTCATCCGCCGGTTTCCGTACTTCATCGTGATCGCGCTGCTGGTCACCGCGGCGTCCTTCGCAGCGGCCTTCCTGCTTCCGCCGACCTACAGTTCCACCACGTCGCTTGTGGTCGAGTCCTCGCAGATTCCCAACCAGATGGCGGCGCCGACCGTGCAGACCGCCGCGATGGAGACCCTTCAGATCATCGAGCAGAGGCTGATGACGCGGACGAACCTTCTGGACATCGCCAAGAAGCTGAAGGTCTTTCCCGACATCGACAAGATGACGCCGGACGACATCGTGCAGGCGATGCGCGATGGCACAGACATCACGCTGAGGGCGGGCCGCGGCGAGGCCACGACGATGTCGATCTCGTTCCAGGCCTCGTCGGCGCCCACGACGGCGGGTGTCCTGAACGAATATGTGACCCTGATCCTGAGCGAGAACGTGAAGCTTCGGACCGAGAGGGCCGGGCAGACGATGGAATTCTTCCAGCAGGAGGTCGAGCGTCTCGGCGCCGAGCTCGACCAGCTCAGTTCCAAGCTTCTCGACTTCCAGAACAAGAACGCCGATGCCCTGCCCGCGACGCTGCAGTTCCGGATGACCCAGCAGTCGATGCTCCAGACCCAGATCGCGACGTCCGATACGACGCTCACGCAGCTCAAGGAGCAGAAGGACCAGCTGATCGCCATCTTCAAGTCCACCGGTCGCGTCGGCGATACGCCGGGCATCCAGAAGACGCCCGAACAGGCCCGGCTCGACCAGGAGCGTGACAATCTCACCCAGGCGCTGGCGGTCTTTTCCGAGGACAATCCGAAAATCCGGGTGATCAAGGCCCGGATCGCGCAACTCGAGACCATCGTTCGGGCCCAGGTGCCCGGCGGTGCGGTCTCGGCGGACCCGGCGACCACGATGCTCGACCTCCAGGTCCAGCAGATCGACGCACGGATCAAGGCCGAGGAGGACAGGAAGAAGCTGACCGAGGATCAGCTTGCCAAACTGACCGACTCGATCAACCGCACGCCGGCCAATCAGGTGGCGCTCGATTCGCTGAACCGCGACTACCAGAACGTTCAGTCGCAGTACAACAATGCAGTCCAGCGCCTTTCCCAGGCCACGACGGGGGAACGCATGGAGCTTCTCTCGAAGGGCGAGAGGATCACCGTGATCGATGCGCCGGTCGTTCCCACCGATCCCGTAAGGCCGAACCGGCTTCTGATCGCCGGCGGAGGCATGGCGGCGGGCGTCTTGCTCGGGATAGCGTTCGTCGTGCTGATCGAACTGCTGAACCGGTCGGTGCGCCGGCCGAAGGACCTCATCACGAGTTTCGGGATCACGCCGCTCTCGACCATTCCCTACATTCGCACCCCTTCCGAGACAGTGATCCGGCGCTCCGTGTTCTCGGCCATGCTCGTGGTTGCTGTGGTGGGCATTCCGGCGATCATCTATGCGGTGCATGTCTTCTATCTGCCGCTTGATCTGCTTCTGGCGAACGTGGCGGCGAAACTGGGTCTGAACATGTGACAGGCCGGTGCAAGTGCTCGTATGGATGAGGAACCGAAATGGAACGGCTTGAAGCGGCCTTGGCCAAAGCGCGCGAGATGCGTCAGTCGGTGCTCCGCGACCCCGGACAACCGCGAAGCAAACCGACACCCTCACAGGCAGCGGCTGCGGACTGGCTGAGCCTGCCGGAAATCGACATAGGACCGGATCGCGCCCGCGCCTACCGCATCACGGCGCTTGCCGGAAACAAGGAGGCGGTCCCATACGACCTCTTGCGTTCCCGCGTGATCCGGATGATGCGCGACAAGTCCTGGACCAGGCTTGCGGTCACCTCGCCCGATCCCGCCTGCGGCAAGACCACCGTTTCGCTGAACCTCGCACTCAGTCTCTCGCGGCAGCGGGATCTGAGGGTCATGCTTTTCGATCTCGATCTCCGGCGACCGGGGCTTTACAAGCTGCTTGGGCATCCGGTCGGCAGATCCTTCTGGGAGGTGCTGGAGCGGAAGGTTCCGTTCACCGAGGTTTCGGTCCGGTTCGGCGACAACCTTGCGATCGCGCTGAACAACTCGGCCACGCGGCATCCGGCCGAACTCCTGCACAGCCAGATGACGGCCGACGTGCTGGACGAGATCGAATCGCGCTGGCGGCCCGACATCATGATCTTCGACCTGTGCCCGATGCTGGCCAGCGACGACAATGTCGGGTTCCTTAGCAATGTCGATTGCGGCGTCCTGGTCGCCGCGGCAGAAAGCACACGGCTTTCGAACATCGACGTGTGCGAAAAGGAACTCGCACAGCTGACGAACGTTCTCGGCGTCGTCCTGAACAAGTGTCGCTATGCCGACGACTCGGTGGGTTACACCTATGGAACGTACTGACTGCACGGACGCGCCGGAATGACGAAAGGGCCGGGCGTTGCCGCCCGGCCCCGTGAAGTCCCGCAGTCCTGAACTGTCAGGCCTTGCGGCGGCGGCGGATGGCCGCCAGACCGCCCAGGCCGCCCAGAAGCAGAAGGCCGGCCGCAGGAACCGGGATCGGCGCTATGTCCACTGCGGCGAGCGCGCCGTCAGCCAGACCCTGACGGTCGTTGGTGAGACCGGTGAAGAACCTGATCGACTTGGTGGTGATCCCGTCGACAAGACTGTAGGCGAAGCCGGCCCGCCTGCTGCCGCTGCCCACCGGATTCGCCAGATCCGCCGCCGTCACCGACACGGTGGTTCCGTCGTCGAACTGGGCATAGCCGACTTCGCCGAGGCCGCCGGTAGCCGGCAGGAAGAGGTCGAGGAAGGCGACCGCGGATACCCGCACCGCCTTGTTGAAGGTCAGCAGGATCGCTTCGCTGCCTGCAAGGATCGATGTGATCTCGTCGTCGCGGCTGCTGTTGTCGAGATAGCTGCGGACGCCGTAGCCGTCGCGCTGCAGGGCGAGTCCGGTCCAGGCAAGGTTGGAGTCCTGGCCGTCGAACGCCTGGGAATTGTTGACTGTTCCGATGTTCGACGACATCGTCCAGCTCACGCTTCCGACCGAGCCCGACGTTCCCGTTCCGGCCGAAGTGAAGTCGATCACCGCAGCGGACGAGGCAGTTGCGCCTGCGGCAATCAGAAGTCCCGCCGCGGCCCCCGCGACAGTCTTGAGGATACTCATTTCACACCCCTTCAAAGGCAGACGTTCAAGGTAAAATCACACCCAACCCAATGCTAGCACAGAGCGTCGCAATGAGAACTCGGAACCGCCACGTCATTGCCCCAGTTCCGCCACAAAAATGATTTTTCAACCTCAGATTGTTCAGCGCTCGTGGCAACGGCCCGGTTATTCGGCGCGCAGGCGCGGCAATAGGCGAGTTCGGCGGATATTGTTGCGTTCTGGCATACAGTAAGCGGAGCCCACAACGAAGAAGCGCAACCGCCCGGAGGCCCGCGCAACTGGACAACGCCGATTCACGTGGCCGAAGCTGGGGCGCGCAAACGAATCACGTGTCCTCATGCCGCCCCGGTTCGCCGTCATCATTCCCCACTACAACGACGTCCGCCGTCTCGACCGCTGTCTCGAAGCACTCGGCCGGAACGATCTTTCGGACACCGAGGTGATCGTGGTGGACAACGGCTCGACCGAGGATGTGGGCACAACCGTCGCCCGCCATCGTTTTGCCAGCCTCGTCGTGGAAACCGGCCGCGGCGCGGCGCTGGCACGCAACCGCGGCGTCGCGGAGTCCACCGCCGAGCGGATCTTCTTTCTCGACGCCGACTGCATTCCGGAAGACGACTGGGTCGCGGTTGCCAAGCTGGCCGTGGACAAGGCGGATATCGTCGGCGGTGCGGTCATCCTCTTTGACGAGACACCGCCGCCACGAACCGGTGCACAGGTGTTCGAGACCGTCTTCGCCTTCAATTACCGCGACTACATTCTCAGGAAGGGGTTTTCCGTCACGGCGAACCTGCTGACCCGGCGGAGTGTGTTCGCGGCTGTCGGGCCCTTCATCGACGGACTGTCGGAAGACGAGGAATGGTGTCTGCGCGCGCGCTCCAGAGGCTTCGGACTCGCGCTCGAGGAGCGGCTGAAGGTCCGTCACCCGACGCGGCCTGACTGGCCGTCCCTGATCGGGAAGTGGCGCAGACTGAACCGGGAGATGTTCCGCCACCGGGTGGCGCGCGAGGGGACACTGCGCGGGCGCCTCCAGTGGCTTGCCCGGGGCATCGCGATGCCTGCCAGCGTACTGGTTCACATGCCGAGGGTCCTGCGTGATCCGCGGCTTACCGCGCGCGAGAGGTTGCAGGGGATCTGGACCCTTGCGCGCCTGCGGGTGCTGCGTGCGGGATGGATGCTTTCACAGGCGATTTCGGGACGGGCATGACGAAGGGCCCCGCCGTTTCCGGGGGGCCCTTCCGCGCATTCGCGAAATCGCTCAGCGGCTTTCGTAGGCGCCGACGTCCGGTCCCCTGCCCCGGAAGCGCTTGACGTCGAGAATGTCGCTGGCCGTCATCCTGGCGGGATCGCCCTTGTCGATCGCCGACGAGGCTGCGGACAGGGCAAGGTTCTCGTTGGCGAAATCCACGAATTCGGTCGAGGCCGCCCCGGCGATCACGTTGTTTGCCGCACGGATGCCGAGCGAGGCGTTGTCCGGAACCACGATGTACGAGGCGAGGTTGTTGACGACCTCGGTGTTGCGGGGCGGCGTGCCGTTCTTGTGGTAGGCGATCCTGATCCAGGGATTGCGCGCCGGCTGACCGCTGGGGTTGACGACGGTGTTCTGGCGGATCACCGAGTTCAGCGCGCCGGCCACCGTGAGGCCGTGGTAGGCGGATACGACCACAACGTTGTTCTCGATGCGGAAGTTGTCGTACATCCCGTCGAACATGCTGATGCCCTGAAGGCGGCAGCGGAGCGGGTTGGCGACCGGCGAGGTCCATTCGAAGATCTTGTTGCCCTCGACGACGAGGCCGTACTGGGTTCCCGTGCCAACCTTCCCGTCGGAGCCGATCGAGTAGGTCTGGAAGCCGTCGCGGTGCTGCTTGTCCTGGATGTCGATGCAGTTCTGGACCCGGTTCTTGCGCACGATGGACCGGTCGCCCAGGGCCCGCATCCCGTCGCCCGCGAAGCCGTCGATGATGTTGCCGTCGAGGAGATCGTCGTCGCCCGTGGCCAGGATGCCGTGCTGCACGGCGGTGACCCGCGTTCCGGTGATGGTCTGCCGCGCGCCCTGGATCAGCATTCCGGTGCGCAGGCCGTCCCGCCATTCGGCGAGGCTCCAGCTCATGTAGTTGCCGGCATCGGGTCCGCCGCGGACGTCGAGATTGACGAAGGCGAGATCGGATGTGTCGGGATAGCTGCGGACGATCGCGGACGTGGAGGTCGTCGACGTGGGCCAGACCTTGAGATCGCGGAAGATGATGTTTCTCGAGTTGGCCACCAGTATCGAGTCCGCCTGGGCCGTCGCCCCGGGGGATGCGGCGATCAGAACCGGGGAGTTGAAGTTCATGTTACGGACGACCAGCGGACCGTGGTAGCCGTCCATGAGGAAGATCCGGTCGCCGCCCTTGACCTGCCCTGAGTCGAGAAGCTGCTGAAGCGACTTCCAGGGCGCCGTCGGAGCGGCCTGGACCGATACGACGATCGGTTCGCCGGCCGCATTGCGCGCCTCGTTCACGGCCGTCGGAGACGGAGGCCCGGCACCCACCTGCCCGGAATGGGGAAGTTTCGGTCCGCCGGGCGCAACGTGCGCGGCAGCGGCCGGTCCTGCCGGCTTCGCGGCCTGAAGGGTAACGACCGACAGCGGAATTCCCTGCACGGGACCCGGAGTGACCGGTTGCACGTAGAAGTCCACCGACTGCGCCTGAGCGGCAGAAAAGCTGACGGCCAGTCCAAAGATCGCCGTCACCATGACCCTGGTGATGTTCATTCTGATTTCCCTCTCGCCCCGTCTAGGCCGGGCGCCTGGAGTGTGTCCATGCACAGAACAATGCGTCCGAAAGTGGCAAAGATGGGGCGCAAATGCAGAATGCTTGTGTCGCCAAGCCTCAATACAGAAGGAATGCTTAAACCATTGTAAACGTTTCTGTATGCTGTCGAAGATTCCCGCCGCGAGACTGTTGCGGTAGGCGAAACGATGCCATCGTGCGCGTCGTTCCGCCGATATTCACACATTCGCCCAATCTCTGGTTGTGCGTGTGCGCAAGCGAGGCGGCCAGCGCCCCGCCTGCGAAGACCCCCCAAACTCGGAGAACTGCGAATGGACAATTTCGCCACCCTGCCCTCGTCCCTCACGTCGCCGGCCCGGGACGCGGCAGCGGTCACGCCAAGCGATGCCACCGACCTCGCGGTGTTGCCCCGGGCCATTTACGTGGGCCAGGCAGGAAATCTGGCGCTGATCATGGCCGGCGGCCAGACGGTCACGTTCCAGGCGGTGCCGGCCGGAACCCTGCTGCCGATACGTGCGGCGCGGATCCTCGCGACCGGAACCACCGCCGGCGCCGTCGTCTCGCTGTGGTAGCCTGTCAGGCCGGACGGTAGACGATCAGCGACTTCGTCATCATGGCGAAGCGCTCGCTTTCCTGGGTGCCATCGGGAAAGAGGGCCCGCAGGAGGCCGCGCGAGACGATCCGGGTGTGATCGACCCGCGCGGCGGCGCCGGCCCAGTCGGTCCGGGCCGCAAATCCCACGTCCAGGCGGGTGTGCAGAGCCAGCCGGGTCGGTTCCGGAAGCCAGTGGAAGAACGGCACACCGTAATGCGGTTCGAGAGGGAACCAGAAGTTCGGGGTCTGAAGGTAGTAGGCGCGCCCGATCCGGCGCGTCTCGCGGGCGAAGGCGGCCATGGCGCCGTAGAGGCCCACATGCTCGATGACGCTGTTCGAATGCGTCAGATCGAACGATCCGTCCGCCATCCCCGGCAGAGAGGTCGCATCGCCGGCGATCGTGCGGATCTCGACACCGAAGTCGTCGGCCTGGTCCTCGAGCCGGACCTCTTCTTCCAGATTGACGATCGTAACGCTGACCCTGTCCCGGTAGCGCCGATCGAGGAGCTTCCAGTACTCGCGCCGCCCGCCCATGTCGAGAATGCTGGCCCGGCCCCGGTCGGCGATAATGCCATCCAGGAGCCGTTCGATGCGCCGGAAGCGCGCCTTCCTCAGCCTGTAGCGGATCGAGTTCCTGTCGGATGCATCGGGTCTCTCATTCAGCTTGTGCCTTTCCTGGTTCGGGACGGTCCCTGGCCGGGAATGCCGGGGGGACCGTTCCGCCGACCTCGCCCAGAAGTGCCACAAGGGCGTCCTCGTAAACAGCCAGCTTCTGGCGCCCGACGGAAAGTGCCGAGCGCGCCTCGGCCGCGAGCAGCGCGCGATTCGAGAAGCCGTCGATGATTGCAGAGAGGATCGTGGCCTCGTCCTGGCCGGTGCAGTCCACCGTTCTCGTGTAGCCGAGGCTGCCGAATAGGCCGGCGAACTTGCGGCTATACGCCATTGGAACAACCGCAACGCCACTCGAGAAGGCCGCGATGCAGGCATGCATCCGTGCGCCGGCAAAGAAGTCGAGACCCGCGATGTAGGTCTTTGCTTCCGACGGTGAGCGAAACCGCGGTGCGACGATGACGCCGGGCTTGCCCTCGGCGAGCTTCGTGCAGGCCGTCAGATCGTCCTCGACGGCACCCTTCTCTTCGACGATCACGTGCGGAACGAGGTGCACCTCGGGCTTTTCGGGATGTTCCAGAAAGGACGTGACGATCCTGGCCATCAGGCCCGGATAGTCCAGCGACAGCCCGAACATGTTCCTCCGGTCGTAGCCGCCGTTCATCAGAAGTCCCGACACGTTGATCCCGACGCGCGGTCGGCCCGGAGGTCGTGCAGACGGCTCGGCATAAGGGAGGCGGAGCGCTACGTCCGACGCCTCGATAACCGGCCGGGTCACGCCGATTTCGCGCAGGCATTCGGTGCTCTTCCTGTCGCGGGTGCACAGGACCGACGAGAGGTTCAGGGTCGTGCGGGCGAGCAATCTCGAAATCCGCCGGTTGAACGGTCCGATCGTCTGCGGCGCGACCACCAGCGGCGTTCCGGCGATGTGGGTCAGGAACTTGAGCAGGAAGATCCGCGAAAGGCGGCGTCTGCCGTAGATGTCGGCGAAGCTGTCCCCCGCGCCTATGTCGATCACGATGTCGGCCCGTCGCGCGTCGGCGAAGTATCCGAAGGGACTGAGCATGTAACGGCCAGCGACGTCACGGACCGAGATGTCCGGCCCCGCGAGGTAGGGCGCGCGGTCCTCCTTCCAGTCGAGGATGTCGATATGCACGCGCCGGCCCGAGCGAGCGGCCGCCGCCCGGATCACCTCGATCTCCGACACCGTCAGCGCTCCGACCCCCAGGTTGTTCGATCTGGTGGAATGGAAGATGAGCAGGATCTGGATTTCGTCGGAAGTCCGGGACGATGTCACCACGCTTTGAAACACCTTCTGGAATGGAAGTTTCCGATGACAATGGGTCCGGCAACCGCGGATTGATTTCAGGATCGTGCCATTTTGATGGCACGGCGGGCCATGCCCGCGAAATTCTTCAGGTTGCGGGCAAATCCGTTCTGCGCGGCCGCCTCTGCCAGCCTCAGGCCCCGGTAGCGCGGTGTTGGCCGGTTGAGCAAACGGAGCGCGAGAAGCCGCGCGAGGAGCGCCCTGCGACGTTCCCGCTGTCCAGGCTGGATGGCCGCGAGCCGTGCCAGTTCGAAGGGCCGGACGGCGAGGCGGCCGCCCTTGCAGGCCTCGCCGAGCAGGCGCTCTCCGAGCGCCGTCCGGGTCAATACCAGGCTGACTCCGTCCTGCTCCTCGAACAGCGGGTAGCCGGCCTCGTCCGTCTCCCAGGCATCCGCGCAGACGATATCGGCTGCAGTGCCCGTTCCGTCGGCGCAGATCTTGCACCGGTGCTGGACATGCTTCGACAGGATGCCGCCCCAGCTGTCGTGATAGGACATCGAACGTTCGGACCCGTCGGCCAGCACTGCCGTGGCGCGGCCGGGCCACCCCATGCCCCGATAGCGGAAGCGGACCACCTGCGAAGGATCGGCACCCATCGCCGCAAGAAGCCGGCCTGCCCCCGTCATCGACGGAACCCCGGCGCAGAAGAAGGACAACAGGACCGGGAAGGCGCGTGCATATCCGGCGTCGCATTCGGACATCGCCCGAAGCGCCGCAACGTCGCACGGCTTGCCCACGAAGGCATGGCGCAGCCCCGAGGCCAGGGCCGGTCCCAGTCCGGCCAGCGGGGCGGAGGGGGCATAGCGCGATCCGGCCGCCGCGAGCACGTCTTTGCGGGACCGGCTGGTTACGGTGACGTTCGCAAGCGGGTTATCTCCTGATGCGGCGGTCTGGAGAACGGCGTCCACGACGCCCTGCTCGAGCAGGTGAACGAGGATCATCGACAGAGCGCCACCCGAAGAGCCCGCATGGCGGATCTCGGTGTCGGTTGCCCAGCCCTCGTATGCGCTCAGGTGCGGGCCCCAGAGCACGTCGTCGTGCCGGTCTCGGACCTCGACCGTCTGACCGAGGCCGGGACAGATGGCGGCGATGCGGGCGTTCTCGGCCTCGGTCACCGGTCCGGTTTCCGTCGGGCGCAGAAATCCGCCCCGCGGCTCGATTCTCACGGAATCGGGGGCGATCGACGCACATGCCCCGCAGCCTGCGCAAAGGCTCCCGGCAGCGACGCGCCTGAGCGAGGCGCTCCCATGCGCCGGATCGATCACCGCACCCGACCTCGCCGGCATGCGGCGCGCATCTGGCGCACCCGGTTTTCAATCTTCACGCGAAATCGTCCGCTCGACCTCTACCGAGGTGCAGAATGTCCGGCCTCATGCGGGAACGCAAGCGCCACAAGGCAAGTCTGCGTCACAGCCCTTCGTGTCGCCCTATTCGTAGGCTCCTGCAGAGGCGGCCGTCACCGATCTCGGCGCGCCCGAGAGATCGAACCTGAGTGTCGGGAACCGAACGATCCCCTTGGCTGGCGAGCCGGACTGAATCGCATAGCTCCCACCGCCCGAACCCGCGGTGGGGCCTGCCGTTGTCGCTGCGGGCGCCGTGAAGAGGGGCGAAAGGGGCACCGTCGTGCCGGTTCCGCCGATGGTTTGCAGTCCTGCGAAGTCCTGCCGGAACCCAGGTGCGGCAGCATCGAACTGCAGAAGCTCTCCGCGCACGCCGACACCGTTTGCATAGGGCCAGTTGCCGGTGCGGGTTCCGTCCTGAAGGAAGACGTCGCCCTTGTTGTTCACCGAGACGTGGATGTTCCCGACGGACGATATCATCCGGTGCTGTCGCGGAACCGTCGGGTTCTCATCGTAGAAAAGGTTGGATCTGCCATTGTTCCAGAAGCCGGCAATCGTGTTGTGGTGCACCACGGCATGGGTGACATTCGCAAGATTGCTGTCAGCGGTGATGCCGAGCGCGGTGTTCGACGTGGCCGAAAAGAACTCGATCACGTTCTGGACGATGGCGATCTCCATCGTTTCCGCAAGTCCGCCGTATCCGGCCCGGTATCCGGAAGCGTAGTTGAAGGCGAAGATTGCGCCGTTGTTCGAGCGCGTGCCGCCAGTGAGGAGGCCGCTCGAATGGTTGCCGCCGGTGAGGCGCGATCCCAGGACAAGCCAGTTTTCGATCGTCACGCCGGACGAGTTCAGCAGCCCGCGAACCATGCGGACCTCGTTCGTGCCAGCCGAGAAGGGGGACGAGCCGGCGTTCCGCAAGTCGCAGCCGTACACCCAGAGACTGGCAGTGTTCAGGACCGACGCGTTGTTGCCCGCATTGTCGAAGACGACGTCGTCAAGGACAAGCTGCAGCGGTGCTCCGGCTTCGCCGGTAAATGCCAGCGTTCCGGTCCTCTGCACCGTGCAGTCCGATATCTGCAGATAGGGGAACCTGGGCCGGGGAGCGGTGACGCCGAAGGTGAGGACGGCAGCAGAACGGGCCACTGCCGGATCGCGGCAGATCTTCACGGCCGCCTGGTCCTGGATGCCCCCGGTCACATCCCCGGCAGCCAGCGACCCCATGACGAACGAACCGGCCCCCAGCCGAACCTCGCAGCCGTCGATCCGGCCGCCGGTGACGCCTGTCGCCGCCTTCAGACCCTTCAGCGCCCCGACCACCGTGGCGAAGGGGGCAGCCGAGGCGGTCGCGGCGGCGGTCGAGACGACGCCTGTCGTGTCGCTGCCGCCGGTTGCGACATAGGCAAGCGGCGGCGCTGCCGCCTTGGCGACGTGCTTGAGAAAGACCCGCGGGGAAAACTCGCGCCCGCCCGTCGCGCCGGCGCTGTCCCGGACGGCGGACGGCCCCCCGATCCAGGGATAGACCCTGGCGTTGCACGTGATGGCAGCCACGTCCGCAAGTCCCGAGATGTCGAGGACCGCCCGGTAGACGATGACGGAATTCCGGTCCGACGCCCGAGGCGACACGGTGGAAGCCGAAACCCGTTGCGAGACGGCGGAAATTCCGTCGGTTGCCGTGAACTCCACGCAGGCGACCTGCTCGCCCGACCGCGCGTTGCGGTGAAACGCGACGACCTCGAGAGCGAGGCGGTTTCCCACCACCGTCCGCGCCGGCATCGCCCAGTTCGCCACAGGTTTCGGGCTGGTCTCCGTGCTGGCGTTTGCTGCACCGGCCACGATATCCCCGGCATAGACGTAGTCAGAAAGGGCCACGGTGTCCGCCGTCAAGGCCGCGTTGTTGGGATAGGCTTGGCGGACACGCCGCGTGACGGTGAGGACATCGTCATAGCTCCGCGCAGATCCCAGTCCGGAAAAGCCCTGCCGTGTGACAAGAAACGTTTCGGGAGCAATCGCCGGATCGAACGCGGCGGGAGGAGAGGGATAGGCCGCCGTCCAGCCGTTCGAGTTGACCGTGGCGAAGCGTGCCTGCAAGCCCGGATCGGTTCCGCTTCCCGGTCCGGGTTTCGCGCCACGAAGCGCCAATCCGATGCTGTTCTGCATGACGAGTTCCCTGCAAGACCGCGCCCGCTGGCCGGCTCCGACTCAATCCATACGCAGGCCGCCTTGCCGTTGCGCAGAGGCCGACAATCGCGCCCGCCGGGTTGGCATTCTTTCAAGCCCCGGCCCGATGCGGCCGGCCGTCGGCTTTGTCCTCGCCTCGGACGGGGAAATGACCTAAATCCTTCGCAGGCGGACCGAACCTGAAGGCCGTGAATCAGACTATGGCGACGGCGGACATATCCCCCTCTCTCGTCGGCCGGACGGGTCGTCTGGCCCAGATCGCGGCAGCGCTCAGGATCGGCAAGCTGCCCGTCGTCATCTGGCTGTACCTGCTGACGATAGCGGCTCCGGTCGGTTTCAGTGTCGGTCCGCTGTCGTTGAGCGGGATGCGTGTCCTGCTCATACTCACGTTCTTCCCGCTGATCTTCATGCTGCTGTCGAAACGTGCGGGACCGCTGATTCCGACCGACATCCTGTTTGCCTTGCACATCCTTTGGGCGACCCTCGCCATTGCGGTCAACAACCCGTCACGCGTGGTGGAGAACATGGGCTCGACCGGCATCGAGTTCGCCGGCGGCTACCTTCTCGGCCGGGTCATGATCCGAACGCCCGAGCAGTTCATGGCGCTCTGCCGCGCGCTGTTCCTCCTGATCGCGCTTCTTCTGCCGTTCGCGCTGATCGAGGTGCGCACGGGCAAGTCGATCCCGCTGGAGTTCATCCGCTCGCTGCCGGGCCTCGAAACCTTCTCCGATGTGAACGCGCCGAAGCGGATGGGGCTCGAAAGGGTGCAGTCCGTCTTCGCCCACCCCATCCATTACGGAGTGTTCAGTTCGCTGATGTTCCCCATGGCCTTCATCGGCTTCCGGCAGACTTTCTCGACTCTCACCCGGTTCGTCGTCAGCGGACTCATCGCCTTGAGCGTCTTCCTATCCCTGTCAAGCGGCGCCCTTCTGGCGCTCATGATTCAGTTGGGCCTGATCTCGTGGGCGTTCATCTTCAGGGGCACCGTGCACAGGTGGCGCATTCTGGTGGGCCTGCTTGTGTTCCTCTATGTGGTCATCGACCTGCTCTCCAACCGGACGCCGGTCGACGTGTTCATGACCTATGCCACGTTCTCGGCGCAGACGGCCTTCTGGCGGAGGACGATCTTCGAATGGGGCATGATCAATGTCTGGGCAAATCCGATCCTTGGGCTCGGTCTTAGGAACTGGATCCGGCCGTCGTGGATGAACTCGGGCAGCATGGACAACTTCTGGCTGGTGATGACCGTACGCTACGGAATTCCAGGGTTCCTTCTGCTTGCGGCCGGCTATCTCGACCTGATCCGGCGAATCGCGCGGCGCGACCTCGCTGCCGACCCTGCCGTCGCGCGGCTGAGGCTGGCTTGGGTCATCACCTTCCTCGGCCTGACCTTTTCCCTGTCGACCGTTCATATCTGGACGGCCGTCTATTCCTTCACCTTCTTCCTGGTCGGTGCGGGCGTGTGGCTGGTGCACTACGAACCCCGCGGCGTTCCCGCTCCGGCCGCGACGGTTGGGACCGGGCGTGGGGCTGCCTCGCATGCCCGCGCCGGTACCGTGCCGGCGTTCTCCAGGACGAAGGCGGACAAACCCTCGCCCCCCCGGGCGGCCGCCCCCTTCGCGCGGACCTGGCCGACCGCGGCAGACGGACAGAGGCAATACCTTCCTGATGCCCCCCCCGAAAGGCAGAAGCTGCGCTTCACCCGTTTCGCCCCCCAGGACATCACAGCGCCCGAACCGGATGACCCGAAGAATGAAGAACGTCGCGGACATTGACTCGCGACCCTCCGAGAGGGTCATGACGCCTCTGCCGCGCCTCGGCGTCGTCATCGTGTCGTACAACTCCGGCGATGCGCTGTTCGAGTGCCTCGAAAGTCTGCTGGCGCAGACCGGAGTGGACCTTCACATCGTCGTCGTGGACAACAACTCCACCGACGACACCGTCGGTGCGATGCGCAACTGGGCCTCGGGCGTCGTTCCATGGTCCGATCCCGGCGACATCCCCTTCGACCTCGTCGCCGCCCCGAAGCCCGTTCCGCTGGTGGAGACGGACAGGCCTCAAACCCCGCGCGCCGCGCCGGCGGTGAACCTCCTCCATTCCGGGCTGAACGGCGGATATGCCGCAGGGGTGAACGCGGGCCTCGACTGCCTGTCCCGTGTCGACGGGCTGTCTCGATTCTGGATCCTCAATCCCGACAGCGCCGTTCCGCCGGGAACGGCGCTGGCCTTTGCCACCTATGGTGGTCCCGACCTCCGGTTCTCGCTCATCGGCGGGCGGGTCAACTATCTCGAGATGCCGGACGTGATCCAGATCGACGGAGGCCGGGTGGACTGGCGGACCGGAGTGACCCTGAACGTCAATCAAGGAGCGGCACACAGCGCGTGTCCGCCGCCGGATCCTGCCCGGATGGACTTCGTCACGGGCGCCAGCATGGTCGTTTCGCGCACCTTCTACGAGGCGGTCGGCCCAATGGCCGAGGACTACTTCCTCTACTATGAGGAGGTCGACTGGGCGCTCAGGCGCGGGGAGCTTCCCTTGGCCTACTGCCCCGGCGGTCTCATCTATCACCGGGCAGGAACTTCGATCGGTTCGCCCACGCTGTCGAGGGTCGCATCGCCCCTTTCGCTCTATTTCAAGCACCGCAACCGTATCCGGTTTCTTCGACGGCACCGGCCAGGCGCGTTGCTTACGGCACATGCATTCACGCTCGCCAAATCGCTCCAGACGCTGGCCAGGGGGTACCCGCACGAAGCCTGGGTAACGTTCAGGGCAAGCTTCGGGGGTGCTCCGACCAGAGATGTGGCTGCGCGGATTGCCCCCGACGCATCCGAAACGGCGTTCGGGCGCGCGCGGTGATCAGACGAGGGCCGAGTTTTCTTGGCGAGTGAGTGTGAAGGTCATGAACGACCAGTATCATGGACGGTGGCAAGGCGCAGGCTATGCCGGCGATCGCCCGGTGCAGAACGGCCGGGACAGGCAGTCTTCCGCTGCGCCCGTGGCTCGGCCCATGCTGCTCGCCCCGGCCGAAGCCGCTCCGGTCAGGGCTCTCGTGTCGATGCCGATGGCCCCTCGCGGCGTCGGGATGACCTGCCGGTCGATCCTGACCGGGGCAGCCGGTGCGGGCTATCCCCTGTCCCTCTTCACGATGCGCAACGTGCCCGATGAGCGCACGTCGGCGCTCCCCGTGCAGACGCCGGTTCCGTTCCTTCTGCGGCACATGCCCTATCCGATCATGAGCCGGTTCGTCGGGCATGCCCTCCTTCACACGGCCTTCCTCGATGCGCTCGCGGACGGAGACATCGCCTATCTGTGGCCGTCCGTTCCGGTCCGCGTGTACGAACAGGTCGCCGAGCGCGGCATCCCGATCGTGATCGATGCCGTCAACACGCGGATGAAGGTCGCTCGCGCGCTGCTCGATGCCGAGTATGACCGGCTCGGACTGCCGCCCGGCCACGGGATCACGGATCTTCGCATTGCCCGCCAGGAAGCCCGGATGTCCATGGCAAGTGCCATCTTCACGCCGAGCCCCGCAACCGAAGCCGCACTGGCAGGCACGCCGCTGGAAACCAGCCACATCAGGAC
The DNA here is from genome assembly GCA_049323795.1 of Pseudomonadota bacterium. Lineage (GTDB taxonomy): Bacteria > Pseudomonadota > Alphaproteobacteria > Rhodobacterales > Rhodobacteraceae > JAOADN01. Next base: position 93,097 of record JBMOOH010000038.1, read on the forward strand.
GAGCTACGGGACCTGGGTCACACCATCGGCGCCCCTCCGGGCGCCGAAGAAGAAGAAGGGACAGCCGGTAACCTTTCTGTTCGTCGGGACGGCCAGTGTTCGCAAGGGCAGCCATGTGCTGCTCGAAGCCTGGCGTCGTGTTCCGGACTGGATGCGGCTTCGGCTGGTGGGTGACATCGAACCGGGCCTGTCGCGGGTGTTCGCGGACGTTCTGGGCCGATCCAATGTCGATCATGTTCCGTTCACCCTGAACGTCACGCCAGAATTCGACAGGGCGGACGTCTTTGTCCTGCCCTCGATCGAAGAGGGTGACAGCATCGTCACGTACGAGGCGGCGGACAGGGGTCTTCCGATCCTGGCATCGCCGATGGGGGCAGGACGAATGGGTGCCGAGAGCGGTGCCATCTGCCTCATCGATCCGTATGACGCCGACGGCTTCGCCGAGGCGCTTCACCTTTTTGCAGCTTCCGACGATCTTCGCCACGAGTGGGGTGCCCTCGGGCGCCGCGCCGTGCTTGACTACGACTGGTCCCTCGTCGGCCCCCGCAGCTTTGCCGCGCTGCACCGATTCTTCGGCGACCGGGCCCGGGGCGGTTGACCCTGTCGGAGATTGTCCGCAATCCTGCGGCCCGCAGGCACAGCGGGGGAAGTGATGCGCGAGGCTGGCGAAGCTCTGATCGTGATCGACGTCCAGAATGATTTCTGCCCCGGAGGTGCCCTGGCCGTCGCGGGCGGCGACGAGATCATCGGCGGAGTCAACCGCCTCATGTCCGATTTTCCGGTGATTGTCCTCACGCAGGACTGGCATCCGGCAGATCATGCAAGCTTTGCCGCGAACCATCCTGGCGCGTCACCTTTCAGCCTCGTGACCATGCCCTACGGCCCCCAGGTGCTTTGGCCGGTGCACTGCGTTCAGGGCACCCCGGGCGCGGAGTTCCATCGCGACCTCCGCACCGATGATGCCGATCTGGTGATCCGCAAGGGTTTCCGTCCCGCCATCGACAGCTACTCGGCATTCTTCGAGAATGATCGTGCCACTCCGACCGGCCTTGAAGGCTACCTGCGGAACCGCGGGGTTTCGGACCTGACGCTTGCGGGGCTGGCAACGGACTACTGCGTCGCCTATTCCGCGCTCGATGCGGCGCGCCTCGGCTTCGGCGTGACCGTGAGGCTGGATCTCTGCCGCGCCATCGACCGCGACGGCTCGCTTGCCCGCGCGCGGTCCGAACTGCAGACCGCTGGCGTCCGGTTCGCCTGAGATGGTGGACATCGCCACCCGCGTCTACAATCACAACTGGAAGATCGACCCGATCGTCCGGTCGCTGACCGATACCGACTTCTACAAGCTCCTGATGTGCCAATCGATCTTCCGGAACCGCCCGGACACGACGGTCGTCTTCTCGCTGATCAACCGCACCCGGCGCATCCGCCTCGCCGATCTGATCGACGAGGGCGAATTGCGCGAACAGCTCGACCACGTCCGCTCGCTCTCGCTCACCCGGGGCGAGTCGACCTGGCTTCGCGGGAACACCTTCTACGGCAAGCGCCAGATGTTCCGCCCGGATTTCATGGAATGGTTCGAGAACCTTCGCCTGCCGCCGTACCATCTCGAAAAGCACGACGGCCAGTACGAGCTCGCCTTCGAGGGCAAGTGGCCCGAGGTGATGCTCTGGGAAATCCCCGCGCTCGCCGTCCTCATGGAACTGCGCTCGCGCGCCGTCACCAAGGGCATGGGGAAGTTCGAGCTTCAGGTCCTCTACGCCCGCGCGATGACCCGGCTCTGGGAAAAGATCGAACGCCTGCGCTCCATCAGGGGCCTCAAGATCGCCGACTTCGGTACCCGCCGCCGGCATTCCTACCTCTGGCAGGAATGGGCCGTGCAGGCGATGATCGAGGGGCTGGGGCCGGCCTTCATCGGAACCTCGAACTGCGGAGTCGCACGGAAGAACGACATCGAGGCGATCGGCACCAACGCCCACGAATTGCCCATGGTCTATGCGGCCTTGGCCGACAGCGACGAGGAATTGCGGCAGGCGCCCTACGAGGTGCTGGCGGACTGGCACGAGGAGCATGAGGGGAATCTCAGGATCATCCTTCCCGACACGTTCGGAACGGCGGGCTTCCTCAGGAACGCGCCCGACTGGCTGGCGAAGTGGACAGGCGTCCGCATCGATTCCGGCGATCCCGTCGCCGGGGCCGAGACGGCGATCCGGTGGTGGACCGAGCGGGGGGAGGATCCGCGCGAGAAGCTGGTGATCTTTTCGGACGGGCTCGACGTCGAGAAGATCGAGGAACTGCATGCCCGCTTCGCCGGGCGGGTCAAGGTATCGTTCGGGTGGGGAACGCTCTTGACCAACGATTTCCGGGGCTTCGTCCCCGGCGACGGGCTGTCGCCCTTCAGCCTTGTCTGCAAGGCCGTGTCGGCGGACGGGCGGCCGACGGTGAAGCTGTCGGACAACCCGATGAAGGCGATGGGCCCGAAGGATCAGGTGGAACGCTACAAGCGGGTCTTCGGGGTGGGGGCGCAGAAGCCGGTGGAGGTGGTCGTCTGAGGACCCCCGACAGGCCGCGTTAACCGACCGGAATCCAGCGCCCGCAGGGTGCCAGCAAGCGTTTGGCAAACTGCCAGCAACCTGCCATACGCAGGTATGGCTGGGGGTGGCGCCCGGGTCGTTAACCCTTGGGGGAAACGGGAGGGGGAGGCCGCGCCGGGAGCGGCCCGAGGGGGGAGATCGAGGCCGGGTGTAGGATGGGTGATTTCACCCATCGTGGGCGATGATGGGTGCGAGCACCCATCCTACGCGCACCGGAAGAATGGCCAGTCCCCGGGGTCATCGACGTAGCCGTGGTTCACCGGGTTGATCCGGCAGTATTGCGTAAGCGTCCGGTCTGACTGCCCTGCCGCGTGTCGAGAGTGATCGATAGTGTCCGCTATGGATGGTGGACCCTATGGTGTGGCGTGGCGCGTCGGACGAAGCGGCTGTGGACGGACGAGGAGAAGC
>JBMOOH010000039.1:0-9842 GCA_049323795.1 Pseudomonadota bacterium
GCCACACCCGCCCCTCTCGTGCCACGCCGGTAGCGCGCGGAACGGAGCCCCCTTTAACCCGCGCCGCCGTCGCGCTCAACCCGGCGCACGGGGCCTATTCATGGCCCGAGACGGACCACCGGACACTAAGTCCTTGATCCGGATAGACCTCTCGTCGGAGAGCCGGGATTTTGAATCCGCTGCGTCTGCCATTCCGCCACTCGGGCCGTTCCCTGCTCTAGCCGCCGGACTGCGCGATGACAAGTCAGGGTTCGGCTGCGCCGAAGGTGTCGCAGCTGTTCCTGTCGCCCGTCCGGTATCCCTCGCCGAACCAGCGCTGGCGCTGCGCGGACGTGCCGTGGGTGAAGCTGTCGGGTACCGGCCGCCGGCCGGCGTTGCGCTGAAGGATGTCGTCCCCGATCTGTGCGGCGGCATTCATGGCCTCGGCGATGTCGCCCTCCTCGAGCGTGCCGAGCCGGTCGGCGGCATTCCGTGCCCATACGCCCGACAGGCAGTCCGCCTGCAACTCGATCCTGACCGAAAGCGCATTCGACTCGACCTCGGACGCCCTCTGGCGTACCGCGTTCACCTGGGACAGGATCCCCAGCTCGTCCTGGACCGCATGGGCGACCTCGTGGGCCACGACATAGGCCGCCGCGAAATCGCCCGACGCGCCGAACTGTCGGGACAGGAGCGTGAAGAACGCGGTGTCGAGATAGACCTTCCCGTCGTTCGGACAGTAGAAGGGCCCGGTCGCCTCGGTCGCGCCGCCGCAGGCCGAGGTGGTGGCGCCCTTGAACAGCACCAGCGTCACCGGACGGTAGCTTCGCCCCTCGCGCCGGAAGATCTCGGACCACACCGTCTCGGTGTCCTTCAGCGTGACCGAGACGAACTCGGCCGCCTGCTGGTCGGCCTCGGTGATCCGGGTCGGCGCGTCGTTTCCGATCGGCAGCGTGCCATTCAGGATCGGCGTCACGTCGATCCCGAGGAAGTATCCGATCACCACGATGGCGAGCAGCCCCGCGCCGCCCACCCGCACCCCACCCCGCGCACCGCCGGCGCGTCGGCGGTCCTCGATGTTGCGCGACTGTTCGCGGCCTCGCCAGCGCATGAACGTCCCTTCCCTCTGGCACAGGCACCGCACCCGGATGGAGAACGCCCGATTGCCCTGCCGGGTCCGCCAAAGGCGATGCCGCCCTTGCCGCCGGACTGTACACGGCAGCGGAACGATCCGTCCACAGGGCACCCGGCCCGCGGCAGCGGCGCAGGGCCCTGCCTTGACGCGCGCAGCGCGGCATGGCCTAACGGCCCCGCCGCCGGGCACCGCCCAGGCCCCCCGTACCGGGTATGTCCCGCATGTTTCGCCGACTCTACGACTGGACCCTCGACTGGACGCGCTCGCCGCACGCCGAAAAGGCGCTGGGGGTCCTGTCCTTCGTCGAAAGCTCGTTCTTCCCGATCCCCGCGGATGTGCTTTTCATCCCGATGTGCGCGACGCGCCCCGAGCGGGCGATGCGCCTTGCCCTGATCGCCACGGTGACCTCGGTGCTGGGCGGCATCTTCGGCTGGCTTCTCGGCCACTATGCCTTCAACCTGATCGGCCGCCCGCTGCTCGAGTTCTGGGGCAAGATGGACAGTTTCGAGCGGCTTCAGGCTTCGGGCGGAGCAAGTGCGACCCTGATCCTCGTGATGCTCGTCACGTCCGGCCTGTCGCATATCCCGCCGATGAAGGTCGTGACGATCCTGTCGGGCGTTCTCGGCTTCAGTCTCGGGCTGTTCATCCTGTCGGCGATCGTCGCGCGGGGGGCGCGCTTCTACGGCCTCGCCCTGCTCCTGCGGCGCTACGGCACGCCGATCGTCGCCTTCATCGAGCGCCGGCTCGCGCTGGTCGCCACTTTCCTCATCGCGCTGGTCGCCGGGGTTGTACTTTTCCTGTGGCTGAAGCGATGACCCGACGCACCCTTATCCTTGCCGCCGCCGGCGGGTCGGCTGCACTCCTGCTCGGTGCCTTCGGCTTCCAGGCGCTGGGCTACGTCCCCTGCAAGCTCTGCATCTGGCAGCGCTGGCCGCATGCGGTGGCGATCGCGATCGGCCTGGTCGCCCTGATTCCGCCCGCCCTCGCTGCGACCGGGCGAGCGCTTCCGCTTCTGGGCGCGCTGGCGGCGCTGGTGGCATCGGGGATCGGGGTCTATCACACCGGGATCGAGCGCGGCTGGTGGACCGGCCCCGCCACCTGCACCTCGGGGCCCATCGGCGGGCAGTCGGCCGAGCAGCTTCTCGACCAGATCATGAAGGCGCCCCTCATCCGCTGCGACGAGGTGGCGTTGAGCCTCCTCGGCCTCTCCATGGCGTCCTGGAACGCGCTCCTGTCCCTGATCCTCGCCTTCGTCTGGATCGCCGCCGCCCGCCGCGCCGCCTGAGCCCCGCCCGGCTGCGTCCGCCCCGGCCTACTTCCGCCCCGGCCGCCGCGTCGCGAGCAGCAGGCTCGTCTCGCTCGCGGTCACGCCATCGAGGCCCCGCACCCGGAACAGCACGGCGTCGAACTCCTCGAGCGTCCGCGTCCCGATCTCGGCGATCAGATCCCAGCGGCCGTTCGTCGAATGCACCGCCTGGATCTCGGGAAAACCGGCGAGCCGCGCCATGATCCGCTCGGCGCCCCGCCCCTCGATCCCGATCATCATCAGGCCCCTGACCGGCATCGCCGTCACGTCCCCGCGCGTGACGACCGAGAACCCGGCGATCTCGCCCGACCGGATCAGCCGGTCCATCCGGGCCCGGACCGTCGCCCGCGCAATGCCGACCCGGTCGGCGAGGTCCGAGTAGGAAGCCCGCCCGTCGCGCCTGAGTTCCGCGATCAGCCGCTGGTCGATATCGTCCGTTTCGGCCATCCGATCCGCCGTTTTGGAAAGTTCACTTTCCGCTCCGACAATAGTTGATCTGGATTCCTGCGCAAGATGACGGCACGCTTGGCCTGCGAACGGAAAGGACCCCCGATGAAGAAGCCCGTCATCCTGATCGGCGCCCCGGTGGACGAAGGGCAGGCCCGCCCCGGCTGCCTGATGGGTCCGGCCGCCTTCCGCGTCGCCGGCCTCGCCCGCAGCCTGACGGACCTCGGCGCGGCGGTCCGCGACGCGGGCGATGTCGCGCCCGCCCCCGTCCGCCCCGCGACCTGCCGCAACCCGGCGGTCCACCACCTCTCCGAAACCGTCGCCTGGACCGAGGCCCTCTCCGCCGCCGCCGAGGCGGCGATCGGCGAAGGCTTCCCGATCTTCCTGGGCGGCGACCACTCGCTGTCGCTCGGATCGGTCGCGGGCATCGCCGCCCATGCGGCCAGCATCGGCCGCCCGCTCTTCGTCCTCTGGCTCGACGCCCATAGCGACCACCACACCCCGCTCACCACGCAGTCGGGGAACCTCCACGGCACGCCCTTGGCCTACATCACCGGCCAGTCCGGCTTCGACGCCTTCCCGCCCTTCCCCGTCCCCGTCCCGCACGCGCGCGTCTGCCTCTACGGCATCCGCTCGGTCGATCCGGCGGAACACGCGGCGCTCCTCGAGACCGACGCCACCATCTGCGACATGCGCGTCCTCGACGAACGCGGGATCGTCGCGCCCTTGCGCGAATTCCTCGCCGCCGTTCAGACCGCGAACGGCCTTCTCCACGTCTCGCTTGACGTCGATTTCCTCGACCCGTCGATCGCCCCGGCCGTCGGCACCACCGTGCCCGGCGGAACGACCTTCCGCGAGGCGCATCTCGTCTGCGAACTCCTCCACGAATCGGGCCTCGTCAGCTCGCTCGACCTCGTGGAACTGAATCCCTTCCTTGACGACCGCGGACGCACCGCGAAACTCATGGTCGAACTCGTGGGCTCGCTCATGGGCCGCAAGGTGTTCGACCGCCCCACCCGCAGCTTTCCATGAGGATGGGCCGCCCATGAGCCTCAACATCGTCCCCTTCGTCAGCGTCGAGAACATGATGCGCCTCGTTCTGGCCGTCGGGCCCGAACGCATGATGGCCGAGATCGCCGAGCGCATCGAAGCCGACTTCCGCCGCTGGCCCGACTTCGACAAGACGCCCCGCATCGCCTCGCATTCCGATGTCGGCGTCATCGAGCTGATGCCGACATCGGACGGGGTCAGCTACGGCTTCAAATACGTGAACGGCCACCCGGCCAACATGAAGGCGGGCCTCCAGACCGTGACCGCCTTCGGGCTCCTCGCCGAGGTGGCGACGGGCTATCCCGTGCTCCTCTCCGAAATGACGATCCTCACCGCGCTCCGCACCGCGGCCATGTCGGCGCTCGCCGCGAAGCACCTCGCGCCCAAGGGATCGAAGGTCATGGCGCTCATCGGCAACGGTGCCCAGGCCGAATTCCAGGCGCTCGCCTTCCGTGAGGTCGTCGGCATCGCCGAGGTGCGGCTCTACGACATCGACCCCGCCGCGACGCGCAAATGCGCCGTGAACCTCGCCGGATCCGGCCTCCGCTCCGTCGCCTGCGCGACCGCGGAAGAGGCGATCCTCGGCGCCGAGATCATCACCACCGTCACCGCCGACAAGCGGAACGCCACCATCCTTACCGACAACATGGTCGGCGCAGGCGTCCATCTGAACGCGGTCGGCGGCGACTGCCCCGGCAAGACCGAGCTTCACCGCGACATCCTGCTCCGGTCCACGATCTTTACCGAATACACGCCCCAGACGCGGGTTGAGGGCGAGATCCAGCAGCTCGCGGCGGATCATCCGGTGACCGAGTTCTGGCAGGTCCTGACCGGCGCCGCACCCGGCCGAACCGGCGCGCGCCAGATCACGCTCTTCGATTCGGTGGGCTTCGCCGTCGAGGACTTCGCGGCCCTCGCCTACGTCCACGGGCTGCTGGAGCGCCACCCGTTCTTCGAGCCGCTCGACATGATCGCCGACCCCGACGACCCGCGCGACCTCTTCGGGATGCTGATGCGGGCCAGGGGACGCGCGGCCGCCTGAAACGCGCGGTGTCGGCACGGATGCCGGACGGCGGCCTGGGCTCAGTGGAGCCGGAACTCGCCCACCACGTTCCGCCACTCGCCGGGTGCGATCAGCTTGCGGTGGGTGAACCGGACCGAATGCAGCGGTCCCTCGATCTCGGCCTTCCAGAAGTCGATGAACCGGAACAGCTCCGGATAATCCGGCGCAAGATCGTATTCCTGCCAGATGTAGGAATTCAGCACATTCCGGTAATCCGGCATCCGGTAATACAGCTCTGCCGTCGTCAGGCCGTAGCCCTTGAGCATCAGTTCGGTCTCGGCAGAAGGGTCACATGCACGCATGCGAAATCTCCAGACTCACTCCGATACCAATGATCTTGCCAAAAGACGGTTTCATTTCAATGGAGAAGGCATGTCAGAAACGCGGCAGACCCGCTTCCCGCGCTTGCGGTGCCGCCTGCCATTGCACGCAATCTCTGGTATCGGGTATAGTCCCGCGCGAGCACGCAGAACATAATCCAGGCGCAGGCGGCCCCCCTTGAACGACACCCCGGAAACCCCTGAAACCGAAGGCGATTCCCCGCGCCGGATGCATCACGACGGGCCGACGGTCGACATCGCCGAGGAGATGAGGGCCGCTTACCTCGACTACGCGATGAGCGTGATCGTCAGCCGCGCGATCCCCGATCTCCGCGATGGCCTGAAGCCCGTCCATCGGCGCATTCTCTATGCGATGCACGAAACCGGCAACACCCACGACAAGCCCTACCGCAAGTCCGCCCGGCCCGTCGGCGACGTGATGGGGAAATACCACCCGCATGGCGACGCCGCGATCTACGACGCGCTCGTTCGCATGGCGCAGGATTTCTCGATGTCGCTGCCGCTTCTCGACGGGCAGGGCAACTTCGGGTCGATGGACGGCGACAACGCCGCCGCCATGCGCTACACCGAGGTTCGGATGGCCAGGCCCGCGGGCGCCCTTCTTGTCGATATCGAGAAGGACACCGTTGATTTCCAGGATAATTACGACGGCAAGGACAGGGAACCGACGGTCCTTCCCGCACGCTTTCCGAACATGCTCGTCAACGGCGCGGGCGGCATCGCCGTCGGCATGGCGACGAACATCCCGCCCCACAACCTTGGCGAGGTCGTGGACGCGACACTCGCGCTGATCGCCAGCCCGGACATGTCGTCCGAGGACCTAATGGAGATCATCCCCGGCCCGGACTTTCCGACGGGCGGGATCATCCTCGGGCGATCGGGTGCCCGGAGGGCCTATCTGGAAGGGCGCGGTTCGGTCATCATCCGCGCCAGAACGCGGGTCGAGGCACTCAGGAAGGACCGCTTCGCGATCATCCTCGACGAGATCCCCTACCAGGTGAACAAGTCCGCGATGATCGAGCGCATCGCCGACATGGTGCGCGAGAAGAGGATCGAGGGCATCGCCGGGATCGCCGACGAATCCGACCGCGTCGGCGTGCGGGTCGTCATCGAACTGAAGCGCGACGCGACGCCGGACGTGGTGCTGAACCAGCTCTGGCGCTTCACGCCGATGCAGACCTCCTTCGGCTGCAACATGCTGGCGCTGAACGGCGGCCGGCCCGAGCAGTTGACGCTCCGCGACTTCCTCATGCATTTTCTCAGCTTCCGCGAGGAAGTCGTTGCGCGGCGTACGGCTTTCGAGCTTCGTAAGGCCCGCGAGCGGAGCCACATCCTCTGCGGCCTCGCCGTCGCCGTCACCAATGTGGACGAGGTCGTCGCCACCATCCGCAGCTCGGCCGATCCGGCGGAGGCGCGGGAACGCCTGATGACGCGCCGCTGGCCTGCGGCGGACATCGCCGGCTACATCCGGCTGATCGACGACCCGACCCACAGGATCAACGACGACGGCACCTACAACCTCAGCGAAGCGCAGGCCCGCGCCATCCTCGAGCTGCGGCTTCAGCGCCTCACCGCGCTCGGCGTCAAGGAAGTGACCGACGAGCTCGAACAGCTCGCCACGCAGATCAAGGACTATCTTGCCATCCTCGCCTCGCGCGAGCGGATCCTCTCCATCATCTCGGACGAGCTTCGCGAGGTGAAGGACCAGTTCGCCGTCCCCCGCCGGACCGAGATCGTGGACTGGGCGGGCGATCTGGAAGACGAGGACCTGATCGAGCGCGAGGACATGGTCGTCACCATCACCTCGAGCGGCTGGATCAAGCGCACGCCGCTGGCCGAGTTCCGCGCGCAGCGGCGCGGCGGCAAGGGCCTCGCCTCGATGCAGACGAAGGAGGATGACGTGGTGACGACGCTCTTCGTTGCCAACACGCACACGAACCTTCTCTTCTTCACCACCGACGGGATGGTCTACAAGCTCAAGACCTGGCGGCTTCCGCTCGCCGGCCGACAGGCGCGGGGCAAGGCGCTGGTCAACCTCCTGCCGATCGAGCAGGGCGTGTCGATCGCGGCGCTCATGCCGGTGGACGTGCCCGAGGACGAGTGGGAGAGCCTCCAGATCTTCTTCGCCACGTCCGACGGCGATGTGCGCCGGAATGCGCTGTCGGACTTCACCAACGTGAAGTCGAACGGCAAGATCGCGATGAGGCTGCCCGAGGGCGTCAGCCTCGTGAACGCCCGCATCTGCGACGAGAACGACGACATCATGCTGGTCACGGCCATGGGCCGCGCCATCCGCTTCCCGACCACCGAGGTCCGCATCTTCAAGGGGCGCGATTCGACCGGCGTGCGCGGCATCCGGCTGGCCGAGGGCGACAGCGTCGTCAGCATGTCGGTCATCCGCCACTTCGAGGCGACGCCCGAGGAACGCGAGGCCTATCTGAAGATGCGCCGGGCCCAGGAAGGCGCGCTGGACGACGGGGCCGAGGCCGACGAGGACGAAGAGGCGGTCGAGGCCGGGCAGCTGCCGCTGGAGCGGTTCGCCGAAATGTCCGCGGCCGAAGACCTGATCCTAACCATCACCGCGAACGGCGCCGGCAAGACCTCGTCCAGCCACGACTACCCGGTGCGCGGACGCGGCGGCCAGGGCGTGATGGCGATGGACAAGGCGATGCGCGGCGGGCGCCTGGTGGCCAGCTTCCCGGTCGAGATCAGCGATCAGGTCATGCTCGCGACATCGACGGGCCAGTCGATCCGCTGCCCGGTCGATGGCATCAGCTTCCGCTCCCGGTCGGCGGGCGGGGTCCGGGTCTTCGACACCGGCGCGGATGAGGAGGTCGTCAGCGTCGCGCGGATCGAGGATCAGGGCGACAGCGGCGACTGACCGCGCGTCTGTCTTCCGGTGCCGTCCCTCCCGCGAGAGGGGGGATCGCCGGAGCCCCGCCCCGCTCGCGCGCACCGGGGAGGCCGCAATGGACCGCACTGTGGCCGCGGCGCGGGCCGGCCTGTCCCGCTCCCTCGGCGGACGGCGGCGTGGTGGCGTCTGCCGCGCAGCGGAGACAGCCTCCAGCGCACGGCGGACCGTCCGGGGCGCGGATCGGGATCGGGTTTACCTGCCGCCCCGGCAGAGCCGCAACAGGTTCCGCGTAAGCGTCCGGCCTGACCGCTACGCGTTCCAGCGCCATGGGAGCAGGTCGTCGACCTTGGCGATCTTGTAGTCGGGGATGCGCGCGAGGGTGTCGGCCAGCCAGGCGTTGGGGTTGACGCCGTTGAGCTTGGCCGTCTCGATCAGGGTTCAGGCGGTCGCGGCGGCCTTGCCGCCGGCCTCGGAGCCGCCGAAGAGGAAGTTCTTCCGCCCGAGGGCGATGGCGCGCATGCCGCGTTCGGCGGCGTTGTTGTCCAGTTCCAGGATGCCGTGGCCGAGATAGGGGCGCAGGCGCTCCATCCGCGTCAGGGCATAGCGGATGGCGGCCGCGAGCGGGGATTTGCCCGAGATCGTGGTAAGTTCCATGGTCAGCCAGACCTCCAGATCGTCGAAGACCGCGGCAGCGCGAGCCTGACGGAGTTCCACACGCCTGTCCGGTGGTGACCCTCTGGCCTGTTTCTCGACGGCATAGAGCTGCGCGATCCGGCCGATGGCTGCTTCGGCGATGGGGGAGCCTTGCGACCGGTGGATGTCGACGAACTTGCGCCGGACATGGGCCATGCAGGCAACCTCGCGGATCGCGCCGGTGCGATAGAGGTCTATGAGCCCGGCATAGCCGTCGGCATGCATCCAGCCGCGGTATCGGGCGAGGTGGTCCTTCGGGTGCTGGCCCTTGCGGTCGCCGGAGAAGCGATATCGAGCCATGGTCCGCCACTGGTCCGAGGACCATGGCGAGGGCCGCGGGCGGGGCGTCGCCGCCCCGGGGGCGTTCATCGCGGGCATAGGTCCAGAGCCGTGCCGTCTGGGTCTTGCCGGTGCCGGGGGCGAGCATGCCGATGGACGTGTCATCGGCGAAGATCGCCTGGGCCGACAGGACATGACGACCGATGGCATCGGCCAGGGGGGCCAGCAGGGCTGTCGTCTTGCCGACCCAGTCGGCCAAGGTCGAGCGGTCGAGGTCGAGTCCCTCGCGGTCGAAGATCTGGCTCTGGCGATACAAGGGAAGGTGGTCGGCCTACTTGCTGACCAGAACATGGGCCAAGAGGCCCGGGGCGGCCGCGTTCGATGGGGCGCGACGGCAGCGGGACCTGGACGAAGCGTTCGCGGCAGGCACGGGTCAGCCGGGGCCGCACGATGCGGTTCACGAGGAAGCGTCCGGGGACGTATTCCAGTTCCTCGGTGACATCCTCGCCGATCCGGCGCAGGCGCCCGCCGCAGCCGGCACAGGCATCGGCGCCGGACGCTTACGTTCCACCTCCATCCGCGGGATATGATCCGGGATCGGGCGGCGCTTGGGTTTGTCCTTCTCCCCGATGTCCGGCAGCTTCAGCCGCGCCGTCATCGCGGCGGCGGCGATCTCGCTGGACTCCAGCGCCAGT
>JBMOOH010000040.1:0-9799 GCA_049323795.1 Pseudomonadota bacterium
GCCCTCTGCTCCCAAAGCAGATGCGCTACCTGACTGCGCCACGCCCCGACGCGGCCCTGTCTAGCGCAGGCCGGGCGTCGAGGAAAGCGCCCCGCAGCAGCCCGGGCCCGCAGGCCCGGCGGCTCAGCAGGGCCAGGCGGCCAGCGCGGGGTCCACCGACGGGTGGCGGAGCTCGGCGCCCGGACCGATGCCGAGCCGCGCGGCCAGACCGCCGCCGATCTCGAGCACATAGCGGATGTCGTCGCCGCCGGGGATCGGTGTTTCGTCCCGCGGCACCGCGTTTTCCTGCACCTTCCGGACCCGTCCGTCCGATCCGATGAACAGCATGTCGAGCGGGATCAGCGTGTTCTTCATCCAGAAGGACACCGGCTGCGCCCGGTCATAGACGAAAAGCATCCCCGCCGCGGCGGGCAGGTTCTCGCGGTACATCAGCCCGCGCGCCCGCTCGCTCTCGTCATCGGCGATCTCGACCCGGAACCGGGCGGACCCGTCGGGCCAGCGCAGCTCGGCCACGTCGGGCCGGCATGGATCCGCGGCCCGGCCGGCACCCGGAACCGCCGCGAGCGCGGCGACCGCCAGGGCGAGGGCGGCACGAAGAACGACCACGGCGCGCATCAGGGCTTCTCTCTCATTGCTGCTTCCCAGGACAGCACCTGCGCCGCCATGCGCCCGCGCTTGCCCTCGATCACCTTGAGGCACACCGCCTCGCCCGGCTGGAGGTCGGCGAAGCCGGACCTGCGGAGCACCTCGATATGGATGAAGACGTCCTCGGGCCGCTGGAACACGTTGGCAAAGCCGAAGCCCTTCACCTTGTCGAACCACTTCACCCGCGCCGGCTCGGCCGGAAGTGCCGCGAGCGAGGCGGCGTCGCTGTCGTCCAGGTCCTCCATCGGCACATGGCCCGCCTCGGGTTCGGGCGGCTGGATCTCGAGCACCTCGACCGCCTGCTCGCCCCGCGCGGTCTGCTGGACGCGCACCACGATGCGCGCGTGGTCCGCGACGGACCCCTGCCCGAAGTTCCGCAGGACATTGGCATGAAGCAGGATGTCCGCCCCGCCGTCATCGGCGACGATGAAGCCGAACCCCTTGTTCGGGTCGAACCACTTCACCCGCCCCGCGACCTGGTGCGCTCTGCTTTCGGCATTCATCATCGTGCGGCGCGCCCCATCCTCGAATTCGCGCGTGACACCCTCATATCATGCGCGCAACGGTTTCAAGTCCAAAAATCCGAATGCGTAGGTGCGGCGCAGGTCGCGATGCGCGAGATTCAGGGGTTCAGGCGTTCTACCGCCCATGGTGCCCCGGCCGAGGCGCGCGTCCAGCGGAAGCGGTCGTGCAGGCGGAAGTCGCCGTCGGCCCAGAACTCGATCTCGGAGGGGACGATGCGGAACCCGCCCCAGAACGGCGGCCGCGCGGGACTGGGCCCGTGCACGAGGGCGATGCGGGCCACCTCGGCGAGGAGGGCCGCACGCGAGGACAGCGGCTCGGACTGGCGCGAGGCCCAGGCGCCGAGCCGGCTCTTCAGCGAGCGCGACGCGAAGTAGGCGTCGGCCTTCGCCCCCTCTTCGCGGCTGACGGTCCCGCGCACCCGCACCTGCCTGCGGAGCGATTTCCAGTGCATCACGAAGGCGGCCCGGCCCGATGCCGCGATCTCGCGCGCCTTGGCCGAGCCGTAGTTCGTGTAGAAGACGAAGGCCCCGTCGCCGCCCGAACCCTCGATGTCCTTGAGCAGGACCATGCGCACGTTCGGAAGACCCGCGCCGTCCACGGTCGCAAGCGCGATGGCGTTGGGATCGTTCACTTCGCGCGCCTCCGCCTCGGCAAGCCAGCGCCGGACCAGCGCGAACGGGTCGTCACCGGCGAAGATGCCGGTCCTGTCGGTCATCTGCGTCCTCCCCGGGCAGGTCCGGCGCCGGAACCGGGATCCCCGCGCCCTTGCTGACACTGCCGTCTTCGCCTAATGCTTCCGCCGAACGAAAAGGCGGCGGTGCGGGGGACACTTATGGCGGGCAATCTCATGGCCGGCAAGCGCGGGCTCATCATGGGGCTGGCCAACGACAGGTCGATCGCCTGGGGCATCGCGAGGGCCTGCGCCGGCCAGGGCGCCGAGATGGCCTTCAGCTATCAGGGCGAGGCGCTGAAGAAGCGGGTCGAGCCGCTGATCGCCTCGATCGGCATGACCGAGATGGCCGAGTGCGACGTGTCCGACGAAGCCTCGCTCGATGCGCTGTTCGCGCGGCTGGCCGCGCTCTGGGGCAGGCTCGACTTCGTGGTCCACGCGATCGGGTTTTCCGACAAGAGCGAGCTGCGCGGCCGGTACGTCGACACGTCCGCCGCGAACTTCCGCATGACGATGGACATCTCGGTCTATTCCTTCACCGCCGTGGCCCGCCGCGCCGCCGCGATGATGGCGGAGGGCGGGTCGCTCCTGACGCTGACCTATTACGGCGCAGAGAAGGTCATGCCGCACTACAACGTCATGGGCCTGGCCAAGGCCGCTCTCGAAACCTCGGTCCAGTACATCGCCGAGGATCTGGGCAAGGACGGCATCCGGGTCAACGCGATCAGCGCGGGGCCGATCAAGACGCTCGCCGCCAGCGGCATCGGCGACTTCCGCTACATCATGAAGTGGAACGAGCTGAACTCGCCCTTGCGCCGGAACGTCACCCAGGAGGAAGTGGGCAAGGCCGCGCTCTACCTGCTTTCGGACCTCGGATCGGGCACCACCGGCGAGGTTCTGCACGTCGATGCAGGCTACCACGTCGTCGGCATGAAGGCCGTCGATGCGCCGGACATCGACGTGGTGACGGGGCGCAGGGACGCACAGTAGGGGTCGCGCCGGACTTCCATCCGGCGCGGCCTTCGGGGGAGCGAGATGAACGACCGCCTGCCGCACGAGAAGGGGTTCCACGTCAGCTGGGACCAGATCCACCGCGATGCCCGGGCGCTCGCCTGGCGGCTCGACAAGCAGGGACCGCTGGAAAGCGGGGCCTGGAAGGCGGTCGTGGCGATCACGCGGGGCGGGCTCGTCCCGGCCGCGATCGTGAGCCGCGAACTCGACATCCGGATCGTCGACACGATCAGCGTGAAGAGCTACAACCACCAGAGCCAGATGTCCGCGCAGGTCATCAAGGCGCCGCAGGCGGACCTGATGGGGGATGGCACCGGAATCCTTGTGGTTGACGATCTGGTGGACACCGGCAAGACGCTGGAACTGGTCCGGAAGCTCTATCCCAAAGCGCATTTTGCCACCGTCTACGCAAAACCCCAGGGACGGCCGATGGTGGACACCTACATCACCGAAGTGAGCCAGGACACCTGGATCTTCTTCCCCTGGGACATGGCGCTGCAGTATGTCGAGCCTTTCCGCGCGCGGGACTGACGGAACTGGCAAGCATCCGCATATCGAGCGGTCCTGGCTTGCCCGCCGGCTCCACTGGGTCTTCGAGGCCAGCCTCGTCATCAAGGGGACGCTGGCCTCGGGCGAGGCGATCGGGGGACTCGGACTGCTGGTCACGCCGAATGTCGCGATCCTTCGCCTGGTCGCATGGCTGACACGGAACGAGATCGCGCAGGACCCTGCGGACCCGATGGCGAACTGGTTCCGCACCGCCGCCGAGGCGTTTCCCATACAGACACAGCATTTCTACGCCTACTATCTGATGGGCCACGGGTTCCTGAAGCTGCTGATGGTCGTCATGCTGGCCCGGCGCATCCTCTGGGCCTATCCCTTCGCCATGGCGATCCTCGCGGGCTTCGTGGTCTATCAGGTCCACGAATGGTCCGCGACCCGCTCGATCCTGCTGCTGCTGCTCGCGGGTCTCGACACCGTGATGATCGGGCTCGTCTTCCGGGAATGGCGAGAGATGAGGGGGGCGCTCCGATGACGATCGTGAACTCTGTCCCGGGGGCACCGGCATGACCTTTCCGCTCAACCCGGCGATGGCGGCGACCGAGCCCCCGCCCGTGATGGAAGCGCGGCGCTGGCTGGCCTCGGCCGCGTTCCCGCCGGAGCGGCCGCTCATCAATGTCAGCCAGGCCGCACCGGTCGACCCGCCGCCCGCGGGTCTGCGCCAGGCGCTCGCCGAGGCGGCGCTGAACGATCCGGCCGCGCACCTCTACGGGCCGGTGCTGGGCCTGCCGGAACTGCGGGCCGAGGTGGCCGCGCAATGGTCCGCCGCCTATGGCGGCCGGATTCTCGAGACGGAGGTCGCGATCACCCAGGGCTGCAACCAGGCCTTCTGCACGATCCTGTCGACGATCGCTCGAACGGGGGATGAAGTCATTCTTCCAACCCCTTGGTACTTCAATCATAAGATGTGGCTAGACATGCAGGGAATCAGGGCGGTTCCCCTGCCTGCGGGGCCCGACATGGTTCCCGAGGCCGCCGCCGCCGAGGCGCTTGTCACCGACCGGACCCGCGCGATCGTCCTCGTCTCGCCGAACAACCCCGCCGGGGCCGAGTATCCGGCCGGGACGCTCCGGGCGTTCTTCGACCTCGCCCGCGCGCGCGGGCTGGCGCTCGTCGTCGACGAGACCTACCGCGACTTCGACAGCCGGACCGGGGCGCCGCACGACCTCTTCGCCGACCCCGACTGGCGGGAAACGCTCGTCCACCTCTATTCCTTCTCGAAGGCCTACCGGCTGACCGGGCACCGCGTCGGCGCCATCGTCGCCGGCGCGGCACGCCTGGCCGAGGCGGAGAAGTTCCTCGACTGCGTGGCGATCTGTCCGGGCCAGCTCGGCCAGATCGGCGCGCTCTGGGGGATGCGGAACCTCGCGCAGTGGGTGGCGGGAGAGCGGGCCGAGATCCTCGCGCGGCGCGCGGCGATGACGGCTGCGCTCGGCGCGCTGCCGGGGTGGCGGCTTCTGGGATGCGGGGCGTATTTCGCCTATGCCGAGCATCCCTTTCCCATTCCCTCGTCCGAATTCGCCCGCCGGCTCGTGCAGGAGCAGGGCGTGCTCCTGCTTCCCGGCACGATGTTCATGCCCGCGGACGATCCGGCCGGCACCCGTCAGGTGCGGATCGCCTTCGCCAATGTCGATGCCGGCCAGATCGCCGGCCTCGCCCGCCGGCTCGCGGCCTTCGGGACGTGATCCGCCCCGGCCTTGCCCGCCGCGGCCGGCTGGCCTAAAGACTGCCGGGCGATTGCCGGAACGACCGCGCCGCAACCGGGGGAGCACGCATGTCCAATCCACTGCGCCAGAAGCGAGGCAACACCATCGTGTTCGTCATCCTGGGTCTGGTCATCCTCGGCCTCGGGGGCTTCGGCGTGACGAACTTCTCGGGCGGCGTCCGCAGCATCGGATCGGTGGGCACCGAGGAAATCGACGTGCAGGATTACGCGCGGGCGCTTCAGTCCGAGATGCGCCGGGCATCCTCGCAGATCGGCCAGCCGGTGACGATCGAGATCGCCCGGCAGCTCGGGCTCGACCGCCAGGTCCAGGCCCAGCTTCTCGCCGCAGCGGCGCTGGACGCCGAGGCGCGGCGGGTTGCCCTGTCGGCGGGCGACGAGCAGGTGCGCAAGGCTCTGTTCGACGTCCCGGGCTTCCAGGGACCGGACGGAAAGTTCAACCCGCAGACCTACCGTTCCGTGCTCAGGAACGAGGGGCTGACCGAGGCCGAGTTCGAGGCGCGCGTGCGCAAGGACGCTGTCCGCGAGATCATCGAGCGCGCCGCCGCGGGGGGGGCCGTGGCCCCAGCGCCCTATGTCGGCACGCTGGCGGCCTATGTCGGCGAGACCCGCGACTTCATGGTTGCCGAGCTTCTGGCATCGGACCTCGCCGAACCGGTGGCGCCGCCGGACGACGTGGCGGTCAAGGCCTTCTACGACGCCAATCCCAAGACCTTCACCACGCCCGAGATCCGGCGCATCTCGTATGTCTGGCTGTCGCCCGAGGCGCTGGCCGCAACGGTCCAGATCGACGAAAAGGACCTGCGCGCCGCCTACGACGCCCGGATCGACGAGTTCGTGGCGCCCGAGCGCCGTCTCGTGGAAAAGCTGGTCTTTCCCTCGGAGACCGAGGCAGGCGCGGCCCTGGCGCGGATCGAGGCCGGAACCTCGACCTTCGAGGACGAGGTGAAGGCGCGGGGCCTGAAGCTCGAGGACGTGGACATGGGCGAGGCGCGCCGCGAGGATCTGGGCAGCGCGGCCGAGGCCGTCTTCGCGCTCGCCGAGCCCGGCGTGGTGGGGCCCTTCGCCACGGATCTCGGCCCCGCGCTGTTCGCGATGAACGGAATCCTGCAGGGCAAGGAGGTGACCTTCGACGAAGCCCGCCCCGATCTCGAGACCGAGACGCGGCTCGACCGCGCCCGCCGGCTGGTGTCGGACAAGACCCCGGCGATCGAGGACATGCTCGCCTCGGGCGCCACGCTCGAAGAGGTCGCCCGGGAAGCCGGAATGGAATTCGGCACGATCAGGTACGGCGCGGATGCGACGGGGGGGCTCATGGGCTACGAGGCCTTCCGCACCGCCGCCGCCAGGATCGCGCAGGACGACTTCCCCACGCTCGCGCAGCTCGACGACGGCGGGGTCTTCGCCCTGCGGCTCGACGGGATCGACCCGCCGGCGCTGAAGCCGCTCGACGAGGTCAGGCAAGAGGCCGCCGCCGGCTGGACCCGGCAGGAGACCCGCCGCCGGCTCGTCGCCCTTGCCGAGGAGATCGTGGCCGAGGTCGCGGGCGGGGGAAGCCTTGCCGCCCGGGGCCTCGTGACCACGCGCTATTCGGGTTTCCTGCGCAGCGGCTACATCGACGGCGCGCCGCAGGAGATCGTGGCGACGGCATTCCGCACCGCGCCGGGCAAGGCCGCGGTGGTGGATGCCGGGGATCGGGTCCACATCGTCCAGGTGACGGCAGTGCAGCCCGCCGACCCGGCCGGCGCCGAGCAGAAGCGCGTCACCGACGCGATCGCCGAGCAGGCGCGCCAGGGGCTGGCCCAGGATCTCTACGCCTTCTACGCACAGGCGCTCGAGGCGCGCGACGGCATCGTGCTCGACCCCGGCGCGATCGAGGCGGTCCACGCGCAGATCCGCTGAGCGGCGATGGCCATCGTCCCGGAATTCGCCGCCTTCGAAGCCGCCTGGAGCGCCGGGAGGAACCAGCTCGTCTTCGCACGGCTGGCCGCCGATCTCGACACGCCGGTCTCGCTGATGCTGAAGCTCGCCGATGCACAGCCGATGAGCTTCATGCTGGAGAGCGTGACCGGCGGCGAGGTGCGCGGACGCTATTCCGTGGTCGGGCTGAAGCCCGACATCGTCTGGGAATGCCGGGGCGCGCAGAGCCGGATCAACCGCCAGGCGCGCTTCGACGATGCCGCCTTCGAGCCCCTCGACGGACATCCGCTCGCAACGCTCCGCAGCCTGATCGCGGAAAGCCGGATCGAGATGCCCGAGGGACTGCCCGCCATCGCCGCCGGCCTCTTCGGCTATCTCGGCTACGACATGATCCGGCTGGTCGAGCGACTGCCCGCCGTCCGGCCCGACCCGGTCGGCGTCCCTGACGCGGTCCTCCTGCGGCCGACCGTGGTGGCGGTTCTCGACGGCGTGAAGGGCGAGGTGACGGTCTGTTCGCCGGCCTGGGCCGGATCGGGCCTCACGGCCCGCGCCGCCTATGCCCAGGCGGCCGAGCGGGTGATGGACGCGGTGCGCGACCTCGAACGCGCGCCCGCGGGCGCGGCGCGCGACCTCGGGGATGCGGCGCAGGTGGGCGAGTACCGGTCGAACTTCACCCCCGAGGCCTACCGTGCCGCCGTCGAGAAGGCCCGGGACTACATCCGCGCCGGCGACATCTTCCAGGTCGTGCCGTCGCAGCGCTGGACGGCCGACTTCGGGCTGCCGCCCTTCGCGCTCTACCGGTCGCTGCGGCGCACGAACCCGTCGCCCTTCCTGACCTTCTTCAACTTCGGCGGCTTCCAGATCGTCGGCGCCAGTCCGGAGATCCTTGTGCGGCTCCGCGACGGGATCGTGACGATCCGCCCGATCGCGGGAACCCGTCCCCGCGGCGCGACGCCCGAGGCGGACCGCGCCAACGAGGCCGAGCTTCTGTCGGATGCCAAGGAGCGGGCCGAACACCTGATGCTGCTCGATCTGGGACGCAACGACGTGGGCCGGGTGGCGCGGATCGGCACGGTGAGGCCGACCGAGCAGTTCGTGATCGAACGCTACAGCCATGTCATGCACATCGTCTCGAACGTGACGGGCGAGATCGCGCCCGGAGAGGACGCGCTCTCGGCGCTTCTTGCCGGACTTCCCGCCGGCACGGTGTCGGGTGCGCCGAAGGTCCGCGCGATGGAGATCATCGACGAACTGGAGCCTGAGAAGCGCGGCGTCTACGGGGGCGGCATGGGCTATTTCGCCGCGAACGGCGAGATGGACATGTGCATCGCCCTCCGGACGGCGGTGGTGAAGGACGGAAAGCTGTTCATCCAGGCGGGCGGCGGGGTCGTTTTCGACAGCGATCCCGAAGCCGAGTTCCAGGAGACGGTGAACAAGTCGCGGGCGCTGCGCAAGGCGGCCGAGGACGCGGGCCTTTTCGTGCGGCGCGGCAACGGCTGACCCGCCGGACCCGCGGCGCCGGCGGGCCGCGGCCGCGCTGGATCCCCTGTCCCCCTTCCGCCCCTCGGCGGGTGCCCCGAGACTGCCCCGAGACTGCCCGAGCGGGGCTACTCGGCGGTTGCGGGCGGGCTGGAGGACGGGCCGGCGGGCGGGTCGGAGGCTGCGGGCCGGCTGCCCCTCAGGACCGCCGAGACCGGCGCGGCGGCAAAGCGCTTGTCCGGCTCGGCTGCCCATCCGAAGAGCGCCTTGATCGTTGCAGGCGTGGTGCGCGCCGCGACGACGATCCGCCCGGTCTGGATCGCGTCGAAGGCGGCGCGGTCGAGCGCGCGGCGGATCGCCTCGGGCCCGGACTGGCCGTCATCGACGTTCCGCAGCACCGTTCCGTAGGGGACGCCGGCCGCCTCGGCAACCTGGCGGGCAGGATTGAGGCCGCTGTTGTAGGTTAGAAGCCCGAGCCCGTCGGCAGCGACCAGCGCGACGGCCTGCTTGGCCGCCTCGCGGTCGGTCTGGAAGCCCGAGTCCGGGGCGGCGACCAGCGCGACCGCCTCAGGCAAGACGCCGAGCGCGCCCTGATAGGCGACCTCCGTCTCCGAGGCCGAGGCCGTGCGCGGCATGACGGTGCCGAGGATGGCCACCTCGAAGCCCGCGCGGCGGAAGACGGCGGCCCGGGCGGCGGCATCGGGGCGCGCCGGGTCGACGGCGACCGTCGCCGGGAACGGCAGGGTGGCGATCGTGGCCGGGTCGAGCCCCCCGGCCTCTTCCCCCACATCGACGAGAAGCAGGGCGACTTCGGGAAGCCCGCCGGGATTGTCATAGGGCGCGGCGAAGCGGTCCAGGGCGGCGGCCCGGACCGCCGGGGCGCCGGTCGCCGCTGCAGGGGCCTCGCCGCCGCCGCCCACGCTGGGCAGGCGGTTGATCCGGACGCCGGCGGCGTTCGAGAGGCCGGGCTTCGGCGCGTCGAGCGCGCCCACGGGCGGGTCGGGCGCGTCGAAGGTCAGGACCGGCGGCTTGCTGCCCGCGCCCGTGTCCGGCGCGGGGGCCTGCCGGGCCGCCGGATCCGCTGCGGACGCGGGTGCAGAGGACTCCGGGGCGGAAGACGCCGGGGCGGACGCGGGTGCGGGGGCCTGCCCCGCGGTCCGGCTCGCCGTCTTCTGCGACTGCGGCACCTTGATCGTCTTGGCCCCGGAGGCACCGGCCGTGACCTTCGGCTTGGCGGGCGCGGTTCCGGCGCCGGTCCCGTCGGC
>JBMOOH010000041.1:0-9574 GCA_049323795.1 Pseudomonadota bacterium
GGCCGCACTCCGTGCCGCCCTCTCGGCTGCCTTCGCCGCGTCCCACAGCGCGTCCATCTCGGCCAGGCCAGACTCCTCCGGACGCCGTCCGCGCGCGGCAAGCGCCAGTTCGACCGACCTGAAGCGGCGGACGAACTTGGCATTGGCGGCGCGGAGCGCGCCTTCTGCGTCCACCTTCAGGTGGCGGGCGAGGTTCGCCACGACGAACAGCAGGTCGCCCATCTCCTCGGCCACCTCGTCGGGCCCGAGACGGTCCTTCGCCTCGGCAAGTTCGCGGGCTTCCTCGACGAGCTTGTCGATCACCTCGGCGGTGGAAGGCCAGTCGAAGCCCACCCGCGCGGCGCGGTTCTGGAGCTTCACGGCGCGGGTGAGGGCAGGCAGGCCGAGGGCCACGCCGTCGAGCGCGCCTCCCTTCCTTTCGGCGGCCTTCATCCGCTCCCAGTCACGGGTCTGATCCTCGGCGGTCTTGTCGCGGCTCTCGTCGCCGAAGACGTGCGGGTGGCGGGCGATCATCTTGTCGCTGACCGTGCGGACCACATCGGCGAAGGTGAAGTGCCCGGCCTCCGCGGCCATCCGGGCGTGGTAGACTGCCTGGAAGAGAAGGTCGCCGAGTTCGCCCTTCAGTTCGCCCCAGGCCTGCCGTTCGATCGCATCCGCGACCTCGTAGGCTTCCTCGATCGTGTAGGGGGCGATGCTGGCGAAGTCCTGCTCGATGTCCCAGGGGCAGCCGCGCTCGCGGTCACGGAGTCGCGCCATGATGGCGAGGAGGCGTCCGATCCCGCCATCGGGGTCATGGAAGAGGGGGTCGTCAGGGGCGTCGGTCATGGGCGGTCCGGGTCCGGTATCCAGGTCGGGGTAACACGCGCTTCGGACATTGATCGCCCGGGCCATCGGCCCATCGTGCGCGAACGGTCAGGATGCCCCCTGCTTTTCCACCAAGCGGGGAAAAGGCGCAACCGGGCGGGTTGCCTAAAGCGGGTACCTCTGCAACGGATGGAGGGCACGTTCCAGAAAGAGTGTCCCCCAATGCCCGTCCTGAACCGCATCGCCGCCTTCGCCGGCGAGATGTCCGCCTGGCGGCGGCACCTGCACATGCATCCCGAACTCGGCTTCGACTGCCACGGCACTTCGGACTGGATCGCCGCGCGGCTGACCGAGATGGGCGTGGACGAGGTGCAGCGGGGACTCGCGAGGACGGGGATCGTCGCGCTCATCCGGGGACGGAAGCCCGGGCCGGTGATCGGCCTTCGCGCCGACATGGACGCGCTGCCGATCGAGGAGGCAACGGGCAACGACCACGCCTCGACCGTCAGGGGCAGGATGCATGCCTGCGGCCATGACGGGCATGTGGCGATGCTTCTGGGCGCGGCGAAATACCTCGCCGAGACGCGGAACTTCGCAGGAACCGTCGCTCTGATCTTCCAGCCCGCCGAAGAGGATGGCGGCGGCGCGGAGGTGATGGTGAGGGAGGGCGTCCTTGACCGGTTCGGCATCGCCGAGGTCTATGCGCTCCACAACCTGCCGAACCTGGCCCTCGGACATTTCGAAACGACCCCGGGGCCCATCATGGCGGCGGTGGACACTCTGACGGTGAAGGTCACCGGCGAGGGCGGGCACGCGGCGACGCCGCACGACTGCACCGATCCGGTGATCGCGGTCGTGGCGATGGTGCAGGCGCTGCAGTCGATCGTCACCCGCAACATCAATCCGCTGCACGAGGTCGTCATCTCGGTCACCCAGATCCATGCCGGGACCGCGTCGAACATCGTCCCCGGGGAGGCGTGGTTCTGCGCCACCATCCGGTCCTTCGACGCAACCGCGCGCGAGCTTCTGAAGAAGCGCCTTCACGAGATCGTCGAGGGGACGGCGGCGGCCTTCGGCGTGACCGCGGCCATCGACTACGACTGGGGCTACCCGCCCACGGTGAACGAGCCGGGAAAGACCGCCTTCGCCGTCGGGGTCGCGCAGGAGATCGCGGGCGAGGGCGCGGTGAATCCCGCGGGCGACAAGAGCATGGGGTCGGAGGACTTCGCCTACATGCTGGAGAGGCGGCCGGGGGCGTATCTCTACGTGGGCACGGGGCCAGGGGCAGGACTGCACCACCCGGCCTACGACTTCAACGACGAGGCGGCGCCGGTCGGGGCGAGCTTCTTCGCACGGATCGTGGAGCGGGCGCTGCCGGTCTAGGGAGGGCCGATCCGGCATGAACGGACGACCTGCCAGCGGCAGGCCGGCCGGTTGCCCGGAGGGTGATGAGCGCCCGGACATCGGTCCAGTGGCCGATTTCAGCGAAGAACGCCGCGCCCGTGGCGCGGTCGGGCCGCAGGGCAAGGGGTTTCATGCAGTCCTGCCAGTGCCATTCGGGCCTGGTCCACAGCTTCATGGCGGCCGATAGCCGAAAGGTCTCAGGCCGCCTTCGGCAGCGGCCCGTCCTTCCGCGCGTAGCCCTGATACGCGAGCCACAGCCCGAGCCGCCGGAACGCCGGGAACGGGAACCGGTTCGGCGGCATCCGCATGAGCCCCGGAATCCGGTGCGCCCGCCCGGCCATCTCGCGCCCGACCTGCGCACCCGCATAGGACATCGGCCCGACCCCCGCGCCGTGGCAGCCGAAAGCCGCATAGAGCCCCTCCGCCCCCGGCACCGGTCCGGCATAGGGATGCATGCTCCCCGTCAGGCAGACGAACCCCCCCCATGCATGCTCGGTCCCCGCATGGGCCCAGGCCGGGAACAGCGCCTCGAAATGCGCCCGCACGCGGGCCCTGGTCGCGGCATCGGCCGCGGCGCTCGCCGAAGTGCCCCCGCGCATCCCGAACATGAAGCGCCCGTCCGGGAGCAGGCGGAAGTAGTGGAGAAGCTTCCTCAGGTCGCAGGACATCAGCGGCGAGGTGAAGCCCTGCGCCTGCCGCTCGGCCCCGGTCAGGGGGCGCGTCACGAGAATCGACGAGATCGCCGGCAGCAGCCGCCCGGCGAGCCAGGGCGGCGTGTCCTCGGACGAATAGCCATTCGTCGCGACGAGCACCTTCCTCGCGGAGACGCTCCCCGCGGGGGTGCCGACCCGCCAGCCCCCCGCGACCGGGGCCAGCCCGGTCACCGGCGAGTCGCCGTGGATGCGCACGCCCTCGTCCTTCGCCAGCCGGGCGAGCCCTTCGACGTAGATCATCGGCTGGAGCGGAAAGCCGTGCGTCCCGAAAAGGGCGCCGTGAAAGCCCGGCCCATCGACGCCACGCTCTCTCAGCGCCGCCTTCGGCAGCACCTCGGGCCGCTCGCCGTAGAGCGCCGCCTTGGCCTCGGCCTCGTCCTTCAGCCCCTCGTAGGCGCCGGGCGACTGCGCCAGATAGGCCTCGCCGTCCGGTCCCTGCCGGGCGGGAATGCCCTTCGACTGGAGAAGCGCCGCGACATGGCCGATCGCCTCGATCTGGAAGCGGCGATAGGCCCGCGCCCCGTCCTCGCCGACCTTGGCGACGATCCGGGCGTCCGACAGCTTCGATCCGCCGAGGCAGCAGAACCCGCCGTTCCGCCCCGATGCGCCCCAGCCCGGCTGCACGGCGTCGAGGACCACGACGTCCATGCCCGCGTCCGCCAGTTCCCGCGCCGCCGACAGCCCTGCGAAGCCCGCGCCGACGACCGCGACATCCGCCATCGTCTCCCCTTCAAGACGGGGCGACGGCTCGGGCAGCGGTACGCTCGCCCGCCACCACGAGTCGGGCCAGTCCGGGCGATAGGCTTCGGGTTCGTAGATGCGGCGCAACGGGGGTCTCCGCCTCGGTCTGGATTCCCCCGATCCTTTCGCTAGGATGGCGCGATCTGCAACAGCTTTCGGAGCTACCCATGCCGCTTGGGGCCCCGCCCGGCGAGGGCACGAATATCGCGCCCGACGAGGCCTGGGCGCTCGACAAGGCGCATGTCCTGCATCCGTGGACGAATTTCGGACCCTTCGAGGACAGGGGCGCCCTGGTGATCGAGCGCGGCGCGGGCTGCTGGCTCTGGGATTCGGCCGGCAGGAAGTATTTCGACGCGGTGGGCGGGCTCTGGTGCACGAACATCGGGCTCGGGCGGCGCGAGATGGCCGAGGCGATCGCGGCGCAGGCAGAGCGGCTGGCGTTTTCCAACACCTTTGTCGACATGACGAACGACGTCTCGGCGCGGCTTGCGGCCAAGATCGCCGCGCTCGCCCCCGGCGACCTCAACCGGGTGCACTTCACCACGGGCGGGTCAACGGCGGTGGATTCGGCGGTGCGGATGGTGCAGTACGTCCAGTCCTGCCGCGGCTTCCCCGGCAAGACCCACATCGTCGCGCGGGAAAACAGCTACCACGGGTCGACCTTCCTCGCGCAGTCGGTGGGCAAGCGGCACGGCGACCGTGTGGCCGAGTTCCGCTACCAGACGGAAGGCATCCACCACCTGACCTGCCCGAACCCCTACCGCGCGCCGGACGGGATGGGCGAGGCCGCGTTCTGCGACTTCCTGATCGCCGAGTTCGAGGATCTGATCGTCCGCGTCGGCCCGGACCGCATCGGCGGCTTCATCGCCGAGCCGATCCAGGCGTCGGGCGGGGTGATCGTGCCGCCCGAAGGCTATCTGCGGCGGATGTGGGAGCTGTGCCGCCGCCACGGCATCCTCTTTGTCGCCGACGAGGTGGTGACGGCCTTCGGGCGGCTTGGCCACTGGTTCGCCTCCGAGGACATGTTCGGCGTGACGCCCGACATCGTCACGGTCGCCAAGGGGCTGTCCTCGGGCTACGTGCCGGTGGGGGCGATGGTGTTCTCGGACGCGATCTGGGCGACGATGGCCGAGAACGGGGAGCGGTGGTTCACCTCCGGCTTCACCTATTCGGGCCACCCGGTCGCCGCGGCGGCGGCGCTCAAGAACATCGAGATCCTGGAACGCGAGGACCTGCTCGGCAACGCCCGCCGCGTGGGCCGGGTGTTCGAGGCGCGGCTGAAGGAACTCGAGGCGCTGCCGCTCGTCGGGCAGGTGCGCGGGCGGCGGCTGATGATGTGCGTCGAGAACGTGGCCGACAAGGCGACGAAGCGGCTTCTGCCCGAGGAGCTGGAGGTGGGCAAGCGTATCTCGGACGAGTGCGAGGAGATGGGCCTGATGGTCCGTCCGATCGGGCATCTGAACGTGATGTCCCCGCCGCTCGTCATGACCGAGGATGACGCGGACTTCGTGGTGAGGACCCTCGGCCGGGCGATTCGCAAGGTGGCAGACCGCTTCGTGAAGGAGCGCGTGGCGCTTGGGTAGGGCGCCGGACGAAATCCTTCGAGAAGGACATGGATGGATCAGGATTTTCTTCAGAATACAGAATATTGTGGGTGAATTCTGCCAAGGTGCAGGAGGTTGGCATGGCGCTGGAAGATGCATCGAAGGAAGTGGATCTCGCGTTTTCGCGCGAGGAGCGGCGGGGTCTGGCCTTCGAAAACGCCTTCGGTGGCGCGACGAGCTTCCTGCGCCGCCGCTATTCGAAGGACCTGGCCGGGGTGGACCTCGCCATCACCGGCGTGCCATTCGACCAGGCCGTGACGCACCGCGCCGGCACCCGCTTCGGCCCCCGCGCGATCCGCGAGGCATCGAGCCTCCAGCCCTTCGATCCGCCCTATGGCTGGCCCTTTGCCGCTCTCGAGGAACTGGAGATCGTGGACTGCGGCGACGTGGCCTTCGACTACGCCCGAGTTGCGGCCTTCCCGGACACGCTCACCGCCCATATCCGGGGCATCCTTGCCGCCGGGGCGGGATCGGTGGCCCTCGGGGGCGACCACTACATCACCTTCCCGATCCTTCGCGCCTATGCCGAGAAGTTCGGCCCCATCTCCCTCATCCACTTCGACGCCCATTCCGACACCTGGCCCGACGACGACATGGAGCGGATCGACCACGGGACGATGTTCTACAAGGCGATCAGGACCGGGGTGATCGACGCTGCGACCAGTGTGCAGATCGGCATCCGCACGCACAACGCCGACACCCTCGGCGTCACCACGCTCGACGCGCCCTGGGTGCACGAGAACGGCGCGGCACGGACGGCGGAACGGGTGCGGGCCATCGTCGGCAGCCGCCCCTGCTACCTGACCTTCGACATCGACTGCCTCGATCCCGCCTTCGCCCCCGGTACGGGCACCCCCGTCTGGGGCGGGCTCGCAAGCTGGCAGGCGGCGGCGATCCTGCGGGGGCTTGCGGGCATCGACCTGAAGGGCGGCGACGTGGTCGAGGTCTCGCCCGCCTACGACACGACCGGCGCCACCGCCATCGCCGGGGCGCATGTGGCGCACGAGATCATCCAGCTTTACGGCTGGACGCGGCGGAGGCCGGGATGAGGCGCGCGGCGGTGGTCGCAGTCTGGCTTCTGGCCGCGCTGTTCGTCGCGGCGCAGGCCTACGTTCGCCTCGCGCCCCTCGACCCGGCGCTGTGGCATGCCGAGCCCCTTTCGGCGCGCAAGCTCTCGGGCAGCCGCGACTGGCTCGTCCGGCCCGAAGGGGGGGACGCTGCCGCACCCGTCTATGCGGCGGAATCGCCCGTGCTTCTGTCCCGCGTGCAGGCCGTCGCGATGTCCGAGCCGCGGACGAAGGTTCTGGCGGGCTCGCCTGCGGACGGGTGGATGACCTTCGTCCAGCGCTCGGCCCTGTGGGGGTTCCCGGACCTGATCTCGGTCCGGGCCTTTCCCGGGGGCAAGGGCGCGACCCTGGCGCTCTGGTCGCGGTCGCGGTTCGGCGAGTACGACCGGGGTGTCAACCGGGCGCGGGTGGAGCGCTGGCTTGCCGCGCTGAACCTGCCCACGGCCGAGTGAGGCACAACAGCGACGGCGGCTTGACCCTGGGCCCGGCCTGCGCCTAAAGCGCGCGCCATGATCCCCGCCGACCGCCTCGACCAGATCGTCCAGCGCTTCGAGTATCTCGAGGCGCGCCTGTCGGCCGGTGCGGGTGCGGCCGAGATCGCCACAATGTCGCGGGAATATTCGGACCTGAAGCCGGTGGTGGCCGAGATCCACCGCTACCGGCGCGCGCTTGCCGACCTCGACGATGCCAGGGGGATGGCGTCCGACCCCGAGATGAAGGCCCTGGCCGAGGAGGAGACGCGCCGCATCACCGCCGAGCTTCCCGATCTGGAACAGGCGCTCCGGATCGCCCTTCTGCCCAGGGATGCCGCCGATGCGCGCCCTGCGATCCTGGAAATCCGGCCGGGGACCGGGGGCGAGGAGGCGGCGCTGTTCGCGGGCGACCTTCTGCGGATGTACCAGCGCTTTGCCGAGGCTCAGGGCTGGCGCTTCGACCTTCTGGAACTGACGCCGACCGAACTCGGCGGGGTCAAGGAAGCGGTCGCCCGGATCGAGGGCGAGGGGGTCTTTGCCCGGCTCAAGTACGAATCCGGCGTCCACCGCGTGCAGCGCGTGCCCGAGACCGAGGCGTCGGGCCGCATCCACACCTCTGCCGCGACGGTCGCGGTGCTGCCCGAGGCCGAGGAGGTCGAGATCGACATCCCCGACAAGGACATCCGCATCGACACGATGCGGGCCTCGGGCGCGGGCGGGCAGCACGTGAACAAGACCGATTCGGCGGTCAGGCTCACGCACCTGCCCACCGGCATCGTCGTCACCTCCTCGCTCAAGTCCCAGCACCAGAACCGCGAAGTGGCGATGGCCGTCCTCCGGGCACGACTCTACGACCTGGAACGGGGACGGATCGACAGAGAACGCGCGTCGGACCGCAGGTCGCAGCTCGGCTCGGGCGACCGGTCCGAGCGCATCCGCACCTACAACTTCCCCCAGGGCCGCCTCACCGACCACCGCATCGGGCTCACGCTCTACCGGCTCGATTCCGTGATGGAAGGCGACCTGACCGAGATCACCGACGCGCTCGTCGCCCATGAGCAGGCGGCGCGGCTGGCCGAGGCCGAGGGGTGAGCGGCGGCGGCAAGACGACCGTGGCCGAGGCGTTGCGGCGCGGGACGGCACGTCTGGCTGCGGCCGGGATCGAGGGCGCGGCGGGGGATGCGCGGCGTCTCATGGCCCACGCCCTCGGCCTCGCGCCAGAGCGGCTCTTGCCCGCGGGGCGCGATCCGCTGGGCGATGCGGCCGCGGCCGCGTGGGAGGCCGCGCTCGCCGCGCGGCTCCTGCGCCGGCCGGTTGCCCAGATCGTCGGCGCGCGGCTCTTCTGGGGGCGGTCGTTCGCGGTCACGCGCGACACCCTCGACCCGCGCCCCGAGACCGAGACCCTCGTGGCCGAGGCGCTGGCGGCCCCGTTCGACCGCGTGCTCGACCTCGGGACCGGGACGGGATGCATCCTCGTCTCGCTTCTGGCCGAGAGGCCGGACGCGGCCGGTGTCGGGGTGGACATCTCGCCTGCCGCGCTGGCGGTCGCGCGCGCGAACGCGGGGCGCCACGGCGTCGCGCAGCGGTCGGTCTTTCTCGAGGGCGACTGGTTCGGTCCGGTGGCGGGCGCGTTCGACCTGATCGTGGCAAACCCGCCCTACCTCGACGCGGACGAGATTGCCGGCCTCGCCCCCGAGGTCCGCGACTGGGAGCCGTCGCTCGCGCTCAGCCCCGGACCGGACGGACTGGCGGCCGTGCGGACGATCGCGTCCGGGGCGGCGCGGTTCCTCCGGCCGGGCGGGCGCATCCTCGTCGAGATCGGCTGGCGCCAGGGCCCGGCGGCCGCGCGGCTCTTCGACGCGGCGGGGCTGGCCGGCGTGCGGGTGATCCGCGACCTCGACGGGCGCGACCGCGCGGTCTGCGCCGAACGGCGGTGACGCCGCCGCCATTCCGCCCGTTCGACCGGATTCGGCACCTGCGGGAACGGAGTGGGGAAGATTCCGCTTGTCACCCGTGCCGCTGCGTGGTTACAGGAATGCGTCGCGTGCGGACGGCTCCGTCTGCTGCGGTGGCTTGCCGGACTTTCCGCCGTTCCTGAGCGCCCGTCGCGGCGCATCGGGATCGGACAGGCGGCAAGCGGCACCAGGCCAAAGGGCCAGAGCTAGCGAAAGCACATGAGATCATCCAAGAACCGCTCGCGTTCGAAATCGAACCGGCAACGATCCATCGGCAACATCGTGAACCGGGTGTTCGACTCCTCGGGTCCCGAGGGCAAGGTCCGCGGGACGCCGGCGCAGATCATCGACAAGTACCTGATGCTGGCGCGCGATGCCCAACTCGGCAACGACAGGGTGGCCGAGCAGAACTTCCTTCAGCACGCCGAACACTACACCCGCCTGCTGGGCGAGGCGCAGCGCGAGCTTCAGCGCGAGCAGGACCTGCGCCAGGCGGGCCAGGGCGGCCAGGCGGGCCAGGGCGGCCAGGCAGGATCGGGCCACGGCTACGGTCCGGGCCACGGCTATGGTCCGGCACAGCCGGGTCAGGCGAACGGCGACCGGGGCCAGAACGGCTATGGCGGCGGACGCGAGCGCTTTGAGGCGCGCGGCGACGACGCGCCGCAGCACGACTACTACCGCGGCGATCTGCCTGCCCCGGCGGCAGAGGACGACGGCCCGGGTCTTGTCGCGACGCCCGAGGCGAGCGAGACCCCGCGCCGGCCCGACGCCGCGGCCGCCGCCCCGCAGGACGAGGCCGGCCCCGCGCGTGGC
>JBMOOH010000042.1:0-85860 GCA_049323795.1 Pseudomonadota bacterium
TCTTCAACCGCATCAAACGCTTCCGACGTATCGCCCTCAGATGCGAAAAGACCACTGCCTCATTCAAAGCCTTCGTCGCGCTCGCCTGCGCGATGGCGTGGCTGACCTAAATGAAGACACCGCCTAGCGTGCGCCGCCGTGCAGGACTGAATCGAGTGCGGCATCGAATGGCCCCCAGTCCTGCAGCCTGAGCCGCACCGGCAGGACCAGCACCTCGCCACGCAGCGACGGGGGCAGCCGCGCTGCATCCTTCTCGGTCGTGACGAGCTGCGCGCCGAGTTCGGCCGCCTCGGAGGCGAAGCGGCGCATCAGCGCGGGCGAAAGCGGCTGGTGGTCGTCCAGAGCCTCGGCGCGCACCACCTCGGCGCCGAGAGACCGGAGGGTGGCGAAGAACTTCCCCGGGCGTCCGATTCCGGCGAAGGCAAGGGCGCGCAGGCCCTCCCAGTCCATTCCGGTCGCCAGTGCGACGAGCTCGCCCCGCAGCCGGGCGGGGGCCGCATGGCGCCCCCAGAGGCGGTCGTAGCCGGCCTGCGCCTCGGGCCCGCCGACCGTCAGCAGCAGGTCCGCCCGTGACAATCCGGGAGCCACCGGCTCGCGAAGCGGGCCTGCGGGCAGACAGAGGCCGTTTCCGAACCCCACCTCGGCATCGACGATCACGATCGACAGGTCCTTGGCCGGCGAGGGGTTCTGGAAACCGTCATCGAGCACCACGATGTCGGCCCCGGCCTCCGCGGCGGCCCGGGCGCCGGCAAGGCGGTCCCGCGCCACCCATGTCGGCGCGAAGGCCGAGAGCAGGAGCGGCTCGTCACCCACGTCCGCCGCGCCGTGGCGCCCGGGATCGACCCTGACCGGCCCGGCCAGCCGCCCGCCATAGCCGCGGCTGACGATATGCGGGGCAAGACCCCTACCGGCCAGCCGCTCGGCAAGGGCGATCACTGCGGGTGTCTTTCCGGTGCCGCCGACCGTCAGGTTCCCGACACACACGACCGGCACGCCGGCACGCCCCGGCTGGCCCCGCGCAAGGCGGCGCGCGGTGGCGGCGGCATAGAGCGCGGAAAGCGGCGACAGAGCCCGGGCGATCAGGCCAGGCGACCGGGGTGTCCGGAACCAGAATGACGGCGCGCGCATCAGGCGCCTGTCCCCGCCGCCGGCCCGTCCGAAGCGGGTTCCGTTGCGGGCACGGGGCGCCGCTCGGTCAGACCCGACACGGCCGCAGCGATCCGGTCTGCCGCCTCGACCCCGCCCGAGGAAACCGCCCAGGCATTGTGCGCAAGGATCGCCGCCTTGTCCGGTGCGATCATCTCCACGACCGCCTCGGACAGGTCCGACAGCATCCGCAACGCGCGGAAGGCGCGGGCCGCCGAAAGCCGCGCATAGGCGCGGACGAACCCGCCCGCAGCAGGGCCCGCAAGGATCGCCGAGCCCAGCGCGGCTGCCTCCATCGGATTGCGGACGGAACCCTCCGACAGCGTCCCGCCCATCAGCACGAAGGGCGCCAGCCTGTACCAGAGCCCGTATTCGCCGTCGCCGTCGTCGATCAGAAGCTGCACGTCCGCGTCCGGATCCTGGTCCTGTGACCTGAGCGCGACAACCCAGCCCTCCCGGCCTGTCCGCTCGGCAAGCGCCGCTCCCCGCCCGGGGTCGGAGGGCACGACGATCAGAAGCAGCCGGTGCGCGAACCGCATCGCCTGGGAATGCGCGGCGATCACGGCCTCTTCCTCGGCCTCGGTGCAGCCGGCCACCATCCATACCGGACGCGCCCCGACCAGCCGCGACAGCGCCTCGCGCTCGGCTTCGGCGCAGGGCAGGGGCTCGCGGATTTCTTCGATCGGTCCCGCCACCACCGGCGACACGCCGCCTCCGGCGAGCCGGATGATCCGCTCGGCCGTGTCGTGATCGCGCACAAGCACCCGGTCGCACCGCGCCAGCAGGGCGCCGAGCATCGTCCCCCGTGCCCGCCAGCCCGCGAGATCCCGGCGTCGCAGCCGCAGATCTACCAGGACGACCGGAATGCCCCTCCCGTGGGCCGCGACGATCGCCGCCGGCACCGGCGCGCTTCCGGCGAACACGGCGAGGTCGGGACCGAAATGGGACAGCAGTTCCGCAACCGCCCCCGTCCGCGCGGCGTCGAGCCGCTCGACCAGCGTTCCGGGCGGAAACGGCGCGGGGTCGGCCGGCGGGTTCCGGGCCGTGACCAGAAGCCGCGCCGCCGGAGCATCCCGCAGCAGCCGCCGCGCAAGCTGTCCGAACGTCGTCGGCGCGGCATCCGCGGCGAGGTGCATCCAGATCAGCCGCCCTGGCGGCCTCGGTGGAAATCCCCGGCCCGTGCGGCCGCCGCCGGCGAGCGCGAGATGGAGGGCAAGGGCGAGCGAGCGGCCCATCGCGGGACGGTCAGGCCCCGAGTTCCTCGGTCGGGCCGGCGGGCTTGGCCTCGTCCCGCAGCCGGTGGAGGTGCGCGATGAAGTACCGCATGTGCGCGTTGTCCACGGTCCTCTGCGCCTCGGCCTTCCACGCGGCGAGCGCGGTCTCGTAGGTCGGGAAGATGCCGACCACATGGATCTGCGAGGGATCCTTGAACACGGTCTTCGCCGGGTCGGCCAGTTCGCCCCCGAAGACGAGGTGAAGCCGCTGTGTCATCGGGTCTCTCCGGGGCCGGAAGGTTGGGTCCTCCGCAAGGATAGGGGAAGGGGGCCGGGAGGGAAAGGGAGGGGGCGCGGCAGGAGGGAGAGGGGGGCCGGCTATCCCAGCCCCTCCACGATCTCCCGCCAAAGCCCTGCGCCGGCCGCGATTACCCCGTCCGCCTTCGCCCCGGGCGTGTTGAACCGGAGACGCGCGCCGCTGCGGTCGCTCACCTCGGCCCCGGCGCGCGCGCAGATGAGCGAGCCCGCCGCGATGTCCCATTCCCATGCCGGCCGCAGGGTCATCATCGCGTCGTGGGTTCCGTCCGCGACGAGGGCCATCCGGGTGGCAAGCGAGGGGCGGAAGCTGCGGACAAAGCCGGGCGAGGCGCCGGTCTTCCAGTGCGAAGGGTCGAGGGAACTGCGCGCCGTCAGGACGCTCGCCCCGTCGAGGCCGGTCCTTGCGGAACAGCGGATGGGCTGGCCGTTCAGGGCCGAGTCCCTCTCGGTCGAGGCGGAATAGAGCCTGTCCCGCATCGGCAGGAACACCACGCCCGCGATCACCTGCCCGCCTTCGGCCACAGCCAGCGAATGGGCAAAGTCCGGATTGCCGTCGATGAAGGCGCGGGTGCCGTCGATGGGGTCGAGGATGAACACACGCCCGGCCGAGAGACGCCCGGGGCCGTCCGGCGTCTCTTCCGAAAGCCAGCCGTAATCCGGCCGGGCAGACCGCAGCATTGCGGCCAGAAGGTCGTTCACCGCGTGGTCGGCCTCGGTCACAGGCCCGTCGGCCCCGCCCTTGTCGCGGGTCCAGTAGCTGCCCCTGAAGAACCGCCCTGCGATCTCTCCCGCCGCCCTTGCCGCCCGGACGAGGAGGTCGAGATCACTTTCCGGCAATCGTCAGTCCTTCAACGAGGAGCGACGGGACGACATGCCCCATGTATTCGCGCCCGTCGTTCGCCGGGGTGATCCGCATCAGCATGTCGATCAGGTTGCCCGCGACCGTGCATTCGTTGACCGGCCAGGCGATCTGCCCGTCTTCGACCCAGAAACCCGCCGCGCCGCGCGAATAGTCGCCCGTGGTCGGGTTGACCGACGCCCCGAGCATCGATGTCACCACAAGCCCGGTGCCCATGTCGCGGATCAGGTCCCCGCGGGTGGCGGTGCCCGGGGTCAGGCGGATGTTCGAATGGCCGGGCGAGGGCGGCGAGGACGGCCCGCGCATGGCCGCGGCGGTGCTCTGCATGCCAAGCCTCCGGGCGGTGCCGAGATCGAGCGTCCAGCCGGCAAGGATGCCGTCGCGCACGATGGCGCGCGGCGCAGTGCGCAAGCCTTCGTCGTCGAAGGGGCGCGAGCCGAAGATGCGGGGACGGTGCGGCTCTTCCAGGATCGACAGGGAGGCGGGCAGGACCTGCGACCCGAGCCTGCCGCGCAGCCAGGACGACCCGCGCACGACCGCCCCGCCGTTGACGGCGGCGAGCAGGTGGGCGATCAGGCCGGAGGCCACGCGCTCGTCGAAAAGCACCGGGAACGCCCCGGTCGGCGGCTTCCGCGCGCCCCTGCGCGCCACGGTCCGCTCGCCCGCGAGTCGGCCGATTCCTGCCGGGTCCGGCAGATCGGAGCGGCGGACCCGGGCCTCCCAGGCGTGGTCGCGCTCCATTGCGGTTCCCTCGCCGGTGATCGCGGTGGCCGAGATGGCCGTGGAGGTCCGCGCGTAGCCGCCCGAGAACCCGTTGGTCATCGCGATGTGGAGCACCTGGCGGGAGTGCCGCGCCGATGCGCCTTCGGTCTGGCTGACCCCCGGCACGGCCAGCGCGGCGGCCTCCGCCTCGCGCGCCGACTGTTCGAGTTCGGCCGCCTTCGGCTCGGGGCCTGGGTCGCTCAGCTCGAGGGCCTCGGCGTTCCGGACGGCGGAAAGCTCGCCGGGGTCGGCAAGGCCCAGCGACGCATCCTCGGGCGCCTCGCGCGCCATCGCGACGGCGCGCTCGGCTAGGGCGGCGACCGTCCGGTCCGATATGTCGGAGGCGCCGACCGTCGCCTGGCGCCGGCCCACCAGCACCCGCAGGCCGATCTCGGTCCCGTCGGCGCGCTCGGCCTGTTCGAGCCTGCCATGCCGCACGTCGATCGAGACCGAGGCCCCGTGCAGGGCCATGGCGTCGGCTGCGTCGGCTCCGGCCCGGCGCGCCACGTCGAGCAGCCGCGCCGTCAGGCTCTCCAGGTCGTGGGTCATGCTGTTCTCTTTCCGGGCTGTGCGGGGTCACGCCGGACGAGGTAGGCCGACCGCGTGCCGGGCGCAAGCCGGGGCGGCAGACAGATGCCGCGGCTCAGGCACGGACCGCGCATTCCGCCGCCGCGCCAAGCCGCAGGAGGCGTTCCTCGTGCAGGGGCGGCGCCATCAGGCTGATCCCGCACATGGGCGTGGCGGTCGGAAGCGTGAGGACCGAGAGGCCCATCAGGTTGCCGATCCGGGTATTGCGGAGCGCGAGCAGGTTTTCGGCGGCGAAGAAGGCCGGGTCGGCGAGGCAGCGGGCCGCGTCGGGCGGCAGGATCGGCGAGGTGGGCACGAGGACCGCGTCGCAGGCCGCGGTGCGGTCGGCCCAGGCGGCGCGGAGGGCACCGAGCCTGACCCAGGCACGGATGAAGTCGGCGGCCGAATAGGCCTGTCCGAGGCGGAAGCGATCGCGCACGGGGGCGTAGATCAGCTCCGGCGCGGCCTCGATCGTCTCGCCCCAGGTCGCCCAGGCCTCGGCGGTGAAGAGGGGGCCGGCGAGAGCGAGCGCCTCGGCGACCTCCGGCGCGGCGATGCGGTCGATCCGCGCGCCCGCGTCCTTCAGGCGGGCGACGGCGGCGTCGAAGGCGGCGAGCGGTTCGGGGCGGATGTCGTCGAACGCGACGGTTCCGAGGATGAGGAAACGGGTGCCCCTGAGGGTGGCTCCCGTCAGGTCGAGGGCCCGTGTGCCGGCGAGCGCCGCGAAGAGCAGCGCCGCGTCCTCGACCGTGCGGGCGAGCGGGCCGATGCTATCGAAGCGGGCGCAGAGGGGGACGGTGCCGGCGAGGGGGAGGCGGCCATGGCCGGTCTTGAGGCCGACGAGCCCGTTCCAGGCCGCGGGAACGCGGACCGAACCGCCGGTGTCCGAGCCGACGGTGAGGGGCGCGAGGTGGAGGGCGACCGAGACGGCAGAGCCCGAGGACGACCCCCCCGGCGCGCGGGCCGGGTCGAGGGCGTTCGGAGGCGTCGCGGTCGAGGGGTTGAGGCCGAGGCCCGAGAAGGCAAGCTCGGTCATGTGCGTCTTGCCGAGACAGACGAGGCCCTGAAGCGTCGCGCGGCGGAGAACCTCGGCATCCTCCGCGGGGGTGCGGCCGGCGAGGAGGCGCGAACCGGC
This sequence comes from Pseudomonadota bacterium, assembly GCA_049323795.1. Lineage (GTDB taxonomy): Bacteria > Pseudomonadota > Alphaproteobacteria > Rhodobacterales > Rhodobacteraceae > JAOADN01. Next base: position 6,002 of record JBMOOH010000042.1, read on the forward strand.
CTCGGTCGGGGTGCCGGCGGTGTCGAAGAGGTCCTTCCACGACACCGGCACGCCGTCGAGGGGCGAGAGGCGGAGCTTTGCCCTGGCGCGGGCGCGGGCGGCCTCGGCCTCGGCAAGCGCCCGGGATTCGGTCACGCGGGCGTAGATGCGGGCGTGGTCGGGATGCGCGACGATGGCGGCGAGGACGGTTTCGGCGAGCGCGGCGGGGTCGATTTCTCCCGCTCCGATCCCGCGGCCGAGATCCGCGGCGGTCATCGTCAGCCACTCCTTCACGTCAGCCACTCCCTCACGCCAGCCGGTTCTTCATGGGTCTCTCCCTGTCCCTTGCGGGCGAGATTGGCCGGGCCGCGCGGGCGGCGTCAAGGTCAGGACGGGGGGAGGCTCTGCCTCCCCTTCCCCGCCCTGGGATGTTTCCACGCGCCGCGCACTCCCCTCCGGGATACTTGCGCCAAGGCGAAGCTGCGCGGAGTCGCGTCCGGTCGGGCCGCCGCATGGACATTTCCCGGCGGCGGGGCATATGAGGAGGCATGATCCCGAACGACATCTCCGCGGATGTGCTGATCGTGGGCGGGGGCCTCAGCGGCCCGGCGCTGGCGCTTGCCCTGACCGGGGCGGGGCTGCGGGCGGCCGTGATCGACGCGCAGCCCCTGCGGGCGCGGGCCGAGGTGGCTTTCGACGGGCGGGCCTATGCGCTCTCGATCGCCTCGCAGCGGTTGCTGGCGGCGGTGGGCGTGTGGGAGGCACTGGCGCCGGTCGCGCAGCCGATCCGCGAGATCAAGGCGAGCGACGGGCGTCCGGGCGAGGGCGTCGCGCCGTTCTTCCTGCATTTCGACGCGGCCGAGATCGAGGAAGGCCCGATGGGCTTCATGGTCGAGGACCGGCACCTCTATGCGGCGTTCCACGAGGCCATGGAGCGGGCGGGGGCGGCGCTGCTTCCGGGCGTGACGGTCGCCGCGCAGGAGGCGGGCGAGGCCGGGGCGACGGTGACGCTGGCGGACGGCCGCGTGATGGCGGGGCGGGTGATCGCCGGGTGCGACGGGCGCGGGTCGGGCACGGCGCTGCGGGCGGGGATTTCGCGGACGGGCTGGGACTACCGGCAGACGGCGGTCGTTTGCGCGCTGGAGCACGAGCGGCCGCACAACGGCGTTGCGCAGCAGGTCTTCCTGCCGACCGGGCCGCTGGCGATCCTGCCCTTGACGGGGAACCGTTCGTCGATCGTCTGGAGCGAGACCGGGGAGAACGCGACGGCGCTGATGGCGGCGGACGAGGCGATGTTCGCGGGCGTTCTGGCCGAGCGGATCGGGGGCGCCCTGGGTGCCTTCCGGGTTGCGGGGGCGCGGTTCGCCTATCCGCTGTCGCTCAGCCTCGCCGAGCGCTACGTGGCGCCGCGGGTGGCGCTGGTTGGCGATGCGGCGCACGGGGTGCATCCGATCGCCGGGCAGGGTCTGAACCTCGGCTTCCGCGACGTGGGCGCGCTGGCCGAGGTGCTGGTGACGGCGGCGCGGCGGGGCGAGGATATCGGCGCGGCGGACGTCCTGGCGCGCTACCAGACGTGGCGGCGGTTCGACGCGACGGCGCTGGCGCTCGGGATGGATGCGGTGAACCGGCTCTTCTCGAACGACAACCCGGTGCTCCGGGTCGCGCGCGATCTGGGGATGGGCGTGGTGTCGTCGCTGCCGGGGCTGCGGCGGGCGTTCATCCGGCAGGCAGCCGGGCTGTCGGGGGACGTGCCAAGGCTGCTGGCGGGGAAGCGGCTGTAGGGATGGGCCTGACGCTGACGCTTCCGCCCCTCGCTCACCCGATCTCGCGGGCCTCGTCGACGAGCATGATCGGGATCCCGTCGCGGATCGGGAAGGCGAGCTTCGCCGCGCGCGACACGAGTTCCTGCCGCTCGGCGTCGTAGCTGAGCGTCGTCTGGGTCAGCGGGCAGACGAGCGCCTCGAGCATGCGGCGGTCGGGTTTCTGCCAGTCGTCGGCGCGGCTGTCGGCAGGGAGATTGGCGGGGAGACTGGCGGGGAGGTCGGTCATTGCATCCGCTCCTCGCCGCCTGCGTGGAGGGCGAATTCCATCAGCGTCACCAGCGTCTCGCGCCGGGTCTGGAGCGTCGGGGCCTCGAGGAGGGCCTGCTTGTCCTCGGGGTCGAAGGGGCAGAGCATCGAGAGCGAGTTCACGAGAAGCTCGGTCTCGGCCTCCTTCAGGCTGTCCCAGTCGGTCGAGAGCTGCTGGGCCGAGAAGTAGCGGCCGAGAAGGTCGAGGAAATCGGGCCGGCGGAAGCCGCCGTCGACCTCGGTCGGGCCGAGATCGCGGTGGAAGCCGTCCCACTTCACCGCGGCGCGGATATAGGGCGTGAAACCCTTCACCTCGTTCACCAGGCGGAAGCGCGAAATCCCCGTCAGGGTGATCATGTAGCGCCCGTCCTCGGTTTCCGAGAACTGGGTGAGGCGGCCGGCGCAGCCGATGGCCGAGAGCTTCTCCCCGCCCTTGGGGCCCGAACGGGGCTGGATCATCCCGATGAGCCTTGTCGGCGTCTTCATGCAGTCTTCGAGCATCTGGAGATAGCGCGGCTCGAAGATGTGCAGGGGCAGCCGGGCCCGCGGCAGCAGGAGCGCCCCCGGAAGCGGGAAGAGCGGGATCGTGTCGGGAAGGTCGGCGGCCTTCATCATGACACCCAAGATAGGGTTGCCGGACACCCCGGCAACGTCCGTCAGGCGAAGATCAGTGACGAGAGGCGGCGGCGGCCCGAGACGGCGAGAGGATCGCCCGGCCCGAGCGCGTCGAAGATGGTGAAAAGCTGCGCCTTGGCCGCGCCGCCGTTCCATTCGCGGTCGCGGCGGAAAAGCTCGAGAAGCTGGTCCACCGCGTCCTCGACCTTGTCGTCGGCGTGAAGCGCGAGCGCGAGGTCGAACCGCGCCTGGTGGTCCCCGGGGCTTGCCTCGACCTTCGCCATCAGGTCGGCGACGGGACCGGCCCTTTCAGCCTGCCGGGCGAGTTCCACCTGCGCCCGCGCGGCCTCGACCTCGGGCGACTGCGCGATCTTTTCGGGCGCGCCCCGCAGGAACACCTCGGCCTGGTCGAGGTTGCCGGCCGCGATCTGGGCCCGGGCCAGACCGCCGTAGGCGCGGGCGTTCTGGGGTTCTTCGGCGAGGACGGCCGCGAAGATCTCGGCGGCGTCGGCGGCGGCGCCCCCGGCAAGCATCCCGTCGGCCTGGTCCAGCGCCTCGCCGAGGCCGCCGTCGCCGGCGAGCGCCGAGAGCTTGTCGACGAAGGCCTTCACCTCGGACGCCGGGAGAGCGCCCTGGAAGCCGTCGACCGGCTGGCCCTGCCAGAAGGCATAGACGGTGGGGATCGACTGGATACGGAGCTGCGCCGCGATGCGCTGGTTCTGGTCGACATCGACCTTCACGAGCCGGACCTTGCCCCTGGCCGCCGTCACCGCCTGTTCGATGATCGGGCCGAGCGTCTTGCAGGGGCCGCACCACGTCGCCCAGAAGTCGACGATGACCGGAACCTCGCGGCTGGCTTCGATGACGTCGGCCATGAAGGTCGCTTCGGTCGAATCCTTGATGATGTCACCTGCGGGGACGCCGTTCGGGGCGGGTTTCGTGCCGAGTTCGAGCATGGGGATGCTCCCTTTCACCGTGGAGGGCGGGGTCGTGCCTTAGATGGAGCAAAGGGGGCGGGTGTGCAAGGTGCGGAGGGGGCCCAAGGCCGGGTCAGCGGGCGGCGAGGCGGTCGTCGAAGCGGAAGGGGGCCTGGAAGGCGACGCTGACGCGGGCGAAGTCGGGATGGCGGGGGTTGAGGAGGACGTTCGATTCCTCCGGGATGATTGCGGAGGGGACGGAGAGCGCGGCCGTGCGCCCCTCGGCCAGCCAGCGGTCGCCGAAGGCGCGGGTCTCCCTTTCGTCCGGGAAGTCGCCGGGCGCCGCGTGGCCGCGCCATTGTTCGGCTTCGATGTCGTCCGGGATATCGAGCGCGACCTTTGCGAGTTCGGGAAAGACACCGGGCCGTCGCATCGCCGGCGCCATGTGGACAAGCGTCTCGAGGACCGCGAGCGACAGGTTCGCCGAACAATATACGAGGGCCTGCCCGGGACCGTTCCATCGCCCCCCCGCCAGACGCGCCCCCTCGCCGTCCAATCCCGGCGCGAAGCGGGTCTTGGAGAGGCGCCAGACCCGGCGGTTCAACTGTAGACGCCGTATTCGATCCGGGTCAGAACCGCCTCGACCTCACGCGCGCCGGTGTCCGTACGCGCCATCTCCATCGGGATTCGATTGCCGAGAGCGGGGTTCGGGGACCGCAGCCACTCGTCGGCGATATCGTTCCTCTCGAAGGTGTCGCGTGCATGCGCGACCACGCGCATCAGCCTCGCCAGCGCGTCGGCCTCTTCGATCTTCAGGTTTCCGTTCGCGCTCAGGCGGCGTTCGAGTGTGCGGGGCGGGATGATCATGGCCGCATCCGCCGCCGAGAGGAGCTTTTCGCGCTGGAGGTCGCGGACCGTCCGCGCGGGAATGCCGCGGGCGAGGTCGGCGTAGGTGAATGCCTTGCGCTCGGGGCGTGCCATCGGGTGTCTCCGCCATTTGCCGCATCCTACCACGGCATATGGCGGGCGTCACGTCCGGTTTCAAGCGGCGTCAGAGGTCGAAGGTCGCGAAGACCGGAACGTGGTCGCTCGGCTGGTCCCAGCCGCGGGCGGCGCGGAGGATGCGGCTGCCGTGGGCGGCGCTGGCGATGTCTGGGGTGGCCCAGACATGGTCGAGGCGGCGGCCCTTGTCGGCAGCGTCCCAGTCCGGGGCGCGGTAGGACCACCAGGAGTAGAGACGGCCCGAGGGGATGTCCCGGCGGGTGACATCGACCCATTTGCCGGCCTCCTGCGCCTGACCGAAATGCTCGACCTCGATCGGCGTGTGGCTGACGATCTTCAGGAGCTGCCTGTGGGACCAGACGTCGTCCTCGCGGGGCGCGATGTTGAGGTCGCCGACGAGGATCGCCTTTTCCGGGCGGTGGCGGTGGGCCCAGTCCCGCATGGCGGCGACGAAGTCGAGCTTCTGGCCGAACTTCACGTTCTGCTCGCGGTCCGGGATGTCGCCCCCGGCGGGGACGTAGCAGTTGTGGATGACGATGCCGTTCCCGAGCCGCGCCGCGACGTGGCGGGCGTGGCCGAGCCGGGCGAAGTCCTCGGTTCCCGCGTCCTCGATGGGAAGCTTCGAGACGATCGCCACGCCGTTGTAGCCCTTCTGGCCGCGCGCCACGATCCAGCGATAGCCGAGGCCGTGGAAGATCCCGGTCGGGATCTTCTCGACGGGGGACTTGCATTCCTGAAGGCAGAGGATGTCGGGCGCTTCGTCGGACAGAAGCCTCGCCACCAGACCTTCGCGCAGGCGGACCGAGTTGATGTTCCAGGTGGCGATGGTGAAAGGCATGGGAACCGGTCCTCGGAAACGGGCCGGACGAAACTAGTCGCGGCAGGGCGCCGCCGCAACCGGCCGGCCGGAGCGGATTTGTGACTTGAGCGGCGCCCGGGCGCGTGGCAGGAGAGGGCGCCGCCCGCACGAGGGCCGCGTCCAGACCGGAGTCGACCGACCATGCCGTTCCGCCCGTTCCAGTTCGCCGCCCTGATCGCCGCGATGGTCTTCGGTGCCGCGCTGCCGGTTGCGGCGCGTCCGCTCACCGCCGACGAAACGGAGACGCTCGACCGCTCGGTCGGCCGGTACCTGTCGGCCATCGGGTCGAAGAATGCCGAGGGCGTCGTCGCCGCGATCCCGCCGCGTGTGCTGAACGTCTTCGCGGGCACCGCAGGGATCGAGGCCAAGAACCTCAACGCGACGCTCCAGAAGCAGACGGCCGAGATGATGAAGGACTCGTCCTTCAGCGAACTGACGTACGACGGGACGTCGCTCGATGCGACGGACGTGACCATGGCGGACGGGACGCCGATAACCTGGGTCACCGTCCCGACCGCCTTCACGGCGGTGGTGAAGGGCACGAAGACGCGGAACGAACAGCCGCTCCTTGCCCTGAACGAAGGCGGGAAGTGGTATTTCATGCGGATCGACGGCCCGCAGCAGAAGATGATCGCGGCGCTCGCCTACCCGTTCCTGAGCGAGGCGGCGATGCCCGAGGCGACGGTCACCCCGGTCAACTGACCCGGGCCGGCCCTGCCCGCGGCCGCCCTGAGCCTGCCGGGGCAAGTGCGAGAAAAAAGGCCCGGGGCAAGCCCCGGGCCAGTCCGACAGGGAGGATGCCACAACATGACCCCGTTGTGGCCAGGGGATTCCCACTGGTTACGCCAGAGCACTCGTACCAGATCACGCCACCAGTCTGTACCCGCCTGATTCGGTGACAAGAAGGCGAGCGTTCGACGGATCCGGTTCTATTTTCTGACGCAACCGGTAAATATGTGTTTCCAATGTGTGCGTGGTCACGCCCGCATTGTAGCCCCAGACCTCGTGGAGCAGCACATCCCGCGCCACCACGCCTTCGGTCGCGCGGTACAGGAACTTCAGGATGTTCGTTTCCTTCTCGGTCAGGCGGATCTTCCGGTCGCGCGCGTCGATCAGCATCTTCATCGCCGGCTTGAACGTGTAGGGCCCGAGCTGGAAGATCGCGTCTTCGGACTGTTCGTGGGTGCGAAGCTGGGCGCGGATCCGGGCGAGCAGCACCGGGAACTTGAAGGGCTTGGTCACGTAGTCGTTCGCGCCCGCGTCGAGGCCGAGGATCGTGTCGGCATCGCTGTCGTGCCCGGTCAGCATCAGGACGGGGCACTTGACGTTCATCTTGCGCAGCCTGCGGCAGAGTTCGCGCCCGTCGGTGTCCGGCAGGCCCACGTCGAGGATCACGAGATCGTAGATCGCCTGCTTGACCTTCTCGACCGTCTCATGGCCGTCCGCGGCCTCGAACACGTCGAAATCCTCGGTCGAGACAAGCTGCTCGGCCAGCGCCTCGCGCAGGTCGGCGTCGTCGTCCACGAGAAGGATCTTCTTCAGGTTTGCCATGGCCGCTTTCCCGCCATCACTTTGCCGAGAGATGGCGCGACGGGCCGCAGGTCTCAAGTCCCGCGGCAAATCCCTCACAGCGTCGTGTCGGATCGGGCCGCTTTGTTTCAATTCCGGCCCGGAAACGCTAGGTTCGCGCAAGGAATGTTACGTGGAGCTGGTCTTGCCCTTTGGTCCGGACATCGTCGAACGGCTGAACCGCGCCCGTGCGGACCTGCGGATGGGCGTTCCCGTCGCGCTTGTCGCGGACGATTCCGCCGCTGTGGCGGTGGCCGCCGAGACGGTCTCGCCCGGCCGGCTCGCCGCGCTTCGCGTGATGGGACCGCTGACGCTCGCCGTCACCGCCCGGCGGGCCGAGACGCTGAAGGCGCGCGCCTATGACGGCGACGTGGCGCGGATCGCGGTGCCGGCGGATGCCGATGCGGCCTGGGTGCGGTCGGTGGCGGACCCGGCGGACGATCTGTCCTCGCCCATGAAGGGGCCGTTCCTGACCGAGCGCGGGGGGTCGGCGGCGCTGCACCGCGCGGCGATCCGGCTTGCGAAGTCGGCGCGGCTGCTGCCCGCGGCGCTGGTCCTGTCGCATCCGGCGGCGGCGGCGCTCGCCCGCGAACAGGGGCTGACGGTCATCGACATGGACGAGGCCGCGCCCGCGCTGTCGGCTGCGGCGGTGCTGCACCCGGTCGTCTCGGCGCGGGTGCCGATGGAGGCGGCCGAGGCCGGGCGGCTCCATGTCTTCCGGCCCGAGGACGGCGGCGAGGAGCATTACGCGATCGAGGTCGGAAGCCCGCCGCGCGACCGGCCGGTGCTGGCGCGGCTGCATTCGGCGTGTTTCACGGGCGATCTCCTCGGGTCGCTCAAGTGCGACTGCGGGCCTCAGCTTCGCGCGGCGCTGCACCAGATGGGCGAGGAAGGGGCGGGCGTGCTCCTCTACCTCAACCAGGAGGGGCGGGGGATCGGCCTTGCCAACAAGATGCGGGCCTATTCGCTGCAGGACCAGGGCTTCGACACCGTCGAGGCGAATCATCGGCTGGGATTCGAGGACGACGAGCGCGATTTCCGCATCGGGGCGGCAATTCTGAAGCAGATGGGCTTCTCGCAGGTGCGGCTCCTGACGAACAATCCGGCGAAGGTCAGGATGCTGGAAGGCTGCGGGATCGAGGTGGTCGAGCGGGTGCCGCTCAGGGTCGGGCGGACGCACTGGAACTCGGGGTACCTCGACACCAAGGCCGCGAAGTCGGGGCATATCCTGTGACGCCGGACGACCTGGTGGTCACGCCGATGGGGCTGCGGTTTCAGGGACGGATCTGGCCCTGCACCGTCGGGCGCGGCGGGATCGTCCCGGGAGAGCGGAAGCGCGAGGGCGACGGGTGCACGCCGGCGGGGGTGCATGGAATCGTCGGGTGCCTCTACCGGCCCGACCGGGTGGTGCGGGCGGAGGTGCCCGGCTGGGCGGTGCCGATCCGGCCGCGGGACCTCTGGTGCGACGACCCGGAGAGCGAGGACTACAACCTGATGGCGCGGGCGCCGTTCGGGACCTCGCACGAGCGGCTGTGGCGGGCGGACGCGATGTACGACGTGGTGCTGGTGACGGACTGGAACTGGCCCGAGGCGAAGGCGGGGCGGGGCTCGGCGATCTTCGTGCACATCTGGCGGAGGCCGGGGGCGGCGACGGCGGGCTGCGTGGCACTGGCGCGCACGAGCCTGATGGCGATCCTGCCGGGGATCCGGCACCGGACGCGGCTGGTGGTGGCGGAGGGTCTGGTGCGCAAACCGGCATGAAAGGGCGGCCCTCCACTGGAGGGTCGGCCATGCCGGTTGCCCGGATCCGCAGCGCCCGGCCAGGAGGCCGTCCGCTTCACTGCCGGTCCGTGTCCGTGGCGCGCCCCGGACAGTCATCTGTCCATTCGGGCAGGCGCGGCCATTTCCCTTCCCAAAGCGCTTTGAGCACCGTAAATTGCCCGAAACCGGGGGATCCGATGCCAGACGACGCCCTGTCGCCCTTTGACCGCGAGATCTTCGGCCTCCGCATGGCGCGAAGCCGGGACGACCTCTGGGGCATGCTCGACCGGCTCTACGGGGCGCACCCGGACTACACGGCGTTCCGCCGCAAGCTGACCCGGGCGCTCGAAGCCGCCTGGACGGCGCGGCCGGCAGACCTGAAGCGCCTCGACCTGGCCCGCGACCTCGAGCCCGACTGGTTCCAGCGCCCCGGCATGGCGGGTTATGTCTTCTACATCGACCGCTTCGCCGGAAACCTGAGGGGCGTGCTCGACCGGCTCGACTACCTCGCCGATCTCGGCATCACCTATGTCCACCTGATGCCCTGCCTGAAGCCCCGCCCCGGCGACAGTGACGGCGGCTATTCGGTGATGGACTACCGCGCGATCAACCCGGCCTACGGGACGATGGCGGACTTTGAAGCCCTGTCGGAGGCGCTCCGGTCGCGGGGGATGTCGCTCTGCGTGGACCTCGTCCTGAACCATACCGCCAGGGAACACGCCTGGGCAAAGAAGGCGCGGAAGGGGTCGGCCCGGCATCAGGACATGTACCTGATGTTCGACGACGACACGCTGCCGAAGGCCTACGAACGGACGCTGGTCGAGGTCTTCCCCGACAGCGCGCCCGGCAACTTCACCTTCTACCCCGACATCGGCCCGGCGGGGAAATGGGTCTGGACCACCTTCAACGAACACCAGTGGGATCTGAACTGGGCGAACCCGCAAGTCTTCCTCGAAATCGTGGAGGTGATGCTCTTCCTCGCCAACAAGGGCGTGGACGTGCTCAGGCTCGACGCCGTCGCCTTCATGTGGAAGCGGATGGGCACACGCTGCCAGTCCGAGCCCGAGGTGCACATGCTGCTGAGGGCGCTCCGCGCCGCCTGCCGCATCGCCTGCCCCGCCGTGATCCATCTGGAAGAGGCGATCGTCGCGCCCGCCGAGATGCTGCCCTACCTCGGCCGCGGCGAGCACGACGGACGCGAGGGGAACCTCGCCTACCACAACTCGCTCATGGTCCAGTTCTGGTCCGCGCTCGCCACCCGCGACACGCGGCTCATGACCCATGTGCTGGCGACGCACTTTCCCCCGGTCCTGACGAACGCGACCTACGCCACCTACATCCGCTGCCACGACGACATCGGCTGGGCGGTGACGGACGAGGATACGGCCGCGCTGGGGATCGGCGGCCACGCCCACCGCGCGTTCCTGTCGGACTTCTACGAGGGCTCGTTCCCCGGATCCTTCGCCAGGGGCGCGCTCTTCCAGGCGAACCCGGCAACGGGCGACAGGCGCATCTCGGGCAGCTTTGCCTCGCTTGCGGGCCTAGAAAAGGCCGAAGCCGCGGGCGATGCGGCCGGGATCGAGGCGGCGGTGCAGCGCATCCTGATGGGGCATGCGCTGATCGCCGGGTTCGGGGGCATCCCGCTCATCTACATGGGCGACGAGATCGCGCTCTCGAACGACTGGGGCTACCGCAACGTGCCCGGCCATGCGCATGACAGCCGCTGGGTGCACCGGCCCCGCATGGACTGGGCGCGGACCGAGGGGCGCGCGACGGCCGAAACGCCGGCGGCCCGCGTGTTCCGTGGCACCCGTCACATCCTGTCGCGCCGCCGCGCGCTTCCGGGCCTGCACGCCGCCGTGCCGACCGTGGTGGCGGATACCGGCGATACCGCCATCCTGTCCATCGTCCGGCAGGCCCCGGCCGGCACGATCGTCGGGCTCTACAACTTCTCGGAAGGCTGGCGGCACCTGCCGGCAGGGCGGGTGCGGGCACTGGGGGCGCGGTCGTTCCGGGATGAGCTGTCCGAGTCGCCGGTGGCCCTCTACGACGGCAACATCGCGCTGCCGCCCTATGCCCGGGTCTGGATGGTGTAGCGGCCCCGACAGTGGCGCGCCCATGGGTCCCCCCGTGGGGTCCCCCGGCGTCACCTCACCACCCTGCCCCAGGCCGGGGGCAGGGGAGCGATCGGGCAGGTCCGGGTCCGGACCCGCGGGCGGGCGGGTTCAGGCGGCCTGCTTCCTGCCCTTCACGGCCGCCCAGATCCGCTTGTTGGTGAGGTAGAGAAGCACCGACAGGATCGCCAGGAACACCACGGCGACAAAGCCGGTGCGCTTGCGCTCCATCATCTTCGGTTCCGCGGCCCAGGTGAGGAAGGCCGACACGTCCATCGACATCTGGTCGAGCGTGGCCGGCGTTCCGTCCGCATAGGTGACCTGGTCGTCGGCGAGCGGAGGCGGCATGGCGATCCAGCTGCCCTTGATCGTCGGGCGCCCTTCCGCGTCCTTGCAGCTGTCCGGGATGCTGCCATTGCCGAAATACATGTTGTAGTAGCCGGCCTCGTTGCCCGTGGCGCAGGCCGGAGCCTCGGCGTAGCCGGTCAGGATCGCGTGGATGTATTCGGGTCCGCCGATGCCCTTGAAGAGCTGGTTGATCCCCAGTCCGTACGGGCCGTGGAAGGCGGCGCGCGCCTTTGCCATCACGCTCAGGTCAGGGGCCCCTGCCGCAGTGTTGCGCGGGAAGTTGTCAGAGATCTCGAGCGCTCTGTACTGCCCGGTCTCGGGGGTGATGAGCTGCGGGTTGGAGGCCTCGTCGTTGACCGGGAAGGCGGCCGCATAGGCGCGGACCTGATCCTCGGGCAGCGAAGGCCCGCCCGCTTCGGCAAGCGAGCGGATCGGGACATAACGCATGCCGTGACAGGCGGCGCAGACCTGGGTGTAGACCTGAAGCCCGCGCTGCAACTGCAACTGGTCGAACTTGCCGAACGGCCCCTCGAAGCTGAAGGCCGTGTCCGGAACCTCGACCTTGGCCTGCGCCAGAGCCGCGCCGGTGGAAAGGGCAAGTGCCGAGGCGGCGGCAAGTGCGATGTGTCTGATCATGTCCCGTTCCCTTCTCATTCGGCCGCGACGGTCTTGGCGCCGCCCGTCTGGGGATCGTAGTGCGCGTCGAAGTCCTCTTCGATCGTCGCAGGCTGCGGCAGCGGCTTCTCGATGACGCCGAGGAGCGGCAGGATCACCAGGAAGAACAGGAACCAGTAGCTGGCCGCAATGAGCGCGATCCAGGTGTAAATGCCCTCGGCCGGCCGCGCGCCGACCCACATCAGGACGACGAAGTCGATCGCCAGCAGCCAGAACCACCACTTGAACAGCGGACGGTAGCGCCCCGAGCGGACCGCCGAGGTGTCGAGCCACGGCACAAGCGCGAGGGCGAGGATTGCACCGAACATCGCAAGCACGCCGAAGAACTTCGCGTCCACGATGCCGAAGGTGAGGAACCGGACGAGCTGAACCACCCAGACGTCACCGGTGAAGGCGCGCAGGATCGCGTAGAAGGGCAGGAAGTACCATTCCGGCACGATCTCGGCAGGCGTCACCAGCGGATTCGCCTCGATGTAGTTGTCGGGCGCTCCGAGGTAGTTGGGCATGAACCCGACCACGGCGAAGAAGACCGCAAGGATCACCGCAAGCGCAAAGAGGTCCTTGATGACGAAGTAGGGCCAGAACGGCACCGTATCCTTCGCGGCCTCGGCCTTCGAGGTCCGGCGCACTTCGACGCCGGTCGGGTTGTTGTTGCCGGTCGTGTGGAACGCCCAGATGTGCACCACGACAAGGCCCGCGATCACGAAGGGCAGCAGGTAGTGCAGCGAGAAGAACCGGGTCAGCGTGGGATTGTCCACCGCGGGGCCGCCCAGAAGCCAGGTCTGGATCGTCTCTCCGACACCCGGAATGGCCCCGAACAGGCCGGTGATGACCGTGGCGCCCCAGAACGACATCTGCCCCCAGGGCAGGACGTAGCCCATGAACGCGGTCGCCATCATGGCGAGGTAGATCAGCATCCCGATGATCCAGGTGACCTCGCGCGGCGACTTGTAGCTGCCGTAGTAGAGCCCGCGGAAGATGTGCAGGTACACCGCGAGGAAGAACAGCGACGCGCCGTTCATGTGGAGGTAGCGGATGAGCCAGCCGCCGTTCACGTTCCGCATGATGTGCTCGACCGAGGCGAAGGCGAGGTTCACGTTCGGCGTGTAGTGCATCACGAGCACGATGCCGGTGACGATCTGCAGGGCCAGGCAGAAGGTCAGGACGATACCCCAGATCCACATCCAGTTGAGGTTCTTGGGCGTGGGAATCATCAGCGTGTCATAGAGCAGGCTGACGATCGGAAGGCGGCTGTGAAGCCACTTCTCGCCCTTCGTGCGGGGTTCGTAGTGATCGTGCGGGATACCAGCCATCGGTCTTGTCCCTTCAGCCGAGTTTCAGCGTGGTTTGGTCGGTGAACTGGGCCATCGGCACCAGGAGGTTGCGCGGCGCGGGCCCCTTGCGGATGCGGCCGGCGGTGTCGTAGTGCGACCCGTGGCACGGGCAGAACCAGCCGCCGAAATCGCCCGCGCGGTTGCCCAGCGGCACGCAGCCCAGGTGGGTGCAGACGCCGACCATCACCAGCCACTCGCCCGCCGCGTCGAGCGTGCGGTTCTGGTCGGTCGCGGCCGCCTCGGCGTCGGCAAGGTTCTGGTTTTCGGCGCCCTGATCGACAAGATCGGAGAGCGGGACGTTGCGGCCGGCGTCGATCTCGTCCTGTGTGCGGCGGCGGATGAAGACCGGCTTGCCGCGCCACTTGACGGTGAGCTGCGTGCCGGTCGTGACCTCACTCACATCGACGAAGATCGAGGACATGGCGAGCACGTCGGCGGTCGGGTTCATCTGGTTCACGAGCGTCCAGACGGCGGCGCCGCCGGCGACGGCTCCGGCGCCGGCCGTGGCATAGTAGAGAAAGTCGCGGCGGCTGGCCGCGGGTTCGTCTGCATGGGACATGTCGTGTTCCCCCCTTGCTGCCGGCAGCGCGCTGCCGGCGTTCCGAAAGCCGGGCCGCGCGGGCGCGGCCGGATCTTCCGGGCGGTATTTAGCCGTCAAAGCCGGGGCCGTCCAGCGCGGTTTGACCCATTTGGCGTGGCCATGGTGTCGCAACCGCTGGAAAGTCCGGCGACATCTCGCGGCTCAGCCTGCCGGAACGGTCGCGGCGATGCTCGGCCTGGCGCTCATCCCGGCGAACCAGTGGCCCAGCGCGGGCCGCCCGGCGCGCCATTCGCGGTGCCCGAAGCGAAAATCGAGGTAGCCGAGCGCACAGGCGACCGCGAGCTGCCCCATGTCGAGGGCGCCGTTCAGGTGCGCCTCCCAGCGGTTTTCCAGCACGTCGAGCGCGCGCTCGACCTTGGCCCACTGCGCCTCGCCCCATTCGGGCGACTGGCTGGCGGCGGGGCGGACATGGGTTTCGTAGCGGGCAAGAACGGCCGCATCGAGCATCCCGTCCGCCGTCGCCTCGAGCGTCAGCGTCTGCCAGAGCGCCGGGGCCGCGGGGTAGAACATGCCCCCCGCCCGGTCGTCGAGGTAGCGGCAGATGACCCGGCTGTCGTAGAGCACCGAGCCGTCGTCAAGCTCGAGACAGGGTATCTTGCCCAGCGGGTTCAACCCGACGGGCATCGTGCCGGGGTCGAGCGGGTTGCCGGCCGAGGGAACGATGGTGACGGCGTCGGCCTGCCCTGTCTCGATCAGCAGGACCATGACCTTGCGGACGAAGGGCGAGGTGGGCGAGTGGTAGAGGCGCATGGCCTGAGTCTCCTGCCGGGATTGCCCCCTCAGGATGGCGGATGGCGCATCATGTCCGCAACCGCTTCCGGCCGCGCGCCGACGGTCGAGCGGGCGACGTGCCCGGCGGCCGAAAGGCGCGCGGCCTCGGTCTTGTTCTGGTTGAGCTTCCACGTCCCGTCGATGCTGGTGATGTCCATCCGGGCGGGAACGATCTGGCGCATCATCCGGTCGAGCGTCTCGCCGGGCATCTTGGCGGTGAGCCAGGGGGTCTTGGGAAAAAGGCGGTTCTCGAATTCCGCCGAAAGCCGGTCGAGATGTTCGCGCATCTCGTCATGGGGGCAGAGGCGGAGCGTGCCGCGCAGGTGGACGGCGACGTAATTCCAGGTCGGGACCTGGTGCTCGGTCGCGTACCAGTCGGGCGAGATGTAGGCGTCGGGGCCCGAGACGGCCAGAAGCGCGGGCCGGGGCGTTTCCAGCGCGCGGGCCACGGGGTTCGACCGGACGAGGTGGAGTTCGAGATACCCGTCCTCCGGCGACAGCACGAAGGGCACGTGCGCGGCGAACGGGCCGTCGGGTCCGTTCACCGCGAGGATGCCGAAGCCCCGGTCGCGGGCGAGGGCGAGGTTCTGGTCGGCGCTGGCCTGCCGATAGGCGGGATTGGGGTGCATGGGGTCACATACCCGGCCGGGATGGCCGGTGTCACGAACGGATTGCTCAACCGGAACAAGGATGCTCAGGCCGACAGCCTTGCGCCGTCATGCCCGGTGATCGTCGCCGTGACGATCCGCCCCTCGGGCTGGCCTGTCCCGAACGTCACCTCTGTGAACCCCTCCGTCCTCCCCATCCGCGGGCTCTCGGTCAGGATGCGGTGGCTTGCGCCGATCTGCGACGCAAGATGGCGCGCAAGCCCCGCCTCGCCCTCGGCCCGCAGCCGCTGGGCCCGTTGCCGGATCGCCGGTCCCGGAACCTGCGGCATGCGGGCGGCCGGGGTGCCCTTGCGGGGGGAATAGGGAAAGACATGGAGGAAGGTCAGGCGACAGTCCCGAACGAGCCTCACCGAGTTCTCGAACATTGCCTCGGTCTCGGTCGGGAACCCGGCGATCAGGTCGGCGCCGAAGACGATGTCCGGCCTGAGCCGCCGCGCCTCGTCGCAGAAGCGGATGGCATCGTCCCGCAGGTGGCGGCGCTTCATCCGCTTCAGGATCAGGTCGTCGCCGTGCTGCAGGCTGAGATGCAGGTGCGGCATCAGGCGCGGCTCGGTCGCGATGGCCTGCATCAGGTTCGCGTCCGCCTCGATCGAATCGATCGAGCTGATCCGCAGGCGCGGCAGGTCCGGCACCAGACGTAGGATGCGCATGACGAGGTCGCCGAGACGCGGCGCACCCGGCAGGTCGGCCCCCCAGGACGTGAGATCGACCCCCGTCAGGACGACTTCGAGAAAACCCCTGTCCACCAGCCGCCTGATCTGCTCGACCACCACCCCCGCCGGAACCGATCGGGAATTCCCCCGGCCATAGGGGATGATGCAGAAGGTGCAGCGGTGGTCGCAGCCGTTCTGGACCTGCACATAGGCCCGGTGGCGGCCGAAGCCGTCGATCAGGTGGCCGGCGGTCTCGCGGACCGAAAGGATGTCGTCCACCATGACCTTTTCGGTTTCGCCGATCAGGTCCGGCGCGGCGAGGCCCTGCCAGGTGGCGGCTTGCATCTTCTCGTGGTTGCCGACGACGCGCGCGACTTCGGGCATCGCGGCGAAGGTCCCGGGCTCGGTCTGGGCGGCGCAGCCGGTGACGATCACGGGCGCGCCGGGATTGTCGCGCGCCAGGCGGCGGATGTCCTGCCTGGCCTTGCGGACGGCCTCGGCCGTGACGGCGCAGGTGTTGACGATGACGGCGTTCGCAAGGCCCGCCGCTGCGGCAAGCTCCTTCATCGCCTCGGTCTCGCAGGCGTTGAGGCGGCAGCCGTGGGTCGAGAAGACCGGCGCCGTCAGCGGTTTCGCGGGCGCGCTCATGCGTGAAGCGCGAGGAAGCCGGGCGACAGCGCCCCGTCGAAGACGCGGGCCACCGGCCCGGTGAGCCAGACCCCGTCCTCGCGCCAGTCGGCCTCCAGCGTGCCTCCGTCGACGTCGATCGTGACCTTCCGCCCCGTCAGCCCCCTCCGGTGCGCGGCGACGGCGGTGGCGCAGGCGCCCGACCCGCAGGCGAGCGTGATGCCGGTGCCGCGTTCCCAGACCCGCAGGCGCAGTCGGTCGGGGGCGATGACGGACGCGAACTCGACATTGGTGCGTTCGGGGAAGAGGGGGTCGCGCTCGACCTTCGGACCGAGCGCGGGCAGGTCCACCGCTTCGGCGTCGGGCACGAAGTGGACGGCGTGGGGGTTGCCCATGCCGACGCCGGCCGGATCGCCCGCAAGCGGCAGGTGCAGCGTGTCGAGGTCGCGGGCAAGCGGGATGCCGGCCCAGTCGAGAAGCGGGGCACCCATGTTCACGGTGACCCGGCCATCGGGCAGGCGCTCGGCCACGAGCACCCCCCGGGCGGTGCGGACCGTCAGGCGGTCGCTGCCACTCTCCGCCATCACATGGTGCGCGACGCAGCGCGTCGCGTTTCCGCAGGCCCCGGCGCGGCCGCCGTCAGGGTTCCAGAAGTCGAGGCCGATGTCCGCGCCCTCGCCGTCGCGGATCTCGGCCAGCTGGTCGAAGCCGACGCCGGTATGGGGATCGCCCAGCGCGCGGGCGAGCCGGGCGGTGGCCACGGGCGACCGCCCCCGCGAGTCGATGACCACGAAGTGATTGCCCGCGCCGTGCATCTTCATGAACGGGAGGGGCGCGATCCGGGGCGCGTCCTTCATGCTGGGCATATACCCCCGCCCTGCGCTTTCTGCCAGCCTTGCCGCCGCCAGCCCTTTTCCGCTTGACCCATCCGGCCCGCCCTCATAAGACGCGGCCCGGATGGGCCCGTAGCTCAGTTGGTAGAGCAACTGACTTTTAATCAGTGGGTCACAGGTTCGAATCCTGTCGGGCTCACCACTTTCTCAAGGAAAGTCAGCGTCTTACGGATTCGGCGATTTCGGAGCGTCCGAGTTCGTCCGAGTCGGACGCTGCTCTTTCGGGGCGCCGCATCACGCGCTCCCTACACCTCTCTGTCTGTTGCGGCACGCCAGCTTTGGCACAATGGTACGCCAGCTTTGGCACTGAAAATTTTTCACAATACCACAGCGGCATGGCCGTGCTACCGGAAGTTGAAGGCTCAGGCTGCTAGCCCCCTGAGCGGGGCGACCCACGCCGGTCCTATCTTTCAACGGCTCCTCATGATGCCGTTCTCACGTTGCAGCCGCATCGACCTTCCAGGCGTGAGCGTTTGCCACCGCCGCCGGGCCGATGATCGTCACATAAGGTGCGCTGGCCGGATCGCTGCCGTCCGCCGTGACCACGTTCGTCCAGGCGATCAGCCGCATGATATTGCCGATGAAGCGGTTGGTGCCGGTGCCGGTGCGCAGGAAGTAGAGCTTCTTCGACGCCCCCAGGACGCCGTTGTTGGCGGCGAGCGCAACATCGATCTTCAGCGCCCCGTCGATCCAGACCCGCAGCGTCAGGTTCGGGAGATCGACCGCGGCGACGATGGTGGCCCACTGGTTGGCGACGATCGTGCCGGTCGCCGTCGAGACCTGCGCGATCTGCGTCCCGGTGCCGTCGCGCACGGTGACGCGCAGCGCACCGGAGGTCATGATTTCCCCGATGAAGACGGGGCCGTTGTGGACCGACCAGACAGTCGAGGTCGCCGCGAGGCTGGTTGGGCGCACCCGGGCCTTGACGGTCATGCTGGTGAGCCCGCCAGTCGAGGTCGTGGCCGGATCGGCGAAGCCAGGGCCAGACGATGACGTGGTGAACATCAGGGCGGGGTCTTCCTGCGTCGTCAGGCCCACGGTTTCAATGAACCCGTTGAGCGTCGCGGAAAGCGTGGTCTGGGTCGAGTAGGAGGCGGAGGTCGTTCCCCGGAGTTGCAGGAAGTTCCCCCGCGCCACGGTGCCCGGTGCCGAGGTCCAGGCGGTAACCACGGCGGTGCCGGCGAGATCGGACGTGACCTGATATTCGGTCCCGGCCGCCACGGAGATCGCCATCGTCGTCGGCCCGCCCATGATCTTGCGGATGCCGGTGGCGACAACCGACGACACCGGCTGATCCAGCCTGGCGGAGAAGGCGAGACCCGGCGGCAAGAGCGCCCACTTGATGACCTGGTCCGGGTCGGTCGTGGTCCAGTCGATGACGCCGCGTGTCGCGACTGCGCCCTTGCCGGCCGCGGCACCCGTTTCTGTCAGGGCTGCCTCGAGACCGGCCCTGTCGGTTGCCGTGAACAGATTGGCGAAGTTCGGGAAGCGATCGGTGATCGCGCCACCGTTCAGCAGGTGGTTGCCGCTCTTGCCGAGCCGCTCGCTGCCGGTGCCGATCCGGTTGATGATGCAGTCGCCGAGGAAGGAGTTGGCATTGTTGGTGATGCCGACATTGACCAGCCCGCCTGTGGTGCCGACCGGGGCTGCCGGGTTCAGGACGGTGCAGCCGTAGATGTAGCCGTACTCGTTCGTGCCCCCCATCGTGATGCCGTTGTTCGACTGCAGAAACAGCAGATCGTTGATGATGTAGCTGTCCCGGTAGCCGATGCCGCCGTCGCCCTGCCAGTAATGGGCGCCCTGGTTGCCCGCCCCTGACCGCAGCGGTTGCCGGAGGGAGCGGTTGCCCGCCGAGAACACCCGCCCGGTCTGGGAGGCCTGGAATATCTGGCAAATGTCGCCGTGCGGGTCGCGGGCGTCGCCGTCGGTGTCGATGCCGCCACGGCTGAACGGCTGGCAGAAGAGGTTGCGGTAGAGGTGCAGCTCCGCGTTTGGTCCCTTCGGCCAGCCGTTCGAGATGACATCCTGGTAGATGCGCCGCGCCGTGTTGTCCATGAACACGGTCTTGCCGAGCAGGTCGGGCAGGAACTTGATGCCGTTCGAGAGATCGGAATAGGTGTTTCCGATGAACCGGCCATTGGTGATGCTCGCCCCGCCGCCGCTCGAATAGCAGTTGGAGAGATAGGTCGGCAGGCCGATCTCGGTCTTGAAGTTGAACGCAGGTGTTCCCGAGGCGGCGAGGACGGCGAGATAGGCCGCGGTCTGCGGGCTGACTCCGGACTGGACACGGGTGCGCTGGCCCGCGGGGCAGAGCAGATCGGCGGCGGTCGCCACAACCGAGGCATCGGTGCCGGCCTTGACGTAGATGTCGGTCGCGCCGCTGTTCCAGAACTCGATCCAGCCGGAATTGCGCGCGGGGTCGGCCCAGGTCACCGCGATGGCCTGCGAGGTCGTCGTCGCGGTACCGGTGTGGTTCGGGCGGCCATATTCGGGGTAATCATAGTCCGTCACGAAATCGAGGCCCGAGGGGCCGTAGCCGTGCCGGAAGGTGCAGCCGATCTCCCAGTAATCGGTGAGGTCCCAGAGGTTGAAGTTGATGCAGGGGTTCGTGGACGGCCAGCCCGTGACCTGGATGTTCAGCCCGACCAGATGCAGGCCGGTAATGTTCCCGGTGTAGCTGAGACCCGGCAGCTTGCTCGCCGCATTGGCAGAGCGGAGGGTGAGCGCGGGCACAAAGGTGCGCCCGCCGAGGCTCCGCACCGTGAAGCTGGCGCCGGAGACCTCGACGATCTTGCCCGAGAGCGTGGCGTCGCTCAGGGCAAACACCGTCGCCCATTCGGCATCGTTCGTGACGATGTAGTCGGCGGGCTGGACGGACGGCGTGAAGCGGAACGGGTTCAGGAGGAAGCTCACGGCCGATACCCGATGAACGTGACCTTGAGGCCGGCGCCGGCGACGGTCGAGCCGACCTGGTCGATGTCGATGGTGATCTCCGCGTCGTCGGCGAGGTTCGCGTCGGAAATGACCGCCGGCACCGCCGCCGTGACCGAGGTTTTCTGAGACACATCGATCGAGAGGGCCGTCGAGAAGATCGAGACGTTGGCCTCGTTGACATCGACGATGATCGTCGCGCCGGTCGGCGCGGTCTTGACCGAGGCCCGGACCGCCGTCAGCACCATTGCGAAAGGCATGCGGAAGGTGATCTTGGCGGTCCCCGCGGTCAGCGCCGTGGCCTCGTCGCTGACCGCGACCGTGAATGCCTCAAAGGTGAAGGCACTCATCGGCGCGACCCTGGAACCATACGAGGCGGCGCTATCGTAGATCAGCACCCTGTCGGCCGCGACCGGCGTTGCCTTGGCGGCGAGCGTGGTTCCGAGCATGTTGACGAATGTACCGACCGCCTGCTTCAGCCAGGCGACGGTCCATCTGCGGACCGAGGTGCCGGTGCCATTGTCGAGCTCTGCCTGGTTCGGCAGCGGGGTAAGGCTCTCGTACGCGGAAACGACCTGAGCGGGTGTCTGGTAGACATCGCTGTAATCTGCCTTGAACCAGTTCGCCGCGAAGGTCACGGCCGAGGCATTGTCGAGGATCGCGATGATCCGGTCGTTGACCGCGAAATCGACCCCGCCCACGGTGCCCGCGACGCTGACGATCCAGCTCTCGCCGGCCTGCGCGGTGCCGCCGCCCGGAAAGGTGCCGGCCGCCGCGCTCCACACACCCTTGAGCACGACCGAGGCATCGAGCGCCAGGATGCGGGTTTCCATCCAGTCGAGATCGACCGGTTGGGTCACGGTGATCTGGTTGGACTTCGCGTAAAGCTCGGTGAAATTGGCGTTGATCTTCCCCGCTCCGGCCCGCAGGCCGTCGCCGGTGCCGTCGTTGGCGGTCACGCCGATATTGATGATCTGCTGGGCCATCAGGCTGCCTCGTCGAATGTGTGGTAGGTGATATCGAAGGTGAGCTGGGTGCTGTCGAAGGTCGGATTGGCTGCGGCGGCCGCCATCGTCACGATCATGGTCCCGTCGCCGACGGCCAGGGTCACCGATCCTGACGCATGATCGGCAAGCGCGAGCGGCGATGGCGCCGCGAAATGATCGGCGAGAAGGATCACGGCGTGATCTCCTGGGCGACCTTGATCTTGAAGGTTTTCGACCGCCGGATCGCGCCGCCGCCGGCGTCGTACTTGACGTCGCAGGAGAGCGCGGCCACCGGCCAGGCCTGGGTCTGTGCCGCGGTCGCGGACAGGCGGAACTGCCCTGCCGCCGCGTTCGTCACCGCCACGCCGAGCGCCTGCGAGAAACCGGTGATCGCGACGGAGGAGGTGATCGTCATGCCCGTCAGGCTCACCGGCAGCCCGGCCGCATCGGTGCGCGTCACATCGAGGACGAGCTGCTCGCCGCGCTTGATTTCAATGTCCATTCTGACCTCCAGTGGTCATGCGGGCGACCGTTCCGGCCGTGATGAAGAGCGCGTGGGCGGCGAGTGCCGGCCAGACGCCGTAGGCAACGGCCACCGCGACGGTGGCGACATGGGCGGTGTCCTCGATCCCGTCGGCGAGCTCGCC
The DNA here is from genome assembly GCA_049323795.1 of Pseudomonadota bacterium. Classification (GTDB taxonomy): domain Bacteria; phylum Pseudomonadota; class Alphaproteobacteria; order Rhodobacterales; family Rhodobacteraceae; genus JAOADN01. The sequence continues at coordinate 28,021 of JBMOOH010000042.1, forward strand.
GCCCCAGAAGAGAAGCTGCGGCAGCTCGACAATCGCGAGATAGCCGAGGATCAACGGCGGGAGCGCCGATGGCCCCCAGAGGACCGCGGGCACGCCGCCCAGGATATAGCCGTGCCCGAGCTGGTTCAGCGCATAGGCCCGGGGCGCACCCTTGAAGGCCGACGGCGTTCGCCACAGGTTCAGCAGCCAGTGGATCATGGCAGCGCCCCCTCGTAGGCCGCCACGATCGCGGCGATCGCGGCGTCGCTCGCGGCTGCCTCGACCGCATAGACCGCCCCGAGCCTGGCAGTCTCGATCTGGCCCGCGGCCACCTTCCACTGGGCGCTCATGTAGAGCCAGATCTGCGCCAGCTGGTACGCGGTCGGCGCAGTCAGGCCCGGACCGACTTCGGACGCCATCAGCGGATAGTCAGTCAGATCGGAGGGCTCTGGGTTCAGCGCGACATAGGAGACGGCCTCCGCCTCCTTCCTCAGATAGAGCATCTCCTGGCCGGGAAGGTCGGTGATGAAGGTCCGCCTCAGGTCGCCGGCGAGGTCGTTGATCCGGGTGATCGCCCGCCTTCGGACCGGGCCGAGATCGGCCCTGACCACCGCGCCGCCCACGACCTTCAGGCCGCCCAGCTCGCCGAGATCCTGGTCAGGGGTATCGATGAAGGCATAATCCGGGATCGGAGCCCAGGCCGCCTCGCCCCGGAAGACCGAAGTGACGGTGTCGTTCTGATCGTAATAGACGCGCATCGCTCAGGCCCGCATCGGATAGAAGAGGTAGTTGTAGGTGATCGCCGAGCCGTCCGAACTGTAGACGCTGGGTCGGCCATCGGTGATGAAGGTGAGGACGTTGGAGTTCCAGCCGCCGAGCCATGCAGCGCCCGGTTTCAGGAGGATGTTCATCTTCAGGGACGTGCCGTCGGTCCCATTGGTGACGATCCAGAGGCCTGGCCCGTGGTTCGGGAAGATCGTGTCGCCGGACTGGTTGGCGGCCTTCGAGAACTGGCTGGTCACTGCCGGGTAGAGCGTCACCACCCCGGCTGGCAGGATGGCCGACGAGAGCATGGTGACCTTGACCTGGCCGCCGGATCCGGCACCGCCATTGCCGCCATTGCTGGTGGTCTCGATGCCGCCTGCACCGCCATTGCCGATGGTGATCTCCAGCTTCGGATTGGCGAGACCAAGGGCGGCAAGATTGTAGTTCGAGACGGTGATCAGGCTGCCTTTCCTGCCGCCCTGACCTCCGACATAGCCGGACGATTGGTTGGCACTGCCGCCGCCCGCGCCGCCACCGCCCGCGCCGCGGCCAGTCCCCGCGCCGCCGTTAGTCGGCGGTCGGTAGTTGTCTTCTCGACCGGAGGTATACGCCCCGCGTCCCACCGCCCCGCCTATGCCGTAGGCCGAGCTTTCGCCTGCGGCAATGCCAGTGGCGGTGGTCGATGCTCCCGCCGCGCCACCATCGGCCGTCCACGAAATGCCGGTATAGGTCGCGCCGTCATAGAGCTTGACCACCGTGTTCTGGCCGGCCTGTGCGGCCGTATAGCCCGCCGACGCATAGACCCCGCCACCGCCCGCGCCTGCCAGAAGTTCCAGCGATAAGCTCTTCGTGCCTACCGCGATCGTGATCGTCTGGGTGGTCGTGTAGGTCGTCGCGCCCATCGAGGTCGCCGCCAGAATGCCGAAAGCGGCGTTGACGATGTCGACACCATTGTCCTTGGTGGCGCGCACATGCTGGCTCAGTCCGGAGGGCGAGGTCGAGCCCATCAGGAAACCGAAGCCGGTCGAGAGGTCCTGGTTCAGCGTCCGGCCCATGTAGATGCCGTCCGCGCTGAAGTCGGAGGCCGAGCCCTTCCCCATTGCAAAACCGGCGCCGACTGCGTCGATCGACAGGTTCTGGTCGATGGCCATGTTGGCGGCCTTCACGGCCGCCGCGGCGATGAGGCCGGACGTGATGGTGCCCGCCTCCAGCCGGTCGGCGTTGACCGCACCCGCGGCTATGTGCTGGGTGATGATTTCGCCGTCGACAAGGAGCTGGCCCACATTGGCGCGGTTGCAGAAGATGTCGTCCCAGTAGACCGTTCCAGCCGAGTGGCCGAGGATGCACGGCTGAAGGACGGCATAGACGGCGTTCGCTGGCGCGGTCACGTTCCCGGAAACCCGCCCGAAGCTGACGGTGATGTTGGCGTCGAGCGCGCTGACGGGGCTCGACGAGAGCGCGGCCCGGTTCGCGCCCTGCCATTCGAGACGAACCCCGGCCGACACACAGGCCGCGCCGGCCGTCTTGGCGACATAGGCGGAGATGAAGAACCGATCGCCGGGCGCGCAATTGAAGACCAGGTCGTTGGCGATGTTCGTATCGGCGGCCAAGCCCGCCGCCCAGGTCCGCCTCATGGACCGGAGCCCGGTCTGGCGCTGCACCGGGTCGTAGGCCCAGCCCTGGCCGGCGGGCAGCGACCAGCCTGTTCCCCGTTCGAAGCTCGGGTTCTCGCAGAGGTTCGAGAAATCGCCGATCGCCATCGCCCTGGCGCCGACAGCTCCGCTGGCGATCAGGTCCGCGCCGATCGTGCCGAGGAGGTCGGCGGTCTCGACCGACGCGGTCCAGCCCGTGCCATCCCAGCGGTAGAGCTTGAGATTGGTCGTCAGGAACACCAGTTCGCCGACGAAGCGCTCCGGCCCGGCGGGCGGTAGCGCCGAGACGAGCTTGGGCACGGTCAGGCCGGCGGCGGTGAAGATCTGGGTGACGTCACCGAAATCCGAGAGCGAGATATAGGTCGCCGGCGTCGTCGCGACGAGCCACGGCGTCCAGGTGACCGGCCGGGGCGCGACGAAGCGGGCGCGAACCTCGTAGGTCGTCTCGGGCAGGATGCCGGCGGTGACGATCTGGCTTCCCGATGCCACGTTGGTCGTGACGCCGCCCACGACCTGCGGGCCGCCCAGGCGCCGGAACTCGTATTCGAGTGCGGAGACGTCATCCTGGTTTGCTCCGTTCCAGGTCAGGAGGAGCGCCGGGCGCCGCGCCGTGAGGCTCGCGTCGTCGAGCGCCGTCCCGAGGACCGCGAAGGACGGCACGCTCTGCGGCGGCGGCAGGTCGGAGCCGGGCACCGGCGCGGCCCAGGGCAGTTCGAGCGACGCGTTCCAGTCGTAGTCCGACGGATCGACCTCGCGCAGGCCGACGGCCTGCAGCAGGCTTGCCGGGTCGTGCGCGATCTCGACCACCTCGAAGAGCTTGGCCGTATAGCCGTTGCGCGCGCTGGTCCAGCTGATGACGTCATGGGGCTCGAGAATGGCGGCATCGGGCGGCAGGACCAGCTGGTGGCGGTGGAAGCGCCGCTCCTCGTTGATCCAGGCCTTCATGAGCCGCTGGACCTGGCCGGCGTAGGGGCAGGCGGGCAAAGGCACGTTGGCGATCAGGCGGCGGCCGTCCGCAGCCTCGGCCGCCGCGTCGTAGCGCGGCGGGGCGTCGCGGCTTTCCCAGAGCGAGGCGGGATCCGGGAAGGTCGCATGAACGCCGTTGTAGGTCTGGGCGAGCGAGGGATGGAGCGAATGGCTCTGCTCGTCGGTGACGATGATGTCGCCATCGAGGAGGGTCTTGACCGGAGCTCCTGGCGCGCCGATCGCGACCTTCATCTTGCCCCCGATGTCGGTCATCCGGCCCGCGCAGGTCTTCAGCAGCTCCTCGATGACCTCGGCCGGCTCGCGGTCGATGGCGATCTCGAACCCGGCCCGGTAGCGCGGTTCGGTCCCGCCGGCCGCGAGGCTTATCGGCTCGTCGCAGGCGTTCATCGCCGCGAACCATTCCGGCGTGGGGAGGTCCGTCGCGGACCAGCCGCCGCCCCAGATGTCGCCGCCCGGCAGCGCGATGCCGCGCAGGATGTTGTAGATCATGACCGCGGGGTTGTAGGACCGTGTCCAGGTCGCGGGATTGGTCCAGCTCTGGCTTCCCGTCCCGCCGAGGCTCGGATCCTGACGGGGATCGTAGAGGCGGATGCCGTCCACCTCGAAGCGGACGCCCGGAAAGCCCTTGAAGAGTTCGCGGTCGAAGCGGAAGGTGAGGATCGCATAGGCGGTCCCGGTTGCGACCATATCGGCCGACCAAGGCCGCTGCGGATGGGCGGCGTATTTTGCGAGCAGCATCGGGTCGGCCGTCGTCTGCGTGCCGTCGTACCATTTCACCCAGGCCGCGTCCGACTTGCCCTTGAGCGTGAGGGGCAGGCCGTAATCCGGATGAGCCACCGTGCCGATCGCCGCGATGTCGCCGTCAACGAAGAGCCGCGACAGCGTCACTCCGGGCAGATCGGAGACCGCGATGACATAGGTGAGATAGGCGTTCGGCGTGCCGCCGGCCGTTCCATGCGTCATCGGCGGTGCCACCAGCTGGCCGCCGGTCGCGTAACGGCCGACGATGAAGGCCTGGGGGTCGGTGCCGCCGGTCTGGGTGGTTTCGGTGGTGATGCCGGGCGGTTTCGGCCGCTCGATATCCGGAGCGAGCGCGCGGGAGAGTGCGGAGAGACCGATCGCGAAGACGCTCCTGACGGCGAACCCGGCCAGCCAGGCGCTCGCGGCGGGTCCGAAGCCGATGGCCGAAAAGACACTGGTGAGCGCGGCGACGACGGGAGGCATCAGGCAGCCTCCCCGTCGAACGGCACATGGAAGGTGCGGAGCGCCTCGGAGCGCGGCAGGAAGCCGAGCCCATCGGTGCCGGGCACGGCGATCGTGGCGCCCAGAACCACGCCGAGCGCCGGACCGTCGGGCCCTTCGACGACCGCCACGTCGCCCACCACCGCCAGCGCCGGCGGGATCTCGCCGAGGAGCGTCCCCGCCATACTCACATGGTCGAGGTAGCCCGTTTTCCGGAGGATGCGCTTCGCCCCGGCCGCACTGCGATAGCGTCCCCGCCAGCCAACCGCGACATCCGTGCCGGTCATCGCCAGAACCGCGTCGGCGGCGAAGAGTGCGCAGTCGTGAACGCCCCATTCGAACGGCCGCTGCAGCGATGCGTCGATGCAGGCCGAGAGCCGGCCGCGCCAGTCCGGAAGCCTGGCCATCATCATGCTTCCCCCCAGGCGGTGGAGACGGACCCGGAGATCTCGGCATAGCGGCGGAAGCGGTCGCCGGATCTGAGACGATGGCTCGCATCGCTGCGCTTGAGCTCCAGCTTGCGGGTCAGCGCGCGCGCGGCCGAGGCGATGCGCAGCTCCACGCCGCCCTCGCCGCCCGTGGCCGGGGTGCGGATGTCGACCTCGTCGACCCAGCCGCGGAGCGCGAGCCAGGGCGCGCCGACGATCGTGTTCGTGACGGGATCGATGACGACGCCATGGACCTCGACCGGGGCGAGCCGCGCGTCATATCCCCGGACCGCCTGCTCGACCTCGGGCGAGATCGCGGCAAGGGTGATCGAGTGCATGCGGACGCTGAGGCCCGAGCCGTAGGTGATCCGGTCGAGCCCGAGGATCGTGCCGGCGCCGTAATAGTCGCGGATGCCGCCCAGGTCGAACTGCTGGTGATCGAACCCGTTCCAGAGCCCCATGCTCGCGGGCAGGCCCGTCGCGCGATCCTTGGCGGTGATCCAGACGAGCGTATGGACACGCAGCGCGTCCGGCCGGGTCGCGAGGTGGGCGGCAAGGGTGGCTGGCAGAGTGCGCATCGCTCACCTCACCGTCTGCAGGAAATCGAAGGTCGTGCCTTCGACAAGGCCCCGGCGCAGGGTTCCGGCCCGGGCCGAGCCCGGCACGACGATCGCCTTGACCGGCGGACGGGCAAGCGAGGCCGACGCGCCGGCGATGAGCGCGACGGGCAGGGCCGGCGCGACCTCGTTCCACCCGGTCAGGCCCGACGCATCGGCGCTCGCGGCAACGACGATCCGGTGGAGCCCGTAGCGGACCGGCGATGCCCCCCAGGTGACGCCGACGAGATCGCCGCGGCGAAGCGGATAGTTCGTCGGCAGACCGGTGAGCCGCAGTTCGCGGCGGTCGGCGCCGATCGCCTGCACGGTAACGGCGGACATGCCGAGCACCAGGCCGTCGGGATCGAGCGCCGGGTAGGGCCGGGTCAGATCATGCATGAGGAAGCTCGCGCCCGACTGCCGCGCGAGATCGACCAGCGCCATGGCCTCGGCCGCCTCGTCCGGCATGAGGCGGCCGAGCGTCACGGTGCCGCGCCAGAGCGCGGGAGCGAGCTCGCGCGTCAGGACCTGGCCGGCGCCGGTGCCCGCGCTTTCGAGCTGCGGCGCGCAGTCCATGGTCAGGGTGGAGATCGGCAGGAGATCCCAGAAGGCTGCGAGGCTGAGGGGGAAGGAGAGCGTCATCCGACCCTTCTGGGATCGCCGCTGATCGCCTTCAGCCGCCGCGGCAGGACCTTCGCGTCATATTGCTCGAGCCCGCCGCGCAGAACCCGGACCGACACCCCTTCGGACTGCTCAGCGATCCGCGCGTCGAGATCGTCGGTGAGCCTGAGGTCGATGACGATCGGTCCGCCGGCGCTGGCACCGGGCAGACTGGCGGCGGCACCGCCGACGAAGCCGCCCGCGGCGAAGCGCGGCGCGCTGTTGATCGCCTCGAGGAGCGGGCGATGACGGGCGGTCGCGGCCGCATTGACGACGAACTCGCCGTTCGAAAGCCGGGCGACGATCGCATCATCGCGCGGGCCGCCCGGCCCCGACATGAAGCCGCCGTCAGCCGCGCCGGGAATGCCGAGCGCCCCGCCGATGATGTCGAAGAGCCCGGAGCCCTGCCCGCCGAAGAGGCCGGCAAGCGGCCCGGTGCCGAGGAGTGCCGACTGCAGCAATGCCGAGGCGATCGACTTCGCGAGGTTCGACATGACCTCCGAGGCGCTTTCGCCCTGGACGATGAGGGCCTCGAGCGCGTCGAAGGCGGTCTGCCTGGTGAACTCCCATGTCTCCCGGGCCCGGTCCTGGGCTTCCTGTTCGCGGAGCTTCGCCGCGATGAGAGCCTCGACCTGGGCGCGCTCCTGCGACGTCGCCGAAGCCATCGCCTCGCGGTTGCGGATCAGCTCCTTCTGCAGGGGATCGGTCGCGCGCAGGAGATCGAGCTCGCGCTCGAGCGTGGCGATGAGCCGTTGGGGGCCAGCCGTCTGAGCCGCGCCCGCCCCGCCGCCGGAGGAGCCGCGGGTCGCGCGGCGATCGCGCTCAGCCGCGATGCGGCGCTCGGCTTCGAGCTGCCGGTCGATCTCCAGCCCGTCGAGCTGCTCCTTGAGGGTGGCCTGGGCGAACACATAGTTGGTCTTCGCTTCATTGATCTCGGCATCGCGGCGGAACTCGTCTTCCTGCGCGGCGCGTTTCGCCTCGGACACCGATTTTCCGGAACGCAGCGCGGAAAGCTCGATCTCCTTCGAGGCGTTCTCGATGCCGGCCGCCCCGAGGGTCGCAAGCGCGGCGCCGATGCCGCGAACCTCGGCCGCGACGTCCGACATCGCCGACGACCAGATGTTGGTCGCATCCGCGGTTCCGGTGAGCAGATCCCAGGCATCGCGGATCGCACGCTGGATGTCATCGCCCGCGCCCGCCGCATCGAGGAGCGCCGTCACAACATCTGCGGCACTTCCCTGCATACCGTTCGCCGCGTCCCAGGCGTCGCGCAGGCTCCCCTTCAGCGTCTCGCTGACCTCGAGCCCGGCGAGCATCGCCTCGAAGGCGCGCCGTTCGGCCTCGACCCGCGCCTCGGTCGCCTGCCGGCTGTCCTCCCCGTAGAGCGCGGCCTGGCGCCGGATGTTTGCCTCGTCCTTGAGCGTGGCGAGCATCTGCTCGGCCTTGTCCTTCGCCACCTGCTGGGCCGATCCGATCCCTGCCTCGGCGGCCTGGACGAGCCGGAGCTGCCGCTCGAGATCCTGCGCGGTCCGATAGAAGGCGCGCTGCTCGGTGTTCTCGGCGGCGTACAAGTCGACATTGCCGCGCAGAAGATCCTGAAGCCTCTTGACGGCATCGATCTTGGTTTCGATGCCCGCATCGCTCGCCAGCGTCTGCAACTGCTGATCGAACTGCGACACGAGAGGATTTTGCGTCCGGAACGCGCCCAGTTCCGGATCGTCGACGACAACAGAGTTCGCAACGCCGAGCAGGCCCGCGATGTCGCCGCTCCGCGACGTCAGATCGAATATGCTGTCGAATTCGCTGCTCAGAGCCGCTGCGGCGTCGGCAGCCTTCAGGAGCGTCTCGACAAGGGCAAGCTCGGTGATCTGCCGCTGCATCGCGATGATTTCGGGCGTTACCGCGCCGAACCGCCGCGCCAGGTCGTCGGTCCCGACGCTCGCTTCCTCGCGCCAGGACTTCGTTGCGGCCTCGAGATCGCCAATCGCGTCCTCGACCGACTGCGCCTCGCCCTTGATGCCACGCAGCCCGTCCATCAGGAGGCCGAGCGCCGCCGCCGAGCCGAAGACCGCGAGATTGACCGGGTTCAGCATCCCGAGGAACGCCCCGCCGAGCGCCCGGACGGCGCCGCCCGCGCCGAGCGGACCGAGCGCCTGGGCGATCTGGGTGCCCTGCTGGGCTGCGAGCAGAAGCGGCGACTGCCCGGGCGCCAGCATCTGGCCCACGTCGTTGAACTGGGCGACGAGATTGGAGGTCGCGCCCGCCGAGGCCCGGCGCAGCTGCAGGACCTCGGCCTCGGCGGCCCTCAGGCCGGTCGCCGCGGTGGCGCCGGCGGTCTTCGCGGACTGCCCGATCGTCTGAAGGTCGTTGGCGGCCGCCCGGATGTCGCGCCGCGCGGCACTGGTGTCCGCCGTCAGGACGAGTGCGACGTTGAAGGCGGTCATGACCGTGCCTCGTTCATCGCCTCAACCGCACCCGCCTCGATCTGGCGCAGATCCTGCCAGCCGTCAGGATCGAGCCGGATACCCTGGGCGCGGAGCCCGATCCTGACGGCCGTATAGTCGAGCCCGATCACCGCCATGCCGAACCCGCCGCCCGCGACGCGCCACTGGGTGTCGACGGCGAGGAAGGCGCGCGCGGCATGGACATGCCCGGCCCAGAGGCCGAAGCCCTCGGGCGCCCGGGGCGGCTCCAGCCCGAACCTTTCTGCATCGCGCGCTGCCTCGTCATGGATCCCGCCCTTCAGCTCGCTCCGCGCCCAGGCGCGGCCGAAGGCCCGGAGTTTCCCAGGCGCGTCCCGGTCTGAGCCGCGTAGTAGCCCCGGATCAGCGCCGCCCGAACGAAGGGGTATTCGAGGAGGCGCGCGCGCCACTCGCCATCTCCGGGCAACGGCTTGCCGTCGGCATCGGCCAGGTCCTCGAACGACACCACGATGCGGTCGAGCAGGATGCCGAGGCTTTCCCCCTCGGCCTCGTCGATCGCCTTCATCTCGGAGACAGCCAGCGCCCGGAACCGCGTCCGGAGCATCTCCGTCCGCCAGCCGTCGCCGTCGGGCACCTCGACCGGCACGTCATGGACGAACTGGGGATCCTCGATCACCTTGAACATGGTCCCTCCTCAGCTCAGCACGAGCGTCCACTGGTCGTTGCCGGCGTTCACCTGCGGCACGAGGTTCAGCGGCCATTCGACGATGCCCTGCGCTTGGGCGAGGCCCGAGGGGCGCTGGATCTGCGCGAGCGCCGCGTTCAGCGTCACGACCTTGCCGGCGCCGACGCCGTGGGTCAGGACCATCGGCACCGCGGTCTGGGCGAGCGCCAGCGCATAGGGGTTGAACGTCGTCAGTGCCACCGCCTCGACGGTCGCCGCGATCTTCTCGGCCTTCTGGGTGATGAGCACGCTCTCCGAGCCGATCAGGAAGCGCGTGACCACCTCGTTGGCGAGATCGAGTTCCAGCGATCTCAGCACGAAGGCCTGGCCGTTCAGGGTGAAGACCGGCGTGTTCGTCTTGGTGGCGACGATCGGCTTCTGCCAGGCCGTCAGCGTCGGGTTAGCCTGTGCCGCCTCGCCCGGCTGGACGAAGAGGCCGGTGAAGACGAAGGCGATCTTCGGCACCTTCTGGGCTTCCACCTTCAGCGTTGCGGTGCCGCGCGCGCCGACGATCGCGTATTTGGTATCCTCGACCCAGAAATGCAGGGTTGCGCTCTCGTGGCCGATGCTGACCGGGTTGTAGGTCACCGAGACGCCGGCGGCGATCGTCTCGGCCACCGCGCAGGCCCTGAGGAGCGGTCCCCAGGCGGGCGGCGTGCCGGCGGTGCCGGAGGCGGCGAGTTCAACCTCGAACGAGAGCTTCGCATGCACCTCGACCGGCACGGTCGGCTGGGGACCGAGGGTCACCCGTTCCAGCTCGCGGCTGACATCCTGCCCTTCCATGGGCTGGAGCTGGACGCTCGTCGCGAGGACGGCATTCGCTCCGCCGCTCGGGGCCGCGTCGGTCCCGTAGGCGGCCTCGATTTTCGCAAGCAGCACCTTGCGGTTCCACTTCAAGGCCATGTCAGCCCTCCTTCACTGCGGGTTTGCGGGGGGGCGCTTCGGGCTCCGGCCGGGCGGGGATCAACTCGCCCTTGTCGTTCAGGGTGTAGCTCCCGCCGCTCGACGGCAGAGGCTGCGGTTTCTCGGTCATCGTCAGGCTCCTGTCAGGTAGCGGGCGGTTTCCCAGGTCTGGACGTAGATGCTGACACCGGCGGTCACCGGGCTGCTCTCGCCGGAGACGAGCGCGCAGGGTTCGGCGTAGGGGTCGGGCTCCCATCCGGTCAGCGCAGCCTCGACGGCGGCCTTGAGGCTGTCGAAAGCTTTGGCCCGTTCGGCGCCCATCGCGTCGTCGTAGTGGCGGATGACGATGCCGGTCAGGAACTGGACGCGCACGCGCTGGCGGTGGCCGCCAGTGGCGAGCACGTTGGGCTCGGCCGCCTCGCGGTAGGGCATCACGATGGCCGAGCCGCTCTCGACCAGGCCGGCGCGGTCGGCCATCGCCTCGATATCCTCGGCGATCTCGACCGCGGTCAGGCCCTGGGCACTGGCGAGAAGGCGCGCGACGATCAGCTCGAGCATCACCACCCCCTCAGCCGGTCAGGGGTGAAGACCTCGGGGGCATGCGAGGAGAGAACCTGTGTGCCCGAAGCCGCAAGCGGCGTGGCGCCGGTGACGACCGGCAGCGCGATCCGGCCGGCGGCGACGTCCTTCAGCGCCGCCACCGCATCCTTGTAGTCCTGCGCCACATGGTCGGGCGCGCCGTTGCGATGCAGCATGTAGCGCGCGATCGACACTGCCCAGGTCCGCACCAGATCCGGGACCGCTGCGAGCGGCACGTCGTACTTCACGCCGACATAGCCGTTGATCAGGTTGTCGGCGTGGACGAGCGCGGCCGCGACCACGTCCGGATCGGGGATCAGGTCGCGGTCGCGGTCGGCGATCTGGCGGATCTCCACATCCCCGGCGCGCGTGACCAGGTCGGGGAGCGTGGCGTAGCTCATTGCCCGTCCTCGGGCAGGGCCACCCGGCCCGGCCGGAAGACCGCGCGGTTCAAGGCCATGAACCCCTTCTCGAGATCGGTCCGCGCGATGCTGAGCCAGCGCTGGTCGAACATGGCGCTGCTCACCATGTCGTCCATGACGCGCAGGAGGCGCTCCTCGAGCGCCTTGTTCGAATTGACGATGGCGACCGCCTCTTCGGATTGCAGCCGGTATCCCGACACCGGCAGGCCGTTGTGCGCGCTCACTGGCCAGCCTCCGTCTCGATCTCGTCGGCGATCTCGGCGGGCTGGACCTCATGGATGAGGAGGTCATGGGCGTCATGGACGTAGGACTCGCGCGTCTTGCCCGCGGCGACGCGGATCGCCTGCTCGGCAAGTCGCCCGCCTTCCGGATCGACGGGTATCACATCGACAGGCCAGCCGTGATTGGCGAAAACCGTTACCTTGGTGGTCATGATCGGGTAATCCAGTCCTGTTGCGGGTGGCGGTCTCTCCCGCCCGTCACGGTCTCCTTGCCCCGTCGCATCCGGGTTGCGCCCCCGGCGGCCTACTCGCCCGGCTCCCCGCTCATGCCTTGCTACGGGCCTTACAGAACGGATCGGCACCGGGCTTTCGCCTGGCATTCCTGGTGCGCGGGCCGACCCTGCGGCCGCCCCGCGCGAGGGGCTCTTTCAGCCCTTGGCAGCCCCGGCAGCCTTCTTCGGGCTGCGTGCGGCCGGTGCGACAGCGGTGGGGGCAGCTGCCGACTTCTTCCTCGCGTCCGTCTCGATCGCCGCCAGCCGGGCCTCTGCGGCCTCGGCCCGCACGATGGCTTCGTCGCGCTCCGCGGCCAGCGCGGTCATCGGGTCCGCTTCCCCGGCGGCACCCGTGGGCGCGTCGGGTTCGGCAACCGCTTCCTCGCCATCGAGGACACACGCCGCCTGAAGCATGGCCGCCGTCTCGGGGTCGACATCGATCATGGCGCCCGGCATGCAGAGTTTGTCGCCGATCTTGACCGGGGTGGCGATCCTGACGCTGATCTTGTCCATCGGAACCCCCTTACGGCTTGCCGGCGTCGGCGAAGAGAAAGCCGCCCTCGGCGCCGGTGAGGTAGGGCTTGCGCTCGGTCTTCGTCGGGTAGATCCAGCTGTCGTTCGACCGCTCGAAATAGGGCGCCTCGACCTGCGGATAGCCCGAGAGCTCGTAGGTGTAGCCGAAGGACGGCACCTGGAAGTTGTCGCCGGTGTCGGGGACATAGGCGAGGATCGCATCGTCGCCCCAGACGTCGCTGGCCTGCGCGGTCTCGGCCGCCGTCTCGGGCAGGAAGACCGCCTTGCCCACCACGACGCGCTTGAGGTCGAGATAGGCCGCGAGCATCTCGGCCGTGATGCTCTCGCGGCCGGTGTACTTGAACTGGTCCTTGATCGCGGCATGGCGGCGGAGCGCGTTGAAGGCCGAGGGGCCGAGGACCAGGGTGTTGGGATAGCGGCCGATGGAACGGCGGATCGCCTCGCGGCCCGCGTCCATGTCGGCCTGGGGCGTCGAGGCCGCATTCGTCCAGCGCGCGGTGCCGACGAGCGTGAGCTTGTGGTTGACGTCGTAGTTCGCGGTCGCCCTGGCGAGCTGGGCGCTGTCGTATTCCAGTCCCAGATCGACGACGTTGAGCACCATGTTGATCGCGGCGCGGCCGAGGTCGATGCCGGGAACCGACTGCGCCTCTTCCTGGTGCTCGATCGGCACGACGCCTTCAAGCGCGTCCTGGACGAGCGAGATCGGGTCAGAGGCATAGCCGTACTGTACGCGGCGCTTGTCGGCGCCGGGTGCGCGGCGGGTGTTCATCATCCGGAAGGCTTCCTTGCCGAAGCGGATGACGCGCATGGAGCGGTTCGGGACGGTGACGCGCGGGAAGAGCGCAGGCGCCACGAACTCCTGGTTGCGATAGCCGCGGGCGTGGGTCGACAGGATCGGGTCGATCACTTGGGCGGTACGGGTATTGACGGGGGCCATGAGGCAGCTCCTTAGCGGATGAGGATGTCGACGAACTCGCCGTCGGCGGCGGCGGTCAGCGCGGTGGCGAAGCTGTTGACGCCGGCGCCGACGGTCTGGACGCCGCCGGCGGCGGCCGAGACGACCCTGGCGCCCTGGGCGATGGCGCCGACCGCCTTCACCCGGACGACGCCGAGGACCATGACCGGGGCGGGATCGCCGATGACGGTCACCGGGCTCTTCGCCACGCCAAGGACCACGGCATCGGCGGCGGCAATCTTCGCGCCGTTGTAGCCGACGAGGTCATAGGCGTCGAAAAGGCCGGTGGAGGTGACGGTGACCGTCAGGGCGTCCTGGAAATACTGCATCGCTCTGCTCTCCTTCAGGAAACGGCGCGCACGGCGTCGAGATAGGCCGTGCCGGGGTGCTGGCGCTGGTAGTCGAGCGCCTTGGTGTGGGTCTTGAGCCCGGCGGGATCGACCGGCTTGCCGTCGGCGGCGAAGGCCGCGGTCCGGCCGCCCTCGTCGCCGTCCGGCAGGTCGAGCACGCCGTAACTCACGATCTTCGGCTGGGCTTCGAGGATCCCGCGCAGCGCAGCACCGGGGCTGACCTTCTCGGCACCCTCGGCGAAGGCGACGGACGCCTCGCCGGGGAGCGCGTCGAGCAGGCTCACGACCTTGGCCTTGGAGGCGGGCAGAAGCCGTCCCTCGGCGACGAGGCCTTCGGCGAAGGCCACATTGTCGGCATGGGCGAGCGCCGCCTCGCGGGCGACGACGCCCTGTTCCCGCGTGGCGATTTCAGCCTCGCGCGCGGCGAACGTTGCGTCTTGGGCTGGAGTGGTCCTGGTCACGGCAGGTTCCTTTTCAGAGGGTCGAGGCGTGGGCTGGAGAGGCGGGGTGGCGCCACCCGCCACATCAGCAGCCGCATAGGCGTCCATTTTCATGGTCACCGCCCCATCTGCCGGCTCGAGTTCGGCGGCGACATACCACTTGTGAACCTTGTCCATGCCGTCGAACCTGATCCCGAGCGCGGCCGTGGAAACCTCTGCAACAGCACCCGTTTTGGCCATCGTCATCTTGTCGTGCGCCTCGCCGTCCCTGACCCTGACACGATCTCCGATCGAGAAACCGGCGGCGGCGTCACGGACCCGTTCCCTTCCGGTGTCCGCGAAGAGCGGCGCCGTCGGTTCGGCCTCGATCTGGCCGAGCCATTCGATGCGCCAGGACGGCAGCGCCTTCTCGGTCTCCTCGAGCCCGAACTTCTCGATGAAGAAGTCGCGGAGCGTCCTGAGGATGGAGGCCGTCTCCTCGAGGCCGCGCTCGCCGAAGGCCGCCTCGAACGTGACATCGGCCTCGCCGGCGAACTTCACCGGCTTCAGACCGGACACGGCGGGGGCGACGGCGCCCAGGAACCCCACATGCTTGGGATACCAGGTGCCGGGAACCGGGTTGTGGTGCTGGGCCGGCGAGAAGAAGGCCATCGAGACTTTGCGGAAACGCCCCGCCTTCACCATCTCGGCGAACTGCGGCTCGATCTCGTCGATCTCGGCATAGAGCCGCTCGGCGCCGGCGTCGTAATCGAACCGGCGTACCCAGCCGAAGGCCGGCGCGTCGGTCACGGGATGGCCGACGACGACCGGGGCGGGGGCCGCTTCGGGATCGTAGGCATCGGCCAGCGCCCTGAGGTCGGCCGCGGAATAGGTGATCGGATCGCCGCCCATCTACGTATTTCATATCAACATGTTAGCCGATGCTGCCCGATGCGGTTTCTTTGCTGTCCCGATGTCGATCGGATGCGCGGTCGCGGGCCTCAGATCGCTCATTTTTCATCCTTTGAATTTCATCGGTGTACACGACTCCGCGTCCTGTTTCTGGTCATTTTCCATTGCCACATCAATGGCTTCTGCCGTCTGGCATGAGAACTCGTGTTAGTGCCAAAGCTGGCATCCCCCTACACTGTCCTCCCGATTTCGCCCAAGACCGGGCGGGCGCACTGGGCAGAGCAGTCTTCGCGTCCGTCGTCAGTGCTGGCGGACCCGCGGTGACGGTGGTGATTGCGGCGGGGCAGTCGGCAGAGTCCCTCGGCCCGCCCGGCCCGCCACGATGGCGGGGTGCCGCGGCCATGCGTCTTGCTCGCCGCACCCTGACCCTCTATGCACGGGCACGGCACATGACCCCGGGCGCAGGTCGTCCACGACGACCAGAGACAGACTGCGTCCGCCGGGTCACCGGGGCCCCGTAGCTCAGGGGATAGAGCGACCGCCTCCTAAGCGGTAGGTCACAGGTTCGAATCCTGTCGGGGCCGCCAGCGCAGTCGAAGCCGCGGAACCTGCAGGCGCGCGGGCCCGCCGTCGCCGGGCCTCAGATCATCCGTATCGCGTCCTTGTCCACCGCGAGCATGTAGCCCTTCCGCGCGATGTTCTTCACCAGAAGCTCGCTCACCATCTGGTTGCCGAGCGCATCCCTCAGCCGCTTGATCCGCATCGCCCCCGCCGCCTCGTCGCATTCCGGCGCGGGCCTGCCGGAGATGACGCTCTCGATCTCGGCGCCGGAAAGCACATCGTCGTCCATCCGCGCCTCGGCCAGCACCGAAAGCGTCTCGATGGCGGCTTCGGTCAGCCTGAACTCCATGTTGTTCAGCACGACCGCGTTCTCGCCGCGCGAGATCAGCAGCGACGACACCTGGATGCCCTGCCGCTGGATCTGACCCATCCGCCGGTTGAGCGCGACGATCATCACAAGGAACACGAGCGCGGCGACCAGGAGCGCGGCGGCAAAGACGAGGAGGATGAAGATCACCGTCCGGTAGCTCGTCAGCACGTCCTGGAAGGCGGTGCCGGACTGGGCGAGAATTTCCAGAAGCCGGATCTGGTCGCCCGTCCTCAGGGCGTCGTTCTCGACGAAGATGCGTTCGACCTTGGCGTTGAAGGCATTCGCGTCGGGCAGGTTCAGGAACAGAAGCACGGCCGCGCCCAGAAGGATCGCCACCACTGCAGCGATCCCCCAGACGACGACGCGGCCCCCGGAGCGGAGGGCCTCAGTAGCGGAGGAAGTAGGGTCCGGCACTGTCTTTCCTCTGATCGAGCCCTTCGGGTCCGAAGATGGAGAGGATGTTGAGCAGCGTCCAGCCGTCCGATTCGAGCCTTGGTGCCAATTGACGCGCGGCGGCGTCCTTGCTTTGGCAGGCCGCGCCCGACACCTCGGCCACGCCGTAGTGAAGCCGCAGGGGCCGGTCCTGCTTCGCCTTGTAGTCGGCGTAGCACTGCGCCGACGCGGCGGTCGCCCACAGCGCGACGGACAGCGCGACCGAAAGCGCGGCGGCGGGAGCGATGGCAAGGCGGCGTTTCATGATGCGGCACGCTGCGCCGCGCCGGGGCGCTAATCAATATCAAACCGCGCAGGGGGGCCGGGTTATCCGATAGCGGGTCTGCGTTATTGCCTGTCCCGGCCGTCGGCTCCCAGCCTGTCGTCATCGGACCGACACGGCCCGGATCCTCCGGCCCCGGGTCCGGCACGGAACGAAGAGGAGCCCCGCCATGAACCGTATCACCGCCCTCTGCGCCGCCGCCGCGGTCGCCGCCACCGGCGCCGCCGCACAGCCGGCAGCGGCCGCGACCGACGGCGACAAGGCCGTCGTGCTGCTCCTCGGTGCGGCGGCTCTGGGGCTTGCGCTGCACCAGAGCGGCAAACCGCCCGGGCCGGCCGCACCGGCGACCCGCGCCGACTGGAAGCCGGGCTACGGCATTCCGGACGGCTGGGCCGGCGGCCGGTGGCGGAACGAGGACCGCGACTGGCCTCCCCGTCGCCGGGACCGCCGCGGCCCCATCCCGTCCGAATGCGTGTTCGAGGCCCGGGTCGGGGGCGGCATCCGCGATGCCGTGTCGCCGCGCTGCGTGGACGAACTGACGCGCATCCGCGTCCTGCCGTGGGCCTGCGCCTTCGACATCCGCACCTACTACGGGCGGCGGACCGTCTACGACGCAGGCTGCCTGTCGGAACGGGGCTTCTGGATCGAGGGGGTCCGGCGCTACTGACGCCGGGTCTTTCGAGCAGGGCGCGGCTTTCCCCCTTGTTCTGCCGCGCCATGACTGGGGCGGGCGCTTCGGCACCCGCCCCTCTTTCGTGAAACATGCCCGAGGGTAGTGGGATCGGCGGCGTTCGAGGTTGCGAACCGCCCGGAATCACGCGACGCTTGCGCAATGGCAGGGGGACCGGACTTCAGCTTCGAGGAGGCCGCCCATGCGCGCGGCTGCCGTCGCGTCGCGGGCGTGGACGAAGTGGGGCGCGGCGCGCTCTGCGGTCCGGTCGTGGCGGCGGCGGTCAGGCTCGATCCCCGGCGGATCCCCGCGGGACTGAACGATTCGAAACTGCTGACGGCCCGCCAGCGCACCGCCCTGAACGAACGCATCCTTGCGGTGGCCGAGGTTGCGCTCGGCGAGGCGAGCGTCGAGGAGATCGACAGGCTGAACGTGCTGCGGGCCAGCCAGCTCGCCATGTGCCGGGCGCTGGCGGCGCTGGCCACGCCGCCCGACCATGTGCTGATCGATGGCCATCTGGTGCCGCCGCAGCTCGACCGGAGCGCCGAGGCTGTGGTCAGGGGCGACGCCCGCTCGCTGTCGATCGCCGCCGCGTCGATCGTGGCCAAGGTTCACCGGGACCGGCTGATGGTGGATTTGGCGCAACAGCATCCCGGCTACGGGTGGGAAAGAAACGCCGGCTATCCGACGGCGGACCATGTCGCCGGGCTCACTGCGCTGGGCGCAACCCCACACCATAGACGCACATTTGCGCCGGTCCACAACATATTGTATCAAGAGAAATTCTTAACCCATTGATTCAATAAAGAATTTGACGCCGAATCGGCCCTGACTCATCCTTGCGGCGACGAATACCGGGCAGGCAGCGACCCGGACCAGGCCGGCGACAGACCGGGGATGAGGCAGAGACACGATGACACGGGTTGCGACGCGCGGGCGGGGGCCGGCCCTGCCGGTCGACGAGATACTGGCCGGCGACTGCGTGCAGACCATGGCCGCACTGCCGGACGGATGCGTCGATCTGATCTTCGCCGACCCGCCCTACAACCTCCAGCTTCGCGGCGATCTGCACCGGCCCGACAACAGCCGTGTCGATGCCGTGGACGACCACTGGGACCGGTTCGCAAGCTTTGCCGAATACGACCGGTTCACCCGCGACTGGCTGGCCGGGGCGCGCCGCATCCTGAAGCCTGACGGAGCGATCTGGGTGATCGGATCCTATCACAACATCTTCCGCGTCGGCGCGGCGATGCAGGACCTCGGGTTCTGGCTTCTGAACGATGTTGTCTGGCGCAAGACGAACCCGATGCCGAACTTCCGCGGCAAGCGGCTGACCAACGCGCACGAGACGCTGATCTGGGCCTCCCGGGCCGAAGCGTCGAAATACACCTTCAACTACGAGGCGCTGAAGGCGCTGAACGACGGCGTGCAGATGCGGTCGGACTGGACGATCCCCCTCTGCACCGGCAGCGAGCGGCTGAAGGACGGCAACGGCGACAAGGCGCACCCGACCCAGAAGCCCGAGGCGCTGCTCCACCGCATCATCGTGGCGGCGACAGGCCCGGGCGACCTGATCCTCGACCCGTTCTTCGGAACCGGAACGACCGGCGCGGTGGCGAAGATGCTCGGCCGGCATTTCATCGGCATCGAGCGGGAGGAAAGCTACCGCAGGGTGGCCGAGGCCCGGATCGCGCGTGTCCGGCCGTTCGAGCGCGACGCCCTGGCGACCACCGCCTCGCGCCGGTCGGAACCGCGCATCCCGTTCGGCCAGCTCGTCGAGCGCGGCCTCCTGCGCCCGGGCGAGATCCTCGTCAGCCCCCGCCGGATCGCCGCCAAGGTCCGGGCCGATGGAACGCTGGTGGCCGAAGGCGTCACCGGTTCCATCCACCAGGTCGGCGCGCATCTGGAGGGGGCCCCGTCCTGCAACGGCTGGATGTACTGGAGTTTCCTGCGCGAGGGGCAGGCGGTGCCGATCGATGTCCTTCGCCAGCAGGTGCGCGCCGAGATGGGCGATCGGTCCTGAGTTCAAGAAACCGCCGGTGCCTGTGGTCTGACCAGGGCACTTCACTGGCCCCGCCGACACTCGGCGGGGCCCTTTTCCTGTCAGGCGTTGAAGTTTTCAGGCGTTGACGTAGTGCAGCCCGGTGAAGCGCCGCCGCAGTTCCGCGGTCCTCGGCGCGATCCCGGCCGGATCGCTTGCCCTCAGCCCCTCGGCGATGAGCCGGGCAAGCGCGGGCGCGTCGGCCGGCGTCACCCCCCGGCGCACCAGTTCCGGCGTCCCGATCCGCAGTCCGTTCAGGTCGTCCGGCACACCGGCCGCCGGCAGGCCGATCCCGCAGGCGAGAAAGCCGGCCTGCCGCAGCCGCCTCGACGCCGACTGCCCGCCGCCCCAGGCCGCCGCGAGAAGCGCGAACTGGTGCGACCCGGTCGCACCGCGGGACGTGCGGAAGACGGGCAGCCCCTCGCTCTCGAGCGCTTCTGCCAGTGCCTGGGACAACGCGACCATGGCGCGGGCATAGGCGGCGCCGTGGCTGCGCCAGTCCAGAAGCGAGATCGCGAGCGCCGCCGATTTCGACACGTCGAAGTTCGCGGTCATCCCCGGGAAGGCGATCGAATCCAGCCGCTCGGCCAGGTCCTCGTCATCGGTCACGACGAGACCGCCCGCCGGGCCGCCGAGGCTCTTGTAGGTGCTCATCGTCATCAGGTGCGCCCCCTCGGCCAGCGGATTGGCCCAGACCCCGCCGGCGATGAGCCCGCACTGGTGCGCGGCGTCGAAAAGGACCTTCGCCCCGACGCTGTCGGCCACGGCCCGGATCTCGGCCACCGGATGCGGAAACAGGTTCAGGCTGCCGCCCACGGTGATGATCTTCGGCCGCACCCGCCCGGCAAGTTCGGCGAGCCCCGCGATGTCCACCGTGTAGCCGTCTGCCGCCACCGGGGCCGGATGCGTGACCAGACCGTAGAGCCCGGCGCAGCCCGCCGCATGATGCGTCACATGTCCGCCGACCTGGGCCGGGGGGGCGATGATCGCGTCGCCCGGCCTGGCGAGCGCCATGAACCCGTAGAGGTTCGCAAGCGCGCCCGACCCCACCCTGATCTCGGCAAACCGCGCCCCGAAGACCTGCGCGGCGAGTTCGGCCGCGATGACCTCGATCTCCTCGATGGCCTCCAGACCCATCTCGTACTTGTCGCCCGGATAGCCGAGCGAGGGGCGCGACCCGAGCCCTTCCGCAAGCGCCGCCTCGGCGCGCGGGTTCATCACGTTCGTCGCAGGGTTCAGGTTGAAGCATTCGGCATCGTGGATCGCCGCGTTCCTGGCGATCAGCGCCTCGATCCGCGCGACCTCGGCCGCCGCATCCGCGCCGGTCATCGCGGCAAGGTGCTGGACGTGATCCTCGGCGGCGGCAGGAACCCAGCGTCGGCGGGCAAGTGCGGTCATGGCGCGTCTCCTTCTGTCGGGTCCGACGATGTGGCGGCGCGCGCCTGCACGCAACCCGGAGACTCGTGAAGATGGGGCCCGGGAAGACCGGACCCCGCCCGATGGAGCCCGCGCCGCGCCCGGCCGGGCGGCGGCCTTCGACCGGCTCCGCGCCGCGATGCGCGCGCTTTCCGGCACGGTCAAATGCCGGGATCGAACCCCTAGTCCGTGCTCGCCAGCCCCTCGGGCCGGCCGACGACGACGAAGCGGAGCGCGTCCGCGGACATGAGGCGCGCCGCGACCCGCCTGACGTCGTCCGTGGTCACCGCCTCGACCTTCGCGTTCCGGGTCGTGACGTAGTCGATGGGCAGGCCCTGCATCTGCATGCCGACAAGGATGCCCGCGATCGGTCCGTTCCCGTCGAAGCGAAGCGGATAGGCCCCGGTGAGATAGGTCTTGGCGGCCGAAAGCTCGGCGTCGGTCACACCCCCGGCGGCGGCCCGCGCCCATTCGTCGCGCACCACCTTCACCGTCTCGGCCACCTTGTCGTTCGATGACGAGAACGAGCCCTGCCAGACATCGGCAAACTGCATCGTGACGAGGGCCGTCGAGATTCCGTAGGTCAGGCCCCGCTTCTCGCGGACCTCGGCCATGAGGCGCGCGGTAAAGCCGCTGCCGCCGAGGATCTGGTTCAGCACGAAGGCCGCGAAGAAGTCGGGGTCGTCCCGGGCGATCCCGGCCTGTCCGAAGACCACGGTGGACTGCGGCGAAGCATAGTCCACGACGGTGACGCCGCCCCGGACAAGGAAGGGCGCGCGGCCGGGCGGTGCCGCCCCCTCGGCCGGCAGCGCGCCGAGAAGCCGGTCGAGAAGGGCGCCGAGCGTCGCCGCGTCGATGTCGCCGACAGCCGCGACATAGACGCGGTCGCGGGCCAGCACCGCATCGCGGGCCGCGACCAGATCCCCGCGGGTCAGCCCGGCAACGCTTTCGGGGGTGCCGTCGCTCGACGTGGCGTAGGGGTGATCCCCGAAGGCGAGGCGATCGAAGGCGCGTCCGGCGATGCTGCCGGGGCTGGTCGCGTCAGACTCGATGCTTGACAGCACCTGCCCGCGCACGCGGTCGATCGCGTCCTGGTCGAAGCGGGTCTCGACGAGCGCCTTGCGCAGCAGCTCGACCGAGGCGTCGCGGTTCTCGGTGAGGAACCTGGCCGAGACGGACACGGCGTCATCGTTCGCGCCGAAGGAGAACCCGGCGGCGAGTGCCTCGCGCGCTTCCGCGAAGGCCCGGGCGTCGAGTTCGCCCGCGCCCTCCTCGAGAAGCCCGGCCATCAGGTTGACGGCGCCGCGCTTTCCGGGCGGATCGACGGCCGATCCGCCGAGGAACCGCAGTTCCAGCGCCACGAAGGGCAGGGTGCGGTCCTCGACCAGCCAGGCGCGGATGCCGCCGGGCGAGGTCACGTCCTCGATGGTGATCGCAGCCCGTGCGGGCAGGGCCGCGACAAGGGTCGCGAGGGCAATCAGAAGGCCCTTCATTCCTGCGCCTCCGCCGTCCGCTCGAGCCAGCCGGTGACGGACCGGGCCGGAACGAACACGTCGCGGGCGGCGGCCACCACCTCCTCGGCCGTCACCGCCTGGAGGAT
Source organism: Pseudomonadota bacterium (assembly GCA_049323795.1). Taxonomy (GTDB): domain Bacteria; phylum Pseudomonadota; class Alphaproteobacteria; order Rhodobacterales; family Rhodobacteraceae; genus JAOADN01. The sequence goes on from JBMOOH010000042.1 coordinate 50,417, forward strand.
GTCGGGCCAGGCCTCGACATCGGCGATCGTCAGGCCCGAGGCCAGCCCTTCGCCGTAACGCATGGCGAGGTACTGGGTGCTGTCCTTGCCATAGATGATGCCCGCGCGGATCTGCGCCTTGATGCGGTCGAGCTGGGCCGGATCGACGCCCGTCTCGATGAACGCCTTGAGCGCCGAATCGAGCGCCGCCTCGCCCTCCGCGAGGCCGGTGCCCGCGTTCGGGACGACGACGATGCCGAAGGTTGTGTCGTCGTAGGACGTGCCCTCGTAGCTGGCCGACACGTAGAGCGCGATCTTGCGGTCGAAGACCAGGCCACGCCCGAGAACCGAGGTCTGTATGTTGCCGCCGAGAAGTTCGGCAAGGATCGTCAGGGCGGCGGCCTTCTTCTGGTCGCCGGGGTCGCGTTCGGGGGCAAGCCAGGTGCGCACGACATAGGGCTGCGCGACGTTCGGGTCGGCGTAGGTCAGCCGGCGCGGCGACAGTTGCGGAGGTTCCTGCGGGCGCGCCCGCTCGACGGCCGGGCCGGTCGCGGCAATCTGGCCGTAGGTCCTTTCGGCCAGTGCGCGGACCTGATCGGGGGTCACGTCACCCGCGACGACCAGAATGGCGTTCTGCGGGGCGTACCGGCTCCGGTACCAGTCGAGCGCATCCTCGCGCGTCAGGGAGGCGATCTCCTGCTTCCAGCCGATCGTCGGCGTGCCGTAGGGATGGTTGAGGAACTGCGCGGCGCGAAGCTGTTCGCCAAAGAGCGCGCCGGGATCGCTGTCGGTCCGCTCGGCGCGTTCCTCGATGATGACCTCGCGTTCCGTCCGCCAGTCGTCGTCGGAAATCCGGAGATTCCGCATCCGGTCGGCCTCCATCTCCATCACGAGCGGCAGGCGGTCGGCGGCGACGCGCTGGACATAGGCCGTGTAGTCATAGGAGGTGAAGGCGTTGTCCGAGCCGCCGTTTGCCTGAACGATCTTCGAAAGCTGGCCGGAGGGCACCTTGTCGGTGCCCTTGAACATCAGGTGCTCGAGGAAATGCGCCACGCCCGACACGCCGCGCCGCTCGTCGGCGGATCCCGCCCTGTACCAGACCATCTGGACGACAACGGGGGCGCGGCGGTCCTCGATCACCACCGCCTGCAATCCGTTCGCCAGCGTGAAGGACGATACCTGTTGCGCCAGGACCGGCGACGCGGCGAGAGCGAGAACGAGCGCGGACAATACGGCCTTCATGCGGATTCCATGACCTTCCGGGGCGGATGATGCGGCTGCTGCGGCGCGCGGCAAGGCCCGCCGGGGCAAGGGCGGGGCACGACTGCGTTACTGCGCCTCGGGGTCGGGCGGCGCGCCGACGGTGCGGACGCCGAGCTTGCGCCAGCGTTCCAGCTCGATGTGCTGGTCGAGCGACATCCGGCGGTAGGCCTTGAAGTAGACGTTCGTGCCGAACAGCCGTTCGAGCGGCTTGCCGCGGTTCTTCCTGCGGAACTCGAGGTCCTCGGCCGCCAGCGCCTCGCGGATGTCCGGGGCGACGCCGAACCGTGCGGCATAGCTCACCAGTCCGCCGTCCGAGGTGACGGCGCCCTTTCGGGCCAGCCGGTCCGGGTTGCCGCCGAGTGCCGCGACGGCATCCGCCTCGGGCGTCGGATCGGTGATGTTCGTCCCGCCCGGCGTCGGTTCGGGAAGGCTCGCCATGTCCTTTGGCAGTTGCAGCGGCTTCGTGGGCAGGATGGCGAACTCGTCCGGCGTCCGCACCGTGGACTGCACGTTCATCAGCCGGGGCGGGCGGTCGGGGTTGCGGGCGCAGCCCTGAAGCACGGCCGCCGCGACGACCGCCACCGCCAGAACTCGCCTCGCTGACTGCATCGCCCGGCCCCCATGACGCTTCCGGCCCGTCTTAGCGCACTGGCTGGCGCGCGTCACGGGGTCTTGTCCCCGGCGCCGCGCCGCCGGCGTTTGCGTCGCGCGACGGTTTCCGCCGGCGCATCCGTCCCTCCGGTGAACAGGACCAGGCCCAGCGCGCCGAGGAAGATGGCGATGTCGGCGACGTTGAACGAATAGGGATTGTCCAGTCCGGGCAGCGACGTGTTCAGGAAATCGGCAACCGCCCCGTAGATCAGGCGGTCCACGACGTTGCCGAGCGCGCCGCCGATGAGCAGGCCCGCAGAGACGAGGACGCGCCGGCTGTGCGGCTCGCGGCGGACCCAGAGCCAGACCCAGGCCGAGATCGCGAACGCGAGGGCGATCAGGATCCAGCGCGCGGCGTCCGACGAACTGGCGAGGAGGCCGAAGTTGATTCCCCGGTTCCAGGCCATGCGGAACACGATGAACGGCGGCAGGACATCGATCTCGCCGCGTTCGGCGAGAGACAGGCCGCGGACCACGGCGAACTTCGTCGCCTGGTCGATCAGGAACACCGCCGCGGCGGTCTGGATTGCCAGCCGCATCGCGTCAGTGCCTGAAATGGCGCATGGCGGTGAACACCATGGCGATGCCGGCCGCGTCGGCCGCGGCGATCACCTCGTCATCGCGCATGCCGCCGCCGGGCTGGATCACCGCCGTCGCCCCGGCCGCGGCCAGGGCCTGAAGTCCGTCCGGGAAGGGGAAGAAGGCGTCGGACGCGGCGACGGCGCCCCTTGCCGGCGAATCGGGCAGGCCCAGCGCGGCGGCCATGTCCCCCGCCTTGCCGACGGCGATGCGTGTCGAATCGATCCGGCTCATCTGGCCGGCGCCGATGCCGACCGTCGCGCCGCCCCTGGCGAAGACGATGGCGTTGGACCTGACATGCTTGGCGACGGTCCATGCAAAGAGAAGGTCGTCCATTTCGGCCCTTGTCGGGGCGCGGCGGGTGACGGCCCTCAGATCGCTCCGCTCGATATGGCCCGCGTCGCGCCCCTGGACGAGGAACCCGCCGGCGACCTGCCGGAACGCAAGCCCGCCGGCCCGCGGGTCGGGCAGGCCCCCCGCCGTCAGGAGCCGCAGGTTCTTCCTTGCGGCGAACACCGCCTTCGCGCCGGCATCCGCGTCCGGGGCGATGACGACCTCGGTGAAGATGCCCGCGATCTCGTCCGCCGTCGCCGCGTCGAGCGGGCGGTTCAGCGCCACGATTCCGCCGAAGGCCGAGATGCGGTCGCAGTCGAGCGCGCGGCGGTATGCCTCGGCCGGGGTTGCGCCGAGGGCCACGCCGCAGGGGTTGGCGTGCTTGACGATCACGCAGGCGGGCGTCGCGGGGTCGAACTCGGCGACCAGTTCGAAGGCCGCATCGGTGTCGTTGATGTTGTTGTAGCTCAGTTCCTTGCCCTGCCACTGGGTCAGGGTGGCGACGCCCCTGCGGCGGGAACCGTCGGTGTAGAAGGCCGCCTGCTGGTGCGGGTTCTCGCCGTAACGGAGCGTCCGGGCCAGCGTTCCGGCGAATGTCCGGCGGCGCGGCGCGGTTTCGCCCAGCGCATCCGCGAGCCAGTTCGACACCGCCGCGTCATAGGCCGCGGTGCGCCCGTAGGCCGTCAGCGCAAGCCTCTGTCGGAACGAAAGCGTCGTGGCGCCGGCATGCGCGTCCATCTCGGCCAGAAGCCCGTCGTAGTCCTCGAGATCCGTGACGACCGCGACCCAGAGGTGGTTCTTGGCCGCCGCACGCACCATTGCCGGGCCGCCGATGTCGATCTGCTCGACGCAGCCGGCCATGTCCGCGCCCGAGGCGACGGTCGCCTCGAACGGGTAGAGGTTCACGACAAGAAGGTCGATCGGTTCGATGCCGTGCTCGGCCATCGCGGCCCTGTGGCCTTCGGCGTCGCGGAGCGCCAGGAGCCCGCCGTGGACGCGGGGATGGAGCGTCTTGACGCGCCCGTCCATCATCTCGGGCAGGCCGGTCAGGTCGGCGACATCGCGGACGGCCAGCCCGGCGTCGCGCATCATTCCCGAGGTTCCCCCCGTGGACAGGAGTTCGACCCCGAAGCCCGCCAGCCGTTGCGCCAGCGGCAGCAGGCCGGTCCTGTCGCTGACCGAGATCAGGGCGCGGCGGATCGGAACGGTATCGGGCATCGGTCGGTCACTTCCCGGGATAGGCGGAATCGTTGTCCGGCGCGGTGTCACGGATCGCGTTCAGCGTATCCTGAGCCTTCGCCAAGGTCCAGCCGACCTGACAGGCATAGTCGGTCACGCCGGCCGAAAGGACGATCTGCCGCGTCGGCCTCGGCTCGGCGCGGCCGGCCTGCAGATAGACCGAGGGCTCGAGCGACAGCGCCGCAACGCCGCTGTGGCGGAAGATCCAGATCTCGCCGGACCTGAGCGCCACCGAGACCGCGCTGCCGCCGAGGTCGAGCGCGGCGTCGGCATCGGGATGGAGGTGGAAGCGGATGTCGAAGCGGACGGCGGGCTGCTGGGAATGTGCCAGATGGCGCGCAAAGGTGCGCCGGTCGGCGGCGGTCATCGCGCCCAGCGTGTCCTCGCCGGTCAGGATCCTGCCGTCGGCGGTGAGGCCGAGTTGGCGCACATGGGTCAGGCCGTGGGTCCGCGCGTAGCCGTTGTGCCCGACGAGCAGCCGCAGGCCGTCGAAGTCGGCATCGCTCTGGGCCCAGACCTGGTCCGGCGCGTCGAGAAGCTGGAGCGCGCGTCCCTGGGCGCCCCCGCGGGCGCCCCCGCGGGCGGGACCGAGCCGCGACGACGAGAGGCCGCGGATGCAGAGCGTCGAATGCGACGGTGTCGCCCGCCCCGCCCTGTGCCAGTCGTCACCGAAGGACGTTCCCGCCCCGCAGTTCACGATCAGCGGCCGTCTCCCCGAGGTCAGTTCGAAGGCGAGCGTCGAGGCGTGGGCGTTCACCGAGGCCTCGCCGGCCGGCGGCGGCGCGGCGTCGGCGATGAGCGTCGTCCGCCCGGCGGCCAGTCTGGCATAGCCCATCGCAAGGCCGTGCGCGGTGACCGCCTTGCCGCCGGCGCTGGCGAGCGCGCGATCGAGGCGCCCCTCTTCGCCGCGTCCGCCGCCGTGGAAGCGTGCAAGCCCGCCATCGGCGTGGCGCAGGGCGCGGAGCACCGGGGCGACCCGGTCGATCGCGTCGCGGTGGCGGCGGTCGGGGGTCTGGCCCGCCTCGCCCAGCGCCGCGGCCGCCCAGGTGAGAAGCGTGAAGATCTCGAGGAGCTCTTCGGGGTTCCGGGTGGCGATGGCGCCGCCCGCATCGATCTGGCGGCCGCATTCGGCCCCGAGCGCGGCGACCGCCGCGGCCGTCCGCGCCCCGAGGCCGGTCAGCCCCAGCCCGGCATAGATGAGCCCGGTCAGCGCCTCGAACCGGGGCAGGCCGGGCGAGGCGGACTGCCAGCGCCTGGACAGGAAGACCGTGTGGCGGCTGAGGGCGCGGAAGAAGGCATCCTGCGCCTCGGGCGGGCGCCCCTGCATCAGCAGCAGCGCATGGTTGATCCAGCGGACCACCCTTCTGCCGGCAAGCGCGGGCGTCCATCCCGGACCGGCACCACGGCCGAAGCGCGCGATCCAGCCGAAGGTCCAGTCCTGCGCCCGCTGCCGGGCGGCCTGGCCGCCGACGGCCGCCAGATCGTCGAGCCAGCGGAACCCGTGCAGTTCGGCGCCGAAGCGGGGGTCGGGGACGGGCATGTCCCAGGGATCGCGGCCCGCCGCCTCGGTTTCGAATCCGGCGAATCTGAAGCGGCCCGACATGAGCTGCCTGCCCCGCCCGAGACTGCCGATCGTGCGCGGCTCGGGCTGCGTGACGAATCCCGTCGCCGGCCGGGCGAGACCGCTCAGCCGCGCGTGGACGCGATGCATGAGTGTCATGCGTTCGCCCATGGTGGGATCGGACCTCGACACGGGGCGCTGGTCCCTTTGCCCTGTTATCTGACCGGCTGTGCTGCTCGCCCCGGACCATACCGGCGCTCCTGGGGTCTGTCACCGCCAAACGGCCGCCGCTCAGTCCGATCGGCGAAGCGCCGCGACGAAGAAGCCGTCCATTCCGCCGCGGTCGGGCCAGTAGTCCGGGCGCAGCCTTAGCCCCCCGCCGGGGGCCGCCCAGCCGGGCTCGACCCCGGGCAGGGCGAGCGCCGCGGGGTCCGTGCGGAACCCCTCCTGCCGCGACAGGAAGGCGGCAAGCTGGCGTTCGCCCTCGTCGGGGAGAAGCGAGCAGGTGGCAAAGACCAGCCGGCCGCCGGGCCGGACGAGCGCCGCCGCCCGGTCGAGCAGCGCCGACTGAAGCCCGACGAGCGCCTTCAGCCCGGCCGCGTCGCGGACGAAGGGCAGGTCGGGATGGCGCCGGATGGTGCCCGTCGCCGAACAGGGCGCGTCGAGGAGCACGGCGTCGAAGGGCCCGCCCACCCAGTCGCGGGCATCCGCGACGACCAAGCGGGCGGCGAGTCCGGCACGCGACAGGTTCGCGCGCATGCGCTCCATCCTCGCGGCCGAGCGGTCGAGCGCCGTCACCTCTGCCCCGGCCGCGGCAAGCTGCATCGTCTTGCCGCCAGGCGCCGCGCAGAGGTCGAGCACGGTTTCCCCGGGACGGACGGCAAGGGCGCGGGCCGGCAGGGCGGCCGCTGCGTCCTGCACCCAGAACGCGCCGTCCTCGTAGCCGGGAAGCGCGCTGACCGTCACGCCCGCCGGCAGCCGCACCGAACCGGTCGGAAGCCCGGTCCCCGCGGTCCGCCGCGCCAGCGCGGCGGCGTCGCCGTCCCTCGGTGTCAGGTCGATCGGCGCCGCGGCCGCATGGGCCGCCTCGATCCGCAGCACCGCCGGCTTGCCGTAGGCCGACATGAGCCGACCCCTGAGCCAGCCGGGCAGTTCCGGAACGGGAAGCCCGGCCCAGTCGGCCGGACCGGTCTCGGCCACCCGCCTCAGGACCGCGTTGACGAGACCCGCGAAGCCGTCCAGCCGCCGGCCCTGTGCCCGCACCAGCCCGACCGAGGCGTCCACGACGCCGTGCGCATCGCCGCCCTCGGCAAGAAGTTCGGACGTGGCAACGCGCAGGACCGACATGACCTCGGGCGGAGGTGGACGGCGCAGCAGCGGCCGGAGCAGGCGGTCGGTCCGCCCGAGCCAGCGCAGGGCCGACAGCGCAAGCCGCTGGGCCCGCGCCCGGTCGCCGGGGGCGAGGCCGCCAGCCACGCCGGCGGCAAGCTGGTCGGAGAGCGTCAGGCGCCCCTCGACCACGCCGAGCACCAGCCGCGCCGCCACCGCGCGCGGATCGCTGTCTCTAGCCGCCATGCGGGACCGCCACCATGGAGCCGCGCTTGATGCACCGGCCGGGAGGGCCATATAGGAAGCAGCGAAGACCGGCAAGGAAGGCGCCATGGCCCGGACGACACCATCCGCAGCACGACCTCATGCCGCGTCGCCAGGGGCGCCCGCGCATCCCGAAGTCCGGGACCGGGATCCGGGCCGGCATTCGGGCCGGCATTCGGGCGCGTCCCCCGCCGCAGCACGTCCCGGCGATTCCGCCGGTGCCTCCGGCCCGGCCCTGCCCCCCGCCGCGCGCCGGGCGCTGGCCGAGGCCGAGACCCGGCGCGGCGCCGCGGCGGGCAGCCCCCGGCCGGCCGAACTCGGCGGGCGGGACGGCCCCGAGCCGGTCCGCTACGGCGACTGGGAGAGGAAGGGACTGGCCATCGACTTCTGAGGGGCCGGAACGGCCCCCGCGGTGCCGGCCCCGCGCCGGTTCAGCGCAGCCTGAAGACCGCCGAGTCGCCGGCGCCCCTGTCCACCGTGAAGCGCAGCGCCTCGTCGCCCATCGCCTCCACCAGCTGGCAGTTGTAGCCGATGCGGAAGCCGCTCCAGTCCATCTCGCGGCAGAAGTAGCCCTCGCGCCAGGCCCAGCTTCCCTCGAGACCCCAGCCGAGCGCCCGGCCCTCGATCCGCCCGTCGGGATGCACGGAGATGCGCACGCCGTACCGGCCGAGCCGCAGTTCCCTGCCGTCAACCAGGTGGATGAAGGTGTCGCGGTCCCTGACCGGGACGAATCCCCCGGTGCCCGGGCCGGCAAGCTCTTCCCCGGCCGCGAGAGGCATCACGGACAGGGCAGACAGGGCGGCGCACACGAAGACAAGACGCATCCTCGCCGGCGCGGTGGCGGAAGGGTCGGAGGGGAATCTGCGCATGGCGGGACGTCGCGTGCCCTGGTCGAGGTTGGCAGGACTACGCCCCGGCAGCCCCTCTGGATCAGTGAATGCCGGGGGGAGGTTCCGCTTTTCAGTGCAGGCCGAGCACGTCGGTCATGTCGTACTGGCCGGGCTTCCTGTCCTGCCCCCAGAGCGCGGCCTTCAACGCGCCGCGGGCGAAGATCGCCCGGTCGGTCGCCACATGGCGGAGGACGATCCTTTCGCCGTCCGCAGCGAAGATCACGTCATGCTCGCCCACGATGTCGCCGCCCCGGATGGCCGAGAAGCCGATGCTGCCGCGGCTCCGGGCTCCGGTGATCCCGTCGCGCCCCGAGACCCGCGCGCCGTCCAGCGCGACACCCCGCCCTTCGGCGGCTGCCTGTCCGAGCATGAGCGCGGTGCCCGAGGGGGCATCCACCTTCATCCTGTGATGGGCCTCGACCACCTCGATGTCCCAGTCCGCGTCCAGGGCTTCGGCCACCTTGCGGGTCAGCCCGGCGAGCAGGTTGACGCCGAGGCTCATGTTGCCCGCCCGGATGATGACGGCGTGGCGCGCGGCCGCGGCGATCCTGGCCAGGTGCACCTGCTCGAGCCCCGTCGTGCCGATGACGTGGATGGCGCGGGCCTGAGCGGCCAGCGCGGCAAATTCCGCCGTCGCGGCGGGGGCGGTGAAGTCGAGGATCGCCTGCGCCTCGGCGAAGGCGGCAAGGGGGTCGTCGGTCACGACGACGCCGATCGGCGCCCCGCCCAGCGCCTGACCCAGATCCTGACCCACCCACGGGTGGCCCGGCCGTTCGACCGCCCCGACGAGCCGCGCCCTGTCCGAGGCGCGCACGGTCTCGGCCAGCATCCGGCCCATGCGGCCGGACGCGCCGGTGATGACGATGCCGGGCCCGGTCGTTCCCATCGCGATCCCTCCAGTTTCGGACGGTCCCCGTGTAGCCGCTGCGGCGGGGCTTGGCAAAGGGCGTCGAGATGCGCCGTCGCCGGTGGCGGCCTGCCGGAGGGCGGTTGCGGTGCGGCGGCGCATGGCCTAAATCCCCTGCATGGCACAGAACCGCTTTTCCGCCGGGAACGGTCCCACGCAGCGGCAGCTCCGGGTGGGCGAACTCATCCGCAGGACGCTTGCGGACGTGCTGGCGCGCGGCGACGTACACGACCCCGACCTGAACCGCATCTCGATCACCGTGGGCGAGGTGCGCACGTCGCCCGATCTCAAGGTCGCGACGGTCCATGTGATGCCGCTCGGCGGCAGGGATGCCGAGGGTGCGCTGTCGGCGCTCAACCGCCACAGGGGCGAGCTTCGCCACCTCGTCGCGCGCGCGATGACGCTCAAGTTCGCGCCGGAGCTGCGCTTCGTGCTGGACGAGACCTTCGACCGGATGGACGCGACCCGCCGGATGTTCGCCGACGAGCGCGTGCAGCGCGACATTGCGGCAGGCCGGGACGCGGACCCGGCGGACGGCCCGGGCGATGGCGGCTGACCTGCGGCGCTGGGCGCCGGCGTTTGCGGCAGCGCTGTGGGCCGGCCCCGCGATGGCGGCCGTGTGCGGCCCTGTCGACTACGGAAACCAGCGCTACGCCGTCTGCACGGTGGCCTTCGGCGAGGATCTGCGCCTCTGGCTGAATGGCGACGACGGCAGGCCGATGGGCACGTTCGACCGGCTGAGGGACTGGGCAGAGCGGCGCGGGCTGTCGGTCGAGTTCGCGATGAATGCCGGGATGTACCACCCCGACCGCTCGCCGGTCGGTCTCTATGTCGAGGAGGGACGCGAGGCGGCGCCCATCGTCACGGCCGGAAGCGACGACAATTTCGGCATGCGCCCGAACGGGGTCTTCTGCGTCGGCGCGGAGCGCTTCGGGATCACCGAGAGCCGCGCCTTCGCCGCCGCGCCGGCCGCGTGCCGTTTCGCCACGCAGTCGGGCCCGATGCTGGTGATCGACGGAGCGCTGCATCCCCGCCTCCTGCCCGGCAGCGACAGCCGCAACATCCGCAACGGCGTCGGCGTGAGCGGCGACGGCAGGACCGCGTGGTTCGCCGTCTCGGACCGGCCCGTCACGTTCTACGAATTCGCGCGCCTGTTCCGCGACGGACTTGGCGCGCCCGACGCGCTCTACCTCGACGGCTCGGTCTCGCGCCTCTTTGCTCCGGCGCTCGGGCGGGACGACACCGGCTTCCCGATGGGGCCGATCGTCGGCGTCGTGGTGCCGAAGGGATAACCTCGTGGGCAGGAAGGGGCGCGACGTTTCGGGCTGGGTGATCGTGGACAAGCCGGCCGGGATCGGCTCGACACAGGTGGTAGGCAAGGTGCGCCGGGCCTTCGACGCCCGGAAGGCGGGCCACGCGGGCACGCTCGATCCCGCCGCGACCGGCGTTCTGGCGGTGGCGCTGGGCGAGGCGACAAAGACGGTGCCCTACGTGCAGGACGGCTCGAAAGGCTACCGCTTCGCGGTGCGCCTCGGGGCCGAGACGACGACCGACGACGCCGAGGGGGCGGTCACGGAGACGTCGGCAAAGCGGCCCACGGATGCCGAGGTGGCTGCCGCCCTGCCCGCCTTCCGGGGCGAGATCCTGCAGGTGCCGCCGCGGGTATCGGCGGTGAAGGTGGGGGGCGAGCGGGCCTACGCCCTCGCGCGCGAGGGCGGGGCGATGGCCCTCGCGGCGCGGCCGCTGCATGTGGAACGCCTTGAAATCGTTGAGAGGCCAGACCTGGACACGGTGATCCTCGACATGGTCTGCGGCAAGGGCGGCTATGTCCGGTCGGTGGCGCGCGACCTCGGGGCGGCGCTCGGGTGCCTCGGGCATGTCCTGTGGCTCAGGCGCGACTGGACGGGGCCGTTCGGGCTTTCGGACGCGGTGGCGATGGGCGAGATTGAGAGGCTGGGGGGGGCGGCAGAGCTGGAGCGGTTTCTGCTGCCGGTTCAGGCAGCTTTGGCCGACCTGTCCGAAGTCCGCGCGACACCCGCGGGCGCGGCGCGGCTGAGGGACGGCAACCCCGGGCAGGTGATCGCGCAGGATGCCGAATACGGCGAGGAGGTCTGGGTGAGCTTCCAGGGCCGGGCGCTCGCCATCGGCCGGTACATGGGGGGCGAGGTGCATCCGAACCGGGTGTTCAACCTCCGGAGCCTGTCCGGCCCAGACAGAAGCGCCAGAGAGGCTCCGGAGTCCTGAATGCCGCCTGTCTTTGGCCAGGACCGGCTTCCGCTTCTGCCGGACAGGCGCCGGGGCGGGGGAGGCGCTGCCTCCCCGGACCCCACCGGGATGTTTCCGCCAGGATGAAGGGCATGCCTGCTTCATCTTGGAGGCAAGTATCCCGGGGGAGGCGCCCGCAGGGCGTCGGGGGCGGAGCCCCCACCGTCACACCGCCAGCGCCGCCTTCCGCCCCTCGTGGAACGCGTAGGGGGCCTGTCGCGGCGCCGCCGCGTCGCCGATCAGGATGGGGTTCAGGTCGGAGAGGTCCGCCGACAGCGGATCGAAGGCGCGGTTGGTGGTTGACATGACGAGTGCGCTGGCGGGGATGCGCAGGGTTTCGCGGGTGAGGAGCGAGAGCACGGTCGCGCCGTCCCCGTGCCATTCGGCGATGGCGCTTTCGGTCAGGACGCGCACCCCGGCCCTGGCGAGACGGGCGCGGAGGGGGGCGTCGGCAGAGGTGCGGGCGATTTCCTTGCCGAGGAAGGGCTCGGGGGTGACGATGGTGAGTTGCCTGCCCTGTTCGGCGAGTGCCCAGGCGGTGCCGAGGCCGCGCCAGTTGCCGCCCTCGTCGTAGAGGATCACGCCGTCGCCGAGCTTTGCCTCGCGGCGCATCACGTCTTCCGGGAACCAGACATTGCCCTTGTCGATGCCGGGCAGGCGGGGGCGGGCGGGAAGCCAGCGCTGGAAACCGTCGGGGTCGGGCAGCGAGCCGGTGGCGAGGATCACGGTGTCGGGGTTCAGCGCACGGATGTCGGCCGCCTCGGCGAAGGTGTTGAGGAACACGCGGACCTGGAGCTTTTCCAGTTGCCTCTCGTACCAGCGGAGGAGGTCGCCGATCTGGCCGCGGCGGGGCTGCAGGGCGGCGAGGCGGAACTGCCCGCCGACTTGCGGTCCGGCCTCGATCAGCGTCACGCGGTGGCCGCGTTCGGCGGCGGCGCGGGCGGCCTCAAGCCCGGCGGGGCCGCCACCCACGACCACGACACCCTTCGGCGAGGGTGCCGGGGTGAAGCGGTCGCCGCCCCATTCCCATTCCCGCCCGGCCGAGGGGTTGACGAGGCAGGAGATCCAGTAGTCGCGGCTCCGCCTGCCCCAGCACATCTGGTTGCACGAGATGCAGCCCCGGACGTCCTCGGCCCGGCCTTCGGCGGTCTTGCGGGCGAGGTGGGGGTCGGCGATCTGGCCGCGCACGATGGAGACGAGGTCGGCCTGGCCCGAGGCGATGATGGCTTCGGCGCTCTCGGGGGTGCGGACATGGGCCTCGGACGTGACGCGCGCGTGTTTCACCACGGCCTTGAGCCGTTCGGTCACGGGGGTCGTCAGCTTCTCGCCGAAAAGGAAAGTGGGCATCAGGCGTTCGAAGTCGAGATAGCCGCCGTGGCCCACGGTCACGTAGTCGATGTGGCCGGTCGCGTCGTGCAGCGCCACGATCTCGCAGAGGTCGTCGATGGACGGCAGGACGGGCTGGGCGTCGGACCAGCTTATGGCAAGGCCGATGACGAAGTCCTCGCCGCAGGCACGGCGGATGCGTTCGACGATGCTGCGCGAGAGGCGGGTGCGGTTTTCGAGGCTGCCGCCCCAGCGGTCGTCGCGGGTGTTCGACCAGGGCGACCAGAACTGGTCGAGCAGCGAATGGTAGGCCGCCCAGACCTCGACGCCCTGGAACCCGGCCTTGCGGCAGCGGACGGCGGCGGCGACGTGGGCCTCGACCAGTTCCCCGATCTCGCTCTCGGTCATGCGGTGGCTGCCGTCCGAGTCGTGGTAGCTCGGGCCGCCGCCGGGCGACCAGTGGGGGGCGAAGCTCAGGTCGGAATCGCCGTGCGCGCCGATGTGGTAGAGCTGCTGGAGGATGACGGCGCCCGCGTCCTTCACCGGCCCCGTGACCTTGCGGAAATGCGGGATGACCTCGTCGGTGGAGTGGAGGAAGTTCCCGCGCGTCAGCACGCCGGTGCGGTGGACCGGCATGGGTTCCGCCACGATCATCGCGGCCCCGCCCAGCGCGCGCTCGAGGAGGTAGGCGGCGAAGCGGGGACCGGGGAGGCCCGCGTCGGACATGTTGGCGGTATGGGCGCCGAAGACGATGCGGTTGCGGAGCGTGTGGCCGCGCAGTGCGAGAGGAGAGAGGAGGTGGGGGTGGAGGGTCATTTCTCTGTCCAGGCCTCAGGAAGAAGCGACGAGGATCGCGCCTGCCCCGTGGGCGGGTCGGGCGCGATCCGGGGCTGACGCCCCGGCAAGGGACAGCTCAGTACCACGCATCCGGCATCTCGCCCTTCCGTCGCGCCACGAAGTCCTTGAGCGCCTCGTCCACGCCTTCGTCGAGCGGCGGCGCGACATATTCCTCGAGCCGCTTCTTCCAGAGCCGGTTCGCCCGCCAGGAAGCATCGTGCGAGCCGTCGATCTCCCACTGCTCGAAGGGCCGGTTGTCGGCGATCTCGCTGTCCCAGTAGGCGGTTTCGTAGTTGGCCAGCGTGTGGGCCGAGCCGAAGAAGTGGTTCCCCGGCCCGACCTCCTGGAAGGCGCCGAAGGCGAGCTGGTTCTCGTCCACCGTCACGCCGTCGAGATAGGTGTGCAGCGCCCCGCAGAGGTCGGTGTCCATCACGAACTTCTCGTAGGACATGGAGAGAAGTCCATCGAGGAACCCGGCCGAATGCAGGATGAAGTTCGCCCCGCAATGGATGGCGGCGAGCATCGACATCGTGCCCTCGGTCATCGCGTGGGCATCGGGCAGCTTCGCGGTGGTGAAGTTGCCCGAGCAGCGGAGCGGCAGGTTCAGGCGGCGGCAGAGCTGCCCGATCACCATGCTGCCGATCGCCGGTTCCGGCGTGCCGAAGGTGGGCGAGCCGGATTTCAGCGCCGTCGAGGAGAGGAAGTTGCCGAAGATCACCGGCGCGCCCGGACGCTCCAGTTGCGTCAGAGCGCAGCCCGCCATCGTCTCGGCCAGGCTCTGCGCGATGGCGCCCGCGTTCGTCACCGGCCCCATCGCGCCGCCGAGGATGAAGGGCACGACGACCGCGCACTGGTTGGCCCGGGCGTAGGCGCGGAGCGACTTCGTCATCGTCCCGTCCCAGACCAGGGGCGAGTTGACGTTGACATTGCCGAGGATCACGCAGTTCGCGTCCACGAAACCGCGCCCGAAGAGGATGCGGGCCATCTCGATGTTGTCCTCGCTGCGCTCCTCGGCGGTGACGGAGCCCATGAAGGCGCGGTCGGAATACCTGATGTGGCTGTAGACCATGTCGAGGTGGCGCTTGTTCACCGGCAGGTCGGTCGGCTCGCAGATCGTCCCGCCCGAGTGATGGAGCCAGGGCGAGGACTGCGCGAGCTTGATGAAGTTGCGGAAGTCCTCGATGGTTCCGAAGCGGCGCCCCCTGTCGAGGTCCATCACGAAGGGGCTTCCGTAGGCCGGCGAGAACACCACGTTCCTTCCCCCCACCCTCACGCTGTTTGCCGGGTTCCGGGCGTGCTGGGTGAATTCGGGCGGCGCGGTCCTCAGGATCTCGCGCAGCATCCCCCTGTCGAAGCGGACAAGCCGCCCGTCGATCCGCGCCCCGGCCCGCCGCCAGTGATCGAGCGCCACCGGATCGTCGCGGAACTCGATCCCGACTTCGGCGAGGATGCGGTCGGCGGCATCCTCGATGCGGACGAGGTTTTCCTCGGACAGGATGTCGTAAGGCGGGATGCCCCGGACAATGTAGGGACGGTGGAGGGCCTTCATATCGACGGACGCGCGTTCGCGGCGGCGCGCCTCGCGGCCTCCGTGACGACCCTCGTGACGACCCTCGTGACGCCCAGGCACAGTCTTGTCGGCAGCCATTCACAGACCCCGTCCGTCCGGGACACAGTTCCCGGATGCGATGCTACGGTCGCCGGACAGCGAGGCGGTAGCCGCGCAGGCGACATCGGCGGGGGGGGAAATGTCGCTTTCCATGCGTCGGAGCGAAAAGGGGCGGGGAGGTCCCCCCGCGCCCCGATGGCCCGCCGCCGTCCGGCAGACCTACTCCGCCGCGTCCCTGACCGAGAAATCCCAGCCGGAGATGCCCTTTTCCTCGAGGAACTCCATGATCCCCCAGACCCCGCCCTCGCGCGCGCGGCCGGACTGCTTGACGCCGCCGAAGAAGCTGCCCGCGCCACGCGGCTTGCCGTTCATCTCGACCATGCCGGACCTGAGCCGCAAGGCCAGCCGGTTCGCCCGCGCCGCATCGCCCGTCTGGACGAAGTTCGTCAGCCCGTAGGGCGTGTCGTTGGCGATGGCGACGGCTTCCTCCTCGGTCTCGAAGGGGATCATGCACATCACGGGGCCGAAGATCTCTTCCTTCTCGATCGTCATCCCCGGCGCCACGTCGGCGAAGATCGTGGGCTTGACGTAGAAGCCGCGGTTGAACCCCTCGGGCAGGCCGGGACCGCCGCAGACGAGCCGCGCGCCTTCGTCGATGCCCTTCCGGATGTAGCCCTGGATCTGGTCCCACTGGCGCTTGTTCACGACCGGGCCGATATGGGGCCCATGTTCGTGCGCTGGCCCGACCTTGATCGAGTTCGCCACCGCGGCCGCGCGTGACACCGCCTCGTCGTAGAACCTCCGCTCGACCAGCATCCGGCTCGGCGCGTTGCAGGACTGGCCGGTGTTCTCCATCATCCGGCGGACCGACCGCTCGATCGCCTTGTCGCCGGCATCGGCGAAGACAAGGTTCGCGCCCTTGCCGCCCAGTTCCAGCGCGACGCGCTTCAGCGTGTCGGCCGCGGCCTTCGAGATGGCGCGGCCCGCGCGGGTCGATCCGGTGAACGAGATCATCTCGACATCCGGGTGCGTCGACATCTGCGTGCCGACGCCGGGTCCGTCCCCGTTCACGAGGTTGAAGACACCCGGCGGGATGCCCGCGTCATGGCAGAACTCGGCAAACAGCATCGCGTTCAGGGGCGATTGCTCGCTGGGCTTCAGCACGCAGGTGCAGCCTGCCAGCATCGCCGGAATGGCCTTGAGCGCGATCTGGTTCACCGGCCAGTTCCACGGCGTGATGAGGCCGACGACGCCGATCGGCTCCATCGCCACGGCCGACATCGGCGCCTGCGGGCCGAGCGGCCGGACCCAAGCGATTTCCTCGAAGGCCTTGAGGAAGTTGTTGGTGTGCCAGGGCAGGCAGGTCGCCTGATCGGACAGCGCGAAGTCGATGGGCGCGCCCATCTCCATGCTGATCGCGTCCGCGAACTCCCTCTCGCGCGCCGCATACTGCTCGAGGATCCTCGCCACCAGCCGCGCGCGTTCCCTGGGCGGCGTCGCGGCCCAGCCGGGGAAGGCGGCCCTGGCGGCGGCGACGGCGGCGTCGGTGTCGGCCCGGTCGCCGAGCGAGATGACCGCGCAGGGTTCCTCGGTCGAGGGGTTGATGACCTGCCAGTCGCGCGCCGAAGCCGGCTTGACCCAGCGGCCGTTGATGTAGAATTCGCGTCTCTCGATCATGGGGGCCTCCGTTGCCTCACCCTTCTTCGCAGTCCGTTCGGCCGGCCGCAACGGCGGGAACGACGGCAAAGCGGCGGAAAACGCTCTCATCCGCCGGGCGGGCCGGTGGAAGTCGCGCGGCAGCCGGCCGGGGCACCGGCGACAAATCTTCTCCGGCCGACAGGTTCCATGGACCGCCGTCCCTATTCGGGTCCTGAGACTGCGCAGGGGGATGAACAGCGTTCCGCAAGGGCGTATATCTGACGGCGCAAACCGCACCGCCACCAACGGAGCCTGCCATGAGCCTTCGCATCAACGATACTGTTCCCGACTTCACCGCCGAGACGGATCAGGGGCCGATCCGCTTCCATGACTGGATCGGCGACGGCTGGGCCATCCTGTTCTCGCATCCGAAGGATTTCACGCCGGTCTGCACCACCGAGTTCGGCGCCGTCGCGCGGCTTGACGCCGAGTGGAAGAAGCGCGGCGTGAAGGTCATCGGCGTCAGCGTCGACAGCGCCGCCGACCACAGGAAATGGAAGGCCGACATCGAGGCCGCCGGCGGCGCCGCGCCCGCCTTCCCGATCATCGCCGACGCCGGGCTGGCGGTCTCGAAGGCCTACGACATGCTGCCGGGCGGCGCCGTGATGCCGGAAAACCGCACGCCCGCCGACAGCCAGACGGTCCGCGCCGTCTTCATCATCGGGCCGGACAAGAAGCTGAAGCTCTCGATGACCTACCCGATGACGGTCGGCCGCAACTTCGGCGAGGTCCTGCGCGCCGTCGATGCGCTCCAGACCTCGGCCGGCAAGGGCGTCGCCACCCCCGCCGACTGGCAGCCCGGTGAGGACGTGATCATCCCCGTCGCGGTCAACGACGAGGCCGCGAAGGAGAAGTTCGGCGAGTTCCGCAAGGTGCTGCCCTACCTGCGCTACACGAAGGTGCCGGGCTGATCGGGGGATGGACGGGCCGTCCAGGCGGCGGCCCGTCCGCGGTGCCCGGCTGCCCCTACCCGCGGCCGAGCGGCACCATGGCGCGCCGCGCCACGGGATGCGCGAGCCGGCGGAGCGCCATCCGCGCCTGCGCGGCGAACCTCCTTGCACGGTAGGTGCGGTAGTCCGCCCGGCTGAGTCCCGCGTAGATCGTGCGGTCCACCCGGCCGATGCTCGTGCGGGCGGGGACGGGCGGGGCGAAGCCCTCGGCCGCGCAGCGGTCGAGCTGCAGCGCAAGTGCGGGGACGGCCTGCCAGGATGACAGCTCGTAGGCCGCGCAGATGACCGCATCGGCCAGTCCCGCCGAGCGGTCCGCGCGGGCCAGGAGTCTGCGGGCGGCGCCGGGCCAGAGGACATAGGCAGCCGCGCCGGAATGGTCCTGCCACAGACGGCGCAGCGGCAGCGCCGGATGCGCGCGGCCCAGCAGCTTGGCGCGGCCCCGGGTTTCCAGCGTGACGTGGTCAAGGCCCGAAGCGCGGTCGAGACGCGCAAGCAGATCCGGCACCGGGGGCATCAGGACGGCGTCGTCCTCGAGTACGAGAACCGGTGCCTCGCCAGCCGCGATCGTTTCCCACACCCGCCGGTGGGACGCATGGGCAGCCTTCTCGGCATCCGACAGGGGCCGTTGCCAGCGCCCCCAGTAGGGGTGGCCGGTCGCGGGCACCAGCGTGGCAGGGGTGGTCGCTTCGACAAGGTCGAAGGCAATGCCCAGCGCGCGAAGCTGGGCCGTCTGGAATTCGCGCCTTTCCTGCGCCGACACCAGATTGATGACCATGGCGCGCATCAGTCGCCCGTGCGCTGCGCGTCCAGACGCGCCGGATCGGTGAGGTTGCCCGAGAACAGCCGGAGGTAGGCCTCGGCCACCGCCTCCTCGCTGAACATCGCGGCAAGCCGTGTCCGGGCGTTCGCCGCATATCCTCTGGCCGCCGCAGGGTCGTCGCGCAGCCGGGCAAGCGCCGCTGCCATCGCGGCGGGATCGTCGATCGGCACCATCAGGCCGTCGGTTCCGTCGCGCATGAACCAGTCGGGCCCCTCGGCCCGGGTCGAGACCGATGGCGTGCCGGCCGCCCAGGCCTCGAGCAGGACGTTGCCGAGCGGCTCGTGGCGCGAGGGCAGGACGAAGGCGTCGGCGGCGGCGATGTGGTGGACCGGCTCCCTGACCCAGCCCGTGAAGCGGACCCGGTCCGCGACCCCGAGGTCCCGCGCCAGCACCTCGAGCGCCGCACGTTCCTCGCCGTCGCCCACCAGCCAGAGCCACGCATCGGGAAGCATGGCGATTGCGCGCAGGGCCGTATCGAAACCCTTGCGCGGAACGAACCGCCCCCCCGCCGCGACCAGGAACGCACCGGGGGGCGTGCCGAGATGCGCGCGCGCAACCGGAACAGGCGTCACGGCGCGGGGAAAGTTCGAAATCGTCACGGCGGGCCTGGTCCAGCCGAGCGAACGGCAACGCTCCGCGATGCCCGGTATGTTTCCGACCAGCACGTCGCAGGCGGCGAAGTGCTTCAGATGCCTCGGGAAGTCCCCCATCCTTGCGATCTTCACCGCCGGCGCCCCGGAGGGCATCAGCCGGGCGGCGCGGGGCATCCACGCCATGATCGCGTCAGGATTCCAGCGGCGGATCAGCCAGCGGACCCGCAGGTGAAGCAGGTTCCCCCCGATCTCGAGCCGGCGGAAGTTGTTCTGGATCACCGGACCGAAGGGCGAAATCTCGGTCAGCCAGGACCGGTCGGGACGAATGACGAAGCGCTGTTCCACACCCCGGTCCGCAAGTGCCGCGACGAGGTTCACGAAAAACCGCTCGGCACCGCCCTCGCGCCCGAAATGCATGTGGAGGACGCGCATCCGACCTTTCAGCCCCTCCGCTGTGCGGCCCAGGCGCGCGACAGGCCGCGCCGGTAGTTCCACTGGTAGCGGATCGCCCGCAGAAGCGCGCCGACCCCGCCCCTCGCGGCATCGCGGCGGGCGCGTCCGATGGTGCCGGTGGCGGCCTGCTGGTCGCCCACCCGGACCGGCGGCGGGGTGACCATCGCCACCCTCAGGCCGGTTTCCCAGAAGAACTTCTGGTCCTCGTCCACAGGGCGGAAGAACGGCAGCGCCCGGCCTGCCAGCCGGGCGGCTGCGGCCCGCGTCAGTCCGTAACCGATCAGGCAGGTCGGCACCCGCAGCGGAACGAGGAGCCGGTGCGACGGCCCGAGCGGCCGTGACGCGAAGGTCCTGGGATCGGGATCGAAGGCGAAGAGCTTCACCATGTCCCAGTCGCCCGCCCGGTCCTCCGAAAGAAGCCCCAGCACCTCGGGAAGGGCCCCGGATGCGGCGAAGTCGTCCTCGAAGACGAACCCGCCGGGATCCTCGCCGCCGGCGATCCGCCGCCACGCCGCGATGTGGCTCAGGTAGCAGCCGATCTCGGCCGGCACGAGCGGTGCGCGCGCACGCCTTGCATTTGCTTCCGCGTCATAGACCCGGGCGATCTCGTCGGCCGGCAGCGCCCAGCCGTTCACCGCCTCGATCCGCTCCCACGGCAGGCCGAACCCGTCCAGGACCGCCGCCGCGTTCTTCATCCGCACGGTGTTGTCGGCGAGGTTGATGACGTGGGACCGCCAGATCATCGCCGCTACTCCGGCCGCCGGGTCAGGTGGACGTTCTTGTGAACCGTCCGCGCCAGCCGGAACCCGCGCGCGCGCAGTCCGTCAAGCATCCTGCGCGTCGCCTCCTCGCCGACGACATGGGGGTGCAGTTCGATCACCAGATCGCGCACGCCGGCCAGCGGGCTGCCTTCCAGGATGCCGGTCTCGGCGCCTTCGACATCCATCACGATCACGTCGGGGCGGTGGCGGGCGAGGACCGCGTCGAGCGCCTCGCTTTCCACCCGGATGCGGCGGGCGCCGAGGCTCCGGTCGGTGAGCGAGGACGAGATGATGTTGTCGTCGGCGTGGAACTCGATCGACCCGCCGTCCTTCGTGACCGCCTTCATGGTCAGGTCGGGGGTCAGGCCGTTCAGGGCATAGTTGGCCTCGATCACCCGCTTCAGCGCGGGGTTGGCCTCGTAGGAGTGCACCCGGCCGGGTCCGGCGATCCTGGTGACCAGAAGCGAGATGAAGCCGATGCCGGTTCCGATCTCGACCACGCTGTCGCCCCTGCGGACCGCATCGGCGACAAGGATGCGCTCGGGCGCCTCGTAGCTCTGCTTGAAGATCGCGGTCGAGATCGAGCGCGGGATCGCATCCGCCCCGACATTCAGCCGCACGCCCGCGAGCGTGGCGACGCGCGTGCCGATCAGGCGGTGCCAGGCCAGGCGGAGGGAACGGAAGGGCGACTTTTCGGTCATCGGTCAATCCGGACCGGCAGGGTGCCGGTCCTGCTTGGTGCCCGTCATAAACCAGCCCGGGGAAACCGCACAGATGCGCTGGCCCCTGCGGCCGGAATAGGTGGGGCCGCAGCCGGTCAGGCGGGCGTAGAGCCAGTCGCGGAGATGTGCGAGCTGATAGGCGGCACGCGGGAACGGACCGCGCTGGCCGGATATCCCGGCGGCAGAGGTGTAGCGCCCCCAGACGAGCGGCTTCAGTTCCAGCCGGGCGAAGCCCGCGCGCGCGAAGGTCTCGCGCCACCAGCTTGGCGTCGCACGGAAGTAGTCGTCGGGGTGCGCATGGATGCGGAAGATGAAGGGGACGGTCACATGCACCGTCCCGCCGGGCCTGAGGACGCGGTGGATTTCCCGCAGCACGCCCAGCGCGTCATAGACGTGCTC
Organism: Pseudomonadota bacterium; assembly: GCA_049323795.1. Lineage (GTDB taxonomy): Bacteria > Pseudomonadota > Alphaproteobacteria > Rhodobacterales > Rhodobacteraceae > JAOADN01. Next base: position 71,845 of record JBMOOH010000042.1, read on the forward strand.
AAGCGTGTTGAGGCAGATCGGGTGATCGAAGATCGCGTCCGGGACCGGAAATGGATCGCCGGGCCCGATCAGGTGGGTCGGCCGTATGGCGGGGTCGATGTTGACCGATTCCAGAGAGAGCCCTGCCGGCAGGTCCGCGCGGTAGGGTGCCGCCTCGCCTCCGCCGACGTCGATCACGCGGCCCGCGAGGGGCAGGGCCGCCACCGTTTCGTATTCGAGCGCACGCAGGACCGAGAGGCCCGGGTGGCGCGCATAGATGCGCCGCCAGCGGGCGATCGTCGGGGTCGGCGGATCGACGTAGATGTAGTCCAAGTCCAACCTCTCGGAACGGTTCGCTCTGCGTGGCGTCTTAACGGGCCGGCGCGAAGGGGACAAGCGGGGCCGGCCATCCGGGAACCTTCCCCCGGTGCGTGCCCGGGGATCATGCCGCCCGACCCGGATCCCCCGTCAGACGTTCAGGAGATGGAGAAGCGGATCGAAAGCGAGGAGTGCCGCCCGACGGCCGGACGACGGGGCGATGGTTCGAAGCAGGCCCGCTTCTACAAGCCGCCGCGAGAAGCCGCGCGCCGTCGTGGCGGGAATGCCCGCGCGGTCCACGAACCGGTCGTTGCGGAAGACCGGATTGCCGAACACATAGTCGAGCGCCCGGTCGTGGTACTGGGAGTTGAGAACCACCCTGAACCGTTCGCGCATCGCTCCGTAGAGGCCGATGATCCTGTCGGCGGTTTCGATGTTGACGATCGCCTGCCGGTGCAGGGCATTCAGGAAGAAGACGACCCATCCGGTCCAATCACCTCTTTCCGACACTGCCCGCATTCTGCTGACGTACTCATCCTTGTGCGTCTCGAAATGGCCCGACACGAAGAAGTGTGGCTCTTTCAGAATGCCGAGCTTCCAGAGCATCAGGGTGATGAGCATCCTGCCAATTCTTCCGTTGCCGTCGTCGAACGGGTGAAGCGCTTCGAACTCGACATGGGCGAGGGCGGTTCTGAGCAGGGGAAGGGCGCGATCCTGCCCGATGAACCCGACCAGCCGTTCCATCGCCGGTCCCAGATGCTCGGGCGCGATGGGGATGTAGTGAACGATTCCGGTCCGGTCATCGCCGATGTAATTCTGGCTTGTCTTGTAGGCCCCGGGGCTCTTGCGGGTGCCCCGGCCGAATGACAGCAGCGTCTGATGAGCGGAACGTATCAGATGCTCGGAGAGCGGGTTGCCGGCTTCGAGGGACTTTTGCGTCAGCCTAAGCGCACGTGAATAGAGGTAAGTCTCGACGTCGTCGTCACGCGCTTCGCTGTAGGGGTCTGGCGTCGCGGCGTCTTCCTCGGCCTCCAGTCGGTACAGGTCTTCGATGGTGGAGAACGTTCCCTCCATGCGGGACGACGAGATCGCGTCCTGGCGCCGGAGCGGGGCGAGGAGCAGCGCGCTGTTGACCATGCTTCCCATCTTCGCGTCGTAGCGGGCGAGCGAGGCGGCGGCGTCGTTCAGCGATGGCAGGATTTCCTCGTAGTTCAGGCGTTCGGGCGGGAACTGCCCGGTGTGGTAGGGGACAGCATTGCTCAGATCGAGGGGTTTGACGGCCATTTCAGGCGACTTCCTGTCGTCAAAGGGCGTTGATGGCAGTCTAGAGAGATAAGCGGCTTTGACAACCGTATTTTATGGAATCCTGCCGTCAAAGCATCTTGACGTCAGTGGAGTCACACCAGGCCGGCTTGGCGGCAGGAAACGGGACACCACTGACGGCAAGGGCCCCGGCGTTCCCGCCGGGGCCCCTGCGTTCCGCCCGGAAAGGGCCCGCTCAGGCCTCTTCCCGTTCTTTCTTCTCGACGATCTCTTCGCCCGTCTCCTGATCGACCATCTTCATGCCGAGCCGCACCTTGCCGCGCTCGTCGAAGCCCAGAAGCTTGACCCAGACTTCCTGGCCTTCCTTCAGCGCCTCGTTCGGGTGGTTGAGCCGCTTGCCGGCGATCTGGCTGACATGGACCAGCCCGTCGCGCTTGCCGAAGAAGTTCACGAAGGCGCCGAAATCGACAAGCTTCACCACCTTGCCGCGGTAGACCTTGCCTTCCTCGGGCTCGGCCACGATCGACCAGATCATGTCGTGGGCCTTCCTGATCGACTCCGCGTTGGCCGACGCGATCTTGATGACGCCGTCGTCGTTGATGTCGACCTTGGCACCCGAGACCTCGACGATCTCGCGGATGACCTTGCCGCCCGAACCGATCACCTCGCGGATCTTGTCGGTGGGGATCGTCAGCGTCTCGATCCGGGGCGCATGGGCCGAGAACTCGGCCCGCGCGCCCGACAGGGCCCTGGCCATCTCGCCCAGGATGTACATCCGGCCGTCCCTGGCCTGCGCCAGGGCCTGCTTCATGATCGCGGGCGTGATGCCCGCGACCTTGATGTCCATCTGCAGCGAGGTGATCCCGTTCGCGGTGCCCGCGACCTTGAAGTCCATGTCGCCGAGGTGATCCTCGTCGCCGAGGATGTCGGTCAGCACGGCCCAGCGCCCGTCGTCTTCTAGGATCAGGCCCATGGCCACGCCCGCGACCGGGGCCTTGAGCGGCACGCCCGCGTCCATCATGGACAAGGACCCGCCGCAGACCGACGCCATCGAGGACGAGCCGTTGGACTCGGTGATCTCGCTCACCACCCGGATCGTGTAGGGGAAGTCGGTCGGCGCTGGCAGGACCGCCTGAAGCGCCCGCCACGCCAGTTTCCCGTGGCCGATCTCGCGGCGGCCGGGCGGGCCGAAGCGGCCGACCTCGCCCACCGAATAGGGCGGGAAGTTGTAGTGCAGAAGGAAGTTCGAGCGGAAGTTCCCGTGCAGGGCGTCGATGATCTGCTCGTCCTCACCGGTGCCGAGCGTGGTGATGACCAGCGCCTGCGTCTCGCCCCGGGTGAAGAGGGCCGAGCCGTGGGTGCGCGGCAGGACGCCGACCTCGGACACGATGGGGCGGACCGTCCTGGTGTCGCGTCCGTCGATGCGGGTGCCGGTCTTGACGACGTCGCCGCGCAGGATCGCGGATTCGAGCTTCTTGATCGCCGGGCCCAGATTCGGGTCGGCCCGTTCCTCTTCGCTCAGCGCCTCCTCGATGGCCGAGGCGGCCGCCGCGATGGCGTTCGTGCGCTCCTGCTTGTCGCGGATGGCGAAGGCGGCGCGCATCGCCTTTTCGCCCGCCTTCTTCACCTTCGCGTAAAGCGCCGAGAAATCGGGGGGCGCGAAGTCGAAGGGTTCCTTCGCCGCATCCTCGGCGAAGTCGATGATCATGTCGATCACCGGCTGCATCTGCTCATGGCCGAAGACCACGGCGCCCAGCATCTCGTCTTCCGACAGCTCATAGGCTTCGGATTCGACCATCATCACGGCGTCCCTGGTGCCGGCGACGACAAGATCGAGCCGCTGCTCGGGGTTCGAGCGGAGCTGGTCCATGTCGGCCACTTCGGGGTTCAGCACGTATTCCCCATTCGAGAAACCGACGCGCGCGGCGCCGATCGGGCCCATGAAGGGTACGCCCGAGATCGTCAGCGCCGCCGAGGCCGCGATCATCGCCACGATATCGGGGTCGTTGACGAGGTCGTGGCTCAGCACGGTGGCGATCACCAGCACCTCGTTGCGGAACCCGTCCACGAAGAGCGGGCGGACGGGGCGGTCGATCAGGCGCGAGACGAGTGTTTCCTTCTCGGAGGGACGGCCCTCGCGCTTGAAGAAGCCGCCGGGGATCTTGCCGGCGGCGTAGAATTTCTCCTGGTAGTGGACCGTCAGCGGGAAGAAGTCCTGCCCTGCCTTGGCGGTCTTGGCGAAGGTGACGTTGGCCATGACGCTCGTCTCGCCCAGCGTGGCGATGACGGATCCGTCCGCCTGACGGGCGACCTTCCCCGTTTCCAGTGTGAGCGTCTCGCGGCCCCACTGGATGGATTTCCTGATAACGTTGAACATCCGGTTTCCTCAGGGACGCAAGGCCCCCTGGCCCCGTCCCGTGCATCTGGCGGCCCCATTGCCGCCCTTCCCCCGATCCTTCGCATGCGCCCCGGGGGCGGGCCATCACGTCGCAGATGGCGGGGCCATACAGGAAACGGGGGGGGATGGGAAGGGGCGGGGCGGGGCGACGGCCGGATCGTCATGCCCTTCCCTCTGTGGACCGGGCAGGTCCGGGCACGCTCAGGTTGCCACCACATTCGCGATCAGCGACACCGACACCACCGCGAGAAGCACCGAGGCCGCCCGCTGGACAAGGTGTATGCGCCGGCCGCCCCCTTCGTTTTCCTGCGCCAGAAGGCCCACCACACCCCACAGAGCGGCCGCCCCCGCAATCGCCAGTGCCACATAGGCCAGCCGGACAGTGAACTCCGGATCGCCCGGCCGTGGCATCAGCACCAGCCCCAGCACCAGGCCCTTGGGGTTCAGCGCGCTCGTGACGGCAAGCGCGCGCGCCGATACGGCCGCGCCTGCCCCTCCCCTCCCGCGGAAGTCCCAGAGCTTGACCGCAAGCACGATCACCCAGGCCGCCGTCGCGATCTTCACCGCGGCGTCGAGCGCCGGCCAGGCCGCCAGCAACCCGGCCCCGATCCACACGAACATCAGGATTGTCGCCATGTAGGCCGCCAGTACCACCGGCAGGAGCCGCAGCACCCGGCCCAGTCCGCCCTGCGCCCCGGCGACGGCCATCAGCGCGTTGGTCGGGCCCGGCACGAAAAGGAGCGCGATGACCGACCATGCGAAGGCGAAGCTCGACATTCCCCAAACGGTCCCCGGCCGCGAGCGAGCCGCACGCCAGAGGCGGCCCGACCTCCGCTTAGGCCACACGGCCCCCGGCAGCAAGATCGAGGCGGCGAGGCCATACCCCGCCCTCAGCCCGTCAGTTCCCTCACTTGCCGTTCGGTCTCCACGGCCTCCTGCCGGAGCCACTCCATGAACCGTCGGACCTGCGGTCTGTTCTCGGACCCCTCACGCAGGATCGCCCGGTAGGGATGCGCTGCCGTGATGTGTCGCGAGGCTGGAAACGGCAGCACGACCGTGCCGCGCGCGATGTCGTCCGTGACCGGCGACAGCCCGCAGGCGAGGAACCCGACGTCGCGGGCGACAGGACCTTCTGCATCCACCTCGCCGAAAGCGAGGACGGGATCCGCAAGCATTCCGTCCGAGCGGCATCCCCGGCGGCAAGATCGCCGAGACCCCGCTCATCATCGACCCGGCCACGGCAAACAGGTGACCGGTGTTCGCCGACCGCGACCCGTAAAGCAGAAACGCCCGCGCAATCCTGCGCGGGCGTTTTCCTGTCCCCTTCCCGGGGAAGTCTCAGCGGCGCAGGCCCAGACGCTCGATCAGCGTGCTGTAGCGGCCCTCGTCCTTGGCCTTGAGGTAGTCCAGGAGCTTCCGGCGCTGCGCGACGAGCTTCAGAAGGCCGCGGCGCGAATGGTTGTCCTTCACGTGGGTCTTGAAGTGCTCGGTCAGCGTGGCGATGCGGGAGCTGAGGATCGCGACCTGCACCTCTGGGCTGCCGGTATCGCCGGCCTTGGTCGCGTAGTCCTTCATCAGGCGGGTCTTTTCCTCGACCGTGATCGACATCGGGTATCTCCTTCCGGGTTCATGTGACGGCGCAAGCCGGGATGTCGTCCAGCAGGGCCCTTGTCGCCCGTTCCCGGGCGATGCGCGTCCATAGGGGAAAACGGCGCGCATGGGAAGGGGGCAGGGACCGGCCGGCGCCGGCGGCCCGGTGCCGCTGCCGTGCCCGCAGATCAGGCCGCGTCGAGAATCGCCTTCGGCACAAGGCTCACGCTGACCAGCCCGAAATCGCTCTGGCCGAGGACACGGGCCACCACCGCGCCGTCGAGCGCGACGCTGAAGACGCCGGGATCCTCCGCGGACCGGGTCACCTCGACCTGCGGATCGGGGTGCCGGTCGGAATCGTAGATGATCGCGAGCGAATCCCGATCCGGGTCGAAGTCGGCCACGGTTGCGGGGCCGGCCGCCTCGTCGAGCCAGTCGTCGATCAGGAACCGGTCGTCCCCGTCGCCCCCCGTCGCCCGGTCGCCCGCGCCGGCCACCAGCGTGTCGTCCCTGTCGCCGCCGTTGAGGAAGTCGCGCGCCTGCGCCCCGGGGGAATCTCCCCAACCCTCACGCGCCCCGTCCGGAACTGCGCCGCGGCCGGTTTCCTCGCGCCCGTCGAGCACGTCGTTCCCCGCCCCGCCCTCCAGGACATCCTGACCGGCCCCGCCGGCCAGATGGTCGTCGCCCGTCAAGCCCTGCAGCGCGTCGTTTCCTTCCCCTCCGGTCAGCGTATCGCTCCCTTCGTCCCCGGTCAGGCTGTCCCCACCCGCGCCGCCTCCGAGCCGGTCCGATCCTGCCCCGCCGGACAGGGTGTCGGCCCCCCCTCCCCCGTCGGCGCTGTCGGCGCCGTCGCCGGCGATCAGACTGTCGGCCCCGCCCCCGCCGATCAGGCTGTCGCCCCCGGACCCGCCGGAGAGCACGTCGTCGCCAACCCCGCCCGCCAGGGTGTCGCCGCCGTTTCCGCCGTCCGCCTGGTCGCCGCCGCCGCCAGCGGACAGGCTGTCGTCTCCCTCGCCCCCTGACAGGATGTCGTCGAGTGCCGTGCCGCTGACCGCAGCCCCGTCCGGAGCGCCCGCGGGTCCGTCCTGGCCGTTCTCGTCCTCTTCCGGACCGGTCCTCGGCTCGGGCGAGAGGTCGACAAGCGATGCGAGCGCGGTGAGGCCCATCAGGCCCGCAAGCATCATGAGCATGATCCGCACTCCACCCCACCGGCACCCCCGGCCGGCGCCGCCCCGTTCCGCCATCTGCGGGGCAAGAGGTTAAGCGGCGGTCAAAGACACAGTTCGAGGAAATCCCGCGTCGGGTCAGGTGGCCCACCGCTCCGGCTGCCGCGTCCCCGAGACGTAGAGCGGATGCCGGGGCGCGCCGTTCCGGCAGAGCCCGAGGTGGAAGAGCGGCACGTCGAGGGACCGGAGCACCGCCGCCACCTCCCTCGCCCGCCCCTCGGCGCGGCGGTCGCCGCCCCAGGCGCAGAGGATCGCCGCCGCGCGGGACAGCGCCTCGCGGATCGCCCCGTCGTTCGCGGGGCCGGCCGGATCGTCGGACCGGAACAGGTCGTCCGGGCGGGTGGCCCGGAACGCATAGAGGTTCACCACCGCCAGCTCTCCGGCCCCCATCGTCCGGGCCCGCGTTTCGCACCGCCGGATCGTGGGATCGTCCGCGCGCTCGTCCGCGGTCGAGGGATTCAGCATCACCACCCCCAGCCGTCCCCAGTCGGGACCGATCCGGCGCGTCAGCAGGTAGCGGTAGCGGCGGTCGTCCGAAAACACCGCGCGCCCGGGTGCCTCCCCGCGCGCGATCATCAGAACGGCGCCGGAACCGAGAAGCTCACGCCCTTGCCCATGTCGGGGTGGCGGAACTTCAGGCTCTCGGCATGGAGCATCAGCCGCGGGAAGTCGCGCGCCGGTCCTTCCGCATAGAGAGGATCGCCGAGGATCGGGTGGCCCGTGGACTGCATGTGGACGCGAAGCTGGTGGCTCCGCCCCGTCACCGGGAACAGCCGCACGCGCGTCGTTCCGTCGGGCCCGTCGGGCCCGACGGGATCGTGCCGCAGCACCCGCCAGTGCGTGACGGCGGGGCGGCCGTTCACCGGATCGACATGCTGGCGCGGCCGGTTCGGCCAGTCCACGGCGAGCGGCAGGTCCACCGTCCCCTGCTTCGGCGCGAGGTGTCCCCAGAGCCGCGCCACGTAGGTCTTCCTGGTCCGCCGGTTCTCGAACTCGGCCGAGAGGTGGCGCTGGGCGTGCCGGGTGAGCGCAAAGACCATGACCCCGCTCGTGTCGAGATCGAGCCGGTGGACGAGGAGCGTGTCGGGGAAGACCTTCCGGAGGCGGGTGATGAGGCAGTCCGACAGATGGTCCCCCTTGCCGGGAACGGCGAGAAGGCCCGCGGGCTTGTCCACGATAAGGACGTGTTCGTCGTGGTGGAGGATGCGGGGCGGCTCGGACGGAGGCGCGTAGACGAAGCCGCCAGGGGCGTCTCCGGCATCTCCGGCTGCGTCGGGGATGGCTGCTGGGTCGGGCGACATGAGGCCGGGGGTAGCACGGGTCGGCACCCCCCGGGAAGTGGTCCGGGCCGGGGGGATCGACGGGGGCGGATCGACGGGGGCAGACGCGGGAGGTAGCCTCGCGGCTGCGGCGGTTGATCGCCCACCCTACCGGATGCTGTGCCCGGCCGCCTTCAGCCGCTGCGCCAGGCTCCGGATATGCGCCGGTCCGACCTCGCAGCAGCCGCCAACGATGGTTGCGCCCATTCCGACCCAGCCCATCGCGAAGTCGGCATAGCGCTCGGGGGTGAGGTCGTGGCGCGCGCAGTAGGCGGGGGCGTGGCCGTCCTCGGGCAGCGGAAGCCCCGAGATTTCGGTGAACCCGTTGGCATAGGCCCCGAAGGGCAGGCCGAGCGGCCCGAGCGCCGTCAGAGCGGCCGGCATCGCCTCGGGCATCGAGCAGTTGGCGAGGACCGCCGCCGCCGGGGCCTCCTTCAGCACCTCGGCCAGCCCCGCCACCGGCTCGCCCGAACGCAGCCGCGACCCGTCGCGGTCATCGACCGACACCGACAGCCAGACCGGCCTGCCCGCCGCCTGCGCCCCGGTCAGGGCACCGCGGGCGAGGTCGAGGGACGGGATCGTCTCGATCAGGATCACGTCGACATGCGGCCCGAGGAGGCGCGCCTTCTCGGCGTAGAGGGGCGCCGAGACCGGGACGGGCGGCGTCAGGTCGGGCCGGTAGCTTTCGCCCAGGGGACCCATCGACCCGGCGATGATCCCCCGCCCCGCCCGCGCCTTCGCCTCGTGCACCTCGGCCAGCGCGCGCAGGTGCAGCGCGTGGAAGAGCGGGTCGAGGCCATCGCGTTCCAGCCGGTCGTGCAGGATGTTGTAGGTGTTCGCGGTGGCGACCGAGGCGCCCGCGTCGAAATAGTCGTCGTGGATCGCCTTCACGAGGCCCGGGTGGTCGATCATCACCCGCGTCGCCCAGAGGGGACCCGGGTCCTCGCCCGCCCGCGCGATCAGTTCCTGGCCCATGCCGCCGTCGAGCAGGGTGATTTCGGCCATGGGAGGGGCTCCTTCGGCTGAATGCGCGCCGCGTTTCGCAGGCTCCCCACCCTTACCCCCGCCCGGGGGGAGAGGGAATGGCCGCCCCGTCAGCCCCCGTCGCTCTGCGGCAGGCCGTCCGTCAGCTCGTACCAGTCGCCCTTGTCGGCGACGAAGATGTGGGCCGCCAGGCGCCCGCCGGTCGCGCCGTCCACCGATCCGGCCTCGACCGAGAAGGTGCCATCCGCGGCACGGAACCACAGGCTGCTCCCACAGCCGGTGCAGAACCCCCGCACGCCGCCCCCCGGCGTGGGGTATTCGCCAAGGCTCGCGCGCGCGCTGAGGGCCAGGCTGGCCGCGTCCGCGTCGAAGGACGCCGAATAGTGCCCCGACAGCTTCCGGCACTGGCTGCAATGGCAGGCGGTCACGTGCCCTGCGGGACCCTCGACCGTGAACACCACGCCGCCGCAGAGGCAGCGGCAGGACAGGACGCCCGGCGCGATCCCCGAGAAGGGGGGTGGCGGGCCCTCCGGCGCGTAGTAGTCCCCGGCCGACCCGGCGAAGATGTGCGGACCAGGTGCCAGGCCGCTTGGCAGGTCGAACGCCCCGGCCGCGATCGCCATCCGCCGCTCGCCGGCCGGCTTCCAGAACAGGCTCGACCCGCAATCCCCGCAGAAACCGCGCTCCGCCGCGTCCGACGAGCGGAACCAGCGGAGCCCGCGCGCCTCGGCCAGCGCGAACCGGTCGAGCGGCACCGAAGTCGCCGCCCAGTAGTGGCCCGAAGTCCGGCGGCACTGGGTGCAGTGGCAGAACACGACCTCGCGGAAGGGTCCGGCCGCCGTGAACCGGACGGAACCGCAATGGCATCCGCCCGAGGAGGACGGCACGTCCTGCCCGGCGGATTGCGCGGCAGCGGTCTCCGGAGTGATCTCTGGCGCCGGGGCGGTCGGACGCACTGATCCTGACGGGCGCGGGGAAGGGAAGCGGGGCCTGGCCATGGCCGGCAGAACGTGGCACGGCCTGCGCCGGCAGGGCAACCGCATGCCAGCGGCGGCGGCGGCGGCCCGCCGAGGCGCGGCGGCAGCCCGCCGCCGAACCGCGCCGCCGAACCGCGCCGCCGAACCGCACGGGTGGACTGTCGGCGGATGCGGACAGCCGACTTCCGGGACCGGCTCGCGGCGAGTCGTCACCGGATGGTAAGAATTCCGCGGCTAGGTTCCGCGGCAGGACCATGCGGAGGCGGGGATGGAACTCGAAACGGGATATTCGGGCCGATCGTTCGTGGTGCGCTGTCTCGAGGACCGAATCGACGCGGCGAATTCGACGCAGTTCCGCGACGACATGCGGACCGTGACGGCTGCCGCCTCCGGGACCGTCATCCTCGATTTGTCCCGGGTCGAGTTCCTCGACAGCTCCGGCCTCGGCGCCGTGGTGGCCGCGATGAAGTCGCTGGCGCCGGACAGGCGGCTGGAACTCGCCGCGCCGACGCCGAACGTGCAGAGGGTCTTCCGTCTGACCCGGATGGATACCGTGTTCACCATCCACCCGGATGTCCCGAAGATGGGGAAGACCGATGCCGCCTGACCGCGCGCCCTCTCCCTTCGCACGGCGCGACAGGGCGCACATTCAGGACCTCCCCACACCCGAGCCGGCCTTTGCCCGGACCATCGAGGCACGTCCCATGGAGGTGCGGGCCGTTCTCCGGGCCGCAGTCGCGCGCTTTGCCCGCCGGATCGGGGAGGAGGACGCGGGGGCGCTCGAACTCGCCCTGGCGGAAGTTCTGAACAACGTCGTCGAACATGGCTATGGCGATCAGCCCGCAGGGCTTGTCCGTGTCATCATAGGACGCGGACCGGACGGGCTGAACTGCCGTATCGAGGATGCCGGAAGCCCGGTGCCCGAGGATCTCCTCGTCAGCCCCGAGAACGAGGAATACCCGTTCCTGGACGGCGACCCCATTCCCGAAGGCGGCTTCGGCTGGAAGCTGATCCATTTGCTCGTCACCGACATCCGCTACCGCAGCGAGGGGGGGTACAACCGCATCTCCTTCCTGATCCCGGTGGCCAGGGTTGACGCCGCGCTGCCGCAATCTTGCCGCAATGAATCCCAATCAAAGCCCGAAAGGACGCTGAAAAAGGGTCCGTAGCTGCAAAAGGCTTCCCTCGGCGTCGCGTTCAACAGCCCCCACCCATTGCGCGGCGCCGAGGACTTTGCCCCCCCGCCCGGACCGGAAAGCGCGTCCCGCCCGCAGACAGCCGGGCGGCAGGGACATGCCCGGTGTCGCCGTGCGTGCCGCCCGACCCGTCCGGGAAGATGCGGCGCCGCTGCCCTTCCCCGCGGACAGGCGGGCCCGGCCGGCGCCGCCGGCGCCTGAGCCCGGTCCCGGGCCGGCCCGCAGCGCAGCCTCCCCTGCGAGAGCGAGGGGGATGCGCCGCAGGGGTACGGCAGGGGTGCGGGCAGCCAACGTCCTTCGCCCCGCGACCCGGCCGGTCAGGGACCGATCCGGCCCCTCGCCCCGCCGGTCTGGGCGCGGTCCAGCAGCAGGTGGTCGAGCAGAAGGCAGGCCATCATCGCCTCGCCCACCGGCACGGCCCGGATCCCGACGCAGGGGTCGTGCCGGCCCTTCGTGACGATCGCGGTCTCGGCGCCGGCGGTGGTGACGGTCGCGCGCGGGGTGAGGATCGACGACGTGGGCTTCACCGCGAACCGGACGACCACGTCCTGCCCGGTCGAGATGCCGCCGAGGATGCCGCCCGCATGGTTCGAGCGGAACCCGGGTCCGTCCGGCCCCATCCCGATCTCGTCCGCGTTCCCGGTTCCCGTCAGCGACGCGGCCTCCATCCCCGCCCCGATCTCGACCGCCTTGACCGCGTTGATCGACATCATCGCGGCGGCGAGATCGGCGTCGAGCTTGCCGTAGATCGGCGCGCCGAGGCCCGGCGGCACGCCCCGCGCGACCACCTCGATCATGGCGCCACAGGAATTGCCCGCCTTGCGGAGGCCATCGAGATAGTCGGACCACATGCCCACGGCGGCGGCGTCCGGCACCCAGAACGGGTTGCGGTCCACTTCGTCCATGTCGAAGCGCGCCCGGTCCGCCGCATGGGGTCCGAGCTGGATCATGTAGCCCCGGACGGAGAGACCCGGCACGAGCGCGGCAAGCACCCGGCGCGCGACAGCCCCCGCCGCCACCCGCGCCGCGGTCTCTCGCGCCGAGGACCGCCCGCCGCCGCGCGGATCGCGGAATCCGTATTTCAGGTGGTAGGCGATGTCGGCATGGCCGGGGCGGAACTTGGCGGCGATCTCGGAATAGTCCCTCGACCGCTGGTCCGTGTTCTGGATCTGAAGCGCGATCGGGGTGCCGGTCGTGACCCCCTCGTAGACCCCCGAGAGGATCGCCACCCGGTCCTCCTCCCGGCGCTGGGTGGTGAACCGGGACTGGCCGGGCCGGCGCCTGTCGAGCCAGGGCTGGATATCCGCTTCGCTCAGGGACACGCCGGGCGGACAGCCGTCGACCACCGCGCCGAGCGCCGGCCCGTGGCTTTCGCCCCAGGTCGTGACGCGGAAGACGTGGCCGAAGGTGTTCAGGCTCATGTTTACCTCCCTGTCCGGCCGGTCTGGAACCTGTCTGACGCAGACAGAAGCGCCGGAAGGTTCCAGTTTCCTGATTGTCGCCTGTCGTTCGCCAAAACCGGATTCCACTTTTGTCGGACAGGCTCTAGCGGGGGGGAAGTCGGGTCTCAAGGATTTTCGGGTCTTGAACCCGCGCCGCCGGCCGCTATCCTGACCGCCTACCTCGGGGTGCCCCGGTTGCGGGGCTGAGATGCGGGAACGGCCCGCGAACCCGTCGAACCTGAACCGGTTAGAACCGGCGGAGGGAAGGTGGGGCCCCTTGTCCCGTCCGTCTCCGCCCGCCTGACCATCCGGAGCGCGAGACATGAGAACACTCCCGATGATCGCGGGTTTCCTGCTGGCCCAGGCGGCCGTTGCGCAGGACCGACCCGTGCTTACCGTCTATACCTATGACAGCTTCGCCTCCGAATGGGGGCCGGGGCCGGCCGCCAAGGCCGCCTTCGAGGCGGTCTGCGCCTGCGAGCTTGCCTTCGTGACCGCCGGCGACGGGGCCTCGCTCCTGTCGCGGGTCCTGCTCGAAGGCAGGGCCGGCAAGGCGGACGTGGTGCTCGGCCTCGACCAGAACCTGATCCCGGCGGCACGCGACAGCGGTCTCTTTGCCGAACACGGCCCGCCGCCCGATACGCTCCAGCTTCCGGTGCCGTGGACCGACACGACCTTCGTTCCCTACGACTGGGGCTGGTTCGCCTTCGTCTACGACCGGACGAGAACCCCCGTCGTTCCCGAAGATTTCAGGCAGCTTGCCGCGTCGGACCTGAAGATCGCGATCCAGGACCCGCGGTCCTCGACCCCCGGCCTGGGGCTGCTCCTCTGGGTCAAGGCCGCCTATGGCGACAGATCGAAGGCGATCTGGGAAGGTCTCGCGGATAACGTGCTGACCGTCACGCCCGGCTGGTCCGAAGCCTACGGGCTGTTCCTGAAGGGCGAGGCGGACATGGTGCTGAGCTACACGACGTCGCCCGCCTATCACGCCATGGCCGAGGGCGACACGAGCAAGGCCGCCGCGATCTTCCGCGAAGGCCATCTGGTCCAGGTCGAGGTCGCCGCGAAGCTTGCCGGCTCGGCCCGGCCCGAGCTTGCGGACAGGTTTCTGGACTTCCTCCAGTCGCAGCCGTTCCAGACGCTCGTGCCCGAGACGAACTGGATGTATCCGGCGAACCTTCCGGCGGGAACGCTGCCTGCCGGCTTCCGCGCGCTGCCCCGCCCGGACAGGTCGCTCGTGCTTTCGCCGGACGAGGTGAAGGCGCTCCGCGACCCGGCGCTGGAGGAATGGCGCGGGGCGCTGAGCCGGTGATGCGCCCGGCCA
>JBMOOH010000043.1:0-84197 GCA_049323795.1 Pseudomonadota bacterium
GAGCGCACGAAGGAAGCCGTCTGGCGCAGGATCGGATCAATCCTCGACCACTTCACAGCGCAAGAATGCGAAAACTATATCCGAAACGCCGGATACGGTTCCGTCTAGAGTCATCCCGCTCTAGCCGGAGGCGCGGACTTGCCCGCCGCGACCCGCACCGCTACCGTCATGTCCCATGAAGCTGCTCGACCCCGACCATCCCATGTTCAAGCCCGCTTGGGTGCGCTGGGCAACCACGCTTGTCCCGCTTCTCTGGGCGGGGCTGGAGTTCTGGACGGGCAATCCCGGCTGGGCCGTCCTCTTCGCCGCGGCAGGGGTGTATGCCGGCTGGGTGCTGCTGATCGCGGGATCGGCGAGAGGCTAGCTAGCCCGGGACGAAGGCACCGGGCGCCTCGGCCGAGGTTCGGCAGCGTCAGACGCGGCTGCCTGGTGTAGACCGACCCGGATGCCACCCGTTTTCGTCCGGGGGAGGTTCGGCGGCCGGGCGCGCTCAACCGGGTGCGGCGGCGGCAGAGACGCGGGCGACAAGGCCGCCGGGCAGCAGGATTCAGTCCGGATCCCCCGGCGGGAAGCCGAGGAGCGACAGGACTTCCGCCAGAAGCGCGCGCGTCTCGGCCGCCGCAGGTCCGGGCCGGCGCGCCTCGACCGCGGCAATCCCCTCGCCGAGGCTTTCGGCATAGACGACGCGGCTGGACAGGGCGGACCGCGCGACCTCGGCCTCGAGCGCTTTCGCCGCTTCCGCCACACCTGACGTCAGCCGAGTCCCGGGCCGCGCCCGGTTCAGCACGATCGTCGCGTGCTTGCGTTCCCGGCGGGCAAGATCGAGTACGCCCTCGGTCGCCCAGAGATCGACGTGGCTCGACGCGACGGGGACAAGGATCAGATCCGCCTCGCGGAGCGCAGGCCGCAGATCGGCATCGACCTTGGGCGGGGTGTCGATGATGACGAACTCCACCGAACGGCGCAGCTTCTCGCATTCGTAGGACACCCCCCAGGCCGAGGAGGTCGAGAATTCGAGGCCCGGATCGCCCAGACGCTCACGCCGCGCCATGAACCACCGGCCGAGGCTGCCCTGCGGGTCGGTGTCGAGGAGCGCCACCGTCCGGCCCGCACGGATCAGCCCGACGGCGAGGTTGACGGCGATCGTGGTCTTGCCCGACCCGCCCTTCTGCTGGGCCACCGCGATGACCTTGCCCATAGCCGCCCCCTTGCTGCGCCGCAGCATGGCACGTTTTCCGCGCGGTTGCACGGGGCAATCGGTCGCGGCGCGGTTCAGCCGATCCGCGTCTCGACGCGGGGCAGACCGGACACCCGTCCCGACAGCCGGTCCCCGGGCCGGACCGGCCCCACACCCGCGGGTGTTCCGGTGAAGATCAGGTCGCCGGGGGCAAGGTGATAGAGCGTCGAAAGATGGGCGACGATCTCGTCCACGCGCCAGACCATGTCCGACAGGCGCCCGCTTTGACGCGGCACGCCGTTGACGGTCAGGGTGAGGTCGTGAGGGCCGTTCGGATCGAATCCCGGCGGCAGGGCCAGGGCACCGACGATGGCCGACTGCTCGACGTCCTTCGCCATGTCCCACGGGCGGCGCCTGTCCTTCGACGCGGCCTGGAGATCTCGGCGGGTCATGTCGAGCCCGACGGCATAGCCCGCCACCACCGACGGCGCCTGTCCGCGGTCGATGAGGAAGGCGGGCGCGCCGATCGCGACGACCAGTTCGACCTCGTGATGGAAGTCCGACGTGCCCGGCGGGTAGGCGACGGTCCCGCCCGACCGGGCGAGGTGGTGGCAGGACTTGGTGAAGTAGAAGGGCGCCGAGCGGTCCACCTCATTGCCCATCTCGGCGGCGTGCTCGGCATAGTTCCGGCCGACGCAGAAGATGCGCGCCACCGGAAAGCGATCGGCCCGGCCCTCGAAGGGAAGCGACGGTTGCGGGCGCGGAGGGAAGAGATAGCCGGTCATTCCCCGTAAGGAACCCAGATGTTCTTCACCTGCGTCGCCCGCCGCAGGAACTCCGCCCCCTGCCCGTCCCTTGACAGCCAGTCGCGGTTCGGCAGCGTCCACGTGACCTTGAGGTTACCCGCACTCGCGGCCTCCGCCGCCGCCGCGCCGTCCCGCGTGCCGCAATACCAGAGTGCGGCCACGTCGTCGTGGTCGGCAAGGGTCTTCACCAGTTCCTCGCGCGCGCCGGTGACGATGTTCACGACCCCGCCGGGAACGTCCGAGGTTTCCAGCACCTGGTAAAGGTCGGTCGCGGCCAGCGGCATGTTCTGCGACGGGACCGCAATCACGCGGTTGCCCATCGCGATGGCGGGCAGGACGAGGCTCAGGAACCCCAGAAGCGGGGCGTCGGTCGGGCAGGCGATGCCCACCACACCGTAGGGCTCGGGCATGGCGAGCGTGACATGCGCGGTCTTCGTCGCATGCACCGCACCGTCGAACTTGTCCGCCTGCGCGGCATACCAGAAGGCGCGGCGGATGCTCGCCGCAACTTCCTCGCCGGCCTTCGGGACGCCCGCTTCCCTCAGCCGCGCGGCGAACTCGGCCTCGCGCTGCGACAGGTTCTCGGCAAGGTAGTAGAGCACCTGCGCCCGGTTGTGGCCGGTGGCCTTGCCCCAGCCGCCCGCCGCATGTGCGGCTTCCACCGCGTTGCGGATGTCCTTGCGGTTGCCGAGTCCCGCGAGGCCGAGCATCCTGCCCTTCGGCGCCACGGCGAAGGAATAGCCCGAGTCGGGGCGCACCTGCCTGCCGCCGATATACAGCTTGGCCGTCCGGTCGATCCCGCCCCTCGCGCCGCCCTCGGGCCGGGGAAGCGCGTCGGGAGCGATGGCAGAATTTTCTGATCTTTCCGTAATTTCCGGAATTGTCAGATACTCCCGCATCCCCTCGCGCCCGCCTTCGCGGCCGAATCCGCTTTCCCGGTAACCGCCAAAGCCTGCGCCCGCGTCGAAGACGTTCGTCGTGTTGATCCAGACGACCCCCGCCTTGACCCGCGAAGCGATGTCGAGCGCGAGGTTCACGTTCTCCGACCAGATCGACGCCGCCAGTCCATAGCGGGTGTTGTTCGCCAGATCCACCGCCTCGTCCGGCGTGCGGAAGGTGGTGAGCGTTGCGACGGGCCCGAAGATTTCCACCTCGGCCACCACGTTCGCAGGCGCGACACTGGTGAAGAATCCCGGCGCGAAGAAGCAGCCCTTCCCGGGCAGCGCGACCTCGGCCTGATGCAGCACTGCCCCCTCGGCCTGCCCCTGCCTGACCAGATCGGTCACACGCCGGAGCTGGATCGGATCGACGATGGCCCCCACGTCGGTGGACTTGTCCAGGGGATCCCCCACCCTGAGCTTCGACATCCGCGCCCTGAGCTTGCCGACGAACGCGGCCTCGGCCCCTTCCTGCACCAGCACGCGGGAGCCGGCGCAGCAGACCTGCCCCTGGTTGAACCAGATCGCGTCCACGACGCCCTCGACCGCCGCGTCGAGGTCGGCATCGGCGAAGACGATGAAGGGCGACTTGCCCCCCAGTTCCAGCGTCAGCTTCTTCCCCGTTCCCGCCGTCGCCCTGCGGATCGCGCGGCCGACCTCGGTCGAGCCCGTGAAGGCCACCTTGTCAACCTCCGCCGCCACCAGTGCCGCCCCGGTCGCCCCGTCGCCCGTGACGATGTTGACGACGCCCTTCGGCAATCCGATCTCGGCGCAGATTTCCGCGAAGGCGAGCGCCGTCAGCGGCGTGTACTCGGCGGGCTTCAGAACGACCGTGTTCCCGGCCGCCAGGGCAGGGGCGATCTTCCAGGCGAGCATCAGGAGCGGGAAGTTCCACGGGATGATCTGCCCGCAGACGCCCACCGGGCCCGCGCCGGGAAACTCGTCCGCGAGCATCTCGGCCCAGCCGGCATGGTGGTAGAAGTGGCGCGCAACCAGCGGCACATCGATGTCGCGCGCCTCGCGGATCGGTTTTCCGTTGTCCATCACCTCGAGGACGGACAGGAAGCGTTCCCGCTTCTGGACGTTGCGCGCGATGGCATAGAGCCATTTCGCCCGCTCATGCCCGGCAAGCCGCGACCAGCCGGGCAGCGCCACCCGCGCGGCCTTGACCGCCGCCGCCACATCGTCGTCCGTCCCCTGCGTGACCTCGGCCAGAAGCTCCCCGTTCGCCGGGTTCTTCACCACAAAGGTCCGGCCCGGTTCGGTGAACTTGCCCCCGATGAAATGCCCGAAGCGCCCGCGCGATGTCAGCCACGTCCTCACGATGCCGCTCGCCTCGGGCGCGGGGCCGTAGTCCATGCTGGCCAGAATGTCGGTGACGGTGGTCATCTGTCGCGCCCCCTCAGGCCATCGCGTGCCGTGACGAGGACGCGTAGCGCCCGGTCACGTGGTGTTCGAGCTGCCGTTCGATGTCGGCGAGCATCGACGAGGCGCCCAATCTGAAAAGCGAGGGCTGGAGCCAGTCGTTCCCCAGTTCCTCCTTCATCAGGATCTGCCAGGCGATCGCGTCCCTGGCGCTCTTCATGCCCCCCGCGGGCTTGAAGCCGATGCGGTAGCCCGTCCGCTCGCCGTAGTCCCTCAGTGCGCGGACCATCACCAGGGACACCGGCAGGG
This sequence comes from Pseudomonadota bacterium, assembly GCA_049323795.1. GTDB lineage: Bacteria > Pseudomonadota > Alphaproteobacteria > Rhodobacterales > Rhodobacteraceae > JAOADN01. The sequence continues at coordinate 4,596 of JBMOOH010000043.1, forward strand.
TCGCGTTCACCCCCTCTTTCCCCGTCGAGGTCTTGATGAAGTCCGCCCCCGCCTGCATCGCCACCATGCTGGCCCTGTAGACGTTCCGAAGCGTCCCGAGGTCGCCCGTCGCAAGGATCGCCTTCAGATGCGCCGCCCCGCAGGCCTCGCGCATCGCCGCAACCTCGTCGTGGAGCGCGCTCCAGTTCCCGTCGAGGACGTGGGCGCGGGTGATGACGATGTCGATCTCCTCCGCGCCCTCGTCCACCGCATAGCGGATCTCCTCAAGCCGGAGCCGCAGCGGCATCAGCCCTGCCGGAAAGCCCGTGGCGACCGAGGCGACCGGGATGCCCGACCCCTTCAGCACCTTCACCGCCGGGGCCACCATCGTCGGATAGACGCAGACCGCGCCCACCTTCAGGTCCGACAGCCCCAGCCCGTCCATGATGCGGTCCGCGAGCGGGGCCTTCGCCTTGGCGGCCAGCCGCTCCACCCGGCGGGGCGTGTCGTCACCCGAAAGCGTCGTCAGGTCGATGCAGCGGATCGCGTTGACGAGCCACCCGGCCTGCCAGACCTTCTTCACCGTCCGCCGCGTGGTCAGGCTGGCCGCCCGCCGCTCGGCGGCCGGGGTATTGACGGCCACGGCATCGAACCAGTCGGGCTGAAGGGGGACGCCGGGGTTCCGTTCGGTATTGGCAAGCAGCATCGGGGCACCGGGGAATGGACAGGCGCGAACGCTAGTCGCTTTGCCAGAGGCCCGCAACGCAATCCTTTGACCAACCGGTCAAATCCTGGCCGCGCCCCTCTTCATCCTGGCCCGAGTATCCCGGCGAGCGCGAGGGCGTGCCATCGGGCGCCGTCGGTTCAAGCCCATGCCTGGGCCCCCCGTCCTTCCCCAGTCACAGTCGACCGTCGATGTACCGCTGCATGACCGGCCCCGCGCCCTCGGCCCAGACCGCGCGCAGAAGCGTCGCGAAACGGTCCGCCAGCCGCCTGTCCCGCCCGAGGTCGCCGTACACCTCCGGCATCGCGAGCCACGCCGCCGGGTCGTCCCTGGCAAGCTTCGACTGCGCCACCAGCCGGTCCCAGTTCGGGTCGTTCGGCGCGATCTCCTTCCCGTTCTCGGAGACCCCGTAGCAATACCGGCACCAGAGCGCGCTTTCGAGGATCAGCCCGTCCGGCACCCCTCCCTTCGCCAGGTCGTCCCGGATCGAGGGGATGATGAACTTCGGCTGCCGGTTCGACCCGTCGAGGCAGAGCCTGCGCACCGTGTCGCCGACTTCGGGATTCGCGAAGCGGTCGATGATCAGTGCCTTGTAGGCGGTCAGATCGACCCCCGGCACCGGCGGCACGATGGGAAGGATCTCGCGCGTCTCGACGGCATCGAGGAAGCCCCGGATCAGCGGATGCGCCATCGCCTCGTGGACCAGGTCAACATCGAAGAGCCCGCCCGGATAGGCGATGACCGCGTGCCCGCCGTTCAGGATGCGGATCTTCATCGTCTCGAAGCGGTCCACCGCATCGGTGAAGGTGACGCCCACCTTCTCCAGCGCCGGACGGCCCGAGGGGAAGTTGTCCTCCATCACCCACTGCCGGTACGGCTCGCAGGTCACGGGCCAGGCGTCGTCCACGCCCATCTTCGCGGCCATCGCCCGTTCGCGCTCGCCCGTCGCCGGAGTGATCCGGTCCACCATGCTGTTCGGGAAGGCGACGTTCGCCCCGATCCAGTCGGCGAAGCCCGGGTCGGAGAGCCTCGCGAGCCCGACCACCGCGTCCCGCGTCACATGGCCGTTATGGGGAACGTTGTCGCAGCACATGACGGTGAACGGGGCGATACCGGCCGCCTTTCGCGCCTTCAGCGCCGCGATGATCGCGCCGAAGGCCGTGTCCGGCTTCCCCGGATTGGCTGCGTCCTGGCGGATGTCGGGATGCTCGGGGCTGAACGTTCCGGTCCGGGGGTCGATATAGTAGCCGCCTTCCGTCACCGTCAGGCTGACGATCCGGATCGAGGGCTCCGACATCGCGGCGATCAGCGGCCCGTTCCCCGCCTCGACCGGCACGTAACCCACCATCGCGCCTGTCACCCGTGCGGAATGCGCGCCGGGTTCCAGTTCGATCACCGTCGTCATCCAGTCCTGCGGCATGAGCGCCGCGCGCATCCGCGCATCGCCCTCGCGCACGCCCGCGCCGATGATCGCCCAGTCGTGGCCCTCGCCCATGGCGAACAGGTCGTCGAGATACACGGCCATGTGAGCGCGGTGGAAGTTCCCGCAGCCGATGTGGACGATCCCCGGCTTCAGCTTCGACCGGTCGTATGCCGGTCGGGCGACGGATGCCGGCAACCCGGACAGCGTGGCGTTCGACAGTTTCATCTCAGCTCATCCAGTTCCCGCCGTCGACGTTGTAGGTCTGGGCGACGACGTAGTCGCTCTCGGCCGAGGCGAGGAACACCGCGCAGCCCACATGGTCCTCGGGGCGGCCCATGCGACCGAAGGGCACCGCCTCGCCCACCAGCCGCTTCTTCTCGCCCTTCGCCAGACCCTCGTACCGCGCGAAGAGCGCGTCCACCTCGTCCCACATCGGGGTGTCCACGACGCCGGGGGAAATCCCGTTGACGTTGATCCCGTGCCTGATGAGGCCGAGCCCCGCCGATTGCGTCAGGCTGATGACCGCCGCCTTCGAGGCGCAGTAGACCCCCACCAGCGCCTCGCCCCGGCGGCCGGCCTGGCTGGCCATGTTGATGATCTTGCCGCCCCTGCCGCGCGCGATCATCGATTTCGCGACCGCCTGCAGGGTGAAGAGGAGGCCCTTCACGTTCACCGCGAAGATGCGGTCGTAGCTTTGTTCCGTGATCTCCTCGATCGGCGCGAGGTCGAAGACCGCGGCGTTGTTGACGAGGATGTCGATCCCGCCCGCGCGCCTCTCGACCTCGGCCACCACGGCGGCGATCTGGTCCGGCTTCGTCACGTCGAGCGCCAGCCCGAAGGCTTCGCGGCCGATTTCCCGCGCCACGGCTTCGCACTCGGCCCGGTCCAGGTCCGCGATGCAGACCGTCGCACCTTCCCGCGCATAGCCCTCGCCGATGGCCCGCCCGATGCCGCGCGCGCCGCCCGTGATCAGCGCGACCTTGCCCTTCAGTCTCATGCCAGTCTCTTTCCGTCCGTGTCGAAGCGATGGATCTGCGCCGGATCGGGCGTCAGACAGATGGTGTCGCCGTGCGCCACCGGAACGTCGCCGCCGACACGCACGGTCATCAGGCCATGCGCGGTGTTGACGTGCAGGAACGTGTCCGACCCGAGGTGCTCGCTGACGCCGACGGTTCCCTTCCAGTCCCCGCTGTCCCGCGCCACGGCGATGTGCTCGGGGCGCACGCCGATCGTGGCCGCGCCATGCTTTCCGGCCTCGGCCCCGCCCACGAAGTTCATCTTCGGGCTGCCGATGAAGCCGGCGACGAACAGGTTGTGCGGTGTGCGGTAGAGCTCCAGCGGGCTGCCCACCTGCTCGATCCGGCCTGCGTTCAGCACCACGATCTTGTCGGCCATGGTCATCGCCTCGACCTGGTCGTGGGTGACGTAGATCATCGTCGTCTTCAGGCGCTGATGCAGCTCCGTGATCTCCAGCCGCATCCCCACCCTGAGCGCGGCGTCGAGGTTCGACAGCGGCTCGTCGAAAAGGAATGCCGCCGGCTCCCGCACGATCGCGCGTCCGATCGCCACGCGCTGCCGCTGCCCGCCCGACAGCTGCCCCGGCCGGCGGTCGAGGTAGGCGGTCAGGTTCAGCACCTTCGCCGCCGCCGTCACGCGCCTGTTCTGCTCGGCCTCGGACATGCCTGCCATCTTCAGCGGAAAGGCGATGTTCTTCCTGACCGACATGTGCGGGTAGAGTGCATAGCTCTGGAACACCATCGCCAGACCGCGCCTGGCGGGCGGCAGGTTCGTCGCGTCCTTGCCGTCGATGCTGATCGTCCCGCCCGTCGTGTCCTCGAGCCCCGCGATCAGCCTGAGCAGCGTGGACTTTCCGCAGCCCGAGGGGCCGACGAAGACGACGAATTCCCCGTCTGCGATCTCGAGGTCCACCCCCGGAATGACATGGACATCGCCGAAGGACTTGCGGACCTGTTTCAGGGTGATCTGTCCCATCATTCCCTCACTTCACCGCGCCGAAGGTCAGGCCGCGGACAAGCTGCTTCTGGCTGAACCAGCCGAGGACGAGGATCGGCGCGATGGCCATGGTGCTCGCGGCCGAAAGCTTGGCGTAGAAGAGCCCCTGCGGGGACGAGAAGGACGCGATGAACTTCGTCAGGGGCGCGGCGTCCGTCACCGTCAGGTTCAGCGTCCAGAACGCCTCGTTCCAGGCGAGGATGACGTTCAGAAGCACCGTCGATGCGATGCCCGGCACCGCCATCGGCGTGAGGACATAGAGGATTTCCGATCGCAGCGATGCCCCGTCCATCCGCGCGGCCTCGAGGATCTCGCCCGGGATTTCCTTGAAATAGGTGTAGAGCATCCAGACGATGATCGGCAGGTTCATCAGCGTCAGCACGGCGACCAGACCGATCCGGCTGTCGAGAAGGCCCATCCACTTGAAGAGCAGATAGATCGGCACAAGGACACCGACGGCGGGCATCATCTTGGTGGACAGCATCCACATCAGCAGGTCCTTGGTCTTCTTTCCCGGGACGAAGGCCATCGACCACGCGGCCGGAATGGCGATCAGGATGCCGAGGGCGGTGGACCCGACCGCGATGATGACCGAATTCCAGAAGAAGCGGAGATAGTCCCGCTGGGTATTCACGTCGATGTAGTTCTGGAGGGTCCAGTCGAACCCGAGGAAGATCGGCGGCGAGGCGACCGCCTGTGGTTCGGGCTTGAAGCTGGTCAGCACCGTCCAGAGGATCGGGAAGAACAGGATCAGCCCCACCGCCCATGCGGCTGCGGTGTTGATCGCCTTACGCTGCATCGAGACTGCGCGCGCCATGTCAGTTCCTCCTTTCGCCGCCCCGGACCGGATCCGGGACCTGGTTCAGCCCGCAGGGACGCCGGATCATGTCCGGGGATCGCTGGTCCGCCATGCTAGGCATCGAGATTCCTGCCGATCGCGCGCATCAGGAAGAACGCGACGATGTTGGCGAGGATCACGGCGACGACGCCCCCGGCGGCTGCGGTGCCCGCATCGAAATCCAGAAGCGCCTCCTTGTAGATCAGGTAGGGCAGGGTCGTGGACGCATTGCCCGGGCCGCCGTTGGTGGTGACGAGGATCTCGCCGAAGATCCCGAGCAGGAAGATGGTCTGGATCAGCACCACCACCGTGATCGCCCGTGCGAGGTGCGGCAGCATGATGTACCAGAACCGCCCGATCCACGAGGCGCCGTCCATCTCCGCCGCCTCAAGCTCCTCGGAGGAAAGCGACTGGAGCGCCGTCAGAAGGATCAGGGTCGCGAAGGGCAGCCATTGCCAGGCGACGATCAGGATGATCGAGGCGAGGGGCGCGTTTCCGAGGAAGTCGAAGGGACTGAGCCCGAGGTATTTCGCGGCCTCGGCGAAGAGTCCGTTCGACGGGTTCATGAACATGTTCTTCCAGATCAGCGCCGCGACCGGGGGCATGATGAAGAAGGGCGATATGACGAGGATGCGCACCGGCCCCTGGCCCCAGAGCGGCTGGTCGATCAGGAGCGCGACGAGAACCCCGAGGACCACGGTGATGACCAGCACGCCGACGACAAGGATCAGCGTGTTGACGACGGCCCCGCCGAAGGCCGGCGACAGGATGAAGCGCGTGTAGTTCTGGAAGTCGTTGAAGCCCGTCCGGTCCGGGTAGAGCAGGTTGTAGCGCTGGAGCGAGAACCAGAGCGTGAGCGCGAGCGGCACGATCATCCAGACGAGAAGCAGAACGACGGTCGGCGACAGCATCAGGCGGGCGGCGCTGCGCGAGGACTGCGTGGACATGGCGGGTTCTCCCGGCAAAGGGCGGTTTCACTACCAGGGTCACTTTATCGGGAACCGGAGGCGGAGGGGCGAAAACCGTCCGTGCCGCGGAAAGGGTGGGGCCGGCCCGCGAAGCGGCGGGCCGGCCCCGAGACCGGGCCGCTACTTGATGTAGCCCGCTGCCGTCATTTCGTCGGTGACAAGCGCCTGCGCCGCAGCCAGGGCCTCGTCAGCCGTCTTCTGTCCGGCCAGCGCCGCCGCGAATTCCTGCCCCACGGCCGTGCCGATGCCCTGGAACTCGGGGATCGCCACGAACTGGACGCCGACATAGGGAACGGGCTTCACCGTCGGTTTCGTCGGGTCAGCCGCGTTGATCGAGTCGAGCGTCATCTTGGCGAAGGGCAGCTTTGCGTATTCCGGGTTCGCATAGAGCGAGGCCCGCGTGCCCGGAGGAACGTTCGCCCAGCCTTCCTTCGAGGCCACGAGGGCAAGGTAGTCCTTGTTCGTCGCCCAGTTGATGAAGGTCTTGGCCGCGTCCTGCTTCTGCGACGACGATGGGATCGCCAGCGACCAGGCCCAGAGCCAGTTCGCGCGCTTGCCAAGGCCCGCGTCCGGGGCGAGCGCGAAGCCCACCTTGTCGGCGAACTCCGACTGCTTGGGGTCGGTCAGGGCGCCGGCCGAGACGGTGGCGTCCATCCGGATCGCGCACTTGCCCTGAAGCGAAAGCGTCAGGTTCTCGTTGTAGCCGTTGCTGCTGGCGCCGGGCGGTCCGTAGTTGGTCAGAAGGTCAAGGTAGTCGGTGATGACGGCCTTCCATTCCGGGCTGTCGAACTGCGGCTTCCAGTTCTCGTCGAACCAGCGCGCGCCGTAGGAGTTCGCCATGGTCGTCAGGAACGCCATGTTCTCGCCCCAGCCCGGCTTGCCGCGCAGGCAGATGCCGTAAACGCCGTTCGCCGGATCGTTCATCGCCTTGGCGGCGGCCTTGATATCGTTCCAGGTGGGGGCGTCGGGGATGGTGATGCCGGCCTTCTCGGCCAGATCCTTGCGATAGTTCACGAAGGACGATTCGCCATAGAAGGGCGAGGCGTAGAGCGTGCCGTCCACCGAAAGCCCGGCCCGGATCGGGGGCAGAAGGTCATTGACATCGTAGTCGGCGGGCAGGTCGTTCAGCGAGACGAGCCAGCCCTGCTTGCCCCAGATCGGAACCTCGTAGGTGCCGATCGTCAGCACGTCGTACTGACCGCCGCCGGTGGCGATATCGGTCGTAACGTTCTGCCGCAGCACGTTTTCTTCCAGCGTCACCCATTCGACCTTGATATCGGGGTTCTTGGCATAGAAGTCGTCCATCAGACCCTGCATGCGGATCATGTCGCCGTTGTTCACCGTGGCAACAGTGATGGTGGTTTGGGCCGAAGCAGCGGCGGCAAGCGCGCTGACGGCACACGCGCCAAGAAGCGCGCGGACGGTCAATGTCATCGATGTCCTCCCTTGGATGAGCATATGCTCATACCGCGAACAAATACTCGCAACTTTGCGCACATCCGTCAACGGGGAAAACTCGCTGCGTTGCAGCTAGCCGCAGCCGGCCGACATGTCAGGGAAGCAAGGCGGCGGCGGTCGGTTCGTCGGTGACGAGGCCGTTGATAATGCCGCCTTTCAGCGCCGCGCGGATTGCATCGACCTTCTTCGCGCCCGCGGCGATGCCGATCACCGGCTGGGCCCGCCCGGCCTCGACGCGGACGCCGCCGACGCGCTCGTTGATCCCTGCGTCGATGTAGCGGCCGTCCGAATCATAGACCCAGCCCGCCACCTCGCCTGCGGCGCCGAGCGCCTGCATCCGGGCCAGTTCGTCCTGCGTCACGAACCCGTCCTTCAGGAGAGGCGCGTCCTCGTTCATCTGCCCGACGCCCACGAATGTCACGTCCGCCACCCGCGCCAGCGCGGTCACGTTCCGGACCGGACGAAGGCGGTGGAAAACGGCCCGTTCCGCCGCCGTGTCCGAGATCACGGGCACGGGCATCGGGTAATGCGGCGCGCGCACCTTGTCGGCGATCCGCATGATGACATCGAAGAAACTCGCCGATCCGTCCGGCGCGATGTTCCCGATCAGCGACACGATCCGGTGCTGCCCCGCCTCGACCGGCGTGAGTTCGTCCACCATCGCCCTGAGCGCCCGACCCGTGCCCAGCGCCACGATGTGCGGGTTCGGGCGCCTGAGGAAGGATTCGAGAAGCTGGGCCGCAGGCCCGGCGATGGCGCGGTTCGGATCGGCGCCCGCCCCGAGCCCCGGCGCGACCCGCGCATGCCCCAGCCCGAAGCGGCGGATCAGCTCGGCCTCGAGTGTCAGGCAGGCGCCGATCTTGTGCTCGAGGCGGACGTGGATGAGTCCCTCGGTCATCGCCCTCGCCACGAGCCGCTGTGCCCGCTGGCGCGACACGCCAAGCTCGGCGGCAATCTGGTCCTGCGTCATGCCGCCCACATAGTAGAGCCACCCCGCCCGCGCGGCTTCGTCCAGAAGGCTCGGTTCGGCGTCGATGTGATTCATCCCCTCGGTCCGGCTCGCCTGCCCAGATCGGGTGCAATCTGAAAGAAATCGGCGAACGATGCAAACCGCGCATCGGGCTTCGCCCCGTCAGGTTCCGGCCCGTCGCGCCCGGCCAGATGGCTGCCCCCGGTGAACCGCCAGACCCGCATCCCTGCCGCCCGGGCGGCGATGATGCCGTTCAGGCTGTCCTCGACCACGAGACAGCGCGAGGGATCCGCCCCCATCCGCGCGGCCGCATGGAGGAACAGGTCCGGAGCGGGCTTGCCACGCACCACGTCCCCGGCGGTGAAGAGCCGCCCGGCCACCAATGCCGTCAGTCCGACGAGTTCGAGCGACATCTCCGCCCGCCTGCGGCTGGATGACGTGGCCACGCACCAGTCCCGCCCCATTCCGTCGAGCACGTCGCGCGCGCCCGGCATGATCCGGAGATCGCGCGCGAAGGCCGCCAGAAGCCGCGCGCGGTAGTCCTCCTCGAAACTCGGCGGCAGGTCTATGCCGAAATCCGCGCGGACCGTCTTGAGGACGGTGGGATAGCTGCGGCCGAGGAAATGCCGCGCGACATAGTCGAGGTCGATCGTCACGCCGAAGCCCTTCAGCGCATCGACCAGCATCCGCGCGCTTATGATCTCGCTGTCGATCAGCACCCCGTCGCAGTCGAAGATGACCAGATCGGCGGATGCCGTGGCGGCGGCCGGGGTCAGGACCGCGGGGTTCCGCGCCATGATCCAAGCCACCCCCTTGCCCGCTTCCCGGCCATCTCGGCCTGCGCGATCGCCGGATCGACCGTCCGCTCCCGGAACTGCAGCCACATCCGCCGCACCATGAAGGCGGCGAAGGCGAGGAAGGACAGGATGACGATGTTGACCCACGGGATGATCGACACGTCGGGGCCCGCGACCTGCCGGATGCTGACCGCATTGGGGTAGATGGAGATGAACGGAATGCGCCAGCCGTAATGCGTCACGGACACCCATTTCGGCGCGCTTTCGTCCGACTTCAGGTTCGTCGCCTCGGCCTGCAGCGTCGAGCTGTCATACTTGAAGTAGGGCGGCCACACCCAGCCTGTGTCCTCGTTGCGGTAGACGATGACCTTTCCGTTCGGCCGCACCGCCTCGATGAACCGGATGTCGCGCGTGGTGGCCGACTCGGCCGAGCCGGAATCGCCCCCCGAATAGAAGATGCGGTTGGCGCCGATCGTGGTCAGCCGGTTGTAGGTGTTGGTGATCCGCACGATGTCGTGCTGCGGCAGCTCGTAGTGGAGGAAGAGCCCCACGACCAGAACGACGAGCAGGCGGAAGCCCCATTTGATGTACCACCACATTGACCCGTCTCCTTCACTGGAAGTTCACCAGATAGATCGTCAGCAGGACGAAGGCCACCGGGACGATGTAGACGAGGACGATCAGCTTGCGCCGCAGCCCGTGGCGATAGGCGTCCATCCCCTGCTCGATGAAGGCGGACCTGTCCGCTTCGCTTGCGCCCTCGCGCGCCGGGTCGCCATCCCATTCCTTTTCCAGCCTCTCGCGCCGGACCGATGCCGAATATGCCGAGACGACAAGATAGACCGCGGTCAGAAGCGTGAATCCGCCGACGAGCAGATAGAAGACGCCCATGCCAGTCCCTCCGCTTTCCGCACCAGATGTAGTCGCTGCGGGCGCGTTGCGCACCCCCTTCCTGAAGCCTCCTGGACCTGTCGGCGCACCTTGACGCTCTCCCGTCCGCGACGGTGCTGCCGCGATGCGGGCGGGGATCGACGGCGGGATCGACGGCGGGATCGACGGCGGAATCGACGGCGGGGTGGGCACCGCGGGTCGCGCCGCGCCGTCCGCAGCGGCACGCTGCCGCGCCTGCCGGGCATGGCCCGCGCCTGCCGGGCACGGCCGGTCAGCCGACCGCCATGTTGTCGATCAGGCGCACCCCGCCGACCCAGGCCGCAGCGAGAAGGCGTGCGCCGGGCACCGGACGGTCAAGGGGAAGCAGGGTGTCCGGGTCGCAGAGGTCGAAATATTCGACCCGCTCGAAGCCTGCCGCGGTCAGAGCGGCACGGGCCGTCCTCAGCGCATCCTCGACTTCCCGACCGGCGCCGATCGACCGCGCGGCGGCCGCCAGCACCCCGGGCAGGGCGGCGGCGACCGTCCGTGCCTCGGGCGACAGGCGCATGTTCCGCGACGACCGGGCCAGGCCATCGGCCTCGCGGATGGTCGGGCACCCGACGATCCCGACCGGCATGTTCAGGTCGCGGACGAGCTGCCGCACCACCTGAAGCTGCTGCCAGTCCTTCTCGCCGAAATAGGCACGGTCTGCCTGCGTCATCCCGAAGAGCTTTGCCACGACGGTGGCCACCCCGTCGAAATGGCCCGGCCGCTGCGCCCCCTCGAGCCGTTCCGCCAGCCCGCCCACGCTGATCCGGGTCGCGAATCCCGGCGGATAGACCTCGTCCGTGGGCGGGGCGAAGACGAGGTCGGGCGCGAGCGGCCGCAGAAGCGCCGCGTCCGGCGCTTCCGTTCGCGGATAGGCCGCGAGGTCGGCTGCATTGTCGAACTGCGCCGGGTTGACGAAGATCGTGACGATCACCCGGTCCGTTCCGGCCCTGGCCGCGCGGACGAGGCTCAGGTGCCCCTCGTGCAACGCTCCCATCGTCGGGACGACACCGACTGTCTCTCGGGCCTTCCGCCACCCGGCGACCAGCCCGGCAAGCCCTGCACGGGAACGGACGATCCTCATGGTCCCGTCGTGCTGTCCCTGTAGACATGCTCGTCGGCGGGGAACGTGCCGTCGCGGACGGCCTGCGCATAGGCGGCTATGGCGCCCTCTGCCTCGGCCCCGAGTTCGGCGAAACGCCGCACGAACCTGGCCTTGAAGTCGGTGAACAGCCCGAGCATGTCGTCGATGACGAGCACCTGGCCATCGCAGGCTGCCGATGCGCCGATGCCGATCGTGGGGATGCGGAGCATTTGCGTCAGGTCGGCGGCGAGCGGCTCGGGGACCTTTTCCAGCACGATGGAATAGGCCCCCGCTGCCTCGGCCGCACGCGCGTCCTCGCGGATCCGGCCGGCGTCGGGGCCGCGCCCCTGCACCCGGTATCCGCCGAGCGTGTTGATCGACTGCGGCGTCAGGCCGACATGCGCCATCACCGGCACCCCCCGTGCAGTCAGGAAGCGGATGGTCTCGGCCATGTGGACGCCGCCTTCGAGCTTCACGGCATGTGCGCCGGTGTCGCGCATCAGTCCGCTGGCATTGCGGAAGGCCTGCTCGGGCCCCTCTTCGTAGCTGCCGAAGGGCAGGTCGATGACGAGGTGGGAGCGGGTCGCCCCGCGGGCGACCGCCTGTCCATGCATCCGCATCATCTCGAGCGTCACTTGGAGCGTCGAGGGAAGCCCGTGGACCACCATGCCAACGCTGTCGCCGACCAGAAGGACATCGCAGTGCCTGTCGGCGATCCTGGCGAGCGGCGTCGTGTAGGCGGTAAGGACCACGATGCGCTCGCCGCCCTTGCGGGCGCGGATATCCTGCGCCGTGGGCCTGCGGAACTCTCCGGTCGCGCTCATCTGCCCCCCTCGTGCGGCATCCTCCGGCCCCTACATTAGCTGCACCGCAGCAAAGTTCCACCCTGAACCGCCGGCGAGAGCGCGGTCGCGTCGCATTGACGGCGCACTCCGGCTCTGCTCGGACTGCAGCCTCCGATCCCTTTTCGAGCGATGCCTGCCATGCGCGATTTCCTCCGTGTCTCGCCGGATGCCGTTCCGCCCCGGCACGACCGCCCGGACCCCGGCAAGGTCATTTCCGGCTCCCCCCGCTTCACGACCTGGAGCATCGAGGACCGCGACGGGCTGTTCTGCGGCATCTGGGAAGCGACGCCCGGGAAGTGGCGCATCGCCTATGACGAATGGGAATACTGCCGCATCCTCTCGGGCAGGTCCGTCATCACCGACGCGGCGACCGGACACTCGCACCTTGTGGCGGCGGGCGACAGCTTCGTCATCCGCCCCGGCTTTCGCGGAACCTGGGAGGTCGTCGAGACCACGCGGAAGGACTACGTGATCCTGCTTCAGCCGCCGGAGGGCGGCACAGGCTCGGGCACAGGCTCGGGTACAGGCTCGGGCGCGACCGGGGCAACCTCGGTCGCGCCGTAGATGTCCTCGGGCGAGACGATCTTGGCCGGCAGCTCGACGCCGCGGTTGGCCAGTTCCTCGCCCTCGATGCGCACCGAATCCTCGTAGGAGCGGATCACCACGCGGGTTCCCAGCGGCACGCGGTTGTAGAGGTCGATGATGTCCTGGTTGAAGAGCCGGATACAGCCGGCCGAGCCGGAGTTGCCGATCGAGCCGAGGTCGTTGGTGCCGTGGATGCGGAAGTAGGTGTCCCGGCCGCCCTCGTAGAGATAGAGCGCCCGCGCGCCGAGCGGGCTCGCCAGCCCGCCGGGAATGCCGCGCGCGAAGGGCCCGTAGACCTCGGGCTCGGTGCGCAGCATGTTGGCGGTCGGCGTCCAGCCCGGCCACTCCCTCTTCTGCCGGACCACCGTCGGCCGGCGCAGCGCCTTGCCGGCGCGCCCGACCGCGATCGGATAGCGCGTCGCCATGCCGTCGTCCTGGATCCAGTAGAGGAACTTGGCGTTGGGGTCGATCTCGATGACGCCCGGCGGCTGGTCGCCCGTGTAGGGCACCACCATCCTGCGGTTGACACCGGCGAGATACTGGTCGGGCACGCCGGGCAGCACATACTCGCCGTCCGGCAGGGGGCCGTAGCCCTCCATGAACTGCGGGCCCTGCGGGGCCTTCGCCACGTCGGCCGGCCGCGCGCAGGCGGCGAGCGTGCCGAGAAGGGCCGTCGAGACGAAGAGTCGCCGCGATATCGCGATCCTGCTCACGGTAGTGCCTCCGATCCGCTGTCTTTCCATGTCAGTCCGGGTCATAGCAGCCCCGGAGACGGACGCAACCGTCCCGGCGCGATCTGACGGGAATGCGGGATATTCGGCAACGCTCCGGGCCGCCGCCGTCCGGCGCAGGTCTGTCAGCCCACCACGTTGAACCCCGGGCCGTAGGGATACCTGGTGATGTCCTCGTTTCCGTCCTCGGTGATGAAGAGGATGTCGTGCTCGCGGTAGCCGCCCGCGCCGGGGCTGCCCTCGGGGATCGTCAGCATGGGCTCCATCGAGATGACCATGCCGGGTTCGAGCACCGTGTCGATATCCTCGCGCAGTTCCAGCCCCGCCTCGCGCCCGTAGTAGTGGCTGAGCACGCCGAAGGAATGCCCGTAGCCGAAGGTGCGGTACTGGAGAAGCTGGCGCTCCTCGAAGAAGGCGTTGATCTTCGCCGTCACCCCGGCGCAGGAGGCGCCGGGTTTCAGCAGGCTCATCCCGTATTCGTGGGCGGCGACGTTCGCCTCCCATATCCGCAGCGATGCCGCATCCACCTCCTTCACGAACAGCGTCCGCTCGAGCGCGGTGTAGTAGCCCGAGATCATCGGAAAGGTGTTGAGGCTCAGGATATCGCCCCGCCGCAGCTGCCGCGCGGTGACCGGGTTGTGCGCCCCGTCGGTGTTGATCCCCGACTGGAACCAGACCCAGGTGTCGCGGTACTCCGCATCCGGGAATCGCTTCGCGATCTCCAGCTCCATCGCGTCCCGCCCCGCCATCGCCACGTCGATCTCGCGCACACCTTCGCGGATCGCCTCGCGGATCGCGTAGCCCCCCACATCCGCGACCGCCGCCCCGTGGCGGATCAGGTCGAGCTCGGCCTGGCTCTTCCGCATCCGCTGCCGCATCGTCGCGGGGGCGATATCGACGCCACGCGAGGGCTTGAGGAAGGCGTTCAGCTTCTCCGACCGCTCCAGGGTCAGGTGATCGGCCTCGCAGCCGATGACCTTGCCGGTGCCGGCCACCGAGGCGACAGCCCGCCAGAAGTTGTCCCGCTGCCAGTCGGTATAGGTGAGGTTGTCGCCGTGGCAGCGCCGCCAGGGCTGGCCCGCGTCGATGCCGGCGCTGACCGTCACGCTGTCGGTTGGCGTCACGACCAGGCCGTAGGGCCGCCCGAACGCGCAGTAGAGAAAGCCCGAGTAGTAGGCGATGTTGTGCATCGAGGTCAGCACCGCCGCCTCGACCCCGGTGTCGGCCATGATCTGCCGCAGGCCGGCGAGCCGCGCATCGTAGTCCGACGCGGCGAAAGGCAGCACACGGTCGCCCTGGTGGAAGCGGTAGGATTGCGGACGTTCCGTCATTTCAAGACCCCTTGGCCTGGGGTCCGTCGCCCGGTCGCGGGACCCCGAAGGTCCCGGCGTACAGGACGACGCGGAGCACCCTCCGCAAGCGTCAGGGGGACGCACCCCCTTGCGGCGACGCCATCGCCGCAGGCTCGGTCCGCGTGATACCGCGCGGCCGGGCCCGTGCCAACAGGAATCACGCGCAGACGGCTTGCATCCTGCGTCGGCATCGGCAGTCTCGATCCCGGGCAACCGACAGGAACGGACGAATGGCCGGACAGACGGAGATCGGGCTGCGGGTGGACGGCGGCGTCAGGGACAGCGGCGTCAGGGACAGCGGCGCGGCGGCCGGACACTGATGCAGCCCGGGCGCCGGAACCTCATCACCGATGTCGCGGGGCTGCGCGTCGGCAACGCGAGCGATGCGGCGGTGCGCACGGGCACGACCGTGCTCGTCGCCGACGAACCGTTCACGGCCGCCGTGCACGTCATGGGCGGCGCGCCGGGAACCCGGGAAACCGACCTGCTCTACCCCGGCCGGCTGGTGCAGGAGGCGGACGCGATCGTCCTTTCGGGGGGATCGGCGCTCGGCCTCGACGCCGCGTCGGGCGTCGCGGATGCGCTTCGCGCCGAGGGACGCGGGTTCGCGGTCGGAAACCAGCGCGTGCCCATCGTTCCGGCCGCGATCCTGTTCGACCTGCTGAACGGCGGCGACAAGGACTGGACGGTGAACCCCTACCGGCGGCTCGGCGCGCAGGCGCTGGCCGCGGCTTCGGCCGGCTTTGCGCTCGGGACCGAAGGCGCCGGAACCGGGGCGACCTGCCGGGGGCTGAAGGGTGGCCTCGGCTCGGCCTCGGCGATCCTCTCGAACGGCACGACCGTCGGTGCCCTGGTGGCCGTGAACGCGCTCGGCTCGCCCGTGGTCGGCCGAGGTCCGCACTTCTGGGCCGCTCCCTGGGAGATCGGGGACGAGTTCGGGGGCTTCGGCCTTCCCGATGCCTTCCCGGCGACCGACGAACCGGAACCGGGCAAGCACCGGGGTGAAGCGACAACCATCGCCGTCGTCGCGACCGACGCCCGGCTCTCGCAGGTCCAGGTCCAGCGCATGGCGATCGCCGCGCACGACGGAATGGCGCGCGCACTTGTCCCCTCGCATACGCTTCTCGACGGCGATCTGGTCTTTGCCGTCGCCACCGGGCGGCGGGCGCTGGCAGATCCGGTCGCAGAGACCTTCGCCCTCGGCCACGCCGCCGCATCCTGTCTTGCGCGCGCCATCGCCAGGGCGGTGTTCGAAGCGCGGCCCGATCCGGGAGACGTGCTTCCAGCCTGGGCGGCGAGGTTCGGGCGTGCCGGACCGCACGCCGCCCCGACCCCTTCTTCCGCGGCAAGGACCCCGCGGCCCTGATGCCGCGCGGCCCCGGGCGCGAGACGCGCATCCGCCGGGCCGGCGAAATGCCGGCAGCCCGGACAGGTTCTCGATGGCCGACACCGCTCGGCGCGGCAGACGTGGCGGCAACGGGCCCGGCCCGAAGGGGGACTCCGAAAGGCTACCGTCCGCCGAGCAGCGCCCCCATCAGCAGAGACTCCGCCCGCTCCAGCCCCCCGATCACGTCGAAATGGTGCCGGTCCGTCTCGACCGTGACCGGCACGCCCCAGGCCTCGCCGAGCCACCGCGCCTGGTCGAGGAAGGCGGGCCGCTCGGCCCCGCCGACCCAGACATGGACGGGCAGGTCGGGGATGTTCAGCAGGAAGGCCGGGCTCTCCTCCAGCACCTCCTCGGCGTCGATCCGGAGCGTTTCGTTCATCGTCGTCTCGCGGAGCGGCCCGAGGTCCGACAGGGGCGAGATCGGGACCACGTTCACCAGCCGGTCCGCCACGTCCTCGGGCAGCACCCCCTCGCAGGCCATCCGCGCCGACAGATGCCCGCCCGCCGAATGGCCCGTCACCACGATGGGCCCGTCAACCGGCCCCGCCGCCGCCGTCACCGCCGCCGCGACCTCCCGGGTGATCTCGAAGATCCGCGCGGCGGGGGCGAGCGTGTAGGCGGGCATCGCCACCGCCCAGCCGCGCGCCAGCGCGCCGGCGGCGAGGTGCGAGAAGTCCCGGGGAGAAAAGGCCATCCAGTAGCCGCCGTGGATGAACACCGCGAGCCCCTCGGGCGCCCGGTCGGGCAAATGGAGGTCGTACCAGTTCCGCTCGCCCGGCCCGTAGGCCAGGCCGAGCCGGGACGCCCCCGCACGCGATGCCCTGAACGCCGCGGCCGCCGCCGCCCAGCGTTCCGGGAACTCTTCCCCGCCCGGAATGTATCTGGAATTCGAATAGGCCTCATCCAGCCGCATTCTGGCCCGCGCCTCCCCTTCGGCTGGACTTTCCCGCCCGTGCCGTGCCATTCCTCTACGCCATTCCGATGGAGGTTCCCATGCTCGATTCCGTCACCGATCTTTCGTCCCGCCTGAAAGATCCCTCGCTTCTCGTGACCAAGGCCTACATCGCCGGAGAGTGGGTCGATGCCGAGGACGGCGCGACGTTCCCCGTGACCAACCCGGCGCGCGGCGACACCATCGCCCGCGTCCCCGACCTGAGCCGCAAGGACGCCGCCCGCGCCATCGGGGCCGCCGACAAGGCGCGCCACGAATGGGCCGCCCGCACCGGCAAGGAACGCGCCGCGATCCTGCGCAAGTGGGCCGACCTGATGGTCGCGAATGCCGACGACCTCGGCGCGATCCTGACCGCCGAACAGGGCAAGCCGCTTGCCGAGGGCAAGGGCGAGATCCTCTATGGCGCCTCCTTCATCGAGTGGTTCGGCGAGGAAGCCAAGCGCGTCTACGGCCAGACGATCCCCGGCCACCAGCGCAACATGCGCCTCATGGTCATCAGGCAGCCCATCGGCGTCGCCGCCTCGATCACGCCGTGGAACTTCCCCAACGCGATGATCGCGCGGAAAGTGGCCCCGGCGCTCGCCGTCGGCTGCGGCTTCGTCTCGCGCCCGGCCGCCGAAACCCCGCTCTCGGCCCTCGCCATGGCGCTTCTCGCCGAACGCGCCGGCGTGCCCCCGGGGCTCTTCAGCGTCATCACCTCGAAGCGCTCCTCGGACATCGGCAAGGAGTTCTGCGAGAACCCCCGCGTCCGCAAGCTCACCTTCACCGGCTCGACCGAGGTAGGCCGCATCCTGCTCCGTCAGGCGGCCGACCAGATCATGAAATGCTCGATGGAGCTTGGCGGCAACGCCCCCTTCATCGTCTTCGACGACGCCGACCTCGACAAGGCGGTCGAAGGCGCGATGATCTCGAAGTTCCGCAACAACGGCCAGACCTGCGTCTGCGCGAACCGCATCTACGTGCAGGCCGGCGTCTATGACGCCTTCGCCGGAAAGCTTGCGGCGGCGGTCAGCCAGCTGAAGGTCGGCGACGGGCTCGAACCCGGCGTGACCACCGGCCCGCTCATCAACATGGCTGCCGTGGAGAAGGTCGAGGAGCACCTCGCCGACGCGCTCGCAGGAGGCGCGAACGTCGTCACCGGCGGCAGGCGCCACGCGCTCGGCGGGTCGTTCTTCGAGCCGACCGTCGTGACCGGCATCACCCCCGCGATGAAGGTCTCGACCGAGGAAACCTTCGGCCCCCTCGCCCCCCTCTTCAGGTTCGAGACCGAGGAGGAGGTCGTGCGGCTGGCCAACGACACCATCTTCGGCCTGGCCAGCTACTTCTACGCCCGCGACATCGGCCGCATCACCCGCGTGCAAGAGGCCCTGGAATACGGGATGGTCGGCGTCAACTCGGGCCTCATCTCGACCGAGGTCGCGCCCTTCGGCGGCGTGAAGCAGTCGGGCCTCGGCCGCGAGGGATCGAGCTTCGGGATCGAGGACTACCTCGAGATCAAGTACATCGCCCATGCCATCTGACGGCGTTCCCCGATGCAGGGGCCGGTTGCGGCCCCTGCATCACTCCCTGGCGATCAGGTCCGGCAACACGCCTGAAGCGGGCGCTCCGCCATGCTGACCGAAATCCTGATCGTGGCCCTGCTCATCGTGGTGAACGGGGCGCTCGCCATGTCCGAACTCGCCGTCGTGTCGGCGCGGACGGCCCGCCTCCGCGCGATGGCCGAAACCGGCGTCCGCGGCGCGGCGACGGCCATTCGCCTTGCCGAACATCCGGGGCGGTTCCTTTCGGCCGTCCAGATCGGGATCACCCTCGTCGGCGTCCTCTCCGGTGCCTTTTCGGGGGCCACGCTGGGGGCGCGGCTTTCCGGATGGCTCGCCGCGCGGGGCCTGTCGCCCGATATGGCCTATACCCTCGGGGTCGGGGGTGTCGTCGTGGTTCTGACATATCTCTCGCTGATCGTGGGCGAACTGGTTCCCAAGCAGATCGCGCTGCGGAACCCCGAGGCGGTGGCGGCCCTCGTCGCGGGGCCGATGTCGGTGATCTCGCGCGTCACCGCACCCATCGTCTGGCTGCTCGACCGGTCGGGCCGACTCGTGCTCGCGCTCGTCGGTCTCGGCGGCAAGGGCGACCAGACGATCAGCGATCTGGAGATCCGCAGCCTGCTCGCCGAGGCGCACGAGGCCGAGGTGATCGAACCCGAAGAAAAGCAGATGATGGAAGGCGTCATGCGCCTCGGCGACCGTTCGGCGCGCGGTATCATGACCCCCCGGCACGAAGTCGAGACCGTTCCTTCCGATACGCCCCTGAAGGCAATCCTCGCCCGCTTCGCCGAGAGCGGGCATACGCGGATACCGGTCGAGAATGCCGAAGGCGAGATCGTCGGGGTCTGGTTCATGCGCGACTTCATCGAAGCCGCGGGCGGGGCGCGCCCCAACCCCGCCGCGCTGATCCGGGACGTGCCGGTGGTGTCCGACCGCGCCGACGCGCTCGACGTGCTCAAGGTCCTGCGCGACGGCCGTGGCGGCATCGCGCTCGTCTATGACGAGTTCGGGCATTTCGAGGGGATCGTGACGGCGGGCGACTTCCTCGGTGCGATCACCGGCGGGCTCGACGACGACGAGGAAGAGCCGGCGGTCGTCCGGCGCGAGGACGGAAGCTGGCTGGTCGCCGGATGGATGCCCGCCGACGAATTCCGCGACGCGCTCGGTGTGCCGCTTCCCGAAAACGGCGACTTCGACACGGTCGCGGGCCTCTTCATCTCGATCCACCAACGCCTGCCCGAACTGGGCGACGTGGCGACGCTCGGCCCCTGGCGCTTCGAAGTCGTCGACATGGACGGGCGGCGCATCGACAAGGTGCTGGTGGCCCGGGCCGCGGAATAGCGGCGGGCGGGGTCGTGGGATGGCGATCGCGTGTCGCGGATCGCCGGCGAAGCGGTCCGCCCTTCGCGCTAGGGTGCCGGCGAACATCGCCAGGAAAGGGGTCTTTTTGATGCAGACCATGATTCGTCTTCCCGCCACGACCGGTCTCGAACCATCGACCGGCGATCTGGACGGCTGGACCGTCATCGAAGGCACGCCCTCAATGAGGACCTGGGTGCTCCACACCTCGGCGGCGGGCGACATGGCCTGCGGCATCTGGGAATGCACGCCCGGCACCTACCACGCCACCTACACGGCCTACGAATACGTGGTGATGATCGAAGGCCGCATCGTCATCACCCCCGATGGCGACCAGCCGGTCACGGTCAGGGCGGGGGACGCCTTCGTGGTCGAGCCGACCTTCAGGGGGACGTGGAGGATCGAAGAGAAGGTGCGCAAGCACTTCGACTTCCGCCTCCGCTGACGCGCCCGCGCCTCGCCGGCGCGATGACGGCCCCACAGGGCCAGAACCCGCGCAACGCGCCAAGCCTGCTTCGGATCCAGTGCGGGCTGACGATGGGTTCCGGGCCGGCACCTCCGGGCATCGCCCGCCGTCTATCTTTTCCGAAGGCCGGAACCTGTCCCCCGCCGTGAACGTTTCCGCCGTGTTATCGGATAGCAGAGGGGCGATTTTGCCTAGCGTCCCGCTGCCGTCCAGCTTCCCCGACAAGGCCCGGCTGCTCGGGCCTGGATCGAGAAAGGAAACACGGGATGCTGCCGAATCTCAGGACTGCAGCCATGGCCTCGATGCTCGGCGCCGCCGTCGCGGCCGCACCGGCCGGACCTGCCCTGGCCTTGGGCAAGAACGAACAGAATTTCCTCAAGGGCGTTCTGGCGGCCGTCGCGGTAGGCGTGCTGCTGAACCAGGCGCGGAAGTCCGACAACGTCAGCCGCGCCCCCACTCCGGTCTACCGTGAGCCGGTCTACCGTGAACCGGCCTACGCCACCCCGACCTACCGGTCACCGGCCTATGGCGCGCCCACGTACCGGAACGGCGATTACAGCCGCATCCCCACCTACCGGGAAAATGATTACAGCCGCATTCCGTCCTACGGGACGGTGACCCCTGCGGCGCGTTCGGCCTTCCTGAACTACAGTCCGCCGATGCGCCGCGCCATTCAGGCCAGGCTTGCCGACTACGGCTACTACACCGGCGCCATCGACGGCATCTGGGGTCCGCGTACCGATGCGGCGCTCAGATCCTATGCCGCCGATGCGGGTCTGAGCGCGCGGCTCGGGAGCTATTCGGGGGCGGTCTCGGTGCTCGACAGCCTGGCGGTCTGAAAGGGCAACCGGTTTTCAAGGGCCAGGGTGGGGTAACGAGTGGCGGCGCAGGATGGCCCTCCTGCGCCGCCTCCATTTGCGCATCCCGGCCACGGGGTGGCGCGAGGGACGGAGGCCCGGGCCTGGCCAGCGCGGCACGCCCTGCCTAGGCTGCATGGGGGGGAAGCAGCAGAGGACGGACAGGCGATGACGGAACGGGTGGCAGTGGTGACCGGCGCGGCCGGAGGCATGGGACAGGCGATTGCGCGCCGGCTTCTGTCGGATGGCCTTGCCGTCGTCGGTGTGGATATCGCGGAGAAGGGGCTGGCAGCGCTCGACCTCGGAGGGCGGTTCCTTCCCGAGGTCGCCGACCTGACGGACGCAAGCGCCGTCGCCGCGCTTTTCGCGCGCCTGGCCGTGCGCTTCGGCGGGATCGATGCACTCGTGAACAACGCGGGCACCTGCTTCATGTCCGACTTCCCCGACATCCCGGCCGAGGAACTCGACCGCCAGATGGCGACCAACTTCTCGTCCGCCTTCCACTGCTGCCAGGAGGCGGTGAAAGCCATGGCGGGGCGGCCGGGGGTGCGCAAGATCATCAACATCTCCTCGAACGGCGCCTACAACTTCGACGTCTTCGACCCGCCCCACTACCGCGCCTCCAAGGCTGCGATGGATACCCTGACCAAAGACCTCGCCCGGCGCTATGCGAGGGAGAGGATCGCGGTCAACTCGATCGCCCCGGCGATGACGGAAACCCCTCTTTTCAATGTGCTGACCGAGGATGTGCTGGCCCGCGCCATCTCGGCCATGCCCCACGGCCACGCCATGAAACCGTCTGAAATCGCGGCCTGGGTGGGGTTCCTGATCTCGCCCGCAGGGGACGTTTCGTCGGGCAACGTCATCATCCTCAACCAAGGCCGGGACGTGCGCTGACGTGCCGAGGG
Source organism: Pseudomonadota bacterium (assembly GCA_049323795.1). Lineage (GTDB taxonomy): Bacteria > Pseudomonadota > Alphaproteobacteria > Rhodobacterales > Rhodobacteraceae > JAOADN01. Next base: position 26,751 of record JBMOOH010000043.1, read on the forward strand.
TCAAGATCCACCCCCTCTTCGACTACCTCCTCCGCATGGCCGACGCGGCCCCCGAAGCCTTCGTCGGCTTCTCGCTTGCGAGCCCGCCGGAACTGGGCGAGTTCCTTCCCGACCTCGACCCCCGGATGCCCCTCGACTGGAACGGCCGCTCGTTCCAGGGCCTGCCGGACCTGCGCGAGGCGGTGATCCGTCAGGCAGGTCTGACAGGCACCTGTTCCCCCGGCGACGTCCTGATCACGGCCGGCGCGGCCGAGGCGAACTATCTGGCCATGCGGCAGCTTCTGGAACCGGGCGACGAGGTCGTGACCGAAGCGCCCGGCTGGCCCCAGGCGGGAGTGCTGGCCGAGGCTGCGGGCGCGCGGCTGGTGACGGTGAAGCGGCGCGAGGAGGATGGATGGGCGCTCGACCTCGACGCGGTCGCGCGGGCCGTGACGGACCGGACGAAGATGATTTTCCTCACGAATCCGAACAACCCGACCGGCCGCCTCTTCACCCCCGCCGACCTGACCCGCCTTGCCGGAATCGCCGGCCGCACGGGCGCATGGCTTCTGGTCGACGAGGTCTATGCCGGTCTCGAATGGACGGCCGGGAGGGCTCCCTCCATCGCGGGCCTCTGCGACCGCAGCATCACGACGGGCAGCGTGTCGAAGGCACTCGGGCTGCAGGGCCTGCGCACCGGCTGGATGATCTGCCGCGACAGGGGCCTGATCCGCGACGCGATGATCCTGCGCGAGAACGGGTCCGAGATCATGAACATCCTCGGCGAGGTCATCGCCGGGATCGCGCTGCGCCCCGGTCGGCTGGCCGCCGCGATGGACAGGGCGCGGGCCGAGGGCCGCGCGAACCTCGATGCGCTCGACGCCTTCATCCGGGCCACGCCGGGGCTGTCCTGGGTGCAGCCCGAGGCGGGTCTGATCGGCCTCGCCCGTCTGCCGGAGGGGGTGGATGCCGACCACCTCGCACAGACACTGCTCGCCGAGCCCTACCGCACCTTCGTCCTTCCGGGATCGGTCTATGGCGAGCCGCGCCACATCCGCGTCGGCGTCGGCGGCGGCGAGGCGGCGCGGTTGCCGGAGGGGCTGGCGCGGCTGGCGCGGTGCCTTGCGGACATGGGCGCGCGGTGAGGCGGCGATTTCTCGCCCCCCTCCCAAGGATCATGGCGCGGCCTGCGTCATACCGGGCACGATGCGCATGACCACGGGCGACGAGGACCTTGCGATGGCGGCGGGCGGCGGCGACCGCGCCGCCTTCGCGGCGCTTCTCGGCCGCCACTACGACCGCATCCGGGGCCTCGCCTTCCGGCTGACCGGATCGGCCGCCGAGGCCGACGACCTGACGCAGGATGTCTGCCTGGCGCTTCCCGCGAAGCTCTCGGGGTTCCGGGGCGCAGCGCGGTTCACGACCTGGCTCTACCGCGTCACGGTGAACGCCGCACACGACCGCCGCCGCCGCGCCGCGACCCATGCCCGCGCGGCGGAGGGCTGGGGCGACTGTGAGGTGGACCGGCAGGAGGCCATGGCCGAGGCGCGGGCCGCGCGGGACTGGCTGGCCGCGACGATGCGCCAGTTGCCGCCGGAGCTGCGCGACACCGCAGCGCTGACGCTGGGCGAGGCGCTGAGCCAGGCCGACGCCGCCGAAGTGCTGGGCGTCAGCGAGGGCACGGTCGCGTGGCGCATGAGCGAGGTGAAGAAGAGGCTCCGCGCACTGGCACGGGCGGAGGGAATGCTGTGACCGACGAACTCGACGCACTCCGCAAGGCCCTGAAGGAGGCCCCTCCCCCGACCGATCCGGACCGCCGGGCCGGGACGCTGGCCCGTGCGATGGCGGCCTTCGACGCCCGCCAAGAAACCGCGACCGGGACGCGTCCGACCGAGGACCGCCCGGCAAGGGCGGGACGCAGGAAAGGAGTTTTCAGGATGCTGTCCCAATTCCCGCCCCGCTTCATGCTCGGGGCCACCGTGTCGGCCGCGGCGGTGATCGCCGGGGTCATGGTGGTGGCGCCCGTGGTGCGCGACACGCGGTTGCCGAAGGTCGTCGCGCCCCCGGCCGGCCCTGCCGTGCAGCAGCAAGCGCCGGTTGCGCCGGAACCGGGTGTCGGCAACGATACGAGGACCGCCGCCGCGGAGGCGCTGGCCAGGACCGGGGCCGCACCGCCTGCCGAAGCGCGGAAGGTGGCGCCCGCCCCGCTGGCCGACGTGGCACGGCAGGGCGTGGACGAGTACGGGCCGGCCGTCGCAGCCACGGGTGCCGCGACCGGGCCGGCAGCGGCACCGATGCGGGAAGAGACCCCGCAGGCCGAAGGCGACTATGGTGCGGTATCCGGCCTCGCCGCCGCCGCTCCGGCGCCGCGGGCGGCGGACGCGCCTGCCTTCCGGCCCGAGACGAACACCGAAGCCTTCCCCGAAGCCTCGCCCAACCCCGTGAAGGTCGCAGCCGAGGACCCCGTCTCGACCTTCTCCATCGACATGGACACGGCCTCGTGGTCGGTCATCCGGTCGTCGCTCATGGCAGGTTCCCTGCCGCCGCCCGATGCGGTGCGGATCGAGGAGATGGTGAACTACTTCCCCTATTCCTACCCCGCCCCCGACGCCACCGGCGCGCCGTTCCGCCCGACCGTCAGCGTCATGCCGACGCCGTGGAACACCGACACCGAGCTTCTGAGGATCGGCATCCAGGGCCGGATGCCCGCAACCGAAGACCGCCCGGCCCTGAACCTCGTCTTCCTAATCGACACCTCGGGGTCGATGGAGGATGCGAACAAGCTGCCGCTCCTGAAGCAGGCGCTGGCGCTGATGCTCGGCCGCCTGCGCCCCGAGGACCGGGTGGCGATCGTGACCTATGCCGGGTCGGCGGGCGAGGTGCTGGCACCCACCCCGGCCGGCGACCGGGCGAAGATCATGGGCGCGCTCGACAGCCTGATGGCGGGCGGGTCGACGGCCGGGCAGGAGGGGATCGCGCTCGCCTATTCCGTCGCCGAAGGCATGGCGCGCGACGGCGCGGTCAGCCGCATCCTTCTGGCGACCGACGGGGACTTCAACGTCGGGATCAGCGACCCCGGGGCCCTGAAGGACTATGTGGCCGGGAAGCGGAAATCGGGCATCTACCTGTCCGTCCTCGGCTTCGGGCGCGGAAACCTCGACGACGCGACGATGCAGGCCCTGGCGCAGAACGGCAACGGGACGGCGGCCTATGTCGACACGCTTTCCGAGGCGCAGAAGGTTCTGGCGGACCAGCTGACCGGCGCGCTCTTCCCCATCGCCGACGATGTGAAGGTGCAGGTGGAGTTCAACCCGGCCGTCGTGGCCGAGTACCGCCTTATCGGCTACGAGACGCGCGCGCTGCGGCGCGAGGACTTCAACAACGACAGGGTGGACGCGGGCGAGATCGGCGCGGGGCTCCAGGTGACCGCGCTCTACGAGGTGACGCCGGTGGGCTCGCCCGCGGTCCTGAACGACGCGCCGAGGTATCAGGCCTGGACAACCGGGCGGCCCTTGCCGCAGCAGGCGGAAGAACTGGGCTTCCTCAAGCTCCGCTGGAAGGAGCCCGGTGCGGCGGCCAGCGGGCTGATCGAGCGGCCCATCCCCGCAGCGGCGGGCGGGGGCGACGACGACTTCCGCTTCGCCGCCGCCGTGGCCGGAATGGGCCAGCTTCTGACCGGCGCGACCTACCTTGGCGACTGGGGTTGGGACGAGGCCATCGCGCTCGCGAACGGCGCGAAGGGGGCCGACCCCTTCGGCTACCGGGCCGAGGCGGTGCAGGTCATGCGGCTCGCCCAGAGCCTCGTCCGCTGAAAGGTCCGCTGCCCCGTCAGGGCGTCCATGCCGCGGCCCCGCGGGGCCGGCAGAGAGAGCGGAACCGGCATCGGGCCGCCGCCTGTCCGAGGGGCGCGCGATGCAACCAGAAAGGGCGCGCCCTGCGGCGCGCCCCCCCGACCCTACGGCCATGGCCGGATCAGTTCGCGGCCTTCTCGACCGCCTTCGCCTCGACCGCGGTGCCATCGACCGCGGTACGGGCGATATCGATCCGGCGCGGCTTGAGCGCCTCGGGCACCTCGCGGACCAGGTCGATGTGCAGCATTCCGTCCTGATGGACGGCGCCTGCGACGCGGACGTGGTCGGCAAGGGTAAAGCGGCGCTCGAAAGCGCGGGTCGCGATGCCGCGGTGCAGGAAGTTCCGGACCGTCTCTTCCTCGGTCTTGCGGGCGGCCACGACAAGCGAGCCTTCCTTGACCTCGACGGTCAGTTCATCTGCCGAGAAGCCGGCGACGGCGATCGAGATCCGGTAGGCGTCATCCGCGGTCTTTTCGATGTTGTAGGGGGGATAGGTGGGCTGGGCCACATCCGCCGAAAGCACCCGGTCCATCAGGTCGGCGATCCGGTCGAAGCCGACGGTCGCGCGGTAGAGCGGGGTGAAGTCGTAGGTTCGCATGGTCATCCTCCGAAAAGCGATGTGATGTGCGCCCTCCCTCGCCGGGACGGGCATTCAAAGCCGGACCCCGCACGGGCATCCGGCGGGACTCATCTGGAGATGGCGGAGAGGCGTTTCAAGTCCGGAGGGGAACGCCGCAGAAGCCGCTCACGGGGCTTTGAGGAACAGCGCCCCGCCGGCCCGTGTCTCGCCCCTGGCCGCCCCGCCCTCGCCCGTCTGGCCGCTTCCCGCCCCGCCCGTCCGCAGAAGGAGCGGCGCGGTCACGGGCGCGACCGGACCTGCGGCGCGCATCGCCCGCCGCAGGTCGGCCACGAGCTGGGGAAGTTCCATGCCGTACGATGTCACCCTTCCGCCCTCGGCATTGCCCGACGAGACAACCGAGACGATCCTTCCCCGGCCCTGCGCCATGTCGAAGACCGGCGCACCGGACGAACCGGGCGCCACGTCGCAGTCGAACCGGAAGAGCCCCCCGGCGCGTCCGGTCACGCTGCACCGGCGCTGGATCGACAATGTCTGTTCCCGGCCGGCCGCGACCGAAACCACCGCGATTTCGGTCTGCGATCCGGGCAGTGCGTCAACGGTGAACGGACTGGCCGCGGCTGCCGGGATGGGCGCGTCGAGCTGGAGCAGGGCAACGTCGCTGCGGATGCCCTCGGCGGTTCCCCTTTCGGTATAGACGAATGCGGGGTGGGCAATCCCCCGCAGAACGCCGCGCTCGGCCACGAAGGCGCCGCTGCGCAGGCCGGCGCGGAACCGGTAGGTCGAGATGTCGTTCAACGTGCCCGGCCGCGACGGATCATAGAGACAGTGCGCTGCGGTCAGCACGAGGTCCGTGGCGATGAGCGTTCCGGTGCAGAAGCCCGTATCGCCGATCTCGACGCGCCCGACCGCCTCCCATCCCAGCACATCCTCGCGCGTGACGAAGGCGTCGAGCGGCGAGGACTGTGCCAATGCGGCGCCATCGGCCGAAACGAGCGCCAGGGCCACCGCGACGAGGACGGCCCGGATGCGCATCACGGCTTCACGAACTTGGCCCCGCCGGGCGTGACAGCCGGCGACGCAGCGGCGGCCTGCGGGAGGGAAGAGCCGCCGGAGGACGCCTCCACCACCGCCTCGAGCTCGGCGAGGGGCTGCGCCATCTGCGTGCCGAGCGCAACGAGCCTGGTGTCGAGTTCCGCCTTGGCGGACACGACCGAGACGATCTTCGGCACACCGTCGCGCATGGCGAAGACCGGCGCGCCGGAGGATCCGAAATCGACATCGCAGGACAGCACGAGCACCCCGGGCTGACGTCCGAGGACACCGCATGCCTGCTGGATCGACGGCGCCTCGGACCGGTCGAGCGCATAGGAGACCACGCTCACGGTTTCTCCGTCGAGCGGGTCCTGGCCGGTCTGGAAAGGCCGGATGGAGGGCAGGCGGATGGGCTGGTCGAGTTCGAGGATCGCAAGGTCGAAGGCGACGCGGTCCAGCCCGTCGGGCGCCCCGAACACGTAGTCCGGATGCGCGACGGCGCGCCTGACGCCGCGATACGCCGCGGCGCGCCCGTTCCGCCACCCGGCCAGAAAGGTCATCTCGGCGGGGGCGTACGGCCTGCCGGTCGTCTTGTCGTACAGGCAGTGCGCTGCCGTCAGGACAAGGTTTTCCGCGATGAGCGTGCCGGTGCAGAACCCCGTCTTTCCGAGGTCGATCCTGCCGACAGCTTCCCATCCCCGCGTCTCGTCGGCCGTCGAGAGGGTGCGCAGGGCCGAAACCTGGGCCCGGGCCGGAACGGCGGTCCAGACGGCGACGCAGCAGATCAGAGCGAGAATCGGACGCATTCCATCCCCCGTGAGGCCCCGGTCCTAGCGGCGGGATTTGGCATTAATGTGGCCGCCCCCGATCCTGCCGCCGCCCGCGCCACCGGCGGCTCCTGCAGCCGGGCACCTCTGCGCGGCGGTGGTCAACCGCGCTGCAGCGCCGGCGGGCACGGCCCGCCCGTCGCCCAGTCGAGCAGTTCGACCGTGTGGACGACCGGCACGCCCGTCCCGCTGCCGATCTGGATCATGCAGCCGATGTTGCCGGCAGCGATCGCATCGGGTGCGCGGGCCTCGATCGTGCGGACCTTGCGGTCAAGGAGCTGACGCGAGATCCCGGGCTGGAGCAGGTTGTAGGTGCCGGCCGACCCGCAGCAGAGATGCGGATCGGCGGGTTCGACCACCTCGAAGCCCGCGCGCGCCAGAAGCTCTTTCGGCGCGGTCCTGACCTGCTGGCCGTGCTGGAGCGAGCAGGCCGCATGGTAGGCGACGCGCAGCCCCTTCGGCGCGCCTTCCGGCAGCCCGATCCGCTGGAGAAGCTCGCTCACGTCGCAGGCAAGCCGCGCCACCTCGGCCGCCTCCTCTGCCATCGGTCCGGTGCGGAACATGTGGCCGTAGTCCTTGACGGTGGTGCCGCAGCCCGAGGCGTTGACCACGATCGCATCAAGCCCGCCCCTCTGCGTCTCGGCCATGAAGGCGCGGATGTTCGCGGCGGCGCTGCGCCGCGCCTCGGCCTCGCGCCCCATGTGGTGGGTGAGAGCCCCGCAGCAGCCCGCGCCCCCGGCCACCACGACCTCGCAGCCGAGCCGTGTCAGCAGCCGGATCGTCGCGTCGTTGATGTCGGTGTTCAGCGCCTTCTGCGCGCAGCCGGTCATCAGCGCCACGCGCATCCGCCGCGCGCCATTTGCAGGAAAGGTCTGCGGGTCGTCGTTGCGGCTGACGGGCGGAACGCGGACCGCGGCCATGTCGAGCATCGCCCGAAGCCGCGCGTCGGGGACCAGACCGCGGAAGGGCCGGGCGATCTTCGCCGCGAAGAGCGCAAGCCGGAAGCGCCCCGGATGGGGCAGCACCCTGGCGAGCAGCCAGCGCAAGGTCCGGTCCGCGAAGGGGCGGCGGTAGGTCTTCTCGATATGGACGCGCGCCAGATCGACGAGGTGCATGTAGTGCACCCCGGACGGACAGGTCGTCATGCAGGCGAGGCACGAGAGGCAGCGGTCGATGTGCCTGACCGTCCTTTCGTCGGCGGGCCGGCCCTTCTCGAGCATGTCCTTGATGAGGTAGATGCGCCCGCGGGGGGAATCGAGTTCGTCGCCGAGCACCTGGTACGTCGGGCAGGTCGCGGTGCAGAAGCCGCAATGCACGCAGGTCCTGAGGATCTGGTTCGCACGCGCGATCCCCGGGTCGCGCAACTGCTCGGGCGTGAAGTTCGTCTGCATGTCAGTCCATCAGGCCGGGGTTGAGGATGCCGCGCGGATCGAATCGCGCGCGGAGGCCGCGGGAAAGCGCGGCAACGGCCGGGCCCTGCGGCGGGAAGGGCGCGATGCGGGCGCGGGTCTCGGGCGCGGCGCGGACGAGCGTTGCGTGGCCGCCGAAGGGGCCGAGCGCGGCGCGCAGGTCGCTCCCCTCCGCCACGCGGATCCAGGCGAGACCGCCGCCCCAGTCGTAAAGCGCGGCCCCGGCCCCGGCCCGCGCGACGATCCCGGACATGTCCGACGGCTTCGCCACGACCCGCCAGACGTCACCGGAGCCGGCGGCGACCGGAACCGCGTCCCGGATCGCGCGCCAGTCCCCTGCGACCTGCGCCCTGTCGGTGACCACGCGCACGGTGCCGCCCGCAAGCAGGGACGCGAGAAGCGCCGCGACCCGCTCGGCCCGGTAGGCGACCGATGCGGCGAAGCCCTCGACCCGGATGCGCGTCGCGCCGCCCGTCTCGTGCGCGGCGCCGGCGACACCGAAGGGCGACCCGAGCGCGGCCGACATCGCCGCCACCGCCTGCGCGTCCGCCAGTCCGTCGAGCTCCAGGCTTGCCGCCGACTCCGGTTTCGGCAGCAGCTTGAAGGCCACCTCGGTCAGCACCCCGAGCGTGCCCCAGCTTCCCGCCATCAGCTTCACGAGGTCATAGCCGGTGACGTTCTTCATCACCCGCCCGCCGTTGCGGACAACCCTCCCGGTTCCGTCCACGAACCGCACCCCGATCAGCGCGTCGCGGCAGGCCCCCGCCTGCACCCGGCGCGGACCCGAGGCGTTCGCCGCCACGACCCCGCCGATCGTCGGCTCGCCCGCCCTTCCCAGAAGCGGCCGGAAGTCCATCGGCTCGAAGGGCAGGTGCTGACCCTCGGCAGCCAGCGCCGCCTCGACCTCGGCGAGCGGGGTACCGGCGCGCGCGACCAGCGTCAGCGCCCCCGGCTCGTAGAGCGTGATGCCCGAGAGGGCCGAGAGCGGGAGAACCTCGCCCGCCTCCGGCCGGCCGATCCCCTTCGTTCCGCCTCCGGTCGGCCTCAACGGCCCCGTCGCGCCCCGGACCGCCTCGGCGAGATCCGCCTCGTCCCGCATCTGCAAGCCTTCCGTCCTCGGCCCCCGCTTTCGCCTTGGCCCAAATATCCTCGGGTGGGTCCGGGAGGGCGGACAGCCCTCCCGGTACATGTCTCAGGCGGCGCGGGGGCCGGATGTGCGGGCGGTTCTGCGGGCGGTTCTGCGGGCGGCACTCGCCTCCAGCGGAAAGACCTTGGCCGGGTTGAGCAGCCAGCGGGGGTCGAACACGTCCTTGACCCGCATCTGCGCCTCCAGGTCGTCGGGGGTGAACTGCACGGTCATCAGGTCGCGCTTCTCCACGCCGACGCCGTGCTCGCCGGTCAGGCATCCGCCCACCTCGACGCAGAGACGCAGGATCGCGGCGCCCAATTCCTCGGCGCGGTCGAGATCGCCCGGCCTGTTCGCGTCGAAGATGATGAGCGGGTGCATGTTGCCGTCGCCCGCGTGGAAGACGTTGGCGACCGCAAGCCCGTATCCGGCCGAAAGCTCGCCGACACGGCGAAGCACCAGCGGCAGTTCCGAGACGGGGATCGTCCCGTCGAGGCAGATATAGTCGCCCATCTGCCCCATCGCGCCGAAGGCCGACTTGCGGCCGAGCCAGATGCGCCCCGATTCCGCCTCGGACCGGCTTTCGCGCACCTCGACCGGGTCGTGGCGCCCGGCGATCCGGCGGATCAGGCCCAGCTGCTCGTCGATCTCGGCGGGGCTGCCCTCGACCTCGACGATGAGGAGCGCCTCGCAGTCGGGGTAGCCCGCATGGGCGAAGTCCTCGCAGGCGCGGATGCAGGGGCGGTCCATGAATTCGATCGCCACCGGCAGGACGCCCGCGCGGATGATGTCGCTGACGCAGGCCCCCGCGACCTCGTTCGAGCGGAACCCGATCAGGACAGGCCGCGCGCCTTCCGGCTTCGGCAGGATGCGCAGAACCGCCTCGGTCACGACGCCGAGCTGACCCTCGGACCCGCAGACGACGCCGAGCAGGTCGAGGCCGCCGGCATCGAGCCACGGCCCGCCGAGCTCGACGACCGTGCCGTCCATGAGGACGACCGTCGCGCCCATCAGGTTGTTGGTCGTGACGCCATACTTCAGGCAATGGGCGCCGCCCGAGTTCATGGCGATGTTCCCGGCAATTGCGCAGGCGAGCTGGCTCGACGGGTCGGGGGCGTAGAAGAACCCGTCCGCCTCGACCGCGCCCGTGACCGAGAGGTTGGTGCGGCCCGACTGCACCCGGATGTAGCGGTCGGCCAGGTTCGTCTCGATCACCGCGTTCATCCGCGCGACCCCGAGGATCACGCTGTCCGCCGTCGGCAGCGCCCCGCCGGCCAGCGATGTCCCTGACCCGCGCGGCACGACCGGCACGCCGAGGTCATGGCAGACCGTCAGCGCAGCCGACACCTCGTCCGTCGAGCGCGGCAGGACGACCGCGAGCGGCGGGCATCGGTAGGCGGCGAGCGCGTCGCATTCGTAGGCGCGCGTCTCGTCGGGGTCGTCGATCACGGCATCGGCGGGAAGCACGCCGCGCAGGCGCGCCGCCACCTCGGACTTCCGGGCGAGGATCGCGGGATCGGGCGGGGGCATCTGCATGGCGTCACCTCTCCGGACCGCAGGGTAGGGCCATTCGCGGGGGCTGGCAACGCGGTGTCCCCGCGCCTAAGCTTGCGCCATGCTGCCCGCCGCGCTCGCCTCGCTCGCTCCATCGGACATCGCCGCGCTGATCTACGTCGTCACGGCCTGGGCCCTGTTCGGATGGCTGACCGAACACCCCCCCGCGTCGCGGCCGTCCGTCTCGGTGCTGATGGTCACCTACCGGCGGCGCTGGATGGACCAGATGGTGACGCGGCAGCCGCGCATCTTCGACGCCTCGGTGATGGACAACCTGCGTCAAGGCGTCAGCTTCTACGCCTCGGCCTCGATGATCGCGATCGGCGGGGGAGCGGCGCTGATCGGGAACGCGGATGTGCTTGCGCGGACGGCCGAAGAGCTTTCCCTGCCGGCCGCCGCTGCCGTGGTCTGGCAGGGCAAGCTCGTGCTCGTGCTGCTGTTCGTGTCCGACGGACTGATGAAGTTCATCTGGGCGCACCGTCTCTTCGGTTACTGCGCGATCGTCATGGCCGCAGTCCCGAACGACCCCTCCGACCCCGCCGCCTACCCGACCGCGGCCCGCGCCGCCGAGATCAACATCACTGCGGCCCGAAACTTCAACCGCGGCCTCCGGTCCATCTACTTCGCGCTGGGTTCCGCGGCATGGCTGCTCGGGCCCGCCGCGCTGGCCGTCGCGACCACCGCGACGCTTTTCGTCCTTGCCCGGAGGGAGTTCGCCTCGGAGTCGCGCGCGGTGCTTCTCGGGACCGACGGCAAGGGCGGGATCTGAGGCACCGCTCAGCCCGCCGCGCCGCGCCGCCGCGGCGCCGGGCGCCGCCCCTCGACCAGCCAGCCCGCCACGATCAGCGCCGAGGCAAGCAGCAGGAATGTCCAGGCCGGCATCAGGGGCGCGATCCGGATGTCGGTCGTGAGGTAGGCATTGCGCGGCGTGATCCCGATCCAGCCGCGGCCGGCGGCGGGCCTGCCGGGGCGCACCTGGCGGACGTCGGGAAGGCCGTCCTCGACCCGGACGGCGCCGCCGTTCGTCGCCACCATGGCCGGGGCGAGAACCTCTGCCGTGGCGATCGCGTTCTCGAACTCTTTCGGTGCCGCAGGGCCGATGGCGAAGACCCGCTCGATCTCGCCGTCCGTCAGCCGGTAGAGTCCGACGGCCGGCGCCGGCCAGTCCGCGCTGTACCTGCCGGGTCCGGTTTCGGGCAGATCGCGCACGGTCCGCGTGCCGTCCGGCGCGGTGATGGTGACCGAGCGGGGCACGTCCTTCAGCGATCGGCGGGTGATCGTCATCGTCTGGTCCCTGGCCGTGACCGTCAGCGCCTCTTCCTCGAGTTCGGGTTCCTTCATCATCCAGTGCGCCAGCCGCCGCAGAAGCTCGAGCTGCGGCCCCCCGCCCTCGAAGCCGCGCCCCCAGAGCCACGCCTGATCCGAGGTGAGCAGCGCGACGCGGCCCTCGCCCACCCGGTCGAGGATCAGAAGCGGCCGCCCGCCCGCGCCCTCCATCACGACCTGGCCGCGCGGGTCCGACACCTCGACCATCCGCAGCCAGCGTCCCCATCCCGCCTCCGCCCCCGGGGCGCCCGCAGGACCCCGCGGCGCGGACCGGTCCAGCCCCTCGGTGACCGGGTGGCGCTTGCCGATCCCGGTGATCGTCGGCCTGAAGCCTTCATCCACCACGCGCGCGGTGGGCGCGGCTGGCAGGATCGCGCCCAGCGGCGAATAGTAGATGCTTTCCGCCGAGGCGAAATCCGGCCCCGCGGAAACCAGAACCGCACCGCCGTTCGTCACATAGTCGCGGATGTTCTCGAGATACGCGGCAGGCAGGATTCCCCTGAGCTTGTAGCGGTCGAAGATGATGAGGTCGAACTGGTTGATCTTGTCCACGAACAGCTCGCGCGTCGGAAACGCGATCAGCGACAGCTCCTCGACCGGCACCCCGTCCTGCTTCTCGGGCGGGCGGAGGATGGTGAAGTGGACCAGATCGACAGACGGATCGGACTTGAGGAGGTTGCGCCACGTCCTCTCCCCGGCATAGGGCTCGCCCGAGATGAGGAGTACCCGCAGCCGGTCGCGCACACCGTTGATCTGGAGGACGGCGGCATTGTTCCGGTCCGTCAGTTCCCCCTCGGCGGCCGGAAATCCGATCTGCACCACGTTCTGTCCGCCATGGCGCAGGACCAGCCTCAGGTCCTGCTCGACGCCGGGCGAGACGGGGTACACCACCGGCGGTTCGCCATCGACCGAGATCGAGAGGTCGACGGGACGCCCGGCCTCGGACGCGGGCATCCGCCCCTGCTCCTCGATCCTGAGGGTGAGGGTGAGCGGCTCTCCGATGATGCCGAAGGCGGGCGCCTTGGTGACGACGAGGCGGCGGTCCCAGTCGGCGGACCTGCCGGTCTGCACGAGCGTCAGAGGGGCGGGAAGGTCAGGTGCCATGTCCATGTCGTGGACCTGTCCGTCCGACACCACGATCGCCCCTGCGATGCGCGACCTCGGCTCGTCGGCCAGTGCCTGGGACAGGGCGGTCATCACCCGGGTGCCGGCATCTTCGGCGCCATCGCCCACCGTGACGGTGCGCACCTCGGTATCGGGAAGCGCGGCCAGCTCGGCCTCGATGCGCCGCGCCGCCGCGTCGGTCTGGGCCGGCCTTCCGCCGATCGACTGGCTGGCGCTGCGGTCCACGGCCAGAAGGACGATGTCCGACAGCCGCTGGCGTTCCTCGGACTGGAGCGAGGGCTGCGCGACCGCCGCGATCAGGACGAGCGCGGCCAACCCCCGCAGCCACCAGCCCCCGAGCCCCCGCCACAGGGCGAGCGCGACCAGAACGGCCGACACCGCCGCCCCGGCCCAGATCGCCGGCAGCGGCAGAAGCGGGTCGAAGGCCAGCGTCCAGCCATTCATTGCCCCAGCCTTTCCAGAAGGGCCGGAACATGGACCTGGTCGGATTTGTAGTTGCCGGTCAGGACATGCATGATGAGGTTCACCCCGAAGCGGTAGGCAATCTCGCGCTGCCGCTCGCCGGCCATGCCGCGCCCCACCTGCACCAGCGGGCGCCCGCTGCCGTCAATCGCCCAGGCCGAGGCCCAGTCGTTGCCGCCGATGACCACCGGCGTCACGCCATCGTTGAGATTGCGGAACGGCATCCCCTCGGCCTGTTCCGCGCCGGCCGGCGCGGCCTCGACCCAGATCGACCGCCCGGCGTATCGGCCGGGGAACTCCTGGATCAGGTAGAAGCTCCGTGTCAGCACGTGATCGGACGGAATGGGCTCGAGCGGCGGGATGTCGAGAGGCGCGGCCAGCGCCTGGAGCCTGCGCCCCTCGGGCGTCGAGTTTCCGAAGCCGGACACGTCCGCGTCCCGGGTGTCGAACAGGATCATCCCGCCCGTGCGGAGGTAGCGGTTGAGCCTCGCATAGGCCTGCGGCGACGGGGCCTTCTGGTCGGCGGTCACCGGCCAGTAGAGAAAGGTGAACACCGACAGCTCGTCGGTTTCGAGATCGACCGCCATGGGCATCGCCGGTTCGACGGATGTCCGCGCGATGAGCACCGACGACAGCCCCAGCATCCCGGCCGCGGACATCCGGTCCACCTCCGCATTGCCGGTGGCGACATAGGCGAGAATGACATTGCCCGCCGCCTCGATCAGCCGCGCGTCGTCGCGTGCCTGAGGCTGCGCCTGAGCCTGGGCCTGCGCCGGACCTCCCGGGGCCAGGGCAAGCATCGTCATTGCCAGCACGGCGGCCATCCCCGGGCCTGCGCGCCGCAGGCGCCCGCCGATCCAGAGCGATGCGAGGATGTCGGCCAGGAGAAGGGCCAGCCCCGTCCCGAGCAGCCAGCCCTTGAGCGGCATCTCCCGCACGAGGGTCACGCCTTCGACCGACACGTCCGGGGGCCAGACCGGGGCTGAAAGCGTACGGTCGGCGGCCACTGCGTTCAGCGCCACGAGGCGGTCGCCGCTGCGGTAGAGACCCGGCAGGAGATCCGGACCGGGAACCCCCGCGGCCAGCCGCTCGCCGGGGACGCCCGGCCTCTCCTCGGCCGGGCCCAGCGCCCCGCGCGCATCAAGCACACGGTCCGCCACCCAGGTCGTGCCGGCCATGTCGCCGGCCTCGGGGCGTCTGCCCGAGGCGGTGACGGCGAGCCGCTCCAGCATCTGCACGAAAAGTCCCGACAGCGCGAGCGACGACCACTCCGCGTTTGCCGTGACATGGAACAGCACGACCCGGCCCTCGCCCTCCTCGCGCATCGTCACGAGCGGCGTGCCATCGGCGAGCGAGGCGATGGTACGGGCGGACAGGTCGGGGTCCGGTTCCGCCATGACCTGCGCGGACACGCTGACATCGGCGGGCACGGGCAGGCCCTGGAACGGCGACCCCTCGGGGAACGGCGCAAGCGCCTGCGGCGAGCCCCAGCTCATCGCGCCCCCGACCTCGCGCCCCCCGGCGCGCAGCCGGACGGGAAGAAGCGGGTCCTCGACGCCACGGCCCACATCGGACGCAGCCAGGCGCGGCCCTGCGAAACGGACCAGGAGGCCGCCCTTCCGCACCCAGTCGAGCACGGCATCGGCCTCGGCCACGCGGGCGACATCGGCCATCACGATCACGTCCGGACCGGCAAGCAGGACATCGCCGGGCGTTCCGTCGATCAGGTCCGCCGTCGGTGCCAGTGCCTGCCGCAGGTAATGGGTCGGCGAGAGAAGTTCGAGTCCCTCGCGCGCCCCGACCCCGTCGATCAGCGCCACCTTCCTCCGCCGCAGGGTGTCGTCGGCCAGCGCCACGGCACCTGCCGATCGCTGGCCCGCGATCTCGAGGCGGCCGATCCGGTTGCGCAGCTCGGCCGGCAGGTCGAACACCGCCTCGCCTTCGGCGACGCCGGGGGCGAAGGGCACCGGGACGCGCGCGAGTTCGCGCTCGATGCCCGTCGGGTCGGGACCGAAGGCCGCCACTTCGGCCGGATAGGGGGCATCGGTCCGCGACCGCACCACGCCGGCGCGGACCGCCCCGTCGGCGAAGACCGCGGGCCGCAGCCCGAACACCTCGCGCGGGCTTTCGTAGACCTTCACGGCCCCGGCGCGCCGCACCGCGGCCAGGACTGCCGCACGCCCCGGCCGGTCCACGCCGTCCGACAGCCAGACGGTGTCGAACCGCCCCCCGTCCAGGGCCGCGGCGAAGCGGGCGACGGCGGCCTCGTCCGGCTCCCACGGGTTCGGCCGGATCCCCGGAACGGACCGGGCCGCCTCGTCCGCCGATACGAAGACCGGCCCCCCTGCGGGCGGATCCGTCAGCGCGACGATGGCCGCCGGACGGCCTGCACGGGCGGCTTCGCGGAGAATCCCCTGCATCCGTTCCTGCCGCCGCTCCCAGTCGCGGGCATCGGCCCAGGTCGCGTCGGCAAGGACGAGGAGCGGACCCGACCGCGATTCCGTCTGCGCCGGATTGAGGATCGGGCCGGCGAACCCGACGATCGCCGCGGCGACGGCCAGCACGCGCAGCAGCAGGAGCCACCAGGGGGTACGGTCCGCCTCGTTCGTGGTGTCGTTCAGACCGAGGAGAAGCGCCACCCCGGGAAACCGCCGGCGGACCGGGGCGGGCGGCACCGCACGCAGGATGAGCCAGAGGACCGGCAGTGCAGCGAGGCCGAGGAGAAGCCAGGGAGAGGCGAAGCCGACCGGGCCGAGGATGCTCATGTCCCGGACCTGTCGAGTGCGTGATAGAGCCAGAGGAGCGCGACCTGCGACGGTTCCGCGGTGCGGTGCACGGCAAAGAGCCAGTCCGTCGACCGGGCGATCCGCTCCAGCCGGTCCTTCCGCTCGGCCAGCCGGTCGAGATAGCGCCTGCGGAGATCGGCCGCCCGCTTCGTCTCGTGCCGGAGCGCGCCCGTCATGCTCTCGAAGATCGTCCGGCCCTCGAAGGGAAACTCCTCCTCGGCCGGATCGAGAACCTGGAGGACCGCACCGCGGACACCCTTGTCCGCCGCCTGCGTCAGCGCGGCCTCGACGCCCGCGGGATCGCCGAGGAAGTCGGACAGGAACACCGCCCGCGCGCGGGGCAGCATCGCACGGGCCTCCGGCGCGCCGTAGTCGGCCTCGCCCGGAGGGGCGGTGAAGCGCTGTGCCAGCCGCATGAGCTGCGCCTCGCCCGAACGGGGCGGCGCCACCGCATCCGAGAGACCGACCCGCTCGCCGCCCCGGATCAGGAGGACCGACAGCGCCATCGCAAGCACCCGCGCCCGGTCGGCCTTGGTCGGCCGGTCCGCCGCGCCCGAGAACTCCATCGACCGGGCGTCATCGACCCAGAGATGAACCGACTGTGCCGCCTGCCATTCCCTTTCGCGCACGAAATGGCTGTCGGCACGCGCGGAACGCCGCCAGTCGATCGTCCGGGCCTCGTCGCCCGCATGGGCCTGCCGGTACTGCCAGAACTCGTCGCCCATACCCGACCGCCGCCGCCCGTGCTCGCCAAGCTGCACGGTCGCCGCGAGATGTTCGGCATCGGCCAGAAGCGGCGGCAGCGCGGCCGCCAGCCCCTCGGCGTTCCGCCGGAGCCCCGCGGATCGGGCCGCGGGTCGGGCCGCGGAAACGTCGGTCACGCCGCGGCCTCGATCCGCGCCGCGCCGCGCGCCGCACCCTCGATCAGCTCGGACAGGCTCTCGCCGCGCGCCCGGGCCGCGAAGGTCAGCGCCATGCGGTGCGACAAGACCGGGCGGGCAAGCGCCAGCACGTCCTCGACCGTGGGCGCAAGCCGGCCGGACAGCAGCGCCCGCGCGCGGACCGTCAGCATCAGCGCCTGCGCCGCCCGCGGTCCCGGCCCCCAGGCGACGCTGTCCGTCACCTGCGCCGGCGCTTCGGGCTGGCCCGGCCGGCAGCCGCGGACGAGGTCGAGGATCATCTCGACCACCTTCTCTCCGACCGGCATCCGACGTATCGTCGTCTGCGCGGCGATCAGGTCATCGGCGGTGAACACGCCCGCGACCTCGGCCGTCTCGGTCCCGGTGGTGGCGATCAGGATGTCGCGCTCCACGTCCCGCGTGGGGTATTCGACGTCGATCTGCACGAGGAAGCGGTCGAGCTGCGCCTCGGGCAGCGGATAGGTGCCTTCCTGTTCGATCGGGTTCTGCGTGGCGAGCACATGGAAGGGCCGGCCGAGCGGGCGGTGCTCGCCGGCGATCGTCACCTGCCGCTCCTGCATCGCCTGCAGCAGCGCGGACTGGGTTCGGGGCGAGGCGCGGTTGATCTCGTCGGCCATCAGAAGCTGGCAGAACACCGGACCCTCGATGAAGCGGAAGCTGCGGCTGCCGTCTGCGCCCGTCTCCAGGACCTCGGAGCCGAGGATGTCGGCCGGCATGAGATCGGGCGTGAACTGGATGCGGTTGGTGCTGAGGCCCATCACCGTCGAGAGCGTTTCGACGAGCATCGTCTTGCCGAGGCCGGGAAGGCCGACGAGCAGCCCGTGCCCGCCGCAGAGCATCGCGGCGAGGGACAGGTCGACGACCTTCTCCTGCCCGATGAAACGGCGGTTGACCTGCGCCCTGGCGGCGACCAGTTTCTCGCTCAGGCGCTCGATCTCGGCCAGAAGGGCCGTGCCGTCGGTCATGACTTCCTCTCCTTGCGGGCTACACCCCGCACCATAAGGCAGATATCCTGCCCCGCACCAATGGCAAAAGTTCCGGCCCAACACATGAGCGTGAAACCCTCGGCAGACGGCCTCGCGCAGGCGGCCGCCGCGGCGGCGAGGAAGGGCCCGCCGCCCGTGCACCTGTGGACCCCGCCCTTCTGCGGCGACATCGACATGGAAATCCGCCGGAACGGGACGTGGTTCTACCTCGGCACGCCGATCGGCAGGCCGGCGCTGGTCAAGCTCTTCTCGGGCATCCTCTGGCGCGAAGGGGAGGCCTATTTTCTGGTCACCCCGGTCGAGAAGGTCGGAATCCGGGTCGAGGACGCGCCCTTCGTGGCGGTGGACGTGAACGCCCGGGGCGAAGGGCGAGGGCAGCGGCTGACCTTCACGACGAACGTCGAGGAGACGGTCGAGGCCGGACCGGACCATCCGATCCGCGTGGCGCACGATCCGGCGACCGGCGCGCCGGCGCCTTACGTCCACGTGCGGAGGAACCTCGAGGCGCTGATCGACCGCAAGACGTTCTACCGGATGGTGGACCTGGGGTCGGTCGCGCGGCACGCGGGCGCGGACTGGTTCGGCCTGTGGTCGGGGGGCGTGTTCTTTCCCGTGATCCCGGCGGCAGAGTTGGGGTAAGACCGTTCTGCTCGGCGGGGCAGGAAGATGACGGTCGGGCCGCGTCCTGCGGACCCCTGCGGGGGCGGCTGCGTCTTGCGACACATATGCCGAGCGGCCGCGTCCCGGATGGCGCCGGCAGAACCGCCGTGACCCCCTTGCGCCCCTGCCCCCGACCCGCTTTCCTTCCCCCATGCCGCTCCGCTTCGCCGCCAACCTCTCGCTCCTGTTCACCGAACTTCCCTTCATGGAGCGCTTCAGCGCGGCGAGGGAGGCAGGATTCGACGCGGTGGAAGTCCTCTTCCCCTACGACTGCCCGGCGCAGGACATGCGCGACCAGCTCGTCTGGAACGGCCTGAGCTTCGTCCTGATGAACTGCCCGCCCCCGAACTTCACCGGCGGCCCGCGCGGGATGGCGGCGATCCCTGGTGGCGAGGACCGCTTCCGCCGCGACTTTGCCCGCGTCCTCCGCTACGCGCAGGTGCTGAAGCCGCGCCACATCCACGTCATGTCGGGCGAAGCCGAAGGCGCCGCAGCCCGCGACACCTTCGTCGCAAACCTCAGATGGGCCGCGGCCGAGGCCCCGAAGCAGAGCCTGACCATCGAGCCCCTGAACGAGGGAGACTTCCCGGGCTACTTCCTGTCGGACTACCACCTCGCGGCGGAGGTGCTCGACGCGGTGGGCATGCCGAACGTCGGGCTTCAGTACGACTTCTACCACGCGCAGGCGATGACCGGCGACGCGCTCGGCGTCTGGGACCGATTCGGGCCCCGGGCGGTCCACGTGCAGCTGGGGGGCTTCCCGGGCCGGATCGAACCCGACCGGGGGCAGGCGGATTTCCCGGCCTTGCTCGCCCGGCTCGACCGCGACGGCTACGACGGCTGGGTCTCGGCGGAATACCACCCGGCCGGCGGCACCCCTGCCGGTCTCGGGTGGCTGCCGAAGCGATAGGCCCGCAGTTCTCTTGTCCGGGAATGCGCACGCGGCCGAACGGCAGTGGACCGAAAGTCAGCGTCGGAACGGGGAGGGTCGCCGCCCCTCGGCAGCCGATCCGGCGATGTCGGCGATCCGGGCGGTCCGGGTGCCGGACGTCCTTGCCATCCTGAGCCATTCGAGCGCGCCGCGCTTCACCGACCGCGGATAGGCGTCCCATGCCGGCAGGGCATCGCGCTCCGCCAGTGCGGCGGCGAGGTCGGGCGGGACTTCCAGCCGCTCCACCTCGTCAAGGAAGGTCCACATCCCGTTCGCCTTCGCCGCCTCGACCCTGGCAAGGCCGGCAGGCGTCATGGCCCCGCTGGCGATGGCGCGCTCGACATGGGCCTTGTTGATCGCCGACCAGGCCGATCTCGGATTTCTGGGCGCGATCAGGATCATCGAGCGGTCGGCGTCGAGGGCACGGGTCACGCTGTCGATCCAGCCCCAGGAGAGGAGTTCCTCGACCTGCGGTTCGTAGGCGAGGTAGTCGGGGTGGTGCTTCTTGTAGGTGGCAAGCCAGACCGGACCGGGGCCGGCGTGGTTCCCGGCCAGCCAGGCGCGGAGTTCCCCGCGGCTGCGGACTGTGAGGATTTGGGCATCTTCGGCGGCGCGGGCCATGATGGGGGAAGCTAGGGCGGGCCGGTCCGGCGCGCAATCCGCCGCTTTGCGGGAGACCGGCGTCACCCCGCTGCAGGAGCCCGGGCAACCTGGAGGCGCATTCCGGACCCGCGCCTACCGCCACGTTTCACGCCTGCCTGGCCCTGCCTGCGCAGCGTTGCCGATGCGCGGCCCCGAGTCGCCGCCTTCGCCCGAAATGCGGCTGCGCGGCATCTTCCCGCCGGGACTGCCTTCCTCGGGGGAAAGCGGAGCCGGACTCCTCCCGCAGCTTCGACCCTTCCTAATGCGCCTCGGCCCAGTTCGCCCCGGATCCGGCCTCGACGACCAGCGGCACGTCGAGGTCCGCCGCCGGCACCGCCGCGCCTTCCATGACCCGCCTCGCGACGGCGACCAGATCGTCCACCGCCCCCTCCTCCACCTCGAACAAGAGTTCGTCGTGGACCTGCAGAAGCATCGTCGCGGGCAGGCCCCGGATCGCCCCGGGCATCCTGACCATCGCCCGCCGGATCACGTCGGCCGCCGCCCCCTGGATCGGCGCGTTGATCGCCGCACGCCGCGCAAAGCCCGCCGTCGGCCCCTTCGCGTTGATCTCGGGCGTGTTGATCTTCCGCCCGAAGAGCGTCTTCACATAGCCGTTCGCACGGGCATAGGCGATCGTGGCGTCCATGTATTCGCGGATGCCGGGGAAGCGCTGGAAGTAGGTGTCGATGAAGGTCTGCGCCTCGTCGCGGGGGATGCGGAGGTTGCGGGCAAGGCCGAAGCCCGAGATGCCGTAGATGACGCCGAAGTTGATCGCCTTCGCGCGGCGGCGGACTTCCGGCGTCATCTGGTCGAGCGGGACGCCGAACATCTGGCTCGCGGTCATCGCGTGAATGTCGATGCCCTGCCGGAACGCCTCCTTCAGCGCCGGGATGCCGGCGACATGGGCGAGGATGCGCAACTCGATCTGGCTGTAGTCGAGGCTGACGAGCTTCATCCCCGGTCCGGCCACGAAGGCCTCGCGGATGCGGCGGCCCTCTTCGGTGCGGACGGGGATGTTCTGGAGGTTCGGGTCGGTCGAGGCGAGGCGCCCGGTGTTGGCCCCTGCTATCGAGTAGGACGTATGCACCCGCCCCGTCCCGGGGTTGATCGCCAGTTGCAGCGCGTCGGTGTAGGTGGACTTGAGCTTCGACACCTGCCGCCAGTCGAGCACCCGTGCCGCAAGGTCGCTCGCCTGCCCCAGTTCGACGTTCCCCGCGATGTCCTCGAGCACGTCCGCGCCCGTGGCATAGGCCCCGGTCTTGCCCTTTTCGCCGCCCGGCACCTTGAACTTGCCGAAAAGAATCTCCCCAAGCTGCTTCGGCGAACCGACATTGAAAGGCTGGCCCGCGAGCGCCTGAATCTCGTCCTCCAGCCCCGCCATCTTCTGGCTGAACGCGTTCGACATGCGGGACAGGACCTGGGGATCGACCCTGATCCCGGCCATCTCCATGTCGGCCAGCACCCCCACCATCGGACGTTCCATCGTCTCGTAGACCGTCGCGACCTGCGCGCGGTGCAGCTGCGGGCGGAACCGCTCCCACAGGCGCAGAGTCACGTCGGCGTCCTCGGCCGCGTATTTCACCGCTTCCGCCATCGGCACCTTGTCGAAGGTGACCTGGCCCTTGCCCGACCCGATCAGCGCCTTGATCTCGATGGGCTTGTGGGACAGGTACTGCTCGGACAGAAGGTCCATGCCGTGATTGTGCAGGCCCGCATGCATCGCGTAGCTCATGAGCATCGTGTCATCGAGCGGCGCGATGCGGATGCCGCGACGGGCGAAGATCTTCCAGTCGTACTTCATGTTCTGGCCGATCTTGAGGATCGCGGGGTCCTCGAGGACGGGCCTCAGCGCGGCCAGGACCTCGGTTTCTTCCATCTGCCCCTCGCAGCGGGCGGACGCGCCGAAAAGGTCGCCCGATCCGCTCCTGTGGCCGGTCGGGATGTAACAGGCCTGGCCGGGGACGACCGACAGCGAGATGCCGCAGAGTTCGGCCCGCATCTCGTCGAGGCTGGTCGTTTCCGTGTCCACCGCCACCCGTCCATGCTCGCGGATGAGGGCGATCCAGCGGTCGAGCGCGGCGCGGCCGGTGACGGCCTCGTAGGCGGCATGGTCGAAGGGGACGGGCGGGGCCTCGACGGTGGCCGGGGCCTCGTGGCCGGGCATCCGGACCGCGGTGTCGCTGACGGCCGGGGCCTCGACCTTCAGCCGGTCGGCCACGCGCTTCGAGAGCGTCCGGAACTCCATCCGGGCGAGGAACCCGAGCAGCGTCCCGGGCTCGGGCTCCTTCACCTCGAGGCTGTCGAGCGTGAAGCCCAGGGGCGTGTCGTCCTTCAGCGTCACGAGGCGCTTCGACAGCCGGATCTGGTCGGCGTGCGCGATCAGCGTCTCGCGCCGCTTCTCCTGCCTGATCTCGCCCGCGCGGGCCAGAAGCGTGTCGAGGTCGCCGTATTCCCTGATGAGCGTCGCGGCGGTCTTGAGCCCGATCCCCGGCGCGCCGGGCACGTTGTCGACGCTGTCGCCGGCGAGGCTCTGGACGTCGATCACCCGGTCGGGTCCGACCCCGAAATAGGCCTCGACCCCGTCCGGCCCGATCCGCTCGTCGGGCTTGCCGCCCATGCCGGGCCGGACGATCTCGATCCCCTCGCCGACAAGCTGCATCAGGTCCTTGTCGCCCGAGACGATGGTGACCCGGCCGCCCTCGGCCCGCGCCTGCCGGGCGAGCGTCGCGATGATGTCGTCGGCCTCGTAGCCCTCGATCTCGATGCAGGCGACGTTGAAGGCCCGCGTCGCCTCGCGGGTCAGCGGGAACTGCGGGCGCAGGTCCTCGGGCGGTTCGGGGCGGTGGGCCTTGTAGTCGGGGTAGATCTCGTTCCGGAAGGTGGTGGCCGAGAAATCGAAGATCACGGCCAGATGCGTGGCCGCGTCCTTGCCGCGGTTGTTCTCGATGTAGCGGAAGAGGATGTTGCAGAACCCCTGCACCGCCCCCACGGGCAGGCCGTCGGACTTCCGCGTCAGCGGCGGCAGCGCGTGATAGGCGCGGAAGATGTAGGCCGAGCCGTCGATCAGGTGCAGATGGCTGCCCTTGCCGAATGCCATGGCGACTCGTCCCCCTTCTGCCCGCGCGGGGAAAGGTATGGCATCATCCTCCCCGGCTTGCCAGCCGCGGAGGCGCGGCGGCGATGGGGGCGGCCTTCGTGATCTCTCCCGCCGCCGCGATCCCCGGGGCGGTCGCCGGGACGATCCAGGCGGCGTCGCGACACCGGGTCAGTGGTCGTCGGTGGCGTGTTCGCGGTCGATCACGAACTTCTTGTCGCAGTAGCCGCATTCGACCCAGCCCACGTCCTCGGGGATCGTGAGCCAGACGCGCGGGTGGCCGAGCGCGCCCTCGCCCCCGTCGCAGGCGACCTTCCAGGTGCGGACGACCTCGGTTTCGGGCGGGGGAATGGGCATCGGCTGGCTCCGTTTCTCTGGCGGGCGGGACTATAGCGGCGCGCCCGGCGGGGGCAAGGCGGCCGCTACTCCCTTTCGACCAGCCGGCCGAGAATGCGGCCGCCGAGGATGTGCAGGTGGTAGTGCGGTACTTCCTGCATCCCGGCCACGCCCGCGTTCGATATGGTGCGGTAGCCGCGCCCGCCCGCGTCGGGGCTGATCCCGAGGTCCGTGCAGATGCGGGCGCAGGTGCGGTGGAAATCGGTGATCTCGGCCTCGGACGCCTCGGCGGCGAAGTGGTCGAAATTCACGTATCTTCCCTTGGGGAGCACCAGCACATGCACGGGCGCGTGCGGACGGATGTCGTGGAAGGCGAGCGTGTGATCGGTCTCGATCACCGTCCTGTTCGGAATCTCGCCCCGCAGGATGCGCGCGAAGATGTTCTGGTCGTCGTAGACATAGGCCATCGGCTTCCTTCCCCCCGGATTCAGTCGGCGTAAAGATAGTCCGTCGCGGCGATCTCGCGTGCCTTGTCGGCGGGGATTCCCGCGAAGGCGGCCAGGGGCACGCTGTTCTCGTCCGGCGTCGCGTCCTGCCGCATCCTGAAGACGTTCGGGAATCCGGCATCACGGATGCGGTCGCTTTCGAACTTGAGGTCGTAGCGGATGGTCGGAAGCACCCTCCCGAGCGCTTCGGGCGTGGCACGCCCGCCCGCGAGTCCGACGCGCCGGGCATGTCCGACGAGGTAGTCGTCGCTGAACGCGCATTCGATCTCGAGCAGGCGCGTGACCGAGCGGTCCGCATAGAAATCCTGCATCAGGTCCATGCTGGACGGATCGAGGCAGATGACGAGCCGGTCCGACCCGTGCCAGTCGAACAGCATCCGCGTCAGGGCGCGCCGGTGCCGCGTGCGCTTCTCGAGGGTCTTCTCGATTCCGCCGAGATCGGGAAGCGGGGTGGTCTCCTCGTTGAAGAGATACTCGGCCGACGGGATTCCGGCCACTTCGGTGATCCTGGCGACCAGCCGCTTTGCGACATGCCACTTCTTGCACGTCACGATCATCAGCTCGCGCTCCCGCCCGACGCTGGCCTCAGTCTCCCAGAACCGCGGGGCAAAGCGCCGCCCGACCCTGCCACGCCCGGTCAGGAAGCGGTGAAGGTTGCGGCCCTCGTTCGAGATCTGGAAGGACGCGGCCGGCGAGGCGTAGAGATCGCCGAGCCGGCTTTTCAGGTCCAGCGCATCGCCGCTGATCTTCCGTGCAAAGAGGAAATCCTGCCCGAGAAGGAGATCGTAGTGGTCGTTGTAGAACGTCACCGGCATTCCGTAGTCGGAGAACAGCAGGAACGTCAGTGTCCGGGAGCGGATTTCCCCCTCCGGCACGAGATGGCGCACGAGCGTCTGGAAGAATGTCTCGTCAGGGATCCAGGTGGTTCGGAAGAAGCGCATGACATCTGGCCGCCGGCGGGTGAAATCGAGCACCCACTCGACCGTGCGCCGGCGCAGGCACCACCACTGGCTGCCGATCATGATCTGAAGGTCGGCCGGGATCTCGCGGGTCAGCCCGAGGCGCTTCTGGATGTCGTAGTTGCGGTAGAAAAGCCACTTCCGGCTGCGTTCGTTGAACCAGTGCCGGTAGATCAGGCGCTCTTCCTTCAGGCCGGTCTTGATCCAGTCCGAGGTGAAGAAGTCAACGCTTTCGATGTAGTCGCAATCCTCGGCATCGAGGAAGGCATGGGCATATTCGGCCGACTTGACCGCCATGCAGTCGCCCGAGAGCATGTAGAAGTGCGTCGCATCCGGGAAGGCCCCGACGGCGGCTTCGGTGGCGAGAAGCGTCGCGGCGACAAGGCTCCATTCCCCCCAGCCGCACCTGATGCGCTTCCTTGCGAAGGCGACGTTGGGGTTGCCATCCAGTGCCGCACGGATCCGCTGGTAGTCGGCGGGCTTCGCACGCGCATCGAAGTGGATCGCCATGCAGTCGCCCGCGGCGGTCAGCCGCTCGGCCTGGCGGATGATCCCTTCCGGATCCTTGTGACACAGCAGGATGAAGGCGATCTTTGCCATTGGGGGAAACGTTGACCGGTTACAGGCCGGGGATTGTCGGGTAAATAGCGTCAACCGGCGTTGAATTGACAGCGTTTCTTTGTTTTCCGGACCGGAACGTGCGGCAGAACGGCACCACCGGACCACCGCCGGACGGCGAGGCAACAACTGCGGACAGGAGAAACATGGGTTTTCCCGGAACCTGGATGACCGAGAGCGAGAACCTCGTCTATCGCGTCGTGCCGAAATGCGCCTGCTCGACGATCGGGCAGATCATGTTCTACGCCGATCACGGCCGTTTCTTCGACGGCGACATCCACGACTCGACCTCCGGGCTGCACAAGTGGGCGCAGGAAGGCAGCCAGGCCGCGATCGAGCGGGTGGTTAAGTCGCACTCGGCCTATTCCTTCACCTGCGTCCGCAACCCCTACACGCGCATCCTGTCGTCCTTCTTCGACAAGATCTGCGGCATCCAGCGCAACGGGAAGCGCTATCGCGGCAACCTCGTGCCCATGCTGGTCCAGAAATACGGGATCGAGGTCGGCGGACCGGACGGCAGGGCCGAGTTCGACCAGATCGCCTCGTTCCGCCGCTTTCTCCTTTTCGCACGCGACACGATCCGCTGGCGGCGCCCGATGGAGCCGGACATCCACTGGTCGGCCATGTCGGGACACATCTCGACCTTCATCGTGAATGGCGGCCGCTACAACGGCATCTTCTTCACCGAGAAGTTCGACGAGGGGATGCAGGATGTGCTCGACAACATCGAGGTCAAGCACAAGGTGGACCTGAAGAAGATCCCCCGCTTCAACGAAAGCGAAGGCCACGGGCCGAAGCGGGCGCACCCGGTCGAGGCCTATTTCGACGACCTGTCGATGCATCTGGTCTGGGAAATCTACAAGAAGGACTTCCAGCTCTTCCGCTACGACTTCGAGAGCCCGGCCAACAAGATGCCCAAGGGCGAGGTGGATCTCGACGAGGTTCACGCCAAGCTCGGCGACTGATGATGAAGGATACCGCCGAAGTCGCCGTCATCGGGGCGGGCATCGTCGGCGCGACGATCGCGCTGAGGCTCGCGCAGGAGGGCCGCGAGGTCGTGCTCATCGACGCCACCGGGGCGGGCACGGGTGCGTCGCACGGGAATGCGGGTACCATCGCGGACTACGCGGTCCGGCCGGTGGGCACGCCTTCGGTCCTGCGCAACCTGCCCTCGCTGCTTCTCGACCGTGACTCGCCGCTCGCCATCCGCAAGGCCGCGATCCTGTCGCTGGCACCGTGGCTTCTGAGGTTTCTGGCCCAATCCCTCCCGGCCCGGGCCGAGGCCAATGCGCGCGCGCTGGCCAGGCTCGTGGCCGGCGCGACGGAGCGGTGGACCGACCTTGCCGCGCAGGCGGATGCGACCGGCCTGACGCGGTCCAAAGGCTGCCTCTACGTGTTCCGTTCGCCCCGCGAGATGGCCTCTGCCCGGTCCGATCTGGCAGGGCGCCGCGCGCTCGGCGTCGATCTCGAGATACTGGATCCGGCGGGGCTGGCGCGGCTCGAGCCCGGCTATCCCCCGGTGTGCGGCGGCGCGGCCTTCTTTCCGCGCTCGCTCTCGATCCTCGATCCCGGCGAAATGACCCGCCGCATCGCCGGAGCGGCGGAGGCGGCGGGGTGCACACCGCTCTCCGCCCGGGTGGACCGGCTGGACCGGAGGCAAGGCGGCGTCCGCCTGAGCGGTGCGGGCCTCGATCTCGCCGCCCGCCATGCCGTGATCGCCGCCGGCGCGCAGTCGCGGGCGCTTGCGCGGATGGCGGGCGACCGGGTCCCGCTCGACACCGAGCGCGGCTATCATCTCGAATTCGACGGACAGGAGCGGCGCCTGTCGCGACCGGTCTGTCCGACCGACCGGGCCTTCTACCTCAGCCCGATGGCAGGCCGGCTCAGGGCCGCCGGAACGGTGGAACTCGGCGGCCTGACCGCACCGCCGTCTCCGCATCGCATCGCCGCGCTCGAACGCGGCGTCCGCAGCATCTTCCCCGACCTTCCGCCGCCCTCGAGGACGTGGATGGGGTTCCGCCCGTCGATGCCCGACAGCCTTCCGGTCATCGGTCCCTCGCGGGGCGGACCCGAGGTGATCCACGCCTTCGGTCACGGCCATATCGGGCTGACGCTGGCCCCGGTCACCGCCCGGATCGTGGCGGACATCATCGCATGCCGGCCGTCTGCGCTCGACCTGGCCCCGTTCCGCGCCGACCGGTTCTGAGAAGGATCACGGACGAAGCCGGGGCTGCGCCGCCATCGTTGCCGCCATGGCAGTCGCCGCCACGGCGCCGCGCCGGCCACCTGCGGCCACGTTGACACCCGCCGCCTGTTCGGTCCAAGTCAGCCCACATCCGCTGACGGGGACTGACGATGAAGATCGCGATGGTTGGCACGGGCTACGTGGGCCTCGTCTCGGGCGTCTGCTTCTCGGACTTCGGGCACGAGGTCGTCTGTGTGGACAAGGATCCGCGCAAGATCGAGATGCTGAAGCGCGGCGAGGTGCCGATCTACGAACCGGGCCTCGACACGCTCATGGCGAAGAACGTGGCTGCGCGGCGGCTGTCGTTCACGCAGGATCTCGCCGCGGCCGTGGCCGGTGCCGAGGCGGTGTTCATCGCCGTCGGCACGCCGACGCGGCGCGGCGACGGACATGCCGACCTGACCTACGTCTTCGCCGCCGCCGAAGAGATCGGCAGGGCGCTGACCTGCCACACGGTCGTGGTGACGAAATCCACCGTCCCCGTCGGCACCAATGCCAGGGTGGCCGAGATCGTCCGCAAGACATCGCCCGGGGCCGACTTCGACGTGGCCTCGAACCCCGAGTTCCTGCGCGAGGGCGCGGCGATCGACGACTTCATGCGCCCCGACCGGGTGGTCGTCGGGGTCACCTCGGACCGCGCGAGGGACGTGATGGGCGAGATCTACCGCCCGCTCTTCCTGCGCGACTTCCCGATCCTCTACACCGACCTCGAGACCGCGGAGATGATCAAATACGCGGCGAATGCGTTCCTGGCCACGAAGATCACCTTCATCAACGAGGTCGCGGCGCTCTGCGAGAAGGTGGGGGCGGACGTGAAGGCGGTGTCGAAGGGCATCGGCCTCGACGGCCGGATCGGCAACAAATTCCTGCATGCCGGCCCCGGCTATGGCGGGTCGTGCTTTCCCAAGGACACCTCGGCCCTTGCCCGGATCGGTCAGGAGTTCGCCTCGCCCGTGCAGATCGTCGAGACGGTCATCAAGGTGAACGACGAGGTGAAGCGCCGGATGGTGCAGAAGATCGTCGATCTCTGCGGCGGGTCGGTGAACGGCAGGACGATCGCGGTGCTGGGCGTCACCTTCAAGCCGAACACCGACGACATGCGGGATGCGCCGTCGCTGACCATCGTTCCGGCGCTGGTGGGCGGGGGCGCGAAGGTTCGCATCGTCGATCCGCAGGGCCGGCGCGAGGGGCAGGACCTGCTGCCCGGCGTCGTGTGGATGGACGACGCCTATGCCGCGGCGGCCGGGGCGGACGCGGTCGTTCTGCTGACCGAATGGAACGAGTTCCGCGCCCTCGACCTCGACCGGCTGGCGCGGTCCATGGCAACCGCCCGCATGGCCGACCTCCGCAACATCTATTCCCGGCGCGATGCGCTCCGGGCGGGTTTCCAGAGCTATACCGCGGTCGGCCGCTGACCGTGGACACGACGCTCTTCGACTGCGCGATCGCCCGCTGGCTGCCGAAGGTCGGCGACCCGGATGCTCTCTCCTGGGTGACGGTGGCCCTCTACGTTGCGGCGGCATTTGTCTGTCTGCGCAAGGCACGTGCCGTCGCGACAGAGCCCGGGCGCCGACGTGACAGCCTGTTCTGGACCGGGGCGGCGATCCTTCTCACCCTCTACGCCGCGAACAAGCAGCTCGACCTCCAGTCGCTGCTCCGCGGAGCGGGCCACTGCTATGCAAAGCGCGAGGGCTGGTGGCAGGACCGCCGCAGCGTGCAGGTCGACTTCGTCGTCGCAGTCTC
Source organism: Pseudomonadota bacterium (assembly GCA_049323795.1). GTDB lineage: Bacteria > Pseudomonadota > Alphaproteobacteria > Rhodobacterales > Rhodobacteraceae > JAOADN01. The sequence goes on from JBMOOH010000043.1 coordinate 56,448, forward strand.
GGTTGCCGGCGCGCTGGCGGTGGCGGCCGGCATCGTCTGGTTCCGCGGCAGTCTGGCGCGGATCTGGCCGGCGGCTCTCGGGCTGGCGTTCGTGGCGGGCTATGCGATGGTGCGGGTGGTCGGCATAAGCCATGTCGCCACGGTGCTGGAAACGAGCCTTGCCGGCTTCCCCGCGAAGTGGATCCTCGAGATCCCGGGGCCGCTGCTGGTCATGGCGGGGGCCTCGGTCAGCGATCGGCGCGGGGCCGGCTGAAGAGGTCCGCGAAGGCGGCGCGCAGGGCGGCCTTCTGCACCTTGCCCATCGCATTGCGGGGAAGCTCGGCCATGACGGCGAGGTGCTTCGGCCGCTTGTACCCGGCGAGCCTGCCGGCGACCGCGTCGATCAGCCGGGCCGGATCGGGGCTGTGGCCGGGCCGGGGCACCACGACCGCGACGACCGCCTCGCCCAGATCGGGATGCGGCACGCCGATCACCGCGCTTTCGAGCACGTCCTGCTGCGCGTCGAGCGCAAGCTCGACCTCCCTGGGGTAGACATTGTAGCCGCCGGTGATCACAAGGTCCTTCGCGCGCCCCACGATGGTCAGGTATCCCTCGGCGTCGAGCACGCCGATATCCCCCGTGAGGAAGAACCCGTCGGCCCGCAACTCCTCCTTCGTCTTTTCCGGCATCCTCCAGTAACCGCTGAACACGTTCGGCCCCCGTATCTCGATCACGCCGGGTTGCCCGGCGGCCACCGGCCGGCCCGGGGGATCGCAGACGCGCACCTCGATTCCCGGCAGGGCGCGGCCCACGGTGCCGGGCCGGCGGTCGCCCTCGTAGGGGTTGGACGTGTTCATGCTCGTTTCCGTCATCCCGTAGCGTTCGAGGATGCGGTGCCCCGTCCGGCTTTCCCAGGCGCGGTGCGTTTCGGCCAGGAGGGGGGCCGAGCCGGACACGAAAAGGCGCATGTGACGCACGAGGGCGGCGGTCAGGCCGGGATGGTCAAGAAGACGCGTGTAGAACGTGGGCACCCCCATCATCGCCGTCGCCTGCGGAAGCTGTCCGATCACCGCGTCGGCGTCGAACCTCGGCAGGAAGATCATCGGGCAGCCCGCGACGAGCGCAACATTGGTGGCGACGAAGAGCCCGTGGGTATGGAAGACGGGCAGGGCGTGGAGAAGCACGTCGGCCGCGGTGAACCGCCATTCCCGCGCCAGGACCTGCGCATTGGACAGAAGGTTCCCGTGCGTCAGCATCGCCCCCTTCGACCGGCCGGTCGTGCCGGAGGTGTAGAGAAGCGCCGCGAGATCGTCGGGACCGCGCCGGGCCAGGGCATCCGGGTCAGGCACCGCCCGGGCGGCGAGCGCGCCGAAACTGCCCGACCCCGAAGGGCCGAGCGTCATCAGCCGCGCGCCGGCCCGCGCGGCCGCTCCGCCGAGCCGGCCTTCGCTGCCCGGGTCGGCGAGAAAAAGCGCGGCGCCCGCGTCGGCGACATGGTAGCCGAGTTCCGACGGCGTATAGGCGGTGTTGAGCGGCAGGAAGACAATCCCGCAGCGGATCGCCGCAGCGACAGCGGCAAGCATGGCCGGACCCTTGGAAAGCTGGATCGCGATCCGGTCGCCGGGGACAAGCCCGAGGTCCCGCAGCGCCGCCGCCATGCGCGCCGCGTCGTCCAGAAACGCGCCATGCGTGACGATGCTGCCATCGGCGGCGATCAGGAACGGGGTATCCCGGCCTTCATGCGGCCGGAAGAGCCCGTCGTAGAGATGGTTCGTCATGTCGGCAAAAGCCCTGGCCTCGGTCTGCCCGGACGGGATAACGGGGCCGGCGGGGGAAATCTATGCCCGCCGCAGGACGGCGATGCCCGAGGCGACCGTGAAGATCAGCGCCGCCGACACCACGATCGACGGCCCGGCCGGCGTGTCGAGGCGCAGCGACATCCAGAGGCCCGCGACCACCGCGGTCGCGCCCGCAAGCGCTGCGCCGGCCGCCATCGATTCGGGCGTCCGCGACCAGGTGCGCGCGCTGGCGGCCGGAACGATCAGCATCGCCGCGATCAGGAGCGCACCGACGATCTTGACCGCCACCGCCACGACAAGTGCCAGCGCCACCGTCAGGACCAGCCGCTCGCGCCGCGGATCGAAACCCGAGGCCTGGGCCAGTTCCTCGTTCAGTGTGGCCGTCAGAAGGCCCTGCCACCGCCACGAGAGAAGCGCGGCAACCGCCCCGGATCCCGCCCAGACCACGGCCACGTCGCTCCATCTGACCGAAAGGATGTCGCCGAAGAGATAGGCCGACAGGTCCGTCCTGACCCCGGGCATGAACGACACCGCGACCAGCCCGATGGCCAACGCCGAATGCGCAAGGACGCCGAGCACGGTATCCGCCGAATGTCCGCGTCCGCTGAGCGAGGACACCGCGAAGGCCATGGCCAGGGCGACGGCCAGCGTGCCGGCATAGAGCGGCAGGTCGGTGGCGAGCGCCAGCGCCACCCCGAGGATCGCCGCATGGGCGGTCGCATCCCCGAAATAGGCCATCCGCCGCCAGACGACGAAGGATCCGAGCGGCCCGGTCGCAACGGCCAGCCCGATCCCGGCAAGCGCCGCGCGCAGAAGAAACTCGGCCATGCCTAACCGTCCGCGGTCTTCTCGGGCACGCGCGCGGCCGTGCCGGGCGACGCGGCCGCAGGGGTGCCGGACTGCACGGGTTTCCGCCCGCCCGCATCGTGGCTGCCCCGGTGATGCCCGGGATCATGCCCAGGATCATGCCCAGGATCATGCCCGGATCCGCCGTCGTGCTCGTGGTCGTGGTCATGACGGTAGAGCGCCATCGTGCCCCCCGCCCCGAGGCCGAACAGCGCCCGGTACTCGGGCGCCGCCGAGACGACCTCGGGCGTGCCCTCGCAGCAGACGTGGCGGTTCAGGCAGAGGACGCGGTCCGACGCCGCCATCACGACGTTGAGGTCATGGCTCACCATCACGACCGCGCAGCCGGTCTCGTCCCGGACATCGGCGATCAGTCGGTAGAAGGCCGCCACGCCCGGCTGATCCAGCCCCTGCGTCGGTTCGTCCAGGATCAGCACGTCGGGTCGCGCCAGCAGCGCCCGCGCCAGGAGTACGCGCTGGAACTGCCCGCCGGACAGCGACACCATCTGCTGCGACCGCGCCGGCGCGGCGACGCCGACCCGCGCCAGGGCGCCCAGCGCCCCGGAGGCGGTCGCGCGCGTTCCGAGCGACAGGAAGCGCAGCACCGTCATCGGCAGCGCGCTGTCGATGTGCAGCCGCTGGGGGACATAGCCGATCCGCAGCCCCGGCCGGCGGTCGACCCGGCCGGCGGCAGCCCGCTCCAACCCGATCAGTGCACGCACGAGGGTGGATTTGCCCGACCCGTTCGGACCGACGATGGTGACGATCTCGCCGGGGGCGATGGAAAGGTGCACGGTGTCGAGCACGACCGAACCGCCGCGCCGCACGGTCAGGCCATCGGCCTCGATCAGCGTCGCGGCCCGCGTCACGGCGCACCACCCGCGCATGCCGGACAGAGGCCGGCGGCCTCGATGCTCGCGCGTTCGACGCGGAAGCCCGCGGTGCCCGCGGCGGCGTCCAGCTCCGCCCGCATGCGGCCTGCCTCGGTCTCGGCGACGGTGCCGCAGCTCCGGCAGATCAGGAATGCCGCCTGGTGGTCCCTGCCCGGCCCGGTGCAGGCGAGGAAGGCGTTCAGCCCCCGGATCCTGTGCGCAAGCCCCTGTTCCACAAGGAAATCGAGCGCCCGGTAGGCAACCGGCGGCTGGCCGCCGAAACCGGCCGCCGACAGCCGCTCCAGGACCTCGTAGGCACCAAGCGCGCGATGCGCCTCGAGCAGGATCTCGAGCGCGCGGCGCCGGACCGGGGTCAGCCGGACCCCGCGGCCCTTCGCAACCTCCTCCGCGCGGGAAAGCAGGCCGTCGACACAGCGGCCGTGGTCGTGCCGTTCAAAGGCCGGCCCGCAGGGCGGCACCTCCGGCGGACCTGCGGCTTCCGGCCGTGCGGGGTGCGGCTTCATGACATCCATCTTGACCTGTTATGATATAACATACTATTTTCCCGCCCGTCGCGCAACCCGGAGTCCGCATCATGTTCCGCCTGCTCGCCCCGTTCGCTCTGGCCAGCCTCGCCCTGCCCGCCGGGGCGGAAGTCCCCCGCGTGGTCACGGACATTCCGGCCGTGCATTCGCTCGTTTGGCAGGTGATGGAGGGTGTGGGCGAACCGGTCCTCCTCGTCTCCCCGGGGGCCGATGCGCATTCGTTCCAGATGCGCCCCTCGCAGGCGGCGGCTCTCGCCGAGGCGGACCTCGTCGTGTGGCTCGGACCGGAAATGACGCCCTGGCTGGAACGGATCCTGGGAACCGAGGCGCCGGGATCGGACCTGCGTCTTCTCGATGCGCCGGGCGCGACCATCCTCGGCTATGGAGAAGGGAATGGGGACGCCAAAGCGGCCGGCAGCGGAAGTTCAGACGCGCCGGGCGGGCGCGACCCGCACGCCTGGCTCGACCCGTCGAATGCCGCTCTCTGGATCGACGCCATCGCCGCGCGCCTCGGCCGGACAGACCCCGACAATGCCGCCGTCTATGCCCGGAATGCCGCCGCGGCGCGGGTGCGGATCGAGGCACTCGACCTTTCGCTCACAGACCGCCTCGCCACGGTGAAGGGCGTTCCGTTCGCAGTCTATCACGATGCCTACGGCTACTTCGTCCGCCGCTACGGGCTGACCGTCGTGGGCAGCATCGCGGGGGGCGACGCGCGCGAACCGGGCGCCGCCCGGCTTGAAGAGCTTCGGGGGGCGCTCGTCGGCGCAAGGTGCATCTTCCCCGAGGCCGGCCGCAACGAGCAGCCGGCAGAGACGGTCGCAAGCGACGGGGCGGTCACGCTGGGCGAACCGCTCGACCCCGAGGGAAGCGCCCTCACCCCCGGACCGGACCTCTACGCCGACCTCATGACCGGGCTCGCCGACCGCCTCCTGGCCTGCCTCGGCACGCCCTGACGCGGATGGGGATATACAAGGCGGGTCTCCCGGTGCAGAACCGGCGCGAAAGGAAGCGGCGATGACAGAGATCTACGACGACCGGCCCTGCGAGCTTGGCGAGGGGCCGCTCTGGCACCCCGGGCGCGGGCAGCTCTTCTGGTTCGACATCCTCGGGCGGAAGCTTCTGTCACGAACCGCCGCGGGGCCCCTGTCCTGGTCCTTCGGCGAATGCGTGTCCGCCGCGGGCTGGATCGACCGCGACCGGCTGCTCGTCGCCTCGGAGACCGCGCTGTCGGTCTTCGACCTGACGCGCGGCACGTCGGACCGCGTCGTCCCGCTGGTCGCCGACCGGCCCGACCTGCGATCGAACGACGGCCGGGCCGACCCCTGGGGCGGGTTCTGGATCGGAACGATGGGCAAGCGGGCCGAACCCGGACAGGGGTCCGTCTGGCGGCTCTACCGAGGCGAGATGCGCCGCCTCTTCGCACCGCTGACGATCCCGAACGCGATCAGCTTCACGCCCGATGCGCTGTTTGCGCATTTCGCCGACAGCGCAACCGGGGTGGTCTGGCGCGTCGGACTGGACGAGGCGGGCTGGCCTGCGGGCGACCCCGTCCGGTTCATCGATCTGGCCGGACAGCCGGGGGTGCCCGACGGGGCCGTCTGCGACACGCAGGGCAATCTGTGGCTGGCGGAATGGGGTGCCGCGCGGGTGGCCTGTTACGGCCCGGACGGACGGTTCCGGCGCGCCGTCGCCATACCCGGCCTGCACGCCTCCTGCCCCGCCTTCGGAGGACCGGCGCTCGACCGCCTTCACGTCACCTCCGCGCGCGAGAACCTGCCGCCCGAGGTGATCGCCGCCGAACCCCGGAACGGCTGCACCTTCGTGGCCGATGCCGGCGCGACCGGACTTGCGGAGCCGGGGGTCGCGCTGTGACGGCGGTCCGAGCCTTCGGCGCGACCGCCGCGGGCGAGACGGTCCACGCGATCGACCTCTCCGCCGGCCAGATCCGCGCCACGATCCTGACACTCGGCGCGACGCTGAACGACCTCCGGCTCGCCGGCACGCCCTGGCCCCTCGTCCTCGGAGGGACGACGGCCGCCGACTACGAAGGGCCGATGGCCTATTTCGGCGCCATCGTCGGCCCGGTCGCCAACCGCATCGCGGGGGCCGCCGCAACGGTGGGGGGGCGGACCCTGCGCCTCGACGCGAACGAGGCCGGACGGACAACCCTGCACGGCGGACGGAACGGAACCTCCACGAGGGTCTGGACGCTCGAGCGGTCCTCGGCGGCCGAGGCCGTCCTTTCCCTCGGGCTCGGCGACGGCGACGGCGGTTTTTCGGGCGACCGGTACATCGTTGCGCGGTTCCGGGCGGTCCCCCCCGCGACGCTCGCGCTCGATCTCACCGCCACGACCGACAGACCGACGCTGATGAACCTGGCCCATCATTCCTACTGGAACCTCGACGGCACCGCCGACACGGCCGGCCACGTCCTCAGCGTGGCCGCAGACACCTATCTGCCGGTGGACGACCGCCTGATTCCCGACGGTGGGCCGGCACCGGTGACGGGAACCCGGTTCGATTTCCGTCGGGGACGCGTTCTCGATGCACGATCGCGCTACGACCACAACCTGTGCCTCGCCGCGGCCCGCCGCAGCCTGACGGAGGTTGCCGAACTCCGCGGACGGAGCGGCGTCCGCCTGACCGTCTCGACGACCGAGCCGGGCCTCCAGGTCTATGACGGGCAGGGGCTGGGAACGGCCCCGCGACCGGGGCTGACCGGCCGGCCCTACGGCCCTTTCGCCGGCGTGGCGCTGGAGCCGCAGGTCTGGCCCGACGCGCCGAACCGGCCGGACTTCCCGTCAGCCGCGCTTGCACCCGGCGAGACCTACCGGCAATCGCTCAGGCTGACACTCGCGCGGGGCGAAAGCGGTTGACGGCAACGCAACCGCCGACCATCCTGCCGCCTGCCTCCGTCCACCCGGATCGCCATGCCGGAAAGTCTCGCCGAAATCTGTGCACGCGCAGCCGTGGAGATGGGGTTCTCGCGTGCTGCCGGCCACATCTTCGGCACCGTTTTCGGTGCCCCGGCTGCGCTGACCGCCGATGACCTCTGCAAGGCGCTGAATCTCTCGCGATCGAACGTCTCGACAGCCCTGAAGGAACTGCGGCTGTCGGGTCTCGTCGTCGTCATCCGCCTCAAGGGTGACCGGAAGGAGTACTTTTCCGTTCCCGACGACCCCTGGACGATCGTTTCCCGGCTTCTGAACGCGCGGCGCCACCGGCTCATCGACCCCCTCGTGCAGGAACTGGCACGGGCCGTTGACGCAGGCGACGCGCGCGCGGGCGGCCTGCTTGCGGCGGTCGGCTCGATCGCCGAGGCAATCGATGCGGCGATCCGGCTCGATCCGGCGCTGCTCGGACAACTGGTCGCCGCAGGTCCGCCGGACGCGGCGCGCAAGAAGGACAAGAAACGCAAGAAGAAGGGATAGCCGCTGCCCGCGGGCAGCGGCGCAGGCCATGCCCGTGGGGCAGGCCAGCAACCTCGGGCCGACCGGGGTGCAGCCTGTGCCTTGCACGCCCCTCTTCGCAGGCCGCGGCGTTACCGGACGGCTGGAATCGCCGATCGGCGATTCGTCCGGGTTCGGGCGCGCGGGGGGCATTGTTGGTGGCGAGGGGGGGACTCGAACCCCCGACCCCGTGATTATGAGTCACGTGCTCTAACCAGCTGAGCTACCTAGCCACTGGGGGCGTCACCTAAGCCAGCCCGCCCGACCCGTCAAGCCCGATCCCGGCACCGATCCCGGCACCGGCCGGGGGGCCGCGGCCGGGCACCGCCCTCAGGCTTTCCGGTCCTGCAAATAGGCTCCCGCCGCCGACGCCGCGCGCTCCGCACCCGACCCGGCAGCGGCTCTACAGCCCCGCATAGCCCCGGTACCAGGCGACGAACCGGGCCATCCCCTCGCGGATGCCGGTCCTCGGCGCATATCCCGTCAGCCGCTTCAGCAGCGTCGTATCCGCCCAGGTCGCGCGGACATCGCCCGGCTGCATGTCCATCATCCGCTTCTTCGCGGTCTTCCCCGCCGCCGCCTCGATCGCCGCGATGAAATCGGCCAGCGACACCTTCTCGCCATTGCCGATGTTCACCACCCGCCAGGGCGCCACCGGCGACAGGCTGTCGCCCTCCTCGACCGGCCCCTCCGGCCGCACCGGGGCTGCGTCGATCAAGAGCCGGATCGCCCGGACGAGGTCGCTGACATAGGTGAAGTCCCGGAACATCCCGCCCTGCCCGTAGACGTCGATCGGCTCGCCCTTCAGGATCGCGGCGGTGAACTTCCAGGGCGCCATGTCGGGCCGGCCCCAGGGGCCATAGACGGTGAAGAACCGGAAGGCCGTCACCGGCACGTTGTAGAGGTGCGACCAGGAATGGCTCAGGCTCTCGGTCGCCTTCTTCGTCGCGGCGTAGAGGCTGACCTGCGTGTCGGCCTTGTCGGTCTCGCGGTAGGGCATCGCGGTGTTCGCCCCGAAGACCGACGAGGTGGAGGCAATGAGCAGGTGCTTGACGCCCACGTCCCGTGCGGCTTCCAGCACGTTGAACGTCCCCTCGATGTTCGACGAAAGGTAGCTCCGCGGCGCCTCGAGCGAATAGCGCACCCCCGCCTGCGCCCCGAGGTGGACGATCACGTCCGGCCGGAACGCGCCGATGTCGGCGGCCAGGTCGGGCGCATCCTCGAGCATCCCCTGATGGAAGGCGAACCCGGGCGCCTGTTTCAGCAGGTTCAGCCGCCCGTTCTTGAGGTCGAGGTCGTAGTAGGCGGTCATCCCGTCATGGCCGCGGACGTGGTGCCCTTCATCCAGCAACAGCCGCGCCAGATGGAACCCGATGAACCCCGCCGCCCCGGTGATATAGACCCGCATCCTGCCCGCGCCCCGCCCCGCCCCGACTTCCCATGCCGGCCATACCGCGCCCGCGCCCGCCGCGCGAGGCGGAAATCCTGAACGCAGGACTTCCGCCGGCCAGGATTGCGTGAAAACCCTGCCCCTTCCCCCCGCCTGTCGCGGCCGCTTGGCCTCGGGCGCGACCGGCGCTAGGGAAGACGGATGGTCCCCGCCCTTCCCCTCACCCGCGACCTCGTGCTGATCGGCGGCGGCCATGCCCATGCGCTCGTCCTGCGCATGTGGGGGATGAGGCCCCTTCCCGGCGTGCGGCTGACGCTCGTCAACCCTTACCCCGCCGCCGCCTATTCCGGGATGCTGCCGGGCTTCATCGCGGGCCACTACGGCCGCGACGACCTCGGGATCGACCTCGTGCGGCTCGCCCGCTTCGCCGGGGCGCGCCTCGTCCTGTCGCGCGCGACGGGCATCGACCGCGAAAACCGCCGCATCGCGGTCGAGGGCCGCCCGCCCGTCGCCTACGACATCGCCTCGCTCGACATCGGCATCACGTCCGGGATGGACCTGCCGGGCTTCGCCGGCCACGCGGTCCCGGCAAAGCCGCTCGACAGCTTCGCCCGCCGCTGGGCCGCCTTCGCGGACAGCGGCGGCGGGCCGGTCGCCGTCATCGGCGGAGGCGCGGCGGGGTGCGAGATCGCGATGGCGGCGAGGCACCGGCTGGGCCCCGGGGCGCAGGTGACCGTGATCGAGGCGAGCACGCCCCTCGCCGGCACCGGCCGCCGCGCCAGGCAGGCGATCCTCGCGGCCCTGCGCGACACGGGCGTCACGCTCCTTGCCGGCGTGCCCGCCGCAGCCGTCCACCCCGGCGCCGTCCTGCTCGCCGACGGGCGCGAAGTCCCCTCCGCCTTCACCATCGGCGCGGCTGCCACCCGCGCCGCGCCCTGGCTCCGCGACACCGGCCTTGCGCTGGAAGGTGGCTTCGTCGCGGTCGACGCCCTCCTCCGCACGATCACCGACCCCAGCGTTTTCGCGGCGGGCGACATCGCTCACTTCACCCACGCCCCGCGCCCCAAGGCCGGGGTCTTCGCCGTCCGCGCCGCTCCCGTCCTTTTCCGCAACCTCACCGTCGCGCTGACCGGCCGCGGCGCGATGCGGCACTTCCGCCCGCAGGGCGACTACCTGAAGCTCGTCTCCCTCGGCGCGAAACGCGCCACCGCGGACAAGTGGGGCCTCTCGGCGACCGGCGGCTGGGTCTGGCGCTGGAAGGACCGGATCGACCGCCGCTTCATGGCGATGTTCGACGACCTCCCCGCCATGCCCGCCGACCCGCCGCCCGCCCTCCGCGCCGCGGGGGAGGACGAGATCCCGGCCTCGGCCAGGCCCCTCTGCGGCGGCTGCGGGGCGAAGGTCGGGCAGGCCGACCTGAAGGCCGCGATCGCCGCCCTTCCCGCACCGTCCCGCCCCGATGTGCTCGCCGGCGCGGGCGATGACGCCGCCGTCCTCGCGGTCGGCTCGGCGCGGCAGATCCTCACCACCGACCACGTCCGCGCCTTCACCGAAGACCCGTGGACTCTCGCCCGCATCACCGCGATCCACGCGATGGGCGACATCTGGGCGATGGGCGGCCGCCCGCAGGCCGCGCTCGCGCAGGTGATCCTGCCGCGCATGACCCCGAGGATGCAGGCCGAGACGCTGCGCGAGATCCTGGACGCCGCCGCCCGCACCTTCCGCGCGGCCGGGGCCGACGTGGCGGGTGGCCACACGAGCCTCGGGGCGGAGCTGACCGTGGGATTCACCGTCACCGGCCTCCTCGACCGCGACCCCATCGGCCAGTCGGGCGCGCGCCCCGGGGATGCGCTCATCCTCACGAAGCCCCTCGGCACCGGCGTCATCCTCGCCGCCGAGATGGCCCGCGCCGCGCCGGGCACGGTCGTCGCCGGCGCCTTCGCCGCGATGCTCCGCCCGCAGGGGGCGGCTTCGGCGATCCTCTCGCCCCACGCCCGCGCGATGACCGACGTGACCGGCTTCGGCCTCACCGGCCACCTCATGGGCCTCCTCGACGCCTCCGGCGTCGCCGCCGTCCTGTCGCTTTCCGCCATCCCCGTCCTCGCCGGGGCCGAGGCGCTCGCCGCGGCGGGCCACGGCTCGACCCTCCTCCCCGCGAACCGGGCCGTCGCGTCGCGGATGTTCCTGACGCCGGGGCCGAGGGCGGACCTCCTCTTCGATCCGCAGACGGCGGGCGGCCTTCTGGCCGCGGTGCCGGGGGAGGTCGCGGGGGACCTGGTCGCGCGGCTGAGGGAGGCGGGGGACGAGGCGGCGGTGATCGGGCACGTGACCGGGGGCGCGCCGTTCGTCACGGTCGGGGACTGAGCAGGACCGCCTTGCCATGCCGGGTGCCCGGAGCCGCAAGGCGCGGGGCAAGGGGCCGGCCGCATCGCCATCCGTCGCCATTCGGGCCTACCGCCCCGCGACCCTCGCCACCGCCGCCGCCACCCGCTCCGCGAGCCCCGGCAGCGCCGCCTCCGACAGATCCTCCGCCGCCACTGCCTCGACCCGCCCCGGCGCCATTCGCGCCCGGTGCTTGCCATAGCGCGGGTCGTAATGCCGCTCCATCAGGTCATGGGCCAGCGCGACGAACTCACCCGCCGCCGCCTGCCCGAGCCAGCCGTCGATCACCTCGCGCGCGTGAAAGGGCCGGAGCTGCCCGATCACCCCGGCCAGCCGCCCCGCATCCGCCGTCACATCCCGATACGCCCGCGCCAGGTACGCCGCCCGCGCCCCGGGCGGCGCCTCGACGACCACCCGTGGCGCCGCCCGCATCGCGGCCCAGATCTGCTTCGGCACGCCCAGATCGCCCACGACCGCGCTTTCCGCCTCGAGCACCACCGGCCGCGCCGGGTCGAGCGCCGCCAGCCGCACGGCAAGCGCCCCCTCGAAGGCCTTCTGGCTCGGCTGCCCCCCCGGCATCGCCCCGAAGAGCGACCCCCGGTGCCGCGCCAGACCTTCAAGGTCGATCACCTGATGACCCGCCGCCGCGAGAAGCCCGAGGATCTCGGTCTTCGCCGTCCCGGTATTGCCGTCCAGCACCACCACGGGCGAGGCCACAGGCCGCGCCTGCACCTCCTCGACCACCAGCGACCGCCACGCCTTGTAGCCGCCCGCCAGCGTCTCGGTCCGCCAGCCGACGCCCGCGAGGATCGTCGCGAAGGATCCCGACCGCTGCCCGCCCCGCCAGCAATAGACCAGGGGGCGCCACCCGCCCCCCATCCCCGCCAGCGGCCCCTCGAGATGCCGCGCCGCGTTCCGCGCGACCAGCGCCGCGCCGACCTTCCGCGCCAGGAACGGCGACTGCTGCTTGTAGATCGTGCCGACACGCGCCCGTTCCTCGTCGTCGAGGACAGGGAGGCTGATCGCGCCCGGCACATGGTCCTCGGCGAACTCGGACGGAGAGCGCACGTCGATGATCGCGTCGAACTGGCTGAGCGCGGGATCGGTCAATGAGGTCAGGGTCAGGGCCATCCGGCCCTCATACCGCCGGGGCCGCGCCTCCGGAAGCCCCGCCTCCTGGCGCTCGCGCCCGTCAGAGCGGCCGGTAATCCGCGATCTGCGACGAAAGGATCCGCCGGTCCGGCGCATAGGACAGGTCCGCAACCAGCCCCTCGGCCTCGCCCCCGGCTTCCGCGAGGATATGCCCGTCCGCCGCCGTCACGATCGACCCGCCGTAGTAATGCAGGTCGCCCTCCACCCCGCAGTAGTTGCAATAGGCGATGGCAAGCCCGTGGTTCACCGACTGGCTCGGCACCGTGTAGCGGCTCACATGGGTGAAGGGGTGCATGTTGGCCGTGGGGCAGAGGACGAGCCTTACCCCCTGCTCGGCCAGCCGCCGGACGTGGCCCGCGAACTCGACATCGTAGCAGATCATCAGCGCGGTCCTCATGCCCGCCCAGTCGAAGACGGTGTAGCTGGTCCCCGGCCGGAACAGCCGCCCCTCGCGCGGGCCGTAAAGCTGGACCTTGCGGTAGTTGCCCAGAAGCGCGCCCGCCGCGTCGATGCAGACTGCGCTATTGTAGCACAGACCGTCCGCCCGCTCGGAATAGCCCGTGGTGATCCCGACGCCTGCCGCGCGCGCCATCCGCGACAGCCGCCCGACCCACTCCCCGGTCACGGGCTGTGCCAGATCGGCGACATTCCCGGCGTTGTACCCAGGCAGAAGCAGCTCGGGGAAGAGCGCCATGCCCGCCGCCCCGGCCTTCGCCCCGGCCAGGCCCGCCGCGATTTCCGCGAAGGCCGCTTCCGCGTCGCCCGCAGGCGACGCGCACTGGTGCAGATAGAGCCTCATGTCCGCCCCCCCCTCCCGGCAGCCGTCAGTAGACCGCCACCGGCGTCCCGATCTCGACCCGGTCGTAAAGGTCGATGACGTGCTCGTTCACCATCCGGATGCAGCCGTTCGACACCGACGTCCCGATCGAGTTCGGCTCGATCGTGCCGTGGATGCGGATGCTGGTGTCGTTGCCGTTCTGGAAGAGGTAGAGCGCCCGGGCGCCCAGCGGGTTGCCGGGACCGCCGGGCATCGCCTTGTCGGCCCACTTGCCGTACCTGGCCGGATTCCGCGCCACCATCTCGGGCGTCGGTTTCCATGTCGGCCATTCCTTCTTGGCTCCGACGACCGCCTTGCCCCGGAACACGAGCTCGGCGCGGCCCACGCCCACGCCGTAGCGGATCGCCGTTCCGGACCGGGCGATGTAGTACAGGAAATACTTGTCCGACAGCACGATGATCGACCCCGGCTGCAAGTCGCGGCTGACCGACACGATCGTCGGATAGAGTTCGGGCGCGATGGTCAGACCCGGGATCGGTGCGGCCGGCAATGTCAGCGGCGGGGCCTGAGTCGCCCGGGCCGCGCCGGCGGCCGAAACCGCTCCGAGAGCCATGCCGGAAATCAGGAAGTCGCGTCTCTGCATTCTCTTCACCTCGCTCGCGGGAGCCCGACCGGGACGTCTCGACATATTATCTCTTGGTCCGCGACAGTCCGTTGCAGATGGGAACATTGCCCACTGACCCTGCCGCCCAATTGCGACATCGGAGCGGCGATAAAACGCCATTCCACCGGCAAAGGTTCTGGCACAGTCATGTCACAGTCCCGAAAAGGACGGGGCGCGGGCAAGCGAAGGCCGTTCCCCGATCGTCTGAATTCTCTTCCTGCCGGACGGATTCGGTCAATCCCGGAGCGGCCGCTGCCGAAGAAAAGGAACCGAGCATGACCGACCTGACCCCCTGGGAGGAACTGCGCGCCAATGTCTCGGTGCCGTTCGAGCGGGCAACCGCCATGCCGAAGTCGGTCTACACCTCGGCCGATTTCCTCGACCGCGAGCGGAGCCGCATCTTCGCGCGGGAATGGCTCTGCGCCGGCCGCGCCGACGCCCTGCCGGAGCCCGGCGACTACCTGACGATGGAGATCGCGGGCGAGCCCGTCATCGTGCTGCGCGACACGGACGGACAGGTCCACGCGATGTCGAACGTCTGCCGCCACCGCATGTCCACGCTTCTCGAAGGGCGCGGCAACGCCCGCTCGATCGTCTGCCCCTACCACGCCTGGACCTACAACCTCGACGGCACGCTGCGCGGCGCTCCGGCGATGACGCTGAACCAGGGCTTCCGCAAGTCCGACGTGCGGCTGCCGCAGGTGCGGTGCGAGATCTGGCTCGGCTGGATCATGGTCACCCTCGACCCCGAAGCCGTGCCCCCGTCCGAAGCGCTGAGGGATGTCGAGGCGCTCGTGGGCCATCTCGACATGGGGTCCTGCCGCGAAACCTTCCGCGAGGATTTCACCTGGGCCACGAACTGGAAGGTGCTGGCCGAGAACTTCATGGAAAGCTACCACCTGCCCGCCTGCCACCGCGGCACCATCGGCGGGGCCTCGCGGCTCGAGGAGATGGTCTGCCCGGAAGGACGGCCCGGCTTCAACTACCACTGGATCCTCAAGGACGACACCGTCCCCCTCGCCCTTGCGCACCCCGCGAACGGCACGCTCACGGGCGACGACCGCCGCAAGACCTGGCTCCTCGCGATCTACCCTTCGCTCCTCATCACGCTGACGCCCGGCTATTTCTGGTATCTCTCGCTCACGCCCGCCGGGCCCGGGCATGTCAAGGTCCTCTTCGGTGGCGGGATGAGCCCGGACTGGCTCGCCGATCCCGAGGCCGAAAAGCATCTCGCGGGCGTCAAGTCGCTCCTCGACCGGGTGAACGCGGAAGACAAGGGCTGCACGGAGCGGGTCTATCGCGGCCTCTGTGCACGGATGTCCGAGCCCGGCCACCTGTCGCATCTGGAACGGCCGAATTTCGATTTCGCGCGCTGGATTGCGGACCGGGTCGCGGACTAGCAGGACGGGCGGGGAACCGGGGGAATTCGGAATGGTCGAAAAGGTCGAGGCGCTCGTGGTGGGCGCGGGTCAGGCGGGCATCGCGATGAGCGAACACCTCACCCGGTGCGGAATCGCCCATGTCGTCCTCGAGAGGGACCGGATCGCCGGGCGCTGGAGAAGCCAGCGCTGGGATTCGCTGGTGGCGAACGGTCCCGCCTGGCACGACCGCTTTCCCGGGCGCACGTTCGGCGGCGATCCCGACGCCTTCCCCGGCAAGGAAGAGGTGGCCGATTACTTCGTCGCCTACGCCGCGCAGATCGCGGCGCCCGTCCGCTGCGGGGTCGAGGTCACGTCCGTCCGTCGCAACCCGGACGGGCCCGGCTTTCTGGTCGAGACATCCGGCGGGCCGATGCAGGCCGCCCATGTGATCGCCGCAACCGGGCCGTTCCAGCGGCCGCTCGTTCCCGGCCTCGTGCCCGGCCTCGGACCCGGGGGGGCGGTGCCGCTTCAGATCCACTCGACCGGATACCGCAATCCGGACGCCCTGCCGGGCGGGGCCGTGCTCGTCGTCGGGGCGGGCTCGTCCGGGGCGCAGATCGCCGAGGAGCTGATGCAGGCCGGACGCCGGGTGTATCTTTCGGTCGGCCCCCACGGCCGCCCGCCCCGCCGGTACCGCGGCCGCGACTTCGTGTGGTGGCTCGGCGTGCTGAACAAGTGGGACGCCGAGGCCGCGCCTGACACCGAGCATGTCAGCATCGCGGTGAGCGGGGCGAATGGCGGACGGACGGTGGATTTCCGCCGTTTCGCGTCCGAGGGCATGACGCTTCTGGGGCGGACCCGTGACTGGCAGGACGGTGCCCTGGTCTTCGCCCCCGACCTCGCGGCGAACCTTGCAAGGGGCGACGCGGACTACCTCGCCCTGCTGGACGAGGCCGACGCCTATGTGGAACGCAACCGGCTGGACCTGCCGCCGGACCCCGATGCCCGCCGGATGCCGCCGGATCCCCCCTGCGTGACCGACCCGATCCTGTCGCTCGACCTCCGCCATGCCGGAATCGGGACGATCATCTGGGCGACCGGCTTCGCGTTCGATTTCGGCTGGCTCCATCTCGACGCCTTCGACGCAGGCGGCCGGCCCCTCCACCAGCGCGGCGTATCTGTCGAACCCGGCCTCTACTTCCTCGGCCTGCCGTGGCAGTCCCGGCGCGGCTCGTCCTTCATCTGGGGGGTCTGGCACGACGCCAAGCACGTCGCCGACCACATCGCCAAGCTCCGCGCCTACCTGTCCTATTCCCCATCCGCGGGGTCCGTCCAGAAACCCGCCTGACCTGAATGGAGACACCGATGGCCCATGTCCGCCACCGCAAGTTCAACACGCGCGACACCTACCCCGAGCAGAAGCTCGACAACGACCTCTGCCAGGCCGTCGTGGCGCGGGGCAGGACGATCTTCCTGCGCGGGCAGTGTCCGCAGGACCTCGACACCGCGAAGAACATCGACAGCCACGATCCGGTCGAGCAGACCCACAAGGTCATGCAGAACATCCGGCAGCTCATCGAGGAATGCGGCGGCCGCATGGAGCACCTGTGCAAGATCGTCGTCTACCTCACCGACGTGCGCCACCGCGAGGCGGTCTACCGCACGATGGGCGACTACATCCGGGGCGTCCACCCGGTGTCCACCGGCGTCGTCGTCACCGCGCTCGCCCGCCCCGACTGGCTGGTCGAGATCGACGCCACCGCCGTCATCCCCGACTGACAGGAGGGCTTCATGCGCCGCGCGCCGTCCCTGCCCGGACTTTCGTTGCCCCCGCCTTCCCTGCCGCGCCCGCCTTCGCCGCAGACCGCCGGATGACGGTTCCGCACCCGCCCGCGATGTCCCAAGCGGCATCGTCGGGCCTCGCCGGGGTCGGCGGCATAAGGATGTCCTGGGCGGCCCACGGCGCCGACACCGGGGCGCATGACCCCGTGCCTCCGATCCACGGGCGGACCCGGCGATGCCGGCATCCGGGCGAACCGGGTCGCCGGCCTGATGGGGACCGCCTCGTGATCGCGGGCGGCAGCCGGGGCCACGGGCGGTCCTCCCGGACCGGCGAGACGTCCGGCCGCGATCTCGTGTCCCCGGACCGGAGCGCACTTCTGGATTACCCGAAATTCCAGAATTCCCATATCGTCGGCCGGTCCGGGCGGCCTGAGGCCCCTCCATGACCTTCTCCCTCGTCGCCCGCTGCGCCCGCACCGGAAAATTCGGCGTCGCCGTGGCCTCCTCCTCGCCCGCCGTCGCCGCCCGTTGCGCCCATGTGCGCGCAGGGATAGGCGCGGTCGCGACCCAGAACGTCACCGACCCCCGCCTCGGCCCGAAGCTCCTCGACCGCCTCGCCGCAGGCCTCTCCGCGCCCGAGGCCCTCGCTGCCGTCCTCGCGGACGAACCCCACCCCGCCTTCCGCCAGCTCCTCGTCATCGACGCCGAGGGACGCACCGCCATCCACTCCGGCCCGCGCGCCCTGGGCACCTGGGCGGAGGCACGGGGGCGGGACGTCGCCTCGGGCGGGAACCTCCTCGCCCACGCCGGCATCCCCGCCGCCATCGTCGCCGCCTTCGAAACCGCGCCCGGCGCCCTCGGCGACCGGCTCCTCGCCGCCATGAAGGCGGGCCTCACGGCGGGGGGCGAGGCCGGGCCGATCCACTCGGCCGGGATGCTCATCTCCGGCCGCGAGAGCTGGCCCTGGGCCGACCTCCGCTGCGACTGGACCGAGGGCGACCCGATCGCCGAACTCGGCAAGGCGTGGACGGTCTTCGCGCCCCAGGCCGACGCCTACGTCATCCGTGCGCTCAACCCCGACGCCGCCCCGCGCTACGGCGTGCCGGGCGACGAGTAGGCACTCAAGACCCGCTCGGCCCCCACCCCGGCCCAACCCCGCCGGGGGAGGGAAGCGCCCCATGCTGATAGCCCTCTCACCCCCAAACGGGGGGGCAGGGCGAACGGCGGCGTCCCGAGAAAAAAACCGCCACGCCCAATGCCTGCCGCCGCGCCCATCCGGCAGAAGTCCGACGCCCCGTCCCGCCCGGAGCCTGTCCGACGCGGATGGAAGCGTCGGGCAGGCTCCGGCTTCCTGGCGGCCTAGACCTTCGCGCGCAGGCTCAAGACACTCAGCGGCCGCGCGCCCCACGAATACATCTGCAAGGCCTGGACCTCAGAGCCAGAGCGATTCTTCCCCGACCCGATCCCCCAGATGCGGAGACTGGACATCTAGTTGCCGGCGGCGCTCGCGTAGTCGGCCGCTGCGGGGGCCTGCGGGTCGATGCCCATCACGACGTATCCGCCCAGCGCATCGCAGGCCGGCACGGTCAGGGAAAGCGGCTCGGACGCCGCCACGCCGGTTTCCGACGGCCGAAGGATCCGGCCCGACAGGGTCCGGCCGCAGTTCAGGGTGTCGATCCCTGCCGATACCTCGAACGCCACCTGGTCCGCAGAGCCGGAATAGATCAATGCCAGGCGCGGTCCGGGAAGACCCGGCGCCCCGAGCAGACGGATCTCGCCGCGGCCGGCCGCCGGTTCCGAGTAGGGCGTGACATGCCCCTCGTCCCCCCAGGCCGCACCGTTCTCGTAGGCGTCGAGCGACAGGCCAGGCTGACCGCTCCACGCGATGCCGATCCGTTGCACCGACCCGAGCCCGCCGACAGGCACCGAGCCCCGCGCGAAGCCGCCTTCGGCAAACCTCGCCGTGACATCGCCGGCCCCGTTCAGGGCGGGGATGTCCACGCGCAATTCGCCCTCGGCATCGGTGACGGTATCGAAGACCAGCGCCCCGTGGCGGATCTCGACCCGCGCCGATGGCCGGCAGGGCGCGTCCAGATGGACACCGATGATCGCGCCGGGGCGTGCGCCGAGAACCATGACCGGGTCGGCGCAGGGCAATCCGAAGGCAGAATACTCCACGTCTGCCGCCGAAGCCGCGGGTGCCATTGCGCGGTCGGCCCTGCCGATCCGCTCGCCCAGACCGGGCGTCGGGCGAAGCGGCGCCGGCTGCGTGCCGGGAAGGTCGGGCAGATAGGGCAGCGCCGCATCCGTGGCGCTGGCCGAGACGGGCTCGATCCGTGCCGCGCCAGGACCGCTCGCGGGGGACGGGAGCGTCACGACCGACCCCGCCGGCGCCAGAAGTGCCACGGGCACCTCGGCGGCAGCCGGCTCTGGCAGGGCCGCCGCGGCCTCGGGCTGCGGCGCGAGCAGCCGTGCGGCATAGCCCGCGCCGTTCTGCATCAGATGGCCGGTGGCGGCGGCCACGAAGAAGGTCGCTCCGGCGGTCAGGATGCGGCGCTTCAACTGCATGTCCTTCCATCCCCTTCGGTTCCCTTCGAAACCTAGGGGCGGATTCGGGCAGCCGCATGGCCGGCCTGTGTCATCGCCTTTGCCGGCGCGCGCCCGGAATCCCGACATCTTGCGGCTGCGCCGGGCGAAATCCCAACCGCTCGTACACGACGGACCCGACCTGCGTCGCGGACCCGCCACAATTCCCGCGCGCTCCGCTGCGTACGGGCCCGGCCGAATCGGGCGATGCCCGGGCAGAAACCCGGGCGGACGGAGCTGGGAGGGCGGGCTGGGCGCCCCGTGTCAGGTCACACGAGGCGTCCGTGGCAGTGCTTGAACTTCTCGCCCGAACCGCAGGGGCAGGGATCATTCCGGCCCGGGTTCCCCCAGGTGCGGGGGTCCGTCTCGTCGAATCCGGCCACGAGAGGGGTGCGCTTCACCGCGGCCGGCGCCTCGGCCGGCTTCTGCAGCGCCGCCTGCTGTGCCGCGAACTGGCGCATCATCGTCTCCTGCTCTTCCGGGGTCAGCGGGCGCACCTGCGCAAGCTTCTGCGACACTTCCGACCTCAGCCCGTCAAGCAGGTTGCCGAACAGCGCGAAAGCCTCGCTCTTGTATTCGGACAGCGGGTCTCGCTGGGCATAGCCGCGGAATCCGATGACCGAGCGCAGGTGCTCGAGCGTGACCAGATGGTCGCGCCACTTGGTGTCGATGGTCTGGAGCAGGATCTGCTTCTCGATCGACCGCATCGTCTCGGGTCCGAACGCATCCGCCTTGTCCGCGGCCAGACGGTCCGACGCCTCCGCGACGCGTTCACGCAGGACGTCCTGGTCGACGCCCTCCTCGGCGGCCCAGTCGGCGACCGGAAGGTCGAGGTTCAGTTTCTCGCGCAGGGCGGCCGCCAGCTCGGCGGCCAGCCACTGCTCGGGATAGCTCTTCGGCGGCAGGTACTCGTCAACAAGATCGTCCACGACCTGATGGCGCATGTCCCCGACGATCTCTTCCAGATCGTCGGCCTGCATGATCTCGAGACGCTGGCTGAAGATCGCCTTGCGCTGGTCGTTCATCACGTCGTCGAATTTCAGCAATTGCTTGCGGATGTCGAAGTTGCGTCCCTCGACCTTGGCCTGCGCGCGTTCCAGCGACTTGTTCACCCAGGGATGGATGATGGCCTCGCCCTCCTTCATGCCGAGCGAGGACAGCACCTTGTCGAGCCGCTCGGACCCGAAGATGCGCATCAGGTCGTCCTCGAGCGACAGGAAGAAGGTCGAACGCCCGGGATCGCCCTGACGGCCCGACCGGCCGCGGAGCTGGTTGTCGATCCTGCGGCTTTCGTGACGCTCGGTGCCCAGGACGTAGAGGCCCCCGGCCTCGATCACCCTGCGCTTGTCCTCGGCATGTTCGCCTTCGATCTGCGCGCGAAGCTCGTCCGGATGCACCTCGGGATTGGCGGCGAGCGCCTGCATCACCTTCATCTCGACATTGCCGCCGAGTTGGATGTCGGTGCCCCGGCCCGCCATGTTCGTGGCGATCGTCACCGCGCCGGGCTTGCCCGCGTCGGCGACGATCTGGGCCTCCTGCTCGTGCTGGCGGGCGTTCAGCACGTTGTGCGGAATGCTCTCCTTCTTGAGCATCTCGGACAGCATTTCGGATTTCTCGATCGACGTGGTGCCGACGAGGATCGGCTGGCCCTTCTCGTGCGCCTTGCGGATTTCCTTCAGGATCGCGTCGTATTTCTCGCGCGCGGTGCGGTAGACCTGGTCGTGTTCGTCCTTGCGGGCGACGGGTCGGTTCGTCGGAACCTCGACCACGCCGAGGCGGTAGATCTCGAAGAATTCCTCGGCTTCGGTGGCCGCCGTGCCGGTCATGCCGGCGAGCTTTTCGTAAAGTCGGAAGTAGTTCTGGAAGGTGACCGACGCGAGCGTCACGTTCTCGGGCTGGACCTTGACGCCTTCCTTCGCCTCGATCGCCTGGTGCAGGCCGTCCGACAGGCGGCGGCCCGGCATCATGCGGCCGGTGAATTCGTCGATCAGCACCACCTCGCCGTTGCGAACGATGTAGTTCACGTCCTTCTGGAACAGCTTGTGCGCCCGCAGCGCCTGCGTGACGTGGTGAACCACGGTGGTGGATTCCGGGTCGTAGAGCGTCTGCCCCTCGGGCAGGACGCCCGCCTCGCGGAGCCGGTTCTCGAGAAACTCGTTGCCGTCCTCGGTGAAGGTCGCGTTGCGCTGCTTCTCGTCGAGCTTGAAATGGGTCTCGTTCAGCTCGGGGATGTAGGCGTTCAGCGTGTTGTAGAGTTCGGACCGGTCCTGGCTGGGGCCGGAGATGATGAGCGGCGTCCGCGCCTCGTCGATCAGGATCGAGTCCACCTCGTCCACGATGGCGAAGTAGTGCCCGCGCTGCATCATTTCCTCGATCGACCCCTTCATGTTGTCGCGGAGGTAGTCGAAGCCGAGTTCGTTGTTGGTGGCATAGGTGATGTCGGCCTGGTAGGCCGCACGCTTCTCGGCCTCGGGTTGGAACGGATAGACGACGCCGACGGTCAGGCCGAGCGCCCGGTAGACCTTGCCCATCCACTCGGAGTCGCGGCGGGCAAGGTAGTCGTTGACCGTGACGATGTGGACGCCCCTGCCCGTCAGCGCGTTCAGGTAGGCCGGAAAGGTCGCCACCAGCGTCTTGCCCTCGCCCGTCTTCATCTCGGCGATGTTGCCCTGGTGCAGGAAGATGCCGCCCTTCAGCTGCACGTCGAAGGCCCGGAGCCCGAGCGCGCGCCGCGCGGCCTCGCGGCAGTTGGCGAACGCCTCGGGCAGGACCGCTTCCAGCGTCTCGCCGCCCTCCACCCGCGCCTTCAGGGCCAGCGTGCGCTCCTTCAGCCCCTCGTCGGAAAGCGCCTGGAAGTCCGGCTCGAGCGCGTTGATGCTCTCGACCAGCGGCCTGACCGACTTTACCTTGCGGTCGTTCGGGGTTCCGAAGACCTTTCTGGCGAGTGTTCCGAGGCCCAGCATGGTTTCTCCCAGAAGGGGTCGAATGACATTTTCTTGTGAAAGGTGGCCTTGCCCACCTTCCGCGCCGTGCCTAGAAGGGCAGCGAACCTCGGGCGCGCAGATCGGCCTTCACGAGACGCCACGCGATGTAAGGGTCTGCCGCACCCGTGTCAACGTTGCCCGCCGCGGGCGGGCCCGATCAGGAGACCTCCCAAAGATGCCGCGTTTCCAGCCCTTTCTCGGCGCTGCCCTTGTCGCCCTCGCCATGGCCTTGCCGGCCCACGCCCAGGAACCCACGGCCGAAACGGTCGTCGCCACGGTGAACGGAACCCCGATCACGCTCGGTCAGATGATATCGGTGCGCGAGACGCTGCCGCAGAAATACCTGTCATTGCCGGACGACGTTCTTTTCAAGGGGATACTCGATCAGATCGTGCAGCAGACCGTGCTCGCGCAAGAGGCCGAGTCGGCGCTGACGCTGCGGCAGAAGCTCGAACTGGACCAGCAGCGCCGCAGCTATCTGGCCAACTCCGTCCTCGATCGTGAGGTCACGTCCGCCGTGACCGAGGAAGCGGTCAAGAAGGCCTTCGACGAGAAATACGCCAACGCCGCCCCCGGGACCGAGTACCGCGCCGCCCACATCCTCGTGAAGACCGAGGAGGAGGCGAAGGCGATCAAGGCCAAGCTCGACGGCGGGGCGGATTTCGCCGAGATCGCCAAGGCGTCCTCGACCGATCCCGGATCGGCAGCGAACGGCGGGGATCTGGGGTGGTTCGGGCAGGGCATGATGGTCGAGCCTTTCGAGAAGGCCGTGATGGCCCTGAAGCCGGGCGAGACCTCGGAACCTGTCAAGACCCAGTTCGGCTATCATGTGATCCGGCTGGTCGAGACGCGGACCGCCGCCGCACCGACGCTTGACGACAAGCGCGAGGAGATCGCGGCCGAGCTTCAGCAGAAGGCCGTCGAGGCGACCGTGAAGGGTTTCATGGACAAGGCCAAGGTCGAGAAGCCGGACACGGGCATCGACCCGGCCGTCCTGAAGAAGGCCGAGCTGATCGGCCAGTAGGAAAAGGCCATCGGCATTCCGGAACGGGGAGGGCACGGGGACATGGCGAAGACCGAAAGGGACTGGAAGGCCGAGGCCAAGAAGCTCCGCGAGAAGCTGAAGAAGCTGCGCGAGAAGGTGGCCTCGGCACCTGCGGGCAGGCCCGCAAGGTCCGGGGCTGTGTCGCCGCTCGCCCCGGCCGCATTTCCGGCGCTGCCGCCCGTGGCCGGGGCCGCGTTCGCGGCTGCCGCGGCGGGGGTGCGCTACGCGGGACGGACCGACGTGATGCTTGTCCGCCTTGCGCCCGGCTCCACGATCGCCGGTGCCTTCACCCGTTCCTCGACCCGGTCGGCCTGCGTGCGCGACTGCGAGGCGAAGATCTCGCTCGGGTCCGATCCCGGAGCGGGCGCCGCGATCATCGTGAACTCGGGAAACTCGAACGCCTTCACCGGCAAGGCCGGAGAAGTGTCCGTCGCGGCTGTGACCGGCGCTGTCGCCGCTGCCCTCGGCATCCCGCCTGCGCGGGTGTTCTCGTCCTCCACCGGCGTGATCGGGGAACCGATGGCCCACGAGAGGATCGTGGACAAGGTGCCTGCGCTGGTGGCGGCGCTTGACGAGGGTGGTCTCGAAACGGCCGCCCGCGCGATCATGACGACCGATACCTTCCCCAAAGGGTCCTCGGCCGAGATCGACGGCGTCGGCGGTCCGATCCGCATCGCCGGGATCGCCAAGGGATCGGGCATGATCGCCCCCGACATGGCGACGATGCTGGTCTACATCTTCACCGACGCGAAGATCCCCCGGCCCGTCCTTCAGAAGCTCCTGTCCCGGCATGTCGATGCCACATTCAATTCGATCACCGTGGACAGCGACACATCGACCTCCGACACGCTGATCCTTGCCGCAACCGGGATGGGACCGGCCGCGCCGATCACCTCTGTCTCGGGTCCGGTCGCCCGGGCCTTCGAGGCCGGCCTTGCCAGGGTCATGCTGGACCTTGCCCAGCAGGTTGTCCGCGACGGCGAGGGCGCGACGAAGTTCGTCGAGATCGCGGTGACAGGCGCAAGGACCGACGCGGACGCCCGGAGGGTCGCGCTGTCGGTCGCCAATTCGCCGCTCGTCAAGACGGCCATCGCGGGCGAGGATCCGAACTGGGGCCGCATCGTCGCCGCTGTCGGGAAATCCGGGGCTGAAGCCGACCGCGACAGGCTGAAGATCCGGTTCGGCGACATCCTCGTGGCCGAAAGGGGCTGGCGCGCGCGCTCCTATACCGAGCAGGCCGGTGCCGCCTACATGAAGCGGGCGGACCTGGTGATCGGGGTCGACCTGGGGCTGGGCCGCGGCCGGCGGACCGTCTGGACCTGCGACCTCACCCACCGCTACATCGACATCAACGCGGACTACCGGTCTTGAGGACCGTTCTTGTGGCGGCCGTGGCGCTGATCGATGCGGACGGGCGCGTACTTCTGGCGCGGCGCCCCGACGACAAGCCGATGGCGGGCCTTTGGGAGTTTCCGGGGGGCAAGGTCGAGACAGGCGAAACGCCCGAGGCGGCGCTGATCCGGGAGCTTCACGAGGAACTCGGGATCGATACCTGGACAAGCTGCCTTGCGCCGCTGACCTTCGCAAGCCACGGCTACGAGAACTTCCATCTACTCATGCCGCTGTTTGCCTGCCGGCGCTGGAGCGGAACGCCCACGCCCCGCGAGGGCCAGAAGCTGGCATGGGTCCGCCCGCGCGAGCTTCGGGACTACCCGATGCCGCCCGCCGACCAGCCGCTTGTCCCGATCCTGCGCGACTGGCTGTGACGGGGCTCCCGCCAGGCGGGACGGACCGCGCGATTTCGTCGCAGCCGTTCGCGCTTCGCAAATATTGTTTCCAGAATTGAGAGTCTGTGTCATTAATATGACCGAGCGGTTCGGAAATCGTCGATTTCCGGTTCCGAGAGTTTCGTGCAGCCCGAAGTCGGGAGGTTTGGGGATGCTGCGGACGATCACACTGGGCAGTTGCGTTTCCGTGCAGGGAACCTTCGAGCGCCAGCTTGAGAACGGGAAGATCATCGTCCGGGTGGGCAGCCGCCTCTTCGAGGGTGTGCCGGTCGTCAAGAAGGCCGCCTGACCGGGCGGCCTTCGACACTGCCGGGGTTGGCGGTGCGCTGCCCCCTCACGCCAGCTTGCGCTGGATCTCCTCGCGCTCGAATATCTCGATGACGTCCCCGGGGCGGATGTCCTCGTAGTTCTCGAAGGCCATCCCGCATTCCTGGCCGGACTGGACCTCCTTCACCTCGTCCTTGAAGCGTTTCAGCGTCTTCAGCGTGCCTTCGTGGATGACCACGTTGTCACGCAGGAGCCGCACGCCCGCCGATCTGCGCGCCACGCCTTCGGTGACCAGGCAGCCGGCAACCTTGCCGACGTTGGACACCTTGAAGACTTCCCTGATCTGGGCGTAGCCGATGAAGTTCTCGCGGACTTCCTTCTTCAGCAGGCCCGAGGCCGCGGCACGGATGTCGTCCACCAGATCGTAGATGATCGAGTAATAGCGGATCTCGACGCCCTTCTGGTTGGCGGCGGCACGCGCAGGCGCGTTCGCACGGACGTTGAATCCGATGACGGGTGCGCGTGACGCTTCGGCAAGGCCGATGTCGCTCTCGGTGATCGCGCCGACGCCGGAATGCAGAACCCGGACGCGAACCTCGTCATTGCCGATTTTTTCCATTGCCTGAACAATCGCCTCGGCCGATCCCTGCACGTCGGCCTTGACCACGATCGGCAGTTCCGAGACGGATTCGTCCGCCTTGGCCTTGGCCATGAGCTGCTCGAGCGTGGCCGCCGCACCCGCCGCGGCCCGCTTGTCGCGGGCGAGCTTTGCGCGGTAGTCCGCGATCTCGCGCGCCTGGGCCTCGGTCTCGACGACGTTCAGGACGTCGCCGGCCTCGGGGGTCGCGCTCAGGCCGAGCACCTCGACCGGAACCGACGGCGCAGCCTCCGACAGGCGCTCGCCGCGGTCGTCCATCAGCGCGCGGACCTTTCCCCACACTTCGCCGACCACGAAGATGTCGCCCTGGCGAAGCGTCCCGTTCTGGACGAGGACCGTCGCGACCGGGCCGCGTCCGATGTCGAGCTTGGCCTCGATCACCGCGCCGGACGCGGCCCGGTTCGGGTTTGCCTTGAGCTCGAGTATCTCGGCCTGAAGCGCAATCGCCTCGAGCAGCGTGTCGAGCCCCTGCCCGGTGACCGCCGAGACCTCGACATCCTGCACCTCGCCGGACATCTTCTCGACCACGACCTCGTGCTGGAGGAGATCGGTCCGGACCTTCTGCGGATTGGCCGATGGCTTGTCGATCTTGTTGATCGCCACGATCATCGGGACGCCGGCCGCCTTGGCGTGGTTGATCGCCTCGACCGTCTGCGGCATCACCGCGTCGTCGGCGGCAACGACCAGCACCACGATGTCCGTCACCTGCGCGCCCCGCGCCCGCATCGACGTGAAGGCCGCATGCCCCGGGGTGTCGAGGAAGGTGATCGTCTGGCCGCCTTCGGTTCTGACCTGGTAGGCGCCGATGTGCTGCGTGATGCCGCCGGCTTCGCCCGACACGACATTGGTCTTGCGGATCGCGTCCAGAAGCGACGTCTTGCCGTGGTCCACGTGGCCCATGATCGTCACGACCGGCGGCCGCGGTTCGAGGGCCTCGGGGGTGTCGCGCTCGGCGTCGATCACCTGCTCGACATCCGCGTCCGACACGCGGACGGCATGGTGGCCGAATTCCTCGATCACCAGTTCGGCGGTGTCGGCGTCGATGGTCTGGTTCATCGTGACCATCATGCCCATCTTCATCAGGGACTTGACGACATCGGCGGCGCGTTCGGCCATCCGGTTCGCCAGTTCCTGGACCATGATCGTCTCGGGAAGCTGGACGTCGCGGACCTGCTTTTCGGCGCGGGCGCTCAGGCCCATCGCCTTGGCGCGGGCCTTTTCCTGCTTGCGCTTCATCGCGGCGAGCGACCGCTGGCGCCCGCCTTCCCCGTCAAGCGCTTCGGACAGGGTCAGCTTGCCCGTGCGCCGGTTCTCGTCGCGGGCGGCGCGGGCCCGTGCGTCACGGTCCCCGCGGTCGTCGCGCTCGCGGTCGGTCTTGCGCGGGCCGCCGACGGGCACGCCCTTGGTGGCCGCCCGGGTCG
>JBMOOH010000044.1:0-9215 GCA_049323795.1 Pseudomonadota bacterium
GTCAAGGGTTGGTAAGGTTCTGCGCGTTGCTTCGAATTAAACCACATGCTCCACCGCTTGTGCGGGCCCCCGTCAATTCCTTTGAGTTTTAATCTTGCGACCGTACTCCCCAGGCGGAATGCTTAATCCGTTAGGTGTGTCACCGACAAGCATGCTTGCCGACGACTGGCATTCATAGTTTACGGCGTGGACTACCAGGGTATCTAATCCTGTTTGCTCCCCACGCTTTCGCACCTCAGCGTCAGTATCGAGCCAGTGAGCCGCCTTCGCCACTGGTGTTCCTCCGAATATCTACGAATTTCACCTCTACACTCGGAATTCCACTCACCTCTCTCGAACTCCAGACTCCCAGTATCGAAGGCAGTTCCGGGGTTGAGCCCCGGGATTTCACCCCCGACTTAGAAGTCCGCCTACGCGCGCTTTACGCCCAGTAATTCCGAACAACGCTAGCCCCCTCCGTATTACCGCGGCTGCTGGCACGGAGTTAGCCGGGGCTTCTTCTGCTGGTACCGTCATTATCTTCCCAGCTGAAAGGACTTTACAACCCTAGGGCCTTCATCGTCCACGCGGCATGGCTAGATCAGGGTTTCCCCCATTGTCTAAGATTCCCCACTGCTGCCTCCCGTAGGAGTCTGGGCCGTGTCTCAGTCCCAGTGTTGCTGATCATCCTCTCAAACCAGCTATGGATCGTCGGCTTGGTGGGCCATTACCCCACCAACTACCTAATCCAACGCGGGCCGATCCAAAGGCGATAAATCTTTCCCCCCCTGTCACTACAACAGGAGGGCACATACGGTATTACTCTCAGTTTCCCGAGGCTATTCCGTACCTTTGGGCACGTTCCCACGCGTTACTAACCCGTCCGCCGCTAACCTTGCGGTTCGCTCGACTTGCATGTGTTAGGCCTGCCGCCAGCGTTCGTTCTGAGCCAGGATCAAACTCTCAAGTTGAAAGGCTGTTGCCAGCCTATCCTTGACGTTCGAACCTCTGCACATCGTCATCCGGCTTGCGGCCGGATGTCATCTGTCTGATGTACATCGTTCCAAGGGAACGAAGTCCGTCAAACAGTGAAGCTGACACTCGCATCATCGCCCCGGACGTGATCCGGGGCTAGCGAGCCGACATGCAGCGTTGACCATCGAAACGGCCAAACCGCCCACATATCTCTTCAGTGACCAGCGATTTCAAAGAGCTCAAGAGACAAAACTGACCGGACGCGCCCTAGCTTGCTTGGCGCATCCGCTCGCCCTACCTCTCGTTTTTGTCTGCCGGCTTCACCCGAAGGCTTCGTCCGGCGGCCGATGCAGCGTCTCCGCCGCGTCGGTGAAGGGCTATTTACGGAGGGAGGTCGGGGTCCGCAAGAGCTTTTTGCGGGGAAGATCACATTTTTTTCGCACTTTCTGCGCGGTCCCCGGGCCCCCACCCCAAATCTTGCGTTCGGCGCAATCGTGGCAACAATCCACCCCCTCCGCACGCAAGAACCTTGCCCGGCGCCACGGATTCGGGCCGCATCGGGCCACACGGTCTCCGCCCGCCCGCATGGCATGGCACAGCATGACCGGCCGGTCCGGGATTTCGGAACGGGAGAATCAGGCCCGGGCCGTTGCCGATGCCCTCCCGGGCGCCAGCCGCAGGGCGAGCAGGCCCAGAATCACCGCCGCATAGACCATCGGCTGCAGCCACCAGGACTTCACCAGCCAGAGGTAGTGAAGCGCACCGGCGACCGCGACGAGGTAGGTCAGCTTGTGCAGCCGCTGCCAGCGCAGGCTGCCAAGGCGTCTCACCCAGGCATTGTTCGACGTGACGGCAAGGGGAATCAGCGCGACAAGGCCGACCATCCCCGCCGTCACGAAGGGCCGCTTCACGATGTCCCCGAGCGCCTGCTGGACGTAAAGTCCCATGTCCAGGACCGCCCAGGTCAGGAAGTGGACAAGGACGTAGAAGAACACCAGAAGCCCGAGCGCCCGGCGGTGGCGGATCAGGTTGATGCCGAACCATCGCCGGACCGGCGTCACCGCCAGCGTGGCGATCAGGAGCTGGAGCGCCAGAAGCCCCAGCTTGCGCTCGAGCGTACGGACCGGATCAGGTCCGAGCATCCCGCTGGCCGCCTGCCAGAACAGCCACACCAGCCAGACGGCGCCCGCCGCATAGAGCGTCCAGGCCGGTACCTGTCGCAGCGCCCCGTTGATCGGCCCGGCAATCTTCATGGTGGTGCACCTCACCGATCCCTGCCGGCCTGGACCGGAGGGCAGGGCACCGTTCCGTACGAACAGAAGACGCAGCAATCGCCGGGCCTCGGCCTCAGGACCGTCCCGCAGCCGGTGCATTCGTAGAAGAACTGGCAGACATCCTCCGGCATCGTCTCGGTCTTTGCCGTGCCGCAATGCGGGCAGGTCACGGTTGATCGGCGCTCCATCCTAGTAGTCCTTCGCCAGGTCCTGCCCGGCATAGAGACCCGCCACATACTCGCCGTAGCCGTTGAACATCAGCGTCGACTGCCGGCCGGCGAACAGTCCGCCGCCGACGCGCCGCTCGGTCGCCTGACTCCAGCGCGGATGGTCGACCTCGGGGTTCACGTTCGAATAGAACCCGTATTCGTTCGGCGCCATCATGTTCCAGGTCGTCTTCGGCTGCGCCTCCACGAGCGAGATCCGGACGATCGACTTGATCGACTTGAAGCCGTATTTCCACGGCACCACCAGCCGGATCGGCGCGCCGTTCTGATTGGGCATCGGCTGGCCGTAGAGACCGGTCGCCAGGATGGTCAGCGGGCTCATCGCCTCGTCCAGCCGCAGCCCCTCGCGGTAGGGCCAGTCGAGGATGGGGTAGGCCTGCCCCGGCATCTCCTCGGGCCTGAGCAGCGTCTCGAAGGCCACGTATTTCGCGCCCGGCTGCACGCCCACCCAGTCCAGAAGCGCCCTGAGCTCGAAGCCGTTCCACGGCACGACCATCGACCACGCCTCGACACAGCGGAGGCGGTAGATCCGCTCCTCGATCGTCATCCCCTTCAGCAGATCGTCGAGGGCATAGTCGCCGGACTTCTCGACCATCCCGTCGATCCTGACCGTCCAGGGCGTCGTCTTCAGCGACCCCGCGTAATAGGCGGGATCCTCCTTTCCGGTCCCGAACTCGTAGAAGTTGTTGTAGCCCGAGATGTCCCCGATCGGGTTCGGCGTCTCGTCCGTCGAATAGGGCGAGGCCGCCGCATAGGCCGCCCCCGGCCCGAAGCCGTGAATCGCCGCCGCCCCGCCGGCGGCAGCCGCCATGAATTTCCGGCGGTTCAGGAAGACCTCCCTCGGCGTGACATCGGACCACTTCAGATCGCTCTTGAACGTTCCGGGCATTGCGTTTCCCCTTGCGACTGACCTTCGCGGGAAGGGTAACACGGGCCGCACCGCAAGCGAGAGGCGGTCACGCGTTTGTTCCCCCTCTGCAACATCGGCGATCCCGGCCACCGGATTGCGGTCAGAGGCAGGCGGGGCCGAACCGGACCCCGCAAGGGTCCGGCACGGCGGGGTTTCCGCCCGCCTTGCCCGGCACCGGGCGATACGGGCACGCCGCTCACGGCGGTTCACTTGTCGTGACGGAGATTTGACTGGAATGCCAGATCCGGCGCGGCTTAGTGCCGGCTGCGTTTCAGTCAACCGGCCCCGGGAACGATGTGGCCGAACGTCCCGCCCATCCGCCAGTCATCCGTCCGGCGCCCCCTCCCGTAGACATCGCGGTGCCGGACCTCCGGCACGTCACGGGAACCGAACGGAGATACCAATGTTCCGCAGAACCATCCTTGCTCTGACTGCCGCCGCCGCGCTGGTCCTTCCGTACGCGATACCCGCCTTCGCGCAGGCCGGGGACATCGTGGACACCGCTGTCGAGGCGGGCTCGTTCAAGACACTCACGGCTGCCCTGACGGCCGCCGGCCTCGCCGACACCCTCAAGGGCGAAGGTCCCTTCACCGTCTTCGCCCCCACCGACGACGCCTTCGCCGCACTTCCGGCCGGGACCGTCGACGACCTTCTGAGGCCCGAGAACAAGGACAAGCTCACTGCCGTCCTGACCTATCACGTCGTCCCGGGCAAGGTGATGTCCGCCGACCTTACGAACGGCATGAAGGCCAGGACCGTCAACGGCGCCGAACTCACCATCACCACCGAGGGCGGCGTGAAGGTGAACGACGCGACCGTCATCCAGGCCGACATCGGGGCGTCGAACGGCGTCATCCATGTCATCGACAAGGTGCTCCTGCCGAAGTGATCCGGCGTCCCGGGTCCTGCGCTGGCCCGCGGGACCCGGGCCGTATCGCCGGGCCCTGTTCCTGACAGGGCGGCACCGCGGGCTTCGCCCCGGCCCCGCCCCCCCCCCCCGGGGGACATTCCGGGGGCCGTCAGCAGGATCAGGGCCATGCCGTTTCCGGCCAGATACACCGGCCAGACCGCACCCGTCAGTGCAGCACCGCGTCCTCGGGCCGCGGCTTGCCGGTGCGTGACACGCGCTCGCCCACGACCAGGCCCTCGGCCCCGGCGCTCACCTGGACCGTCTCGCCGTCCTTGACGTCGCCCGCCAGGATCATTTCGGCCAGAGGGTCCTGAAGGCTCCGCTGGATCACACGCTTCAGCGGACGCGCGCCATAGACCGGGTCATAGCCCTCGTCGGCCAGCCACTTCAGCGCCGCCACGTCCAGATCGAGCGCGATCTTCCGCGAGGCCAGCCGCTTTTCGAGGCGCCTGACCTGGATGGCGACGATCCCGTCCATGTCGGCCCGCGTCAGCCGGTCGAAGAGGATCTGCTCGTCCAGCCGGTTCAGGAACTCCGGCCGGAAATGCGCCCGGACCGCCTCCATCACCTCGCGCCGCGCCGCCGAGGAATCGCTGCCCTCGGGCAGGTGTGACAGCGCCTGGCTCCCGAGGTTCGAGGTGAGCACGATGAGCGTCTGCTTGAAGTCCACCGTCCGGCCCTGCCCGTCGGTCAACTGCCCGTCGTCGAGCACCTGGAGCAGAACGTTGAACACGTCCGGATGCGCCTTCTCGACCTCGTCGAAGAGGACCACCTGATAGGGCCGCCGCCGGACCGCCTCGGTCAGGACGCCGCCTTCGTCATAGCCCACATAGCCCGGGGGCGCGCCGATCAGCCGGGCGACGGAATGCTTCTCCATGAACTCGCTCATGTCGATCCTGACCATCGCGTGCTCGTCGTCGAAGAGGTATTCGGCGAGCGCCTTCGTCAGCTCGGTCTTGCCCACGCCGGTGGGGCCAAGGAACAGGAACGACCCCAGCGGCCGGTTCTCATCATTGAGCCCCGCCCGCGCGCGCCTGACCGCGTTCGACACGGCGACCACCGCCGGCCGCTGCCCGATGACGCGACGCCCCAGCTCCTCCTCCATCTTCAGAAGCTTCTCGCGCTCGCCCTCGAGCATCTTCGTCGTCGGGATCCCGGTCCAGCGCTCGACCACCTCGGCGATCTGCTCGGGCCGCACGGCCTCTTCCACCATCAGCCCGTCGCCGGTCTCGGCCTCGCCGAGCTTCTTCTCAAGCGCGGGGATGCGACCGTACTGAAGCTCCCCGGCCTTGCCGAAGTTGCCCTCGCGCTTGGCCTGCTCCAGTTCGTTCCGCGCCGCCTCGAGCTGTTCCTTCAGCCCGCGCGCCGATTCGAGCCTGTCGCGCTCGGCCTGCCACTTGGCGGTCATGCCGGCCGACTTCTCCTGAAGATCGGCGAGCTCCTTCTCCAGCTTCTCCAGCCGGTCCCTGCTGGCCGCGTCGTCTTCCTTCTTCAGCGCCTCGGCCTCGATCTGCTTCTGGAGGATTTCCCGGTCCAGGGCGTCGAGTTCCTCGGGCTTGCTGTCCACCTCCATCCGCAGACGCGACGCCGCCTCGTCCATCAGGTCGATGGCCTTGTCGGGCAGGAAGCGGTCGGTGATGTAGCGGTGAGAGAGCGTCGCGGCGGCCACCAGCGCGGCGTCGCTGATGCGGACGCCGTGGTGCATCTCGTACTTCTCCTTGATGCCCCGGAGGATCGAGATCGTGTCCTCGACCGTCGGCTCGCTCACCATCACCGGCTGGAACCGCCGCGCGAGTGCTGCATCCTTCTCGATGTACTTGCGGTACTCGTCGAGCGTCGTGGCCCCCACGCAGTGCAGCTCGCCGCGCGACAGGGCCGGCTTGATCAGGTTCGCCGCGTCCATGGCGCCGTCGGTCTTGCCTGCGCCCACCAACGTGTGCAGCTCGTCGATGAAGAGGATGATCTCGCCCGCCGCCGTCTCGATCTCCTTCAGGATCGCCTTCAGCCGCTCCTCGAACTCGCCCCGGTACTTCGACCCGGCGACGAGCGCGCCCATGTCGAGCGCCATCAGCTTCTTGTTCTTGAGGCTCTCCGGAACGTCGCCGTTCACGATGCGCAGCGCGAGGCCCTCGGCGATGGCGGTCTTGCCGACGCCAGGCTCGCCGATCAGGACGGGGTTGTTCTTGGTGCGGCGCGACAGCACCTGCATCGTCCGCCGGATCTCGTCGTCCCGCCCGATGATCGGGTCGATCTTCCCGGCCTCGGCCGCCTCGGTCAGGTCGCGCGCGTATTTCTTCAGCGCCTCGAACGTGTCCTCGGCACTGGCCGAATCCGCCGTCCGGCCCTTGCGGATGTCGTTGATCGCCGTGTTGATCGCCTGCGCGGTCACCGCGCCGGCATCGAGCGCATCCTTCGCCCGCGTGTTCACGAGTGCGAGCGCCGTCAGCAGCCGCTCCACCGGAACGAAGCTGTCGCCCGCCTTGGTGGCGACCTTCTCGGCCTCGTCCAGGACGCGCACCAGCGAGGGGTCAATATAGGTCTGCCCGTCGCCGCCCTGCACCTTCGGCAGCTTGGCGATCGAGGCGTCGATGGCCCTGGCCACCTGCTCCGGGCTTCCGCCCGCGCGGCGGATCAGGTTCGAGGCCAGCCCCTGATCGTCATCCATCAGCGCCTTCAGCAGATGATCGGGCAGCACGCGCTGGTGGCTTTCCCGCATCGCGATGGTCTGTGCGGCCTGAAGGAATCCGCGCGACCGTTCCGTGAACTTTTCCAGGTTCATCGGCAATCTCCTCTCACCAAGCCCCCCACCGCCGGCCCGCCCTCTTGCGGCACGGGCCCTTGGGGTCTCGTCCGTGACTTGGTTCCGCCCGAGACCGATTTCAAGCCGGCGGGCCGGCGCGGCCGGAACAAAACGGATACACTCTTTCTAAACCACGTTCTGCCACAAATTCCGGGCAGCTCGTCGCTTCGGAGGTTTCATGTTCGGGTTCTGGTCATGCATCCTTCGCCTGCTGGTAAGCGCCGCCGCTCCGCAGCCTGCCGGACGATGCACCGTTCCGGTGATCCCCGGAAACGGCCGGATGCGGTACGGCCCGCCGCACGGGGGGCGCCGCTGATGCGCATCCTGTCCGCCCGCGTGACACGTGCCCGTCGCAACTCCGGGACATCCCGCGCCGAGGCGGTCGTCGCGCTGCTCGTCGCGGACCCGGACGGTTCGGTTCCGGTCGCCGTGCGGCTGGCGGTCTCGGCACCGCTCCGGGCGCCGGGGGCGGCTCCGCTCCGTGACCGTCTGATTGCCGCCGCGAAACTCACCTACGCGGCGACACCCCGCGCCCTCCGCACCCTGCGCTACGCCGCGTGAGGAAAAGGAGGGCGGGGACCGGCCCCGCCCGGTCCGATCACGTCCGGCCACATCCCCGCGACATCCCCGCGACGTCACGGCCCGCCTGGCAGCAAGGCGGGCCCGGCGCCCGCCGACCGGTCAGCCCGCAAGCGCTTCCTTCAAGGCACGGACCTCCCCCTCGTCCGTCGTCAGCCGCAGGGGCGCGCCGAACCCGAGGGCAACCGCCCGCGGGTCGAGCGGGCGCGCCGACGCGCAGGCCGAATGCACCTCGGCCACCTTCACCCGCGCCAGCAGCGCCCGGACGTTTCCGGCAGTGATCCCCGCCCCCGGCATGATGCCCACCCGGCCCCGCGCCAGCGCGACGATCCGCGCCAGCGTCTCGGCCCCCTCCGGCGCCCCCGCCGCGCCGCCCGAGGTCAGGATCCGCTCGAAGCCCAGCCGCACCGCCGCCTCGACCGCCTCGCCGAAGTCGGGCACCAGGTCAAAGGCCCGGTGCAGCGTCACGCTCATCCGGCCGGCCGCCGACCGCAGGGCCGACAGGGTCTCCTCGTCCAGCCGCCCGTCGGACCGGGAGGCGCCGATCACCACCCCCGCCAGCCCTGCCGCCTTCGCCGCCCCGATGTCCTCCAGCATCGCCGCCACCTCGTCCGGCCCGAAGCAGAAGTCCCCCGCGCGCGACCTTATCAGCGCATGCACCGGCACACCCAGCCGCGCCGCACGCGCCATCTGCCCGGCCGAGGGCGTCAGCCCGCCGACTTCCAGGGCCGAGCAGAGCTCGATCCGGTCCGCGCCGCCGCGCGCGGCCGCCAGCATCCCCTCGACCGAATCGACGCAGACCTCGAGCGAGACAGACATCCTCCCTCCCCGTGCCGGCCGAGACCGGACCCGGACGCGCCCCCCCGGATGCGCCCCCCGGGCGGATTCCCGCCTTGACAGGGCCGCCCGCTCCACCCCAAACCGCGTCCGGCCGACAGTCAAGGACCATGCGATGCCCCCCGCCGCAACCGCTTCGCCCGACGATCGCCTGATCGTGGCGCTCGACATGCCCACGGCGCTCGACGGCCTGGATCTGGCGGACCGGCTCGGCGAGGCGGTCGGGTTCTACAAGATCGGCCTCGGCATGCTGGCCGGCGGCGGACTTGCGCTCGCCGGCGAACTGAAACGGGAACGGGGCAAGCGCATATTCCTCGACCTCAAGCTCTTCGACATCGGCGCCACGGTCGAGGCGGCCGTCCGCGGGCTTGTCCGCCAGGCGCCCGATTTCCTCACCGTCCACGGGGATCCCTACGTGGTCCGCGCCGCGCGGACTGGCGCGGGCACGTCCGCGACCCGCATTCTCGCCGTCACGGTACTCACCTCGCTCGACCGCAGGGATCTGGATTCGGCCCTGATCCGCCCCGGCAGCCTGGCCGACATCGTGGCCGAGCGCGCGCTGCGTGCCTTCGAGGCGGGGGCCGATGGCGTCATCGCCTCCCCGCGCGAGGCGGCCGCCATCCGGGCCCTGCCGGAGGCGGCGGGAAAACTCATCGTGACGCCGGGCGTGCGCCCGGAAGGCACCGCGGCGGGGGACCAGAAGCGCACCGCGACCCCGGCCGAG
>JBMOOH010000045.1:0-8581 GCA_049323795.1 Pseudomonadota bacterium
CGCAGGGGCAGCGCCCGACCCGCCCCCCCGGGGCGGGCGCTTTTCGCCCGCCCCGGCGTGCCGGGCGCCGCCCTCATTGCCATTCGCCCGTCGTCGCGCCGCATGGAGTGCCTCGCATGAAAGACTTCATCCTCCCCGACGCCGACTTCGGCACCCCCGTCTCCCGCGCCAGGGAAACCGTCACCCTCACCGT
The DNA here is from genome assembly GCA_049323795.1 of Pseudomonadota bacterium. GTDB lineage: Bacteria > Pseudomonadota > Alphaproteobacteria > Rhodobacterales > Rhodobacteraceae > JAOADN01. The sequence goes on from JBMOOH010000045.1 coordinate 194, forward strand.
CGACGGCTTCCCCGTCACCGTCCCCGCCGGCGCCTCCGTCATGCGCGCCGCCTTCGAGGCGGGAATCGCCGTCCCGAAACTCTGCGCCACCGACAGCGTCGACGCCTTCGGATCCTGCCGCCTCTGCCTTGTGGAAATCGAGGGCCGCCCCGGCACCCCCGCCTCCTGCACCACACCGGTCGCCCCCGGCATGGTGGTCCACACCCAGACGCCGAGGATCAAGGCGATCCGCAAGGGCGTGATGGAACTCTACATCTCGGACCATCCGCTCGACTGCCTGACCTGCTCGGCCAACGGTGACTGCGAATTGCAGGACATGGCGGGCGTCGTCGGCCTCCGCGACGTCCGCTACGAGGCCAAGGATACCCACTTCCGCGCCAAGGACACTTCCGGGATCGCCAATCCGCAGTGGATGCCGAAGGACGATTCGAACCCCTATTTCTCCTACGATCCGTCCAAGTGCATCGTCTGCTCGCGCTGCGTGCGCGCCTGCGAGGAGGTGCAGGGCACCTTCGCGCTGACCATCGAGGGCCGGGGATGGTCGAGCCGCGTCTCGCCGGGCATGCACGAGGCCTTCTTCGACAGCGAGTGCGTGTCCTGCGGGGCCTGCGTGCAGGCCTGCCCGACCGCGACGCTTCAGGAAAAGTCGGTGATCGAGATCGGCACCCCGAACCGCAGCGTCATCACCACCTGCGCCTATTGCGGTGTCGGCTGTTCCTTCAAGGCCGAGCTTCGCGGCGACGAACTGGTCCGCATGACCCCCTACAAGCACGGCAAGGCCAATCGCGGCCATTCCTGCGTCAAGGGCCGCTTCGCCTGGGGCTATGCCCAGCATCAGGACCGCATCCTGAAACCGATGATCCGCGACACGATCAGCGACCCCTGGCGCGAAGTCACCTGGGACGAGGCGCTGGCCTTCGCCGCCACCCGCCTGCGCGCCATCCAGGCCAGGCACGGGAAGGACTCGATCGGCGTCATCACCTCATCGCGCTGCACCAACGAGGAAACCTACCTCGTCCAGAAGCTGACCCGCGCCGTCTTCCTCAACAACAACACCGACACCTGCGCCCGCGTCTGCCATTCGCCCACCGGCTACGGCCTGCGCAATACCTTCGGCACCTCGGCCGGGACACAGGATTTCGATTCGGTCGAGCATAGCGACGTCGTCATCGTCATGGGCGCCAACCCGACCGACGGCCACCCCGTCTTCGCCTCGCGCCTCAAGAAGCGGCTGCGTCAGGGCGCGCAGCTCATCGTCATCGACCCGCGCCGCATCGACCTCGTGAAGTCGCCGCACATCCGGGCCGCGCACCACCTCGCGCTCCGCCCCGGAACGAACGTCGCGGTCGTCTCGGCGATGGCGCATGTCATCGTCACCGAGGGGCTCATCGACGAAGACTTCATCCGCACCCGCTGCGACTGGGACGAGTTCCAGGACTATGCCGAGTTCATCTCGGAGGCCCGCCACTCGCCCGAGGCGACCGAGATGCTCACCGGCGTCCCTGCCGCCGAACTCCGCGCCGCCGCGCGGCTTTTCGCCAGGGGCGGCAACGGGGCGATCTACTACGGTCTCGGCGTCACCGAGCATTCGCAGGGCTCCACCACCGTCATGGGCATCGCGAACCTCGCCATGCTCACCGGCAACATCGGCCGCCCGGGCGTGGGGGTGAACCCGCTGCGCGGCCAGAACAACGTGCAGGGCAGCTGCGACATGGGGTCCTTCCCGCACGAGCTGCCCGGCTACCGCCACGTCTCCGACGACGCCACCCGCGCGGTCTTCGAATCCCTCTGGGGCGTGAAGATCTCGGACGAGCCGGGCCTGCGCATCCCGAACATGCTGGACGCCGCGGTGGAGGGCACGTTCAGGGGCATCTACATCCAGGGCGAGGACATAATGCAGTCCGACCCTGACAGCCACCACGTCGCCGCCGGCCTTTCGGCGATGGACTGTGTGATCGTCCACGACCTGTTCCTCAACGAAACCGCGAACTTCGCCCATGTCTTCCTGCCGGGGTCCACCTTCCTCGAAAAGGACGGCACCTTCACCAACGCCGAACGCCGGATCAACATGGTCCGCAAGGTGATGGCCCCGAAGAACGGCTATGCCGACTGGGAAGTCACCCAGCTTCTCGCCAACGCGATGGGTGCGGGGTGGACCTACACGCATCCGTCCCAGATCATGGACGAGATCGCGATGACCACGCCCTCCTTCGCGGGGGTCAGCTACGAAAAGCTCGAAACCATGGGCTCGGTGCAATGGCCCTGCAACGACAAGGCCCCCGAGGGCACGCCCGTCATGCACATCGGCGGCTTCGTCCGTGGCAAGGGCAAGTTCATCGTCACCGAATACGTGGCGACCGACGAAAGGACCGGCCCGCGCTTCCCGCTTCTCCTGACCACGGGACGCATCCTTTCGCAGTACAACGTCGGCGCCCAGACCCGGCGGACCGCGAACAGCGCCTGGCACCCCGAGGACGTGCTCGAGGTGAACCCGATCGACGCCGAGAACCGGGGCATCAAGGAAGGCCAGTGGGTCAAGCTTGCCAGCCGCTCGGGCGAAACCTCGCTCCGCGCCCACATCACCGACCGGGTATCGCCGGGCGTCGTCTACACGACCTTCCACCACCCGACGACGCAGGCGAACGTCGTGACCACCGACTATTCCGACTGGGCCACCAACTGCCCGGAATACAAGGTGACGGCGGTTCAGGTCAGCCCGTCGAACGGGCCGACCGAATGGCAGCGCGACTACGCGGAAATGGCCGAGCGGTCCCGCCGCATCCTTCCGGCCGCCGAGTGATGGACAGCGCGCGCGCCATGCCGCGCCGCGCCTTCCGGGGCGGCCGCTGGGAAACGGGCGCGCGCACCGTGCCTGCGGAAGTGCCCGTGGCGCTCGTCTACAACGGCACGACGCAGGCCGTGATGATGGCAACGCCCGCGGATCTGGAGGACTTTGCAGTCGGTTTCTCCCGGACTGAAGGCATAGTTGCAGACATTTCGGAAATCCGAGAAATCGACAGGCAGGAGTCCGAAGCGGGGATCGAGCTTCGTCTCTGGCTCGCCCCCGGGGCCGAAGCCCGCTACCTCGCCCGGCGCCGCGCGCAGGTCGGCCCGGTGGGCTGCGGTCTCTGCGGCATCGACAGCCTGACCGAGGCGCTGCGGCCGCTGCCGGCGGTCGCGGGAACCCTGCGCCTCGGCCCGCGCGACGTGGCCGAGGCGATGGCGGGCCTCGCGCGCTGCCAGTCCCTGAACCTCGCCACCCGGGCCGTCCACGCGGCCGGCTTCTGGCAGCCGGGCAGGGGCACCACCACCATCCGCGAGGACGTGGGCCGGCACAACGCGCTCGACAAGCTCGCGGGCGCGCTCGCACGGGCCCGCACCGACGCCGGCGCCGGCGCGGTGGTGCTGACCAGCCGGGTGTCGGTGGACATGGTCCAGAAGGCCGTGCTGATCGGCGCGCCCGTCCTGATCGCCGCCTCGGCCCCGACGGCGCTCGCGGTCGAGACGGCCGAGGCCGCAGGGCTCACCCTCGTCGCGGTGGTGCGCGGCGACGAGTTCGAAGTTTTCACCCGCCCCGACCGGATCAGCGAAAGCCCAGCCTCAGATGTCGCCTGAAAAGATGCTCCACATGGCGAACCAGATCGCCATCTTCTTCGAATCCAAGCCGCATGACGAAGGGCTCGAGGGGTTCGCCGAACACATCAACCGCTTCTGGGAACCCCGGATGCGCCGCCAGCTTCTCGACCACATCGCGGCGGGTGGCAAAGGGCTGCGTCCGCTTGCCGTCGAAGCGACCGACAAGATCCGCAGGCCGCAGGCGGCGTGACCGCCGCACAGGCCCTTCAAGGACGCCCTGCGGCAAGGCCCTCGGGCGGGCCTTCCCCTTCTCATACCGTCAGCGTCGCCGCGACGGCCCGCTTCCAGCGCCCGTAGCGCCGCGCGCGCGTGGCCGCGTCCATCGCCGGCCCGAACCGCCGCTCGAGCGCCCAGCCCTGCGCGAATCCCGCCATGTCGGGATAGACCCCGGCCGTCATCCCGGCGAGCCAGGCCGCCCCCATCGCGGTCGTCTCGAGCACCTTCGGCCGGTCCACCGGCGCGCCGAGGATGTCCGACAGGAACTGCATCGCGTAGTCCGACGCGCTCATTCCGCCGTCCACCCGCAGCACGCCCGGCCCCGCGTCCGGCCCCTCGTCCGGCCCCTCGTCCGGCCAGTCCGCCCGCATCGCCTCGAGGAGGTCGCGGGTCTGGAACCCGACGCTCTCGAGCGCCGCCCGCGCGAACTCGGCGGGGCCGGAATTCCGCGTCAGCCCAAAGACCGCGCCCCGGCAGTCCGCGTTCCAGTAGGGCGCGCCGAGGCCGACGAAGGCGGGCACCAGGACCACGTCCTGCCCCGGATCCGCCTTCGCGGCCAGAGGCGCGGTTTCCTTCGCCTCGCGGATCAGCTTCAGCCCGTCGCGCAGCCACTGCACGACCGCGCCCGCGACGAAGATCGACCCTTCCAGCGCATAGGTCGTCCTGCCCTCCAGCCGGTAGGCGATGGTGCCGAGCAGCCGCGACCGGCTTTCCACAAGCGTCGGCCCCGTGTTCAGAAGCGCAAAGCATCCCGTACCGTAGGTCGACTTCATCATTCCCGGCTCGAAGCAGGCCTGTCCGATGGTCGCCGCCTGCTGGTCGCCCGCCACGCCGAGGATCGGGATCGCGCGCCCGAACAGGTCCGCCCGCGTCCTGCCGAAATCGGCGGCGCAGTCGCGGACCTCGGGGAGCATTCCCATCGGAATGCCCAGAAGCGCGCAGATCTCCGCGTCCCACGTCCCTTCCCGGATGTTGAACAGAAGCGTCCGCGCGGCGTTCGTCGCGTCGGTCGCGTGGACGGCCCCGCCCGTCAGCTTCCAGACGAGAAAGCTGTCCACCGTCCCGAACAGGATCTCCCCGCGCTCCGCCCGCGCCCGCGCGCCCTCGACATTGTCGAGAATCCAGTTGAGCTTGGTGCCCGAGAAATAGGGGTCGAGAAGCAGCCCCGTCGCCCGGGTCACCGCCGCCTCGTGTCCCTCTGCCTTGAGCCGCCGGCAGAGGTCCGAGGTGCGGCGGTCCTGCCAGACGATCGCGTTGTGGATCGCCTCGCCCGTCGCGCGGTCCCACACCACCGTCGTCTCGCGCTGGTTGGTGATCCCGATCGCCGCGATGTCCGACGCCGGGATGCCCGCCTTCTCGATCGCGGCGCGGCAGGTGGCGGCGGTGGTGGCCCAGAGGTCCGAGGCATCATGCTCGACCCAGCCGCTTTTCGGGAAGTGCTGCGGGAACTCCTGCTGGGCCACGGCGCGCACCGTCATGTCGGCCCCGAACAGGATCGCCCGCGTGGATGTCGTGCCCTGATCTATCGCAAGGATGTGCGTCATCGCCCCCCCTTCAGATCGGCCGCGCCGGGCGACGCCCCGCCATGAAGCCGTCAAGCGCGGCGATCTCGCCGGCTGTCATCCTCAGCCCCAGCTTCGAGCGGCGCCAGACTACGTCCTCGGCCGTGCGGGCATGTTCGCGCGTCATCAGCCAGTCGACCTCGCGCTCGGTCAGCGTCGCGCCGAAGTCGCGGCCGAGGTCGGCTTCGGACCCGGCTGCGCCGAGCACCCGGGTCGCCTCGGTCCCGTAGGCGCGCACCAGCCGCCGTGCCCAGAAGTCGGTGAGGAACGGGTAGCGCTCGCGCAGCCCCGCGACCAGCCGCGTCACGCCGTCCACCGGGAAATCGCCACCCGGCAGGGCCACACCTGCCGTCCAGTCGCCCCGCGTTATGCCGAGATGCGGCGCGATCCTGGCGACAGCCGCCTCGGCGAGCTTGCGGTAGGTGGTGATCTTGCCGCCGAACACGCTGAGCAGCGGCGGCCCCGCCGTGTCGAGCGAGAGCACATAGTCGCGCGTCGCCGCCGTCGCCGACTTGGCGCCGTCGTTGTAGAGCGGCCGGACGCCCGAATAGGTCCAGACGATGTCCGACGTCTCGACCGGCCTGGCGAAGTAGCGCGAGGCGAAGGCGCGCAGGTAGTCCGCCTCTTCCCCGGTGCAGACCGCGCTGGCGGGGTCGTCGCCATGGTCCTTGTCGGTCGTGCCGATCAGGGTGAAGTCGGTCTCGTAGGGAATCGCGAAGATGATCCGGCCGTCCTCGCCCTGGAAGAAGTAGCATTTGTCGTGATCGTAGAGCCGCCGCGTCACGATATGGCTGCCACGCACGAGCCGGATGCTTTCGGTCGTGTTCAGCCGCACCGTGTTGCGCACCACGTCCTCGACCCAGGGCCCCCCCGCGTTGACGATGCAGCGCGGCCGGAGCGTCAGCGTCTCGCCGGCCTCGGTCCGCAGCGTCGCCGTCCAGCGGTCGCCCTCGCGCGCGGCCGAGACGACCCTGGTCCGGGTCAGGATCCGCGCGCCGCGCTCCTCGGCGTCGCGCGCGTTCAGCACGACCAGCCGCGCATCCTCGACCCAGCAGTCGGAATACTCGTAGGCGCGGGCGAACTTCGGGTTCAGGGGGCGGCCTGCCGGGTCGGACCGCAGGTCGACCGTCCGCGTCCCCGGCAGGATCGACCGGCCGCCGAGCCGGTCGTAGAGAAACAGCCCCAGCCGGATCAGCCAGGCCGGGCGGCGGCCCTTCATCCACGGCATGAAGGCGGTCAGAAGCCGTGACGTGGGCGTGTCGCCCGCGAAGCGCATGTCGGGGTGATAGGGCAGCACGAAGCGCAGGGGCCAGCTGATGTGCGGCATCGCGCGCAGAAGCGTCTCGCGTTCCTCGAGCGCCTTGCGCACCAGCCGGAACTCGAAGAACTCCAGATACCGCAGGCCGCCGTGAAAGAGCTTGGTCGAGGCCGAGGACGTGGCCGAGGCCAGGTCCTTCATCTCGGCCAGGACGACCGAGACATCCCGGCCCGCCAGATCGCGCGCGATTCCGCAGCCGTTGACGCCTCCGCCGATGACGAGCACGTCGATTTCGCTCGGTACGGAAGTGGAAGGAGTCACGTCGCCCCCGGTGTCGGCTTTCTGTCGTTATCGCGGGTCAGGGCAAGCGGGTCAATTTCGTTTTGTTTCGTATCTATAGCACTCCAGTTTCGCCTGCGCGCGGGGCCGCTCATGCTTCGCCTGCGCGGCGCTGTCCTGACCGCCCCGCGCGAAAGCGGGGAGTCCGCCCCGGCCATCGTGCTGCTCCGTCGTCCTTCCCGGACACGGGCTCCAGCCAGTCGACCGTCCTGCCGCCCTCGCTTTCGGCAAAGGCGATACGGGTCATCGCCGTCTGGCCTGAGCCCCTCTTTCCTCCGAGGCAGGGGAGAGTCCTGGGCAGGTCAGGGGCTGGCTTGAGACCATCGTCTTCCTCGGGCTCATCCGCAGGAGGTTCCGTGCTCGCGACCACGCTCGCTCCGTCATGCTCGGCTCGCGCCGCGACCGTCGGCTCGTCGGTCGAATCGGTCTCGGCGTCGGACTCGTGGGCGATCGGAAGTTCGTCCTCGGGGCGGACATAGCCGCGCTCGATGCGGAGGGCGTCCGAACCGTCGATGCTGACGCAGGCGCCAGCCCGGGCGGCTCTGTTGCGCAAATCGGCTGACGGCCAGAGTTCCCCTTTTCCCGGACAGACCTATCCCGCGACCTTCGTGACGGGGATGCCGGGCGCGGTGCAGCCGTTCAGGACGGCGACGCGAACCTGGACTCCGCGACCTGGCGGTCGAGGGTGAGGCATCGCGCCGCCACCGGTTCGAGGCCGATGCCGAACCGCCATGAGGCGCTGACCCGGCAGTTTCGCTTCGCGGTCCTTCGGTTCACGCAATACATCTTCGTCTCGACGGGGCTCCGGCGGTGGTGGCCGCTCCATCGTCGCCGGAGCGCGCGGCCGAGGTGTTTCGTTGCCCGCAGGGCCTCGTTGCGCGCGACGGCACCTGCGGTCTGTTCCTTCCAGGGCTTGCCGTTCCTGCGCGGCGGCATGACCGCTGCGGCCCCGCGCGCCGCGATGGCGTCGTGGCACTTGCGGGTGTCGCAGGCCCCGTCGGCGGTGACGCGGGCGACCTCCTGGCCAGGCGGGATCTGGTCGAGAAGTTCCGGCAGCATGGGCGCATCGCCCACATCGCTGCCGGTGAACTCGACCGCCCTGATCTCCAGCGTTTGCCCGTCGATCCCGGGGTGGATCTTGCGCCATACGCGATGTTTGGGACCGCCATGCTTGCGCGTTCGTCGGGAAAACGATCCCCCGGATCGTTTTCTGATCCTCCTCACTCCATTCTCCTTCCCCCTCCCCACCTGATGCTGTCCCTGAGCGTGGTGTAGGTTCTGGGTGAGGCGGTCACCGGCGATGTTCCGGTAGGGTCTGGTTGCTGACACCGACCTGGACCGGAGATTCCACCGATGACCACCGACATGATGAACCTG
>JBMOOH010000046.1:0-75290 GCA_049323795.1 Pseudomonadota bacterium
CCGATCGCGTCGAGATGCCCTGAACGCAGGCCTCCCGGATGACCGCGGTCAGCGCCTTCTCGGCCATCCGCCGGGGCTCGGGGAAGCCCGGAAAGTAGCTGCCCTTCCGAAGCTTCGGGATGCGCAGTTCGACCGTCCCGGCCGCGTCTCCCAGTCCCTGTCGCGGTAGCCGTTCCTCTGCGCCCGCCGTGCCGGGTCCTTCTCGCCATAGGCCGCGCCCGTCACGGCGCCGACCTCCAGCTCCATCAGCCGTTCGGCCGCGAAGCCAATCATCTCGCGCAGCAGGTCCGCATCGGGGGTCTTCTCCACGAAGTCGCGCAGGTTCATCATGTCGGCGGTCATCGGTGGAATCTCCGGTCCAGGTCGGTGTCAGCACCCAGACCCTGCCGGAACATCGCCGGTGACCACCTCACCCAGAACCTACACCACGCTCAGGGACAGCATCGGGGACCATGCTCTGGCGCACGTCGACCTTCCTCGCCGCGCTGCGTGTCGACCGTATCGAGGCCCCCTGTCTCTTCAACGGCCCGATCAACGGCGAGAGCTTCACCGCCCGGGTCGGGCAGGCTCCGGCTGCCGCCCTCAGGCCCGGCGACGTGGTCGTGATGGACAATCTCGGCAGCCACAAGGGCCGCGCCGTCCACGCCGCGGTCCGGAACGCCGGGGCACACCTGTCCTTCCTGCCGCCCTACTCCCCCGATCTGAACCCCATCGAGCAGGTCTTCGCCAAGCTCAAACACTTCCTCCGCGAGGCCGCCGCACGCAGCATCGACGCCGTCACCGAAACCCTCGCCGACATCCTCGACCGCTTCACCGCAGAAGAAGGCACCAACTACCTCACAAACTCAGGATACGCTTCAGCTTGAGACGATCCCGCGCTAGAACCTCAGGTCAAAGAGCAGCGGCCGGAAGAACGCGCCCTGGGCGTGGCCGGCGCTGATGCTGGAATTGTCGCGGTCCTTGCCGAAGCTTGAGATCCCCGAGGTGGGCGTTCCGTCGTCCTTGTTGATCGTGAAGAAGTAGCCCTGGCCGCGCCTTCTCGGCGTCGCGGACCGGTAGAGCCGGGTGGACGCGGGCATTCCCATCGCCCGGATCACGTAATCCCCCGCTGCGGCCCAGAAATCCGTGTCAATCAGGCGGGGGTCGTATTCGACGACAACCTCGCCGGGCCTGCCGGTCGGTTCCACGTCGAGGCCGTTCCGGGCCGTCCAGGCGGGGGCGGGCGATGCGAGGGTGACGGCGGCAAGGAAGGCGGCGGGGGCGATGCGGAACATGTGCCGGAACCTCCCGGGCGATGACGGCAAGGGGCGCGAACTTCAGGCGACGGTCGATCCGGTGAAGCTGATGAACGATTTCCTTGCCGCTGTCACGACGAAGATGACGGATCCGGCTTCGACCGGCCGCGCCGGCATCGTCGGGTTCCGCTATGGCGGCGGCGTCGCGAATGCGGGGGCGGTCGCCGTTCCCGGACTGGGTGCGGCGGTGGCCTTCTGCGGCCGGCAGCCGGCCGGGCCGGATGTGCCCAAGATCATGGCACGGTGATGCTGCACTCTGCGGGCCTCGACACCCGGATCAACGAAGGCTGGCCGGCCTATGAGGCGGCGCTGAAGGCCAACGGGAAAGAGTATCAGGCCTTCGTCTACGAGGGCGTGAACCACGGGTCCACAACGACACCATGCCCCGGCGCAGGCCGGGGCCCCAGTTCACATGGGGCACCCCTCTTGGCGAGGCCCCGGCCTGCGCCGGGGCGAGGGGACCGGCAGCGCTCTTGGCTTTGCCATGAGCCGGGCAAGGAAACGCGCAGCGTTTCCCCGGCTCGCGGTACGACGGTGCCGCGTTCGGATCGGGCACCGGAAAGCATAGGGCAGCGCCCGACCCGGCGGGCGAGAAGCGCCCGCCATGGGCGGGGCGGGCGCTGCCCGGAACGCTTTGGCGTCCGGGCGGAGCGAGGTGAGATGGCATCGCGTGGCAGAGGCGATGGCCTCTGCCAAGGGGGGATGGTGCGGGAACCTGTCCCTATGCGGCTCAAAGACCAAGCTTCTTAATTGCGCCTTTCAAAGCGTCAACGGCAATTCTCGCTTCGTCCGTTTGATTCCCTGCCAAATCTATAAGATCAATTGCATCGTTCAAAATGCCGGAAATCTCGAAGACGGTTTTTGCACCCACATAAGGGCCGGGAGGAGGCAGCTTATCGGGAGCAAGCGGAGAAGCGGTCGGGTAATCACAGCTACCGGAAGCAACTTCACCCACCCGACCAACCATTGACACCAAAGTAAGAAGCGATGTCATGCTGCTTGTCACCACGAGCAAGCATCCCTTTGACGATTTGCGTTTCCTTGTATGAAAAAGCCATTGGGGATCTCAACGCCGTTCAAGCCCCCAAGATAAGGACGACAAAGTTCTGCTTCAAGCCCTCACTGATCGAGGAAACTCCGCAGCTTCCTGCTCCGCGACGGATGTTTCAGCTTCCTCAGCGCCTTCGCCTCGATCTGGCGGATGCGTTCGCGGGTCACGCTGAACTGCTGGCCGACCTCTTCGAGCGTATGGTCGGTATTCATCCCGATGCCGAAGCGCATGCGGAGAACGCGTTCCTCGCGCGGGGTGAGGGATGCGAGCACGCGGGTCGTGGTTTCCTTCAGGTTCTCCTGAATGGCCGAGTCGAGCGGCAGGATCGCGTTCTTATCCTCGATGAAGTCGCCGAGCTGGCTGTCCTCCTCGTCGCCGATGGGCGTCTCGAGGCTGATCGGTTCCTTGGCGATCTTCATCACCTTGCGAACCTTCTCGAGCGGCATCTGGAGCTTTTCGGCCAGTTCCTCGGGCGTCGGTTCGCGGCCGATCTCGTGCAGCATCTGGCGGCCGGTGCGCACGAGTTTGTTGATCGTTTCGATCATGTGGACCGGAATGCGGATCGTGCGGGCCTGATCGGCGATCGACCGGGTGATCGCCTGCCGGATCCACCAGGTCGCATAGGTCGAGAATTTATAACCCCGGCGGTATTCGAACTTGTCCACGGCCTTCATCAGGCCGATGTTGCCTTCCTGAATGAGATCAAGGAACTGCAAACCACGGTTCGTGTACTTCTTGGCGATCGAGATGACGAGGCGGAGGTTCGCTTCGACCATTTCCTTCTTGGCCTGACGGGCCTCCTTCTCGCCCTTCTGGACCTGTGACACGATCCGGCGGAACTCGCCGATGTCGACGCCCACGTATTGGCCGATGGACGCCATCTCGGCGCGCAGACCCTCGACCTTGTCCTCGCTCCGCTCGATCAGCGCCTGCCAGCCGCGGCCGGCCTTCTGCGCCATCCGGTCGAGCCAGGTCGGGTCGAGCTCGTAGCCGCGGTACTCGTCGATGAACTCGCGCCGGTTGATCCGCGCGGCGTCGGCCAGCTTCACCATGTTCGAGTCGATCGACATGATCTTGCGGTTGATGCCGTAGAGCTGGTCGATCAGCGCCTCGATCCGGTTGTTGTGCAGGTGCAACTCGTTCACCAGAAGCACGATCTCGGACCGGAGCTTCTGATAGGCGGCCTCGTCCTCTCTCGTGAACGACCCGTCCTCGTTCAGCGTCGCGGACATGCGCAAGTCCTGCATCTCCGCCAGCCTGCCGTAATCGCGTGCGATGACCTCGAGCGTCTCGAGCACCCGCGGCTTCAGCGTCGCCTCCATCGCGGCGAGCGACATCGCCGAGGCTTCGTCATCCTCGTCCTCCTCGGTCTCGCGCAGGATGGGGTTGCCGTCCGCATCAAGATCGGGCGTCTCCTCCGGGCCGGCGTCCGGGCGCGCCGGGGCCTCGTCCACACCGACGCCGATCGCCTCGCCGATCTCGGAGTCGTCGAGCGTGCGCCCGAACGTCGCCTCCAGGTCGATGACGTCGCGCAGGAGGATGTCCTCGTTCAGCAGCTCGTCGCGCCAGATGGTGATGGCCTGAAAGGTCAGCGGGCTTTCGCAAAGCCCGGCGATCATCGTGTTGCGCCCGGCCTCGATGCGCTTGGCGATGGCGATCTCGCCCTCGCGGCTCAGAAGCTCGACCGAGCCCATCTCGCGCAGATACATGCGGACGGGATCGTCGGTCCGGTCCAGCGTCTCTCCTGCCGGGGTCGCAACGGCGATTTCGCGCGAGGACGAGGTTTCCACCACCGCACTGCCGGCAGCGGCCTCACCCTCGTCGGCCTCCTCCTCCTCGATGATGTTGATGCCCATTTCGGACAGCATCGACATCACGTCCTCGATCTGTTCGGACGCGACCTGGTCCGGTGGAAGCACCGAATTCAGCTGGTCATAGGTGATGTATCCACGCTCGCGCGCCTCGGCGATCATCCGCTTGACGGCGGCCTGGCTCATGTCGAGCGAAACGTCGGCATCCTGCTCGACCGGCTTGTCGTCGTCGGTATCTTTGGCGGCCATCGGGTCTCCTCGGGTCGTCGTCGGACGCTCGCGGTCAGGCGAATCGCATCCGGGGGTTCTAGCGAATCAATAGTGCGAATCACAGTGCCGGAAATGTCAGGACCGGCGTTTGACCCATACCTCGCTGTCGATCAGGCGTTGCAGCCCGGCCGACAGCGCCGCCCGGTCCTCGCCCGGCTCGGCGTCGTCGGACCGCTTCGCCGTTTCGGCCTGGCGGCGCGCCTCGGCGGCCCGTGCGAGCCGCCAGGTCACCCCTTCGTCCGCGATCCCGCCGAGATCGTCCATCGCTTCCTCGATTTCGGCCGCGGCACCGCGGCGCGCCGCAAGCTTGGCCAGTTCCTCGGCCAGGGCGAGCCGCGCGAGGACGGTCTCGCCGGGGCGGCGGAGCGGCGGTGCAATGCGGACGTGGGCGAGCGACAGCACCTTTTCAAGGGCCGCCTGCGGCTCCAGGTCCAGCGGGGCAGGAGGCGCCCCGGACACGCCATCCGCGGCCCGTGACAGGATCGCGTCGCGGAGGACCGAATGATCGGGACCGGTCATCTCGGTCCGCACGAGCTCGGCCTCGAATTCGGACACGATGGCCGGATACGCTGCCGCGATCGCAAGGATCATCGCCTCGCGCAGGTATTCTTCGCTGCCCGGGCCGGCGGCCCGTGCGAGAAGCGAGGTCCTGGTGGCGGCGAGAGGATGACCCTGTCCGCGAAAACGCTCGAAGCCCCTCGCCCTGCCACGCTGTCCGGGACCGGCTGGACCGGTCCGGGGCGGCGGGGCGAAAGCCTCGTGCCGCAGGCGCGAGATCTCGGCCGCGTAGTGGCGGCGGATCGACGGATCGCGGATCGTCCGGATCACCTCGCGCAGCCGCTTGTCGAGCGCCGCCTTCCGCTCGGGGCTGTCAAGAACCTGCCCTTCGGTCTCGCGGCGCCACAGGAGCGCGACCATCGGCTCGGCGGCGGCCAGCACGGCCCGCATCGCATCCGCGCCGCGGGCGCGGATCAGGTCGTCCGGGTCCATTCCGTCGGGGAGGATCGCGAAGCGCAGCCCCTGCCCCGCCTCCATGCGCGGCAGCGCGAGGTCGATGAGCCGCATCGCGGCGCGGATGCCGGCGGAATCGCCGTCGAGTGCGACGACCGGCTCGGGGTGAATGGTCCAGAGCATCGCAAGCTGGTCTTCGGTGATCGCGGTGCCAAGGGGCGCGGCCGCGCCCTCGAACCCGGCCTCGACCAGCGCGATCACGTCCATGTAGCCTTCGGTGACGAGCAGCGGACGACCCTTGGACACCGCCGCGCGGGCCGGCCCTGCGTTGAACAGGGTGCGCCCCTTGTCGAAAAGCTCGGTTTCGGGCGAGTTCAGGTACTTCGCCCGGGCGTTCGGGTCGAGCGAGCGGCCGCCCAGCGCGATGCAACGCCCGCGGTGGTCGCGGATCGGGAAGATGATCCGGCCCCGGAACCGGTCGTAGGCTGCGCCTCCCTTGCCGCCGCCCTTGTCTTCCGGCTCGGCGCAGAGGCCCGCCGCAACCAGCACCTCGGCCTTGTGCCCGCCCGCCGTCAGCGCCGTGAACACCCCCTGCCGCGCATCGGGCGCCCAGCCGATGTCGAAACGGTCCAGCGTGGCTTGCGACAGCCCCCGCCGCGCCAGATAGTCGCGCGCCGACGCCCCGCCCGCCCCTTTCAACTGCATCCTGTAGTGGCGGACGGCGGCCTCCATCGCCTCATAAAGCTGCGTCCTGCGTCCGGCGGCTTCCGCCGCGCGCGGATCCTGCGCGGGCATCGGGATACCCGCCTCGCGCGCCAGGGCCTCGACCGCGTCCATGAAGCTCAGGTTCTCGGTGGCGCGAAGGAACCCGAGCGCATCGCCCTTCGCATGGCACCCGAAGCAGTAGTAGAAGCCCTTCCGGTCATCGACATGGAAGGAGGCGGTCCTTTCCTGGTGGAAGGGGCAGGGTGCCCAGAGGTCGCCCTTGGCGCGGTTCGACTTTCTTTCGTCCCACATGACCTTGCGGCCCACCACCTGGCTTAGGGTGATGCGCGTGCGCAGATCGTCAAGGAACCCGGGAGGCAGACTCATCCGGCCGACTATCGGGCCTGAACCCGCCTCCCGCAAGGGCGGGCCTCGTCCGGCCCCCCCCCCCCCCGCCGTGGACGGCAGGGTGACCGGACCGTCAGCCGCGGGCACGCGCCGCGACGGACGCCATCGCGGCGTGCAGTTCGTGGACCGCGGTTTTCGCCATCGAGCGGAAGCACATGATGCGCACCCGATCCTCGGCCAGGCACCAGATGACGGCCGGCATGTGATTGAGCGGCGTCCGCGCCGCCTGTCCGGGCAGGAAGGCGCGCGGCCGCAGATCGATGCCGACGAGCCTTGCAAGCGCGTCGCGCCACCCCTGCCCTGCAAGCTCCATGACCGCCCAGCCGTCGCTCTGGTCGGTCAGCGCCGCCAGTCCCTCAAGCATCCCGCCATCCGCACCGCCATCCGCACCGATGAGGAAGGCCTGCTCGCGCCCGGTCCAGACGATTGCCGCAGTCCCCGCAGTGATCGTCGTGTTCGGTGCCGGAAAGCCCAGTCCCAGCTTCCCCAGGGCGGCATCGACGGCATCGAGGCGTCCGAGGAAAGGGGCCACCGAGACGATCGGCCCGATGTCGACTTCCGCGAGCGAGAGCGGCCCTGCGGCCAGGGGCAGAAGCCCGTCGCAGGCGGTCTTTTCGATCAGGCTAGCCACGCATCCGCCCTCCCTCGGGGTCGAAGAACATCGGATCGGTCACCTCGACAAGGAAATCCGAGTGACGCAGGTGATCCACGAAGCGGATCACCTCGCCCTTCCGGGCGCGGCCGTTCCTGAGGAAGCCGAGCCCGATCGGATGTCCGAGCGTCGGCGAGAAGCAGACCGAGGTGACATAGCCCTGGTCGTTGGCGCTGATCGCCTGATCGCCCTGCTTGAAGAGATGTGCCCCCGCCGTCAGCATCTTGCCCGCCTGAACCGGCTTCAGCCCCACGAGCTGCTCGCGCTCCGGACCGTTCAGGCCTGGCCGGCGCGCGGCGCCCTTGCCGATGCAGTCCTTCTTCTGGCTGACCATGCCCTGCATCCCGAGGTCGAACGCGGTGATCCGCCCGTGGATTTCGGCATGGGTGATGAAGCCCTTTTCGATCCGGAGGACGTTCAGCGCCTCCATCCCGTAGGCACCGCCGCCGAGGCTCTCGGCCCGGGCGACCAGATCGCGGTAGAGCGCCTCGCCACAGCGCGAGGGGACGGCAATCTCGAAACCGACCTCGCCCGAGAACGAGATGCGGAAGAGCCGTGCCCTGACGCCCATCACCGTGACCTCGCCGCAGGCCATGAACGGGAAGGCCGCTGCGTCGAGGGGCTCGGCGAGCATCGTGTCGAGGAGGTTCCGGGCGAGCGGACCGGCGATGGCGAACTGCGCCCAGCTCTCGGTGACCGAGATCATCCGGACGTCCCAGTCGGGAACGTGCGCCTGATGGATGAACTCCAGATGCTTCATCACGGGTCCCGCGGCGACCGTTGTCGTCGTCATCAGGTAATGGGCTTCGCCCAGCCGCGCGGTCGTGCCGTCGTCATGCACCATCCCGTCTTCACGGAGCATCAGGCCGTAACGGACCTTGCCCACGGGAAGCGTCGAGAAGGTGTTGGTATAGACGAGGTCGAGGAACTTCGCCGCGTCCGCGCCCTGGATGTCGATCTTGCCGAGGGTGGAGACATCGGCCACGCCGACGCGGGTGCGGACCATGTGCACTTCGCGGGCGCAGGATTCGGCCCAGGTCTTTTCGCCGGGCCGGAGGAAATAGCTGGGGCGATACCAGAGGCCCGCCTCGATCATCGGCGCGCCGCGTTCCGCCGAGGCGCGGTGCGAGGTGGTGAACCGCTGCGGGGCGAAACCGGGGCCCTGGGCGCCGGCGCCCATCGCGGCGATGGAGACCGGGGTGTAGGGGGGGCGAAAGGTCGTGGTCCCGGTTTCGGGGATCGCCCGGCCCGTCGCGTCGGCGAGGATCGCGAGCGCAGGAACGTTCGCTGTCTTGCCCTGGTCGGGAGCCATTCCCAGCGTGGTGTAGCGCTTCATGTGCTCGACCGAGGCGAAGTTCTCCTGCGCGGCGAGGCGCACGTCCTTGGCCGTCACGTCGTTCGAGAAGTCGAGCCAGGCGCGCGTGTATTTCGGCGTGGACACCTCCCAGAAGGCGCGGATCGAGAAGGGGGCATCTTCGGCGGCGGGGAGTTCGGTCCTGGCGCCCTTCCGGCCGAGGTCGGAGAGGGCCCGGCTGGCCGCGGCCCTGCCATCCGCCAGCGCGGCGGCGGTGCTGAAGTGGCCGGCCGCGGCGCCGACGGCTTCGAGACCGGGGATTGCGCCATCCTTCGGGACGAAGGCTGCGATGGAGTCGTCCCAGACCGGACGGCCGTTCATGTGGCAGGTCAGGTGGACCGAGGGGTTCCAGCCGCCCGACACGGCGAGGCAGTCGGTACGGATTTCGCGCAGAGAACCGGTGGCCGAGCGGACGGTGATGGAACTCAGCCCGAGGCGTCCGGCAGTTTCGACGACCTGTCCGCCCGCGATGACGTCGAAGCCCTGCGGCGCGGCGGCGTCTTCCCGCGTGTCGATGATGGCGGCGACCGAGACGCCCGCCGCCTGGAGGTCGCAGGCGGTGCGGTGGGCGCTGTCGTTGTTGCCGAACACCGTGACGCGCTTGCCGGGCGAAACGCCCCAGCGGTTCAGGAAGGCCCGCGCAGCCGAGGCCGTCATGATGCCGGGACGGTCGTTCGCCGGAAAGGCGATCATGCGCTCGTGCGCGCCGCCGGCAAGGATCGCGCGCCGGGCGACGATGCGCCAGAAGCACTCCATGGGCAGGTCCGCGGACGGGCTGGGGAGATGCAGGCCCACCCGTTCCAGGGCGGAGTAGGTGCCATGGTCGTAGGCGCCGGTGACGGTCGTCCGCGGCATCAGCCGGACGTTGGGCATGGCGCGGAGTTCGTCGACGACTTCGGCGGCCCAGAGGTGGCCGGGCTTGCCACCGACCTCCTCCTCTTCGGCGAGAAGCCGTCCGCCCATCTGGCGATCCTCGTCGGCGAGGATGACATCCGCGCCGGCCCGCGCAGCGGTCAGCGCGGCCATCAGGCCGGCGGGGCCCGCGCCGATCACGAGTAGATCGCAGTAGGCGAACGCCTTTTCGTACTTCGCCTCGTTCGTCAGCGCCGAAAGCGCCCCGAGCCCGGCAGCACGGCGGATCGCAGGTTCGTAGAGCTTTTCCCAGAAGGCGCGCGGCCACATGAAGGTCTTGTAGTAGAAGCCCGCGCCCAAAAAGCGCCAGAGCATGTCGTTGACCGCCATGACGTCGAAACCCAGCGAGGGCCAGGCGTTCTGGCTGCGGGCGTCGAGGCCCGTGTAGATCTCCTGCATCGTCGCGCGGACGTTCGGAACCTGCGCCGCGCCCGACCCGACCGTGACCAGGCCGTTCGGGTCGTCCGACCCGGCGGTCAGCACGCCCCGGGGACGATGGTACTTGAAGGACCGGCCGATGACCCGCACCCCCTCGCCCAGCAGCGCCGAGGCGAGCGTGTCGCCCTCGAACCCGATGTGGTCCTTGCCGTCGAAGCGGAAGCCCACCGGCACGCGGCGGTCGAGGCGGCCCCTGTTCTCGATCCTCATGCCTCACCGCCTTTCGCGGCGCGGCGGGCGCGCCTGGGCCTGTCGGGGCCGCCTGCGCCGCGGTCGGCGACGAGACGCGCGCCGAGAACCTCGTGCGTGACGGTGTTCCGCGTCACCTCGATCCAGGATGCGCAGCCGTATTCGTGCTGCCAGACCTCTTTCAGGACGCCCGCCGGGTTGTCGCGCAGGTGCAGGTAGTTGTCCCAGGCCGCGTCGTCGGCCTCGGGGCCGGGGCGGCGAAGATAGTCGGAGGCACCGTAGTAGTAGAATTCCCGGTGGTCGCGGTCGCCGCAGAGGGGGCAGGTCAGGCGCATGGCATTCTCAATGCAGGTTGTGCTGGCTGCCCTTGCCTTCCTCGTCGATGAGGTGGCCGGTCAGGAAGCGGTCGAGGCGGTAGCGGCGGGCGACGGGGTGGGGTTCTCCGGTGGCCATCAGATGGGCCATGCACCATCCGCTGGCGGGCACGGCCTTGAAGCCGCCGTAGTTCCAGCCGCAGTCGATGAAGAGACCGTCGATATGCGTCCTGTCGATGATTGGCGAGCCGTCGGGCGACATGTCCATGATGCCCCCCCAGGACCGCAGGACGCGGGCCTTGCCGATCATGGGCATCAGGCTCATCCCGGCCTCCATGACGTGCTCGACCATGGGCAGGTTCCCCCGCGCCGCATAGGAGGCATAGAAGTCGAGGTCGCCGCCGAAGACGAGGCCGCCCTTGTCGGACTGGCTGATGTAGAAGTGACCCATGCCGAAGCTGACCACGTGGTGGATGACGGGCTTCAGCCCCTCGGTCACGAAGGCCTGCAGGACATGGGACTCGATCGGCAGCCGCATCCCGGCCATCGCCGCGACCTGGCCCGAGCGGCCGGCTACGACAATTCCAACCTTCTTGGCCCGGATCGCGCCCCGGCTGGTCCGGACGCCTTTCACTTTCCCGCCATCTATGTCGATGCCCGTCACTTCGCAGTTCTGGATCAGGTCGACGCCCCGGCTGTCCGCGCCGCGCGCATAACCCCAGGCCACGGCGTCGTGCCGTGCCGTGCCGCCGCGCGGGTGGAGGAGGCCCCCGTAGACTGGGAAGCGGTGGTTGTCGAAGTCGAGGTAGGGCAGATGCCGTCGCACGCCTTCGCGGTCAAGGAGGATCGCGTCGTCGCCCTGGTTGATCATCGCGTTGCCGCGGCGGGCGAAGGCGTCGCGCTGGCCGTCGGAGTGGAAGAGGTTGATGAGACCCCTCTGGGAATGCATCACGTTGTAGTTCAGCTCGGACTCGAGCCCTTCCCACAGCTTCAGAGAATGGCTGTAGAATTCCTGGTTGCCGGGCAGGAAGTAGTTGGCGCGCACGATGGTCGTGTTGCGGCCCACGTTGCCGCCCCCGAGGTAGCCCTTTTCCAAGACCGCAACGTTCCGGATGCCGTGGTTCCTGGCCAGGTAATAGGCCGTCGAGAGCCCATGGCCGCCGCCCCCGATGATGACCACGTCGTATTCGGTCTTGGGCTCGGGGTTGCGCCAGACGGGTTTCCAGCCCTTGTTGCCCAGCAGCCCTTCCGCGATGACCTTGAAGCCCGAGTAGCCCATTTCCGCCTCGCACGTCCGGCCGGGACGTCGCCCCTGCGTCACCCTGCCCCTCCGTGACACTACCAACAGTGCCGGGAAGTCCAAGGCCCTTTGCGACATTCGCTGTCGCAAAGGGCCCGCCCTTCGGCGCGCTGCACCCGGCGTCGGACCAGACCCGGGGGGGCGTCCCGTCAATCCGGTCGCCGCAGGACAGGAACGCCCGGGGCAAGCCGGGCCGCCCAGCCGGGATTTCGCCTGCTCAGCCGACGATCCGGTAGTAGTCGAGTTCGAAGTTGTCCTCCATGCCGTTGCCGCACAGGCCCATCGACATGTTGGAGGTCCCCGAGATCGTGCCGCCTGCCACGATCGATGCGCCTTCGATCCCGTCGGCGTTGGCGGCGAACTCAACATCGCCGGCCGCGATGATCTGGCCGCCGTAGATCTGCATGTTCGCGGCGACCTTCAGCCCGCCGAGCGTCAGAAGCTGCGCGCCTCCGCCCGTTGCGCACGTGTCGTCCCTGCCGATCTGGACCTGCGAGGCGTAGAAGGACTGCGCATCCGTGCTGGTGTTGCCGAGCACCACGTCCTCGAGGATGACCCCGTTCGAGAAGGTCACCGGGCAGGACGAGATGATCACGACGTTCTTGTAGGTTCCGCTGTTCAGCGTCACCTTGTTGCCCTGGTTGCACGTCAGCCTGTGGATGCGTCCCTGGGTGAAGTTGCTGGTGGACAGCGTCTTGCCCGACACGTTGATGACGGTCCCGCTGGTGATGTAGTCGGGCCGATAGGTCGTCTCGCCCGCCAGAAGGCTCGTGATCATCGGCTGGATCCGCTTGACGATGCGGATCTGGTAGAAGGCTTCGCGCAGGGCCTGCTCGAGGCCCGCGTTCTTGGTGAAGCCCGACGCCGGCAGGTCCAGGTTGTCGGTGTTGGGCATCGACACCACGGTTCCGGCCTCGAAGTAGTTGTTCTGGTTCACCGAGATGTAGGTGTTCGAGTGCAGGCAGAAGCCGTTGTAGAATCCGTTGTTCGACTGGATGTCCACCACATCCTCGGCGACGAAGCCTTCTCGCAGGCAGGCCGGGCGGTAGGTTTCGGCGATCGAGGTCGTCGTGACGTCCCAGTCCTCGAGCCCGGCGAACTGCAGCAGGTAGGGGGAGACACCGTTCCCGCGCGCGGTGTCGCGCTGGGCCGTGACCTTGACGGCCGACTTCGACGCGGCGTTCGGGGTGAACACCCTGGCCTCGTCGTCCCATGTCCCGAACTGCACGTCCGCGACCTTGACGGCCTGTCCGCTCTCGGGGTTGCCCGCGAGGTTGAACGAGGCGATCTCCAGAGCCTTGTTCGTGGCTTCGGCGGCGGTGTAGGTCGCCCTGTTGTACAGCGCTGCGTGACTCGCCGTGTCGGCCGCGATCTGAAGCTCGGTCCGGACCTTGTAGGCGTTGGCGACGTCCAGTGACAGGCCGAGCAGGCTCGCAAGCATGACGAACATGAACAGGTTGAAGACGGTCATGGCGCCGTCCTCGGTCCGTGCAAAACGGCGCATCGCTTGGTTCGGCATGCTATTGCTCCGCGTACTGCTGGCTGCGAACGTTGATGTTCATCGACATGATCTTCGACACAGTTCCGATGGCGACGACGCTCGAGACCGGAACGCTGACGTCGGCGGTGATGATCCCGTTGGTCACGTCGACCTTGGCGCTCACGTTCTTGTAGTTCGGAAGCATCTTGACGATGGCTGCCTGGGCATCGGCAGTGGACGTGATCCGCCCGACCGAGATCGCGCGGTTGACGTCCTGCGCGACCCTCAGGATCCGGCTGTTCGCATGGAAGACGAGCGAAACGTCGGTCGCGAAGGCAATCATGAGCACGAAGAACGGAAGCCAGAGAACAGCTTCGACTGTCACGGCGCCGTCCTGTCTTCTCGAGAAGGACCTGATACGTCGGATCCGCAACTTCGGGAAAAGTACCATCACACGCTTCTCCTCGACTGTGGCCATGGACTCACGCAGCCGACCGATCAGCGCCCCCGCCTCGCCATACTTGCCGCAGCATCTGTGGCGGAATTGGGGCGCTCCGGACAATCCGCGTGATTTCGGGGGTTTGTCTCTGCGAGGGGGAACTCGTGAGAATCCAGGAAAACAAGGGGTCTGGGCAGCCCGTTTCGCCAGCGTTAACGGTCTGTTCTTGCTCACGCGCGGAACCGGCCGGACATCATGGCCGGAATTCCGCGTCCAGCCCAGGGCGGACCACCGGCGGCGGGAAAGGACGGAAGGATCCGAGTCGATTCCGCGGCGCGTGGAATCCGGCTGTCCCTACAGGCCCTTGGCCGTATAGCTTGCCGCGACCCGGCCGATGGCGACGATGTAGGCCGCCATTCTCAGGTCGGTCACGTCGTGCCGCCCCAGCCAGAGTTCGCGCATGGACTGGTAGGCGATCCGCATCGTGTCATCGAGTCCCGACCGCACAAGCTCCAGCTCGTCGGCCCCGCGCAGATAGCGGTCCTTGAAATCGGGCGACAGCGTCCAGCCCAGTCCCTTGTCCGCCGAAAGCCGCTCCAGCTCCTCGACGAGCAGCATGTGCCGCGCCTCTTCCTGACGGCGCTGCATCCGGCCGAAGCGGATGTGGCTGAGGTTCTTCACCCATTCGAAGTAGCTGACGGTCACACCGCCCGCGTTGGCGTAGAGGTCGGGGATGATGACGACCCCCCGGGTGCGCAGGATCTCGTCGGCCCCGGCGGTGATCGGCCCGTTCGCGGCCTCGACGATCAGCGGCGCGCGGATGCTCCCCGCATTGCCGATATGGATCACGCCTTCTAGGGCCGCGGGGATGAGGATGTCGCACTCTGCCTCGAGAAGCGCCGCGCCGTTCTGGTGGTACTCGGCGCCCGGAAAATCCCTGACGCCGCCGGTGTCCCGCATGTGCCGGTGCACAGCCTCGACATCGAGCCCCGCAGGGTTGGAAATCGCGCCGTCACGCTCGATGATCGCGACGACGACGGCACCGTCCTCTTCGGAGAGGAACTTGGCGGCATGGTAGCCCACGTTCCCGAATCCCTGCACGATCACACGCTTGCCGTCGAGATCGCCCGACAGCCTGGCCCGGGCGCGGTCTTCGGAGTGCCGGAAGAACTCGCGCAACGCGAACTGCACGCCCCGTCCCGTTGCCTCCACCCGGCCGTGGATGCCGCCCGAGTTCAAGGGCTTGCCCGTCACGCAGGCGCGGGCGTTGATGTCGGTCGTGTTCATCCGCGCGTACTGGTCGGCAATCCAGGCCATCTCGCGCTCGCCCGTGCCCATGTCCGGGGCGGGGACGTTCTGGCTCGGGTTGATGAGGTCGCGCTTGATGAGCTCGTAGGCGAAGCGCCGCGTGATCTGCTCCAGCTCGTGCGTCTCGTACTGGCGTGGATCGACGCAGAGCCCGCCCTTCGCCCCGCCGAACGGCGCCTCGACCAGCGCGCACTTGTAGGTCATCAGCGCGGCAAGCGCTTCGACCTCGTCTTGGTTCACCGACAGGGCAAACCGGATGCCGCCCTTGACCGGCTCGAAATGCTCGGAGTGGACGGACCTGTAGCCGGTGAAGGTTTCGATCCGGCCGCGCAGCCTGACGCCGAAGCGCACCGTGTAGGTCGAGTTGCAGACGCGAATCTTTTCTTCCAGCCCCGGCGAAAGATCCATCGCCGCGACGGCCCGGCTGAACATGAGATCCACCGACTGCCGGAAGCTCGGTTCACGGTCATGCTCCATCGGAAATCCTCCCTTGCGCGGGACACGCCGCCAGCCGCCGCCAGCCCCGACGGCACGACGAGCCCGCGTCCCGACTCGGGACACTAGAGGCAAGTCGTGAAGATTGCACCCTTCGCGGCGGGGCCGGCGAACGGGACGGGACCGCGCTTCCTGCGGGCGTCGTTTCCTTCATCCGGACAGTCCGCGCGGCAGGGCGCGGATGTTCCCGGTTCGCGGCAAATCCCCCTCCCCGGGCCCCCTTCGCCTCATTTTCGCCGCATCTCGACGGATAACTGCCGGCTCGGGCCAAGTAGCAGTCCGCCGCGATTCCGCCTGGGGAGACGAGTGATGTTGAATTCGGGGTCGGTTTCAGTCGCAGCCATCAGGACGCGCCTGAACGGGCGCGCGGCGCGGTTCGGACGGGACGAAGAGGGCTCGCTCCTCATCTTCGGGCTCTACTGCTTCGTCATCATGCTGCTCGTCGCCGGGATCGCGCTCGACCTGATGCGCTTCGAGGAGCGCAGGACGACCCTTCAGAACACCGTCGACCGCGCGGTGCTCGCCGCGGCGGACCTGAACCAGACGCTCGAGCCGAAGGCCGTGGTCAAGGACTACTTCCTCAAGGCCGGGCTGACGCCGCCCAAGGACTCGGACATCACCGTCGATCAGGGGGCGTTCAACGAATGGCGCACCGTGCAGGCGAGCGTGACGGAACAGATGCCCACCTGGTTCATGAACATGGTCGGCGTCAAGGAACTGACCACCCCTGCGGACAGCACCGCGGAGGAGCGCATCGGCCAGGTCGAGATCTCGCTTGTCCTCGACGTGTCCGGGTCCATGGACTCGAACAACCGCCTCATCAACCTGAAGCCCGCGGCCAAGGAGTTCATCGACACGATGTTCGACTCGGTCGAGGCCGGCAAGCTTTCGATGTCGATCGTCACCTACGACACCCAGGTCAGCGTCGGCCCCGAGCTGATGCAGTATTTCAACGTGACTGCCCCGCACACGAAGTCCTACTGCATGGAATTCGATGCCGCCGACTTCAGGACCACCTCGATGAGCTTCGGCTTCGGCCCGACGGACCGCGTCTACCGGCGGAACGGGAACTTCGATCCCTTCTACTCGAGCATTCCTCCCTCGCTCTACAACTGCTCGCAGGCGCGCAAGCGGGACATCATGCCCTTCTCGGGCGACCGCACCGCGCTCAAGGCGGTGATCGACGGTCTGACCGCCGACGGGAACACCTCGATCGACATCGCGATGAAATGGGGGACGGCCCTTCTCGATCCGTCGATGCAGGGCGTCGTCGACTCCTACATCGCGGCGGGCAAGCGCCCGGCCCAGTTCGGCGACCGTCCCTACGCCTACAACAACAAGGAAGCCCTGAAGGTCGTCGTGGTGATGACCGACGGCGCCAACACAACCGAGTACAAGCTGAAGCCCAACTACCAGCAGGGCAACTCGATCATCATGGGGAACTCGAGCTTCGCGGCGAACTCGACGTCCAGGTCGCAGTTCTCGATCTACAACGCCGCGACCAACCTGTACTATATCATGGCCACCGGCCAATGGCGCGCCCAGCCCTACGGCGACGGGTCGGTCACCACCTGCGGGAGGTCGTCCTGCACGACCACCGCCGACCCTGGCGACGCGATTCCCCTGACCTGGCCGGAGGTGTGGCAGAAGGCTTCGGTACGCTGGGTGGCCGACTATCTCATCAGCCCCGCCTTCGGCACCACGGTGCGCAACGCGTGGCGCCCCGGCGGCGGCGAGACGGTCGATGCGATCGCCGCGGTCAAGGATGCCCAGACGCAGGACATCTGCACCGCGGCAAAATCCCGCGGCGTGACGATCTTCTCGATCGGCTTCGAGGCGCCGACGCAGGGTCAGACGCTTCTGCGCAACTGCGCCAGTTCGCCCGCGCACTACTATTCCGCCACGACCGTCGACATCTCGACCGCCTTCTCGGCGATCGCGAGCTCGATCAACAAGCTCCGGCTGACGAACTGAGGATGGACCGGGTGATGCACAGGCTCCGGACATGGCTGCGCGGTGCGGCGCGCGACGACGAGGGGTCATCGACCATTCCCTTCGTCATCTTCGCGCCGTTCTTCCTGATGCTGGTGCTGTCCTCGGTCGAGATGGGCGTGCTCATGATCCGCAGCGTCATGCTCGAGCGCGCCGTTGACATGTCTGTCCGCGGACTGCGGCTCGGAACCTACCAGCCGCCCAATCACGACACGCTCAAGAAGGACATCTGCAACCTCGCAGGTATCATTCCCGACTGCCTGAACGTGCTTCTGGTGGAGCTTCGGCCTGTCAGCACCAGCACGTGGCAGCCGCTGTCGAGCGGCCCGACCTGCGTGGACCGCGCGGCGCCGATCCAGCCGGTGACGGAGTTCAACGCCGGCGCGAGCGACGAGATGATGCTGATCCGGGCCTGCGCCAAGTTCGACCCGCTCTTCCCGACGGCCGGGCTCGGCTTTTCCCTGCCGAAGGACAATACCGGAGCCTACGCGCTGATCGCCGCCACGGCCTTCGTCAACGAACCCGCGCCAGGAAGCTGACCATGACCCTGCTCCGCAGACTTCGCGTCAGGCTTTCGTTCTTCGCCACCGATGGCCGCGGCTCCACCCCGATCGAAGGGGTGCTGGCCTCGACCTTCCTGCTCTGGTGGTACATGGCATCGTTCACGTTCTTCGACGCCTACCGCCAGAAGAACGTGAACCTGAAGGCCGCCTACACGATCGCCGACATGCTGTCGCGCCAGACCGAGACGGTCTCCCCGGCCTACATGAGGGGCCTGAACACCGTGTTCGACTACCTCACGTTCTCCAGCCAGCCGACCGTCCTGCGGGTGTCGAGCGTCTACTGGGACGCCGATCTGAACACCTACCGCATCGCCTGGTCGTATTCGACGAACACGACGAAGTATCCGGTCCAGACGGATGCCACGATCGCCCTCTCCAAGGACCGGATTCCGACGATGCCGGTGGGCGACACGGTGGTCCTGGTCGAAACCTTCATGGCCTTCAGCCCGGTGTTCAACGTGGGGCTGACACCCCGCTGGTACGACACGTTCATCACCACGCGCCCGCGTTTCGCGAGCCAGGTCGTCTTCGATCCGAACGCCTGACCGGCTGCCGGACGGCCGTCTGCCGGCTCTTCGTCAGCCCCGCCTGCCCTTCGGGACGATCTCGGCGCCGGGACCTTCGGGTTCGGTGTCCACGAGTTCCTGCGGGAAACCCTCGGCGAGGACCGACAGCCCCGTCGCCTCCTCGAGCCGCTCGATCACCCGGTCGGACTGCGCCCGTTCGCCGTAGCGCGCCTGCGCGTCGGTGAAGATGCGGATCATCAGCGGCGAGATCTCGAGCGGCACGCCATGCGCCTCGGCGATCTTCTGGAACAGCCCGATGTCCTTCTGGACCAGATCCATGGTGAAGTTCACGTCGCGCGACCCCGACAGGATGAGCTGGCTTTCGGTCTCGTGCGTGAAGGAGTTGCCCGAGGAAATGCGGATCGCCTCGTAGGTCGTGGCAAGATCCATCCCGGCCGCCTTCATGGTCACCAGCGCCTCGCAGAGCGTCAGGAGATTCGCCGTGGCAAGGTAATTGGTCATCACCTTGAGCACGCTGGCCGACCCGAGCGGGCCCGTGTGGAGCACGCTGCGCCCGACAATCGACAGGATCGGCAGCACCCGCTCGAAGGTCTCGCGGTCGCATCCGGCAAAGACCGAGATGTTGCCGGTTGCGGCGCGGTGGACCCCGCCCGAGACCGGCACGTCGGCCATGCGGCCGCCCCTGGCCACGATCTTTTCGTTCAGGCGCTTCACCTCGGCCTCGTCGGTGGTGGACATCTCGAGCCAGATGCGGCCCTCGCCCATGGCCTCCAGAAGTCCCCCCGGCCCCTCGACGACCGCCGCGGAGGCCTTCGGCGACGGCAGGCAGGTGATGACCGTGCCGCAGCGGGTCAGCATCTCGGCCGGCGCCGTGCCCGCCCGCGCCCCCCGCGCGACGAAATCCGCCACCCGCGCGGCGTCGAGGTCGAGGACGGTGAGATCGACGCCGTTGCGCAGCAACGTCCCGGCCAGGTTTCCCCCGGCGCTTCCCAATCCGATGAATCCGATCCTCATGCCGTCTCTCCCCCTGCTGGCACCGCGGACCATCCACGTCTCAGGCGGGACGCGCACGTCTGGGAACGACATCCTGTGCCGCCCGGGACACATCGCCGGTCCAAGCCCCTTGTTGCGCCGGGGGTCCTGTCTCTTCTTGGTGGTCTCCTGTCTCTCGACAAAACCGGATTCCACTTTTGTCGGACAGGCTCTAGGCTGGCGGCCTCGGATCCGCCGGGGATGGTACCCGGCTGCCGGGACAGGTGTCCGGCGGGTCGCCGGGCAAGGAGGTCCGCGATGCATCCGGTCTGGAAGGTGATAGCCCTGACCGTCGCCGCCGGCGGCTGCACCGGCTTTCCCGAGGTCTCGGGCCCGGCCGATCCGGAGGCTCTGGCGGCCCCCTATCCCGCGCTCCTCCCGGCGGACCAGATCCCTGCCTCTGCCTCCGCCCCTGCCGCGTCGCCGTCGCCCGCGCCGGCGCAGACACTTGCATCCGACGCATCGGCCCTGCGGCGCCGCGCCGATGCGCTGCGCGGGGCCTTGCCCTGACCTGCCCGCCCTGACCTGCCCGCCCGGGCTCCGTCCCCGTTCCCTCCCCGGACCCCGTCCCCGGGACCCGATCGCCCTGACCCGCGGATTGCACCGGGCGGAACGACAGGATAACACCCGCTCCGGAGCCCGATCCGCCCAAGAAGGAGCGACCATGTCCGACCCCTTGCGACTTGGCATCGCCGGACTCGGCACGGTCGGGGCGGGCGTCGTGAAGATCATCGCCCGGCACGGCCCGCTGCTCGAACGCCGCGCGGGCCGGGCGATCGCCATAACCGCTGTCTCGGCCCGCGACCGGGGCCGGAACCGCGACATCGACCTCTCGCCCTATGCCTGGGAGGACGACCCGATCCGGCTTGCCGAACGACCCGACGTGGATGTGTTCGTGGAACTCATGGGGGGCGCGGACGGGCCGGCGAGGGCCGCGACCGAGGCGGCCATAGCCGCGGGCAAGGACGTTGTGACCGCCAACAAGGCGATGCTCGCCCTGCATGGTCAGTCCCTGGCCGAGGCCGCCGAGAGGAAGGGCCACGTGATCCGCTTCGAGGCGGCGGTCGCGGGCGGCATCCCCGTGGTCAAGGCGCTGACCGAAGGCCTTGCCGGCAACGAGATCCGCCGCGTGATGGGCGTGATGAACGGCACCTGCAACTACATCCTGACCCGGATGGAATCCGCCGGCCTTTCCTACGAGACGGTGTTCGAGGAGGCGCGGCAGCTCGGGTATCTCGAGGCAGACCCGAGCCTCGACGTCGGCGGCATCGACGCCGGGCACAAGCTCAGCCTGCTCGCCGCCATCGCCTACGGCACCCGTGTCAGCTTCGGCGCGGTCGAGATTGAGGGCATCGGCAGGATCGCGATCGAGGACATCCGGCAGGCGGCGGACATGGGCTTCCGCATCAAGCTTCTCGGGGTGGCCCAGATGACCGGCCGCGGACTGGAACAGCGCATGTCGCCCTGCCTCGTCCCGGCGGACAGCCCGCTCGGCCAGCTTCAGGGCGGCACCAACATGGTCGTGCTCGAAGGCGACAGCGCAGGCCAGATCGTGCTCAGGGGCGCGGGGGCGGGCCAGGGGCCGACCGCGAGCGCGGTGATGTCGGACGTCATCGAGATCGCGCGCGGGACCCGGCTTTCCACCTTCGGCCAGCCTGCCGCGACCCTTACGGAACCGCAGCCCGCAAAGGCCGCCGCCCCTGCCCCGCATTACCTGCGGATGAAACTGATCGACAAGCCCGGAGCGCTGGCAAAGGTGGCGACCGTCCTCGGCGAGGAAGGCGTCTCGATCGACCGGATGCGCCAGTACGGGCACGCCGACACCTCGGCTCCGGTGCTGATCGTCACCCACCGGACCACGCGCGACGCGATGGACCACGCATTCGCGCGCCTGCCCGCCACCGGCGTCGTGGTCGGCGAGCCGGTGGCGATACGGATCGAGGAGGTGTGACAAGGGAGGTCTGCCGGACCGGTAGCGCAACCGCGCTTGCCGCGCCCCTGCCGCGCGTCTAAGGCTTGGCCCACGTGCGCGGAAGGGCGGCAGGAGGGACGGACGTGGCCGATAAGACCGAATTCCAGGACCGGATGCTGTCGCTGGGCCTTGCCCGGGTCAGCGAGGCGGCCGCCTTTGCCGCGGCGCGGCTGATCGGCCGGGGCGACGAGAAGGCTGCCGACCAGGCGGCGGTGAACGCGATGCGCACCCAGCTGAACCTGCTCGACATCCGGGGCGTGGTCGTCATCGGCGAAGGCGAGCGGGACGAGGCTCCGATGCTCTACATCGGCGAGGAGGTCGGATCGGGACACGGCCCCGAGGTGGACATCGCGCTCGACCCGCTGGAGGGCACGACGCTGACCGCCAAGGACATGCCGAACGCGCTGACCGTCATCGCCATGGCACCGCGCGGCACGCTTCTGCACGCGCCCGACGTCTACATGGAGAAACTCGCCATCGGACCCGGCTTCAAGCCCGGCACCGTGACGATGGCGATGACCCCGTCCGAGCGCGTCTCGGCGCTCGCCGCCGCCAAGGGATGCTCGACCGGCGACATCATGGTCTGCGTCCTCGAACGTCCCCGCCACGAGCACCTGATCGCCGAGATCCGCTCTACCGGGGCGTCCATCCGGCTCATCACCGACGGGGACGTTGCCGGCGTGATGCACACCGCCGAGGCCGACAAGACGGGCATCGACATGTACATGGGCTCGGGCGGTGCCCCCGAGGGGGTGCTCGCGGCGGCCGCGCTCAAGTGCATGGGCGGTCAGTTCTTCGGCAAGCTCCTGTTCCGCAACGACGACGAGCGCGCGCGCGCGCGCAAGGCGGGGATCACCAACTTCGACCGTGTCTACACCCGCGACGACCTCGTGCAGAGCGACGTGATCTTCGCCGCGACGGGCGTGACCAACGGCAGTCTCGTCGGCGGAATCCGGCGGGAACCCGGCTGGGTCACGATGGAAACGATCCTGATGCGGTCGAAGACCGGATCGGTCCGGCGGATCGAGTACCGCACCCCGATGCGCTGAGCCCCGGCTTCCGCGCCCCCTCCTCACCCGGGTGGCGGGGCCCGACCGGCCCGTGCCCGCGGAACCGGGCCATCACACGCTGGCGTGCCTGCCCCGGGATCCGCGCAGACCACCGCGACGGGTGCTTGCGCTCCGCCATCTTTCGCGCGACACCCGAGGGCGATGGCAGCATTCCTCAACGTCGAACGTTCGGTGACCGGACGGCGCTGGATCGGCCCGCCGCCCGGGACAGAGCGGCAGGCCGAGGCGATCGCCCGCGATGCCGGCCTTCCGCTGCCCCTGGCCCGCCTCCTTGCCGGGCAGGGCGTCGGTGCCGCCGAGGCCGCGCGCCACCTCGACCCGCAGATCCGCGATCTTCTGCCCGATCCCCGCAGCCTGCGCGACATGGGCCTTGCGGCCGCCCGGTTCCTCCGCGCGGTGCGCGACCGGGAACGCATTGCGGTCTTTGCCGACTACGATGTCGATGGCGGCGCCGCCGCCGCGCTGGTCCTTCTGTGGCTCCGCGCCATGGACCGGGATGCGACGCTCTACATTCCCGACCGCATCGACGAGGGCTACGGGCCCAACGAAGCGGCGATGGCGGCGCTTGCACGCGCGCACGGCCTTATCCTCTGCGTGGATTGCGGAACCCTGAGCCATGCGCCGATCGCCGCCGCGGCCGGAGCCGATGTCGTGGTGCTCGACCACCACCTCGCGTCCGAGACCCTGCCGCCGGCGTTCGCCGTGGTGAACCCCAACCGTCAGGACGAGGATGGCGCGCTCGGTCATCTCTGCGCCGCCTCGGTCGTGTTCCTGATGCTCGTCGAGGCGAACCGGCTTCTGCGGTCCGAGGGTGTGACCGGCCCCGACCTCATGGCCATGCTCGACCTCGTGGCACTGGCCACCGTCGCCGATGTCGCGCCGCTCGTCGGCGTGAACCGAGCGCTCGTCCGGCAGGGCCTCAAGGTGATGGCGATGCGGGGACGCGAGGGGCTCAGGGCACTGGCCGACATTGCCCGGCTCGACCGTCCGCCGACAGCCTACCATCTGGGCTTCGTGCTGGGCCCGAGGGTCAATGCCGGCGGCCGGATCGGCGCGGCGGACCTCGGTGCGCGGCTGCTTGCCACCACCGATCCGCGGGAAGCCGAAGCGCTTGCGCGGCGGCTCGACGCGCTGAACGAGGAGCGGCGCGCGATCGAGGCCGCCGTGCGCGAGGCCGCGCTCGCCCAGGCCGAAGCGCGTGGCATCGCGGGACCGCTCGTCTGGGCCGCCGGCGACGGCTGGCACCCCGGCGTCGTCGGAATCGTCGCGGCGCGGCTGAAGGAGGCGACGAACCGGCCCGCCGTCGTGATCGGCATCTCGGGCGCCGAAGGCAAGGGATCGGGGCGCTCGGTCGCCGGGGTGGACCTCGGCGCCGCGGTTCATCGCGTCGCGGCAGAGGGGCTGCTCGTGCGGGGCGGCGGCCATCGGATGGCTGCGGGCCTGACGGTTCTTCCGGACCGGATCGAGGATGCGATGGGCCGCCTCGCAGAGCTTCTCGCACGGCAGGGCGCGGGTGCCGGCGGGCCGTCCGACCTGACCCTTTCGGGTCTCCTCATGCCGCAGGCGGTGACGGTCGGCCTCGTGGCCGAGATCGAAAGGGCCGG
Source organism: Pseudomonadota bacterium (assembly GCA_049323795.1). Lineage (GTDB taxonomy): Bacteria > Pseudomonadota > Alphaproteobacteria > Rhodobacterales > Rhodobacteraceae > JAOADN01. The sequence goes on from JBMOOH010000046.1 coordinate 24,133, forward strand.
CCCCTTCGGACACGGCGCCCCGGCGCCGCGCTTCGCCCTTGCCGACGTGATCCCGCGCGGGTTCCGGCGCTTGGGCGGACGCCATGTCCGCCTGCGGCTGTCGGACGGCCTGTCCTCGGACGTCGAGGCGGTGGCCTTCGGCGCCCTGGACGGACCGATGGGAACATTCCTTGCGGACCGTCAGGGCCACAGGATCCACGTTGCCGGACGGCTGGATCTCAATCACTGGCAGGGCCGGACGACGGTCCAGATGCAGATCGAGGACGCCGCCGAGGCCCGGCCCGGCTGATGTCCGGCGGGTCCGAAGAATCCGCTTGCAAGGCAAAATCCACTGCCCTAAACACCGCCCACGCCGGACAAGGCCCGTTCGTCTATCGGTTAGGACACCAGGTTTTCAACCTGGGAAGAGGGGTTCGACTCCCCTACGGGCTGCCACTTCCTCCGCTAAGATATTGGAACGCATGGGGTTTTTCCTCGTGTTTGCTAACCTTTCAGAGGGGGTTAGCAGGTTTCGGGTTGTTGGCGCTGTCTTGCAGCTTCTCGAACGCGCTGTGAGCGAGCCGAACTTGATCCGCTTTCGCCGTGTAGCGATGCACTTCTGCGTCGGTCTTGTGGCCGGTGATCGACTTGATTTGGTGAATGGTGCAACCCGCCTCGGCCAGACGCCGGGCACAAGCCTTACGCAGACCATGCGATGCACAGTTGGGCAACCCCGCCTCGTCGCACCGATCCCGCATCCAGTTTCCGAAGCCAGCCGCTGAGTAAGGGCGACCATACTCCGTCAGCAAGAAGGCAGGTGCGTCCTTGGGCAAGTCGGCCAACGCTGCTTTCAGCTCCGGGAGGATGGGGATCATCAGCGGGGTTCCGGTCTTCTGCTGACGGACCCGGATCATCCCGTTGGCAACATCGCCCCACCCCAGAGGTGGCAGCTTAGCCTTGCCCATGGTCAACGCCTCCCCGTTCGTCGTTTTCGAGGACGCGCCCGAGCAGATGGACGATCTCACCGTTGATGCTGCGTCGGTTCCGCTTCGCCCGTTCGGTGATCCACAGGCGCATCTTCGGCGGCAGGCGAAGACCAAAGGGGGTTGGTGTCTGGTTCATGTGCAGTCTCCATTTTTGGCTACATGATGTAGCTTAAATGATGTCACTTGCACAAGCCAGAAAAATTACATTATGATGTCATCATGAAAACATCGCAATCAGACCGCAAGATCGCAAGCATCGCACCCTTCGGGTTGCGGATGCAGCCCGAGTTGAAGCAGCAGATCGAAGAGCAGGCTCTGGCCAGTGGCCGGTCTCTGAACGCTGAAATCGTCTGGCGTCTTGAGCAGTCGCTCAAGGAGGATGCCCCCGGCACAGGCTGGATCAAGGCGGCAAAGCGAGCGGCAGGTGGTGGATCACCAGACGAACGGCTGTCTGCGCTGGAAGCCGAGGTGCAGGAACTGAGGTTGGGGCTGCTGGAACTGCGACAGGCGCGTCAGAACGGCCCAGAAACGGCTTGATCGGTATTCGGAGGTGAAGGGATACCGTGACCGCAGGCCCGCTCTGCGAACCTTTGCCGTCGCGCCGTAGTTCGCGGGCTAGGTCCGGACCTGTTGCGCCTGCTCGATCTTTTCAGCCAAGACCTCAGCATCTGTGACGCGCAGTAGCAGAGTATTCAGGATCGACCCGGTGCGCACCGTCACGAGACCGGGCGCGACAGTCACTTGGTTGATCTGTTCCAGCGGGATCGCCCGCACCGTCTTGCTCAGCCCGGCAACGAACAGAACGTTGCGCGTCGTCACCACCGCCAGCCGTCCCTGCCATGACAAATAAGCCAAGGTGTAGGTGATCGCGGCCAGCACTCCGAAGACGATCCCGACCCCCAGAACCTCCCCGCCCTCTGCGAACAGCAGCAGGGATAGCCCAGCGAGGGGGAGAGCAAGGAGCAGGACTTGCGCGACCATGCCACCTTTGGACCATGGCGAGACATGGACAACTTGCTCACCCAGGGCGAGGGTCACATGGGCGGGGATGGAAGGGTCTGGGGTCATGGATACACCGAATAAGAACGTTTCGTTCCTTATCGTATGCCCATAACATTCATGGCGGTAAGGGTTTTTCCGGAACAGAACGTTCCGGATGGATATTTTTGCAAAACGACTGAAGGAGCGGGCCGCTGACCTAGGCATTTCCAACGCGCAGGCCGCCCGGCTATGCGAGTTGGACGAGCGTCGCTATGCCAACTACGCCAACGATCAACGCGAACCGGACCTGATGACGCTGGCCAAGATCGCCCGTGTTCTGAACACTTCCGCCGATCACCTGCTCGGACTGACAGACCCGCCGCCGCAGAGCGCACGGGCGCGGCTTCTGGATCGGCTGAACGTCGCCGCAGCCTCGCTGACGGACGAGGAACTGCGAACCATCGTCACCCAGACCGAGGCGCTTGCCATTCCGCGCCCAAAGAAAACTGGCAAGAAAATCCCGCCAATTTCAGGCGTCTAGGCGTTCAGTTTCGAAGGCCAAACCGTCACCGCGCCGAAATTCATGGAATGTTGGGCGGGACACCAAGCCGGGACACTGCCACGAGCAGGCAAATGGCGTTCCACGGGCTAAAGCCTTGTAACATCTTGGCTATCAGCGAAAAGTTTGCCATCATGCCGAGATGACGCTCATCCGGTCCAAGCAACGTGTCGCCGATCACGGCGAGGTCTTCACCCCTGCGTGGATGGTGGAGGCTATGCTTGATCTTGTGAAGGGCGAAACGGAACGCATTGACGCCCGGTTTCTGGAACCTGCTTGTGGCAGCGGCAATTTCCTTGTGCCTGTATTGAAACGCAAACTTGCGGCAGTTCAGGTTAAATTCGGGCGGTCAGACTTTGACAGGCGGCAGTATGCGCTGCTGGCTTTGATGTGCAGCTACGGGATCGAGCTGCTTGAGGACAACATAACCGAATGCCGGGCCAACCTGCTGGACGTGCTGGCCGACTACCTGTCGCTGACCCCCGCCGACGATCTGTATCGCGCAGCCTTTCATGTGCTGTCCGTCAACCTTGTGCATGGCGATGCGCTGACCATGAAAACGGCGGCGGGCGATCCGATCACCTTTGCCGAATGGGGCTATATCGGCAAAGGCAAATTCCAGCGGCGCGATTTCCGGCTGGATGTGCTGACCGGGGCATCATCTTTCAACGCCGAGGGGTCGCTGTTCGCAGGTCTGGGCAACCACGAGATTTTCAGACCGACCAAGACCTATCCCCCGATGACCATCCCCGAACTGGCGAAACAATCCGGCCCCGCGCCGGAGGTTGCTGCATGAGCGTGGGGGCCTTTACCCTGCGCGGTCGCAACCCTGATGTGCTGTCGTGCATCGCCAATCTGTCCAACGACGAAGTCTTCACCCCGCCCGAGTTTGCGAACCGGATGCTGGACACGCTGGCAGCGGCTTGGGCAGCGGATCATGGCGGGGCAAGCCTTTGGGCGAACCCGGATGTGACCTTTCTGGACCCCTGCACCAAATCGGGCGTGTTCCTTCGCGAGGTTGCAAAGCGCCTGATCGACGGGCTGGAGGGGCACATCCCCGACCGGCAGGCGCGGGTGGATCATATCCTGACGCGGCAGGTGTTCGGGATCGGGATCACGGAACTGACGGCCATGCTGGCGCGGCGGTCGCTCTATTGCTCGAAACACGCGAACGGCAAGCATTCGATCACGCGGGGGTTCAACTCGGAAGCGGGCAATGTCTGGTTCGAGCGGGTCGAACACACATGGAAGAACGGCAAATGCACCTTCTGCGGGGCCAGCAAAGAGACGCTGGATCGCGGCGATGAGCGCGAAAGCCACGCCTATGCGTTCATCCACACAGATAACATTCAGGCGCGTGTTTCTGCGCTGTTTGGGGGCGACATGCACTTCGACGTCATTATCGGCAATCCGCCCTACCAGCTTGACGACGGTGGTCATGGCACAAGCGCCGCGCCGATCTATCACAAATTCGTCGAGCAGGCGAAGACGCTCGATCCCCGCTACCTGACGATGGTCATTCCATCACGCTGGTTCGCTGGCGGGAAAGGGCTGGATGATTTCAGACAGTCCATGCTGTCGGATAATCGCCTGCGTTCCATCAACGACTACCTGAGCGCAGCGGATGTTTTTCCCGGCGTCGGCCTCAAGGGCGGTGTCTGCTATTTCCTGTGGGACAGGGATCACCCTGGGGCGTGCAAGATTTCGACGAACTTCAAGGATTGGCCGGTGTCCGAGGCCACCCGTCAACTTTTGGAAACGGGCGCGGAAATCTTCATTCGGTTCAATGAAGGCGTCTCGATCTTGAAAAAGGTGATGCGCCTTGAAACGGGACAGGATGACAACTTGGTGCTGCCAGAGGATCGACGCTTCGAAACACTGGTGAGTTCACGAAAACCATTCGGCCTCACGACGACTTTCAAGGGGCGAAAATCCCCGAAGGACAACGATCTCAAGGTCTACCAAAACGGGGGAATAGGCTATACGTCGCGCTCGGCAGTTTCATCGGGCCATGCCTATATCGACAATTGGAAAATTTACACTGGTCGGGCCGCACCGGGAACGGGCAATCGTGACACCTATCCACACAGAATTATCAGCACTCCATTTATTGGAGAGCCTGCCACGATTTCGTCCGAGACTTATCTGTGCATCGGCCCATTTGGCGAGCGGGAAGAAGCTGAAAGCGCCCTCTCTTATCTGAGTTGTCGCCTGACCCGCTTCCTGATCCTACTGCACAAGCCATCACAAGACACGACAAAGCGGGTCTACACTTTCGTTCCCATGCAAACTTGGGATCGCCAGTGGACCGATCAGATGCTCTATGAAAAATACGGGCTGACCGAGGACGAGATCGCCTTTGTCGAAAAGATCGTGCGCCCCATGGACATGGACCTGTTCGACAATCCGGCGGACGACTGATGCCCAAGACCATCGACGACATCCTTGAAGCCAAGCCCAAGGCCCGCCCGCGCATCTATGCCTATACGATTGACGATGCGGCCCATGCGGGCCTGCTCAAGGTTGGTCAGACCACCCGCGAGGTAAAAGCGCGGGTGAACGAACAGCTTGGCACGGCGGCGATTGCCAACTTCAAGATCGTGCTGGATGACCCCGCCGAACGCGATGACGGCAGCACCATCACCGATCACGAGGTGCGGGCGAGGCTAAGGGCCAAGGGCTTTGACAACCCCGAAAAGGAATGGATGCGCTGCACCCTTGCCGATGTGCAGACCGTCCTGACCGAGTTGCGCACGGGCCAAAAGCTGACCGGCACCCATCATCAGACCTTTCCCATGCGCCGCGAGCAGGCAGAGGCCGTCGATCAGACCCACGCCTATTTCCAGTCACGCTGGGACGAGGACGAAAAAGCCGTGCCGCGTTTCCTGTGGAACGCCAAGATGCGCTACGGCAAAACCTTCACCACTTACCAGTTGGCGCGTCGGATGGGCGCGAAGCGGGTTCTCGTGCTGACCTTCAAGCCCGCTGTTGAGGATGCCTGGCGCACCGATCTGGAAAGCCACGCGGATTTCGACGGCTGGCAATATCTGTCGCGCAGTTCCGGGGTGGACCGGAGCCAGATCGACGAAAGCAGGCCCGTGGTCTTTTTCGGATCGTTTCAGGACATGCTGGGCAAGGACAAGCTGGGCAACGTCAAGGCCCGGAACGAATGGGTTCACGCCTACAACTGGGATTTGGTCGTGTTTGACGAATACCATTTCGGCGCATGGCGCGAGAGCGCGAAAGAGCTTTTCGAGGGTGAGGAAGAAAGCATCGAGCGCGAGGAAAGCCTTCTGGACGATCCCAAACGGTTGACCGACCGGGTTGCCGATCTGCAAGAGCCGCTGGACCCCGAGACCGAGTTTCTGCCCATCACCACGCGGGCCTATCTCTATCTGTCGGGCACCCCGTTCAAGGCACTGGCCACTGGCGAGTTCATCGAAGAGCAGATTTTCAACTGGACCTATACCGACGAGCAACGCGCCAAGGCCGAATTCGCCGAGAAGAACCCCGGCCAGTGGAACCCCTACGGATCGCTGCCCCAGATGCGGCTTCTGACCTATCAGATGCCCGACGAATTGCTGGCCATCGCGAGCGCAGGGGAATTCGACGAGTTCGATCTGAATGAGTTCTTCGCCGCGACGGGCACCGGCGAGGACGCCGAGTTCAAGCACAAGGCCGAGGTGCAGACGTGGCTGGACATCATCCGTGGCCAACACGCGGCCCAGACGCTCGACAGCCTGAAAACCGGATCGCGCCCGCCCTTCCCCTATTCCGATGTGCGCCTGCTGCCGTATCTCCAGCACTCGTTCTGGTTCCTGCCCAATGTCGCGGCCTGTCACGCCATGGCAAAGCTGCTGGAGGAGCGGCAAAACGTGTTCTGGCATGACTACGAGGTGGTCGTTGCGGCTGGGGCATCTGCCGGAATGGGCCTTGAGGCGCTGCGCCCGGTTCGTGCGGCCATCGGCAGCGGCTATGACACCAAGTCCATTACCTTGTCGTGCGGAAAGCTGACAACGGGCGTAACGGTCAAGCAGTGGTCGTCGATCCTGATGCTGCGCAACCTAAAATCGCCCGAGACCTACTTTCAGGCGGCATTCCGGGTGCAATCGCCGTGGTCGATCAAGAACCCCAACGGCGACGACCCGAACGCAGAGGAAGTGCTCAAACCTGTATGCTTCGTCTTTGACTTCGCGCCGACCCGCGCCCTGCGCCAGTTGTCGGAATACGGGATCGGCCTGTCGCCCAATAGTTCCAACCCGGAACACGCCGTCCGTGACCTCGTGTCTTTCTTGCCGGTGCTCGCCTATGACGGGGCAATCATGACGCCGCTCGATGCCGGGCAGGTTCTGGATTACGCCATGTCGGGCACTGCAGCGACGTTGCTTGCCCGCAAATGGGAAAGCGCCCTGCTGGTGAACGTGGACAACGACACGTTGCGCCGGATCATGGAAAACCCCGAGGCCATGGCGGCTGTCGAGCGGATTGAGGGCTGGCGGGCGCTTGGCGACAACGTCATCGAGACGATCATCAACAAAAGCGAGAAGGTCAAAGAGCTAAAGGGCAAGGCGAAGTCTGGTGATCTGTCGGACAAGGAGCAGAAAGAGCTTTCCGCCGAAGAGAAGGAATTCAAGTCCAAGCGGAAACTGGTGCAGGAAAAGCTCGTCAAGTTTGCGACCCGCATTCCGGCCTTCATGTATCTAACCGACTTCCGGGAAAACACACTGCAAGACGTGATCACCAAGCTGGAGCCTGATCTGTTCCTGAGCGTGACCGGCCTGACTGTGGCCGATTTTCATTTGCTGGTGCAGTTGAAGGTCTTCAACACCGAGCACATGAACCAAGCCGTCTTCGCATTCCGCCGCTACGAGGATGCTTCCCTATCCTACAGCGGGATCGACAGCCACCCCGGCCTTACGCGGTATGGCCTCTACGACACGGTGGTGGAAGTTACCTAAGGCATCTGCCGGGGTGTTCACAACAGCGCCCCCGCCGCGTTGCCGGTGAAGAGCTCACCCTCGCGGATGTAGCGGGCCAGCATGGCATCGGTGGCGTGGCCGGTCATCGCCCGGATTTTCAAGGTGGAGACCCCCGCCTGTGCCGCTGAGGTCGCAAAGCCCGCCCGCAGGCTGTGGCCGGAGTATCCCTCGGGGTCGATCCCCGCCGCTGCCAGCCGTTCCCGCAGCAGGACCGAAACGGCGTCCCCGGTCAGCGGGTTCGCGGCGACATGGCCGTGCCGGGTGATCGGGCGGAACAGGGGGCCGATGTCGATTGCCGATGCGGACAGCCACGTCTCAACCGCCGCGACGGGGCAATGGCGGGTGCGACCGTGCGGGATGCCGATGCGGCGGCCTGCCCCCTCCTGATCGCTCTTGCTGCGCCGGATGGTCACGATCAGACCTTGGCGGACAGTTTCGATATCGGCCCGTTCCAGTGCCACCAGTTCGGAGCGGCGGAAGCCCCCTGCGAAGCCCAGAAGCAACAGCGCCCGGTCGCGCTGGTCGCGCAGGGTTTCCCCTAGGCTGTCCAGAACCAGAAGCAGGTCGTCGCGCATCAAGGGCTTTGCCTGCCGCTGGGCGGTGCCGTGCTTGCGGCGCAGGCCGCGCAGCGTGGCTTTCACGATCTCGGCGCGGCAGGGGTTCGGCAGGCCCGCCATTTCGTGGGCCTTGGAGATCAAGGCCACCCGGCGCTGGATAGTCGCCACGGCATGGTGCCCGGCGTGGTCGCCAATGTAGGCGCAGACCGTGGCCGGGCTTGCGGGCAGCGACCCGCCCCATTCTTGGAAGTGCGTCAGATCGCCCCGCAAGGCCCGTTCGGTGGCCGGGGCGAGGCTGTGCCGCAGCAGGTCGGTTGCCTCATCTGTCAGGGTTTCGCGCCCCTCGTGTAGGAACGTATCGGCGTTGCAATTAACTGCAAAACGTTCGATCATTTGCTGCTCCTGAACGCCCTTGTTAACCCGTGTTAATGGGTGAGTATCCGAGATTAGAACCGCCTCACCCATCCCGAGCCTCCTTCATCACGCCCGCCCGGATGCGGTTCAGCAGCGGCAAATCCTGCCGCATCAGGTCGAGGGCCTGCACGGCAGCCTCTGGGTCCACTCCCAGCGTTTCAAACATCAGTTGCGCGTGGAGCCGGTCGGACAAATCGCCCCCGACACGGCGGGTCAGCAATCCGCCCTCGACCCGGAACAGCACCTGACCGAGGAAGCCGACACGCTTGCCGGGCGGCAGCATTGCGCGGGCGAACTCCGCCACGCCTGCTTGCGTCGCGGCCAGCCGGGACAGGGCCAGCTTGCCTTCGCGGGTGAACATGTCGAGCGCCCAGCCGGGAACCCCGCCGATCATCACCTCAGGCGGCAGGGGGTCATCGGTCGTGCCTGCCCGCAGGCCGTTTTCCAATGCCAGAAGGGCCAGCAAGGGCGGCAAGGCCTCGCCCGTCTTGCGATAGCCTTCGCGGCAGATCGCCAGCGTCGTGGGCGCGGTGCCGAGTTCATCCAGCAAATCGAAAGCCAAAGCGACCTCACCGCGCCGAACAGGCAGCTTGCCACCGGGCCGGTCGGTGCCCAAGAGGAACAAGGTGGCGAGGGCGCGGCAGTGCAGGTTCGGGGTGGTCAGCGCGATCAGCCGCAGGCGGGGATTGGTCTCGGCGGCAAGGGCGCGGCGGCTGTCGGCAAGTCCGGGCAGCGTTTCCAGCGCCATGTAAAGGTCATCGCTCGCCCGGCTTTTCGGGGCGTCTGCAAGAGCCTTGACCACGACTGACGCCACGGCCCAATCGCCCCCGATGGCAGCCCGGAACCGCTTTCCGGTCAGGGCGGCCACGGTCAGGCCCACGGACGGCAGGCTGCCCAGCCCGACATCCTCGAAGGCGATGCCACCCAACCTGCGCCACAGGCGGTCGGGGGCATCCCGCAGCAAGGTGACGGCGGCGTTCAGCGCCAGATCGGCACGGCCCCGGCGCACGGCCTTATGCAACATGCTCATGGCCAGCCAAGAGGAGATCGGCAGGGGCTGTCCCGCTGGGACACGCTCTTGCGCGGCGATCCGTTGGATCAGGTCCGTTCGGAAACGGGAAATCAGGTCGGGGTCAGTCATCCATCGCTCCTTCGATTTTGGAAGGGGGATCAATGACTTGCGACCCTCATTAAGCGTATGGGATTGGCCACCTAAGGGAAGGAAAGAACACCTGAGGCTGCCGATTTCCGCGCCTCACCCGGGTTGGCGGAGGGGGGTTGGCAGAGACACACGAAATGTCTCCGCCGGGAACGTTCCCTTGTCTTTCCACCACACCCGCCGCCGAAACCGCGCAGGATCAGCGGGTTACAGCGCGTCGGACAGTTCCGATTTCTGTCCCTGACTGTCAGGTGGCGGGGTTGGCACCTGTCTTCTTCTTGGCGGCAGCGGCTTCCAACGCCGCGTCATCGTCATCGGACCAGTTGGACCAATCGGCTGCGCCCTGTGTCATTGCCGATCCGGCGAACGATCCAGACTTCTGCGCGTCATAGAAATTCTGGACGTAGGTCCGATACCGCTGGTAGAGCCGCAGCTTCACTTCGAGGGAAAAGCCAAACCACCTTGGGCCGTAGAGATCGGCGGGATACTTGACCTTGGCCTCATGCTTCCCTGTCAACCTCGGAAACTTGGCTTCAAAGAGTTTTGCCTTCTTCTCCAGCCACTGTGCTTTTTGGAGTTCGAACGCGGCATCTTCATCAAGATCGTCGATCTTTGCCGTATTCATCCCCGCATTCAGTTCGTTCACATCGTCCCCGGCCTTCCCCTTTCCCTTCGGGTGCGGATGCACCATCTTGGTTGAAGTGGTTTTCATGGCTTCCGTGGGAGAGGACGGAAGGGAAGTGTAATCGGTTGGCTCACCGACTGGCACATGAACGGGCGCGGTGACTGGTGCAGCTATCGGCTTGGCAACTGGCGCTTCCATCGGCGCGTCGGTCGGCCCCAACCTCGCACGGTCGGACGCCTTGCCTGCATGTTCCAGCGCGAGCATGGTCGGCTGCAAGTAGGTGCGCACGGTCGAACCCTGAAATCTTCCCCGCACCCGTCGCAGCAGGCCGTCCTGTTCCAGCCGATGTAGTTCGCGCTTCACCTGCGGAACCGACAAGCCCGCCCACTCGGCCCAGCGTTCGCGGGGGTAGACCGACCAAGGCCCCGGATAGCCCCGCTTCTTGATGTTCGACGCCCGCCAGCGAAAGATGATCTCCCGGAGCAGCGCGAACGCTTTCGGATGATCCAACGCCCAGGCGCGGAAGTCGGAAAGGTCCGTGATCGGATACGGCAGCAGTGTCTTGCTCATCGCCAATCCCCCGATTTCAGGCCCAGAAGGCGGTTAGCAGGGGCGGGCAAATTGACTTTGTTGCCCAAGGGGTGGCTTTCACCAGTTAGCAAGCCTAAGCGATTGAAACGGTGTGGGAAAAAGTGAACCCTACGGGCTGCCATTGTCTCAAAAAATACCAATAAAATCAGATACTATGCGGCGGGCGAGAAATCGCCCCACCTTTTTGCCGGTGTCGCTGCGCCATCCACGCTTCAAGCGTGAGTATTGCAACGACGCCCCGCTGACGACGGCCAAGGTCAGCACCGGGCCGACCGCTTCGCCAATCTGCTCAATGCTAGGGATATCGAGCCCGCGCCATGAGTGCCTTGACGCGCGCGGTCTCAACCGGGTTCCACCAGACGCCGCCGGTTTTCAGCGAACTGGCGACGATCACGCCGTTGGTCCGGGCGAGAATCGCCGCCACGTTGTCTTTCGTGACGCCACTGCCGACGAGAACGGGCAAGTGGGTGGCGTCACGGATCAAGTCAATCTCCTCGAAGCCTGCGGTATCGCCAGTACGCTGACCTGTGGCGATGACGGCATCGGCCGAAAAGAAGGCGAGGTCGCGGGTGAGTTCTTCGACGGACCGATCCGCGACGATAGCGTGCGCTCCATGTTTCACGTGGCTGTCGGCAAAGATGCGGATGTCTTCGGCCTTGAGGAGCATGCGGTAACGCAGCGCCTTCGCCGCCTCGCCCTCGATGAAGCCTTCATTGGCGATGTAGGCATTGGCCCACTGGTTGACGCGGATGAACCGCGCCCCGCCGGCCTTTGCGACGGCAAGCGCGTCGATGGCGGCATTGGCAAGAACGTTGATACCGAGGGGCAGAGCCGTCTCGCGCCTGACGCGGTCGGTGATGACGGCGAGATGCGCGGCGGTTTCGGGACCGAGGTCGGACGGCTTCAGGAACGGGATGTCACCGTGGTTTTCGATGATGAGACCGTCGACTCCACCCTTCGTGTAGGCGGCGGCATCCTTGAGCGCGCGGCCGTAAAGCGTGTCGATCGCTTCGCCCTTGTAGGTTGGCGAGCCCGGCAAGGCGGGGCAGTGGACGACACCGATCACGACCTGGTCGCGGCCGAAAATGTCGCGGACTGCGGAGGCGGGGTTGGGCGAGATCGACCCTGGCATGATGCGTCCTTCAGCGGGGCTGTGGTCTGAGGCGGGCAATGTCGTCACGCGACGGCATGGCCGAAACGGTGCCCTTCCGGGTTACCTGCCTGCTCGCGGCGGCAACGGCAAGCGCGAGCGCATCCTCTGGCGGGGCGCCCGCGATCCATTCGGCGCAGAACACGCCGGCGAGGACATCGCCCGCCCCAGTCGTATCTGCGGCGCAAGCGGGCGGCGCAGCGCGGCGGACGAGGCGCAGGCCCTCCTTCAGTATGGCGCCCTGCGGACCGAGGGTCACGATGGCGACTGGCGCGGCGATCCTGGCCATAAGCTCTTCCGGCGGATCGTCTTCGTGCCCGCCGACCCAGAGGGCGGCTTCGAGGCGATTGGCGATGAGGATGTCGGCTTCGGTGCCGATCAGCCAGTTGCGGAGCGGGGCGGCATTCAGGGCGACGACCGCGCCGCAGGCGCGGGCGTGGGCGAGTGCGGCGCGCGTTGCGGTTTCCGAAAGATTGCCCTGCATCAGCAGGAGATCGGCGGGAGAGAGAACGAGCTTTTCCTTCACCTCGTCAAAGTGCAGCGCCTCGACCTGGCCGGTATCGCTGACGATCACGTTTTCGCCGTTCCTGTCGACAAGGATGATGGCGGTATCGCTGGCGCCTTGGCGGGCGATCAGATCGTCGCCGATCCCCTCGGCCGCCAGCGCCGTCCGGATCCTGTCGGCGACCGCGTCGGTCCCGACCGGCGCGACGAGACGAACGGGCGCCCCCGCGCGGGCGGCCGCGACGGCCTGGTTCAGGCCCTTGCCACCGAGATCGCGGGTGATGCGCCGGGCGATGACCGTTTCGCCGGGACGTGGCAGCGCGTCGAGTTCATGCGTTATGTCGAGCCCGGCATTTCCGAGAACGACAAGCCGGGAAGGCCTCATCGCTCGGTCAGCCAGCCGAGCGCCTGGGTCCAGAGGGTCTTGTAGCCCGGCCACCTCACGAATGTCTCGGGAAGCCAGTGCGGGCCGATATCGGAGGTCCATGCCAGAGTACGGCCCTTGCCATAGCCGCCAGCAACCAGAAGCGGATGATGTCCCTGTTCGGCCGGAAGCCGCGCGATCACCTCTGCGCCGGCCTTGGGAACGACCTCATTGACACCGAGAAGGGCGGGCCAGTCGCCGCCAAGGCCTTTCACGATGGGATGGCCGGGCTTCACGACCTCGGCCAGGATTCCTTCGGGCGCCTCGATCCGGTCGTCATATGGCAGGCATTCGACGGGCAGCGCCTCCTCGACGGGCGTATGCCGCCAGCGGGCGCGGCCGCCGATGCCCTGGAAGGAAAAATAGCCGCCGATCATCATCAGACCGCCGCCGTCGTGGCACCAGTCCCGGATGAGCTTCAGCCGATTGGGGGTGGTCTTTCCGTTCAGCCAGACATCGGGGTGGAGGAGCAGAGAATTTGCGCCGATGTCGGACAGCAGGATCGCGTCGTAGCCGTCGAGTCCCTTCAAATCGAAGGGGAATCCGTTGGCGGCCTCGTGCGCGGGCATATAGGTCAGCTTGAACGCGCTGCCCTTCAGTGCCTTCACCAGCGGCTCTGCCCCAAGATGGAACGTGACGGAGGAGAAGGTATCCCAGCCTTTGTGGTGGTTGGCCGCCGAGACCCAGCTTTCGCCGACCAGAAGAATGCTCTTCCTTGCCATGTCCGTCTCCCGTGATCTTCAGCCCGCAAAGAAGAAGCGGGCCGGATTGTCGACCAGCATTGCCGTTATGTCGGCGTCAGTTGCGCCGTGGCGCCTGAGACGTGGCACGAAGTGCCTGAGTACATAGGCGTAGCCGAAGCCGCCATAGCGGCTGAGCATCATCTTGATGAAAACGTCCTGCGACAGGAGAAGCCGGTCGAGGAAGCCGGCACGGATCAGCCCCATGATGGCGCGGGCGCTGTCTTCGTCCGAGGGGCATTGGACCTGCTGGTCAGCGTACCAGTAGTCCATGCCCAGCATGTCGTATTCGATGAAGGCGCCGCGTGCTGCAAGGGATGTCTGGTAGTCCACATCGTCGCCCGATGGGTTCATGTGGCAGAGGACGGTGTGGCGGATGTTGCCGCCTTCTTCCGCGACCATGTCGAGGACGCGATGTGCATGCCGGTCCCAGGCGGGCAGGTGCACCATCAGCGGCAATTCCGTTCGCGCCTGCGCCTGTGCCGCGCCGCGCAGCGACTTCTCCTCATCGCGCGTAAAGTCGCCAGAGACGCCGATCTCGCCGATCAGGCCGATCCGGACGCCAGTGCCATCCACCCCCTCATGCGCCTCGCGGACGATCTCGTCGGCGATGTCGCTTGCGCTCATCCGCGCGAGTTCGGGCGGGTGGGATGACTGGAGATAGTAGCCCGCGCCCATGACAATGTTGAGCCTGGTGTCGCGGGAAATCCGGACGAGCGCCTCGGGGTTCCGTCCGATGCCGCGACATGTCGGATCGACCACGGTTCGGCCACCGGCATGGGCGAATGCAAGAAGCTCGGCGATCGCCAGCGGCTCGTCGTCGAGTGCGCAATTGTCCAGATTCACGAACGGATCCATCCGCAATTCGCCGATGATCCCGATATGGACGGGTGCCGTGGCGAGATGCTGGCGCTCGGGCTCGACGGGCTTGTTCCACCAACAGCGGCAGTCGTTGAGGATATGCTCGTGCGGAAGAGTGATCCCCATTCCGGCAATGGGAATAGGACCGGCAACGGTCATCACCTTGCCGGATCGAATATGGGTTTCGGCGCGTTCGGTCATGGTTTCCGGATCGGTGAGGAGAGTTTCGAGAAGACACGGGTATTGAGCCAGATGGCACCCAGGATGATGAGGCCCGTCACGATCTGCGTAAAGAAGGGCGAGACATGGCTGAGGATCAGCCCATTGCCGATGACGGCGATGGTAAGCGCGCCGAGGATGGTACCGATGATCGTTCCCCTTCCACCCATCAGCGACGTGCCGCCAAGGACCACGGCGGCGATCACGTCCAGCTCGAATCCGACGGCAGCGTTCGACGAGCCGGAACCGAGGCGCGCGGCGACGATGATGCCCGCAACGGCTGAGGCAAGACCAGGCAGGACATAGACCCAGATCAGTGTCCGCCGGACCGGAATGCCGGTGCGCCGCGCCGCCTCGGCATTCGCGCCAATGGCCGTCACATGGCGGCCAAAGCGGAGATGGCCGAGCGCGAAGAACCCGATAGCGACGACGGCCACGGCGATGAAGGCGGGGAACGGCACGCCGAAAAGCCAGCCGCGGCCGATCTGGACGAACAGGCTGTTCGGGTCGATGGGGATCGAGAAGCCCTCGGTCAACAGCAGCGCGATGCCGCGGAAGACCGACAGCCCGGCAAGCGTGACAATGAAGGACGGGATACCCTCGACCGCAATGAACCAGCCCTGAAGCGCACCGATGGCGCAGCCGATCAGGAGAAGCGCGACGATCACCACGGGCCAGGGCACGGCCCAGGACAGCAACAGGGCTGCGAGCGCGTTCACCAGCGCGACGGTCGAGCCGACCGAAAGGTCGATGCCGCCCGTCGTGATGACGAAGGTCATCGCCACGGCGACGATCAGCATCGGTGCGGACTGCCGGAGGAGATTAAGAATATTGCCCGCCGACAGGAACGCATCGCTGATCGCCGAGAAGACGATTACACAAAGGACGAAGAACGCCGCGATGGACAGAACCTGCGCATTCGCACCGAGGAAATCCGCGCGTGGTGAGCCCTGCGGGCGAGAGGTATAGGCGGTCACGACGCACCTCGCTTTGCGACATGCCCCTCGCCGACGATCAGCTTCACAAGATCGGTGAGATCGGTTTCGCCGATCGGCCGCTCGGCGACCTTGGTCCCTTCGTAGAGCACGGCGATCCGGTCGCAGACGCGGAACAGATCCTGCAGGCGGTGCGTGATCAGAACGACCGAGACGCCCTTCGCCTTGACCCGGCCGATAAGCGCCAGAACTGCCTCGACCTCGGCGACGGCGAGCGCCGAGGTCGGTTCGTCCATGATCAGGACGCGCGGCTCGAAGGCCACGGCGCGCGCGATGGCGATCGACTGACGCTGGCCGCCGGACAGCTGAGCGACGGTGGCGTTGAGATTGGGGATGCGGATTTCGAGGCTGTCGAGCATTCGCCGCGCCTCGTCCCGCATCCGCTGTTTGGCGAGAACCCCGAGAAAACCGCTGCCGACAAGTTCGCGTCCGAGGAACAGGTTACCGGCGACGTCGATCGTGTCGCAGAGCGAAAGATCCTGGTAGACCATCTCGATCCGGTGCGCGCGCGCTTCTGCAGGCGTCGTGAAGATAACGGGCTCGCCATCGATGGCGATGGTGCCTTCGTCCGGCACGTAGGCGCCCGAGAGAATCTTCGTCAGCGTCGACTTGCCCGCAGCGTTGTCTCCGACAAGGCCGAGGCACTCGCCCGATCCGATGTCGAGATCGACACCGCGCAAAGCCTCGATCGAGCCGAAGCGCTTCCTGATCCCACGCATCGAGACGCGCGGGATGCCTGCCGGGGCATCCGACGGCGCGGTGGCCTGCGCCGCCGGCATATTCGGCTCACCCGTCATCGCGCCTCATTTGAACACGGCGCGGTAGGGCTCGACGTTCTCCTTCGTGACGATGGTGATCGGCACGGTGATCAGCTTCTCGACCGTTCCGCCGCCCGTAATCGTCTTCAGCGCATCGACCGCTGCGGCACCCATGCCGGCCGGGTCCTGCTGCACCACGCCGACGACATAGCCGCCGTCGATGCCGCGGATGGCCGAGGCGGTAAGGTCCCAGCCGACGAGCTTGACCTGGTCCTGCTTGCCCTGGCTTTCGATGGCGGCAACCGCCCCGAGAAGCGCCGGTTCGCCGGTCGCATAGATGGCGGTCAGGTCGGGGTTCGCCGTGATCAGGTTCTCGGCCGCCGCAAGCGCGTTGTCCTGCACGTTGCGCCCGTCGACCACGCCGGCCATCGTGATATTCGCGTTCGCGCTGACGACATCCTCAAAGCCCTTCTGGCGGATGTTCTGGATCGTCGAATTCAGCGCGCCCACGATGCCGAGCTTGGCCTTGCCGCCCATCTCGGCGTCCATCACCTTGACAAAATGCTCGCCGATGGCGCGGCCCGCGCCTTCGTTATCGACGCCGATCTGCGCCTTTTGCGGACCGTCGGCCGGAAGCACGGCATCGACGGCCACGACCGGAATTCCCGCTGCATCGGCCGCGACGACGGCGGGCATGATGCCGTTCGTGTCGATGGCGACGACGATCAGGCCCGCGACCTTCTGCTGGATGAAGTTTTCGATCGCGTTGTTCTGCGCGGCCGGGTCGTTGTTGGCGTTGAAGATGACAAGGTCGACGCCCGCGGCATCGGCCGCCTTCTGCGCGCCCTCGTTCATCTGCGTGAAGAACAGCGCCTGCTGGTTGATCTGAATGAGGGCGAAGGTCGGCTTGTCCTCGGCCGCGGCGAAGCCGGCGGACAGTGTCAGGGCGACGACGCCGGCAGTTCCGATCAGCGTTCTGCGAGTGAGTGTCATGCGATGCTCCTGGCTCCTTGGCGGCTGGGATCGTGATGGGTTGCGGGGGCCGCCACCGAGCCCCGCATCATCAGTTCAACTGGCAGGCGGATCGTTTCGGGCAGGCGCGCCTCGTCCTTGAGAAGCGCCACAAGCGCCGCGACGCCCTGTTCTCCCATCAGGCCGACGGGCTGGCGCACGGCGGTGATCGCGGGCAGGAACAGCCCGAAGGGCGCGACATCGTCATAGGCGACGAGCGAGATGTCGACCGGCACCGCAAGCCCCGCGCCGCGCAGCACGTCGAGCGCGCCGATGGCGATCCGGTCGGACGAGGCAAAGACGGCGGTGGGCGCGTCAGACAGGGCAAGAAAGGCGCTCATCGCGCTCGCGCCGTGCTCGGCCGTATAGCCGCCGAAGGAGATCAGCGCCGGGTCGGCCGTGATCCCTGCGGTGGCAAGCGCGTCGGCGTAGCCGTCGGCGCGTTCGACGGCGCTCATCACGCCCTCGATCCCGCCAATGAAGCCGATGCGACGGTGGCCCGCCTCGATCAGTAGCTGCGTGGCAAGACTGCCGCCTGCGCGGTTGTCGCAGAAGACGCGCGAGGCCGTGACGCCCGGCACGTCCTCGTCCAGCAGCACGACACCGCGCTGCCCCTCGACGGCCGTCTTCAGGCGCCCGTCGTCGGGATGGTTGGTAGCGAAGAGGACGCCGTCGACATGGTTGCGCCGAACACGGCCGAGATATTCGACCTCACGCTCGGTCCGGTTTCGTGTCGAGCATAGGACAAGTCCATATCCCGCGGCCTCCGCTGCCGCCTCAACCGCTCCCGCGAGGGCAGCGAAGAACGGGTCGGAGATGTCAGGCAGAACAAGCGCCAGCGTATCGGTCCGGCCGAGCGTCAGGCGGCGGGCATGGAGGTTGGGCTCGTAGTGAAGCTCGGCTATCGCCTTTCGGATACGCGTCGTGGTGCCCTCCGGCAACGAGATCGAACCGTTGAGCCAGCGCGATATCGTTGTCGGCGAAACCCCAGAGGCCGCCGCGACGTCGCGGATCGTGGCGCGCTTGCTGATCGCCCCCTCCCCTGGAATGAACGGCTATCCGCGTTTGCGGACGATAAAGCAGTTTAGTAAACTAGTTCACGCACAATAAGACCGGGATAAACGCGAGTCAATCAGTTCGCGGCTGTTGCTTGCCGCCGGCGTCGTTGCACAGCCTTCCCGAGGGGGGGCACATCGTGAATCCCTGCGGTCAGACGAGGCCGTATGGGCACGCCCCCGCCCGCCCGGCTACCGGGCCACGGACTGGTCCGGCCGCACCGCGTCGCGCCGCATGAGCGGAGCCCCTGCCGCCGTGCCGATGGTCCGCTCAACCTGCTGATGGACAGCACCGGCATCACGTTCCCCGGCGATGGCGGGTGGCAGGCCCGCAAGCATGGACCGCCAGACCGCCGAGATCCAGATCCGCGTCGCCCCGATGAACCGCTTCCCCGCCCCCGGCCCCGCCGGGACCGTCCGCGTCGCCTGACACCGGCGGGGAAAGGAGAGGCCACGCCTCAGGCGCGAGTTCTGCAGCAACGCCGGCCGGGGCGACGAAGCCGCCTGTTCGAGTGAAAGTGCGGTCTCAGCTCTCCACGCCTCCCGGCGAAGCCCCGGAAAACGCGGACTATTCCGGCATCAACCGTCAGGCGTCTCTGTCCGGAGAAGTGGCTGGCTGGGGCGCTAGGATTCGAACCTAGGTATGGCGGTACCAAAAACCGCTGCCTTACCACTTGGCGACGCCCCAACTCGGGCGGTTCTTTATCCAAGGGGCTGTTCACCCGCAAGTCCAAAAGCTCGGGCGCGGGCGTTGCCTGCGCCGCCGGCACGGACTATCGCAGGGGCATGGATGTTGCGAAGCGGGCGGACGTGATCGTCCTTGGCGCAGGTGCCGCGGGACTGATGGCCGGGATCGAGGCCGCGCGGCGCGGCCGGCGGGTCACGATCCTCGACCATGCCCGGACACCGGGCGAGAAGATCCGCATATCGGGCGGGGGGCGGTGCAACTTCACCAACCTTTCCGGCGCCGATCCCGACCGCTATCTCTCGCGGAACCCCCGCTTCGCCCTCTCCGCCCTGCGCCGCTTCACACCCGCCGACTTCATCGCGCGCGTCGATGCCGCCGGCATCGGCTGGCACGAAAAGACGCTCGGCCAGCTCTTCTGCGACGGATCGGCCCTCCAGATCGTGCGGATGCTGACCTCGGCCTTCGCCGAGGCGGGTGGCGAACTGCGTCTCGGCGTCACGATCGGCGAGATCTCGGCCGGTGACGGCTTCACCGTCGAGACCTCCTCGGGAGTGCTGCGGTGCAGCAGTCTGGTGGTGGCCACCGGAGGAAAGTCCATCCCGAGGATGGGGGCGTCCGGCTTGGGCTACCGGATCGCCGCCCGGTTCGGCCTCCCGCTGACCGAGACGCGCCCCGCGCTCGTGCCGCTTGTCTTCTCGGGCGCTGACCTCGAAGGAATGCGCGCGCTGGCCGGCGTTTCGGTCCGCGCGCGGGTGGCCTGCAATGGGGCGTCCTTCGACGAGGGCCTCCTGTTCACGCACCGCGGCCTGTCCGGTCCTTCCGTCCTCCAGATCAGCAGCCACTGGCGCGAGGGCGCGGCCCTGTCGGTGGATCTCGCGCCGGGGCAGGACGTCGCCGCGCATCTGCGCTCAGTGCGCGAGACCTCTCCGCGGACGACGCTCAGGACCGCACTCACCCGTTTCCTGCCGGACCGCCTCGCCGCCGCGGCGGCGGCCCGGGCCGGCTCCGAAGGGCAGCTTGCCGGGCAGTCGAACGCGTCGCTGGCGACGATGGCCGCCGCGGTGGGCGCGTGGACCGTCACCCCGGCCGGATCCGAAGGCTACCGCACCGCCGAGGTGACGCTCGGCGGCGTCGACACGGCGGCACTCGACGCCCGGACGCTGGCCGCACGCGTGGTCCCCGGCCTGCACTTCGCGGGCGAGGTCGTGGATGTGACCGGCTGGCTCGGCGGCTACAATTTCCAGTGGGCCTGGAGCTCGGGCTGGGCGGCAGGCCAGGTGGTGTGACGATGGCCGGGCGTCCCGGGAGCAGGTTCGTCGGCCGGGGGCCTCCCGACCTCATGGCGGGCGGCGGCTGCCCGTGCGGCTGCCCGTGCGGCTGCCCGTCTGCCCGGACGCGGTCCGCAAGGACTTCGCGGCCCGGTCCCTCGCTCTGCATCGCCGGTTCCCGGAGGCGCAGGGCGGGAAAGCTTTGACAGCCGCTGGCGCGACGGCAAACCTGACGTGACGGCGAAGGCCAGGGAGGCATTCATGGACCCATCCGGACCGCGCGCCCGCCAGAGCCAGATCCTGGCCGAAGCGGCCCGCGGCAGCCGCGTCGCGGTCGAGGAGCTTGCCGCAAGGTTCGGCGTGACGCCGCAGACCGTGCGGAAGGATCTCAACCACCTCTCCGCCCGCGGCCTCCTCTCCCGCGTGCACGGCGGAGCGACGGCCGCCAATACCGTGTCGAACATCGGCTACGAGGAACGCCGCAACCAGGCGTTCGAGGCCAAGCAGGCGATCGCCCGCGTCGCCGCCGCGCTCGTTGCGGACAATTCGAGCCTCATCATCAACATCGGCACGACGACCGAGCTGGTCGCACGTGCGCTCTACAATCACACCGACCTTGTGGTTGTCACCAACAACATCAACGTGGTGAACATCCTGTCGGGCAGTCCGCGCAAGGAGATCCGGCTGGCCGGCGGCGTGGTACGCCAGTCGGACGGGGCGATCGTCGGCGAGGCGACGGTGGACTTCATCAACCAGTTCAAGGTGGACACCGCCATCATCGGCGCATCTGCCCTGGACGAGGACGGCGCCGTGCTCGACTTCGACGACCGCGAGGTGGCGGTGGCCCGGGCCATCATCCAGAACGCCCGCCGGACCATCCTGGTGGCCCACCGCGAGAAGTTCGGTAAAAGCGCCCCGGTGCGCATCTGCGACATCGGGCGGCTCGACTGCTTCGTGACCGACCTCCCCCCTCCCGAGGCCTTCGTCCGGGCCTGCGAGGCCGGTGGCTGCCGGATCATCGTGGCCGGCGGAACGCGCGGAGAAGGGGCCGGAGCAGTGAAGGGAAAGGAAACGGGTGCGGCCGCCTGAGCCAGAACGGGTGACGGAAGCCACCCGTGCTGCGGCAGTCCGCAGGGTTGCCACGCTGCAGGGCTTGTGGCAGCACTTCCACGAACGAGGACCGGACAAACGGTCTGCGGACGACAGGGAGCGGAATGGTGCGCTGGATCCGGACGATCCTTTCTGTGGTGGTGTGTGCGGTGCTGGCCGCGCAATCCGGGGCGGCACTGGCGGCGCAGAACGGCGGTACCGATCCCCGGGCCGTCTCCGACAACTGGTATCGCCTGATCCTGGAACTCGTCCGTCACACGCCGACCTACTCGCCGCCCGTGGCGAGCCGCTCGTTCGCCTATATCGGTGTTGCGGCCTATGAATCCGTGGCCTCGGGGCGCGACGGAATGGTCTCGCTGGGCGGACAGCTCAACGGGTTCGCGCCGCCGCCGGCCCGCGCGGCCGGCGAGATCTACGACGACGCGGTGATCCTTCAGGCGGCCATGTCCACCTCGGTCGCGGCCTTCTTCGCGAATACCGGGCCCTCGGGCCAGAACTCGATCGCCAGGATGACCCGGCTGCTGGACGAACGGGTGCGCGCAGGGCTGCCCGAGGACGTCGCCGCCCGCAGTGCCGCCTATGGCGAGGCCGTCGCCCGCCACGTGCTCGCCTGGTCCGAGACCGACGGCGGCGCGAAGATCGAGAACATGGGCTTTCCGCAGCAGTGGGCCGCCTCGGACAGTCCGGGCGCCTGGCGTCCCACAAGCGCGATCCGGCAGCAGCAGGCGCCGCTTCTGCCGGACTGGGGCAGGAACCGCACCTTCGCGCTTCCGTCGGTGGCGAACTGCGACCTGCCGCCTCCGCCCGTCTACAGCGAGGACCCGGCCTCGGCATTCTATGCCGAGGCGCACGAGGTCTATGACACCGCGAAGTCGCTGACGGACGAGCAGAAGGCGATCGCCCGCTTCTGGTCGGACGACCCGATGCTTTCGGCGACCCCGCCCGGGCACTGGATCGCCATCACCCGGCAAGTGCTGAAAGGCCGCGACGCGCCGATCGAGGAACAGGTCGACACGCTGGCGCGGGTTGGCATAGCGATGGCCGATGCCTTCATCGGCTGCTGGAGCGTCAAGTTCCGCGAGAACCTGATCCGGCCGGTCAGCTACATCCGCAAGACGATCGACAAGGAGTTCACCCCACTGCTGATCACGCCGCCATTCCCCGAATACCCGAGCGGCCACAGTGTCCAGTCCAGCGCCGCAGCCGAGGTCCTGACTGCGCTCTATGGCGACAACTATGCCTTCACCGACGACAGTGCGGCCGAGGACGGCCTGCCGGCCCGGAGCTTCCGGTCGTTCCGCGCCGCGGCCGAGGAGGCCGCGATCTCGCGGCTCTACGGCGGCATCCACTTCCGATCGGCGATCGAACAGGGCCTGAAGCAGGGCGTCTGCATCGGCGCCTATGCCGCAGCGCTCAGGACCCGGAAATAGCCCCATGCGCATCGCATTTCTCCAGCCGGCACTCGGGCGCGGCCGGCGCGGCACCGGACATGCCTCCCGCCTCGCGGCCGGCACGCTTGCCGCCCTGGTCATGACGGGCACGTCCCTGACGGCACAGCCGGTCCAGCCGGCCTTTGTCGAAGAGACGGCCAGTTCCGGCATCGACCAGAAATACATGGGGGAATGGACCTACATGGTCGGGGGCGGGGTCGCTGCCTTCGACTGCAACGGCGACGGGAAGGACGAGCTGTTCCTGCCCGGCGGCGAGGCGCCGGCCAGACTCTACCTGAACCAGAGCGAGCCCGGCGGCGCGCTGCGCTTCGCCGAAACCGACGCCGGGCTCGGTCTGGAGGCGGTCACGGGCGCCTATCCCCTGGATATCGACGGGGACGGCATCACCGATCTGGCCCTCCTCCGGGTCGGCGAGAACGTCGTGATGCGCGGGCTCGGCGGGTGCCGCTTCGAGCGGGCGAACGAGGCCTGGGGCTTCGACGGCGGCGATGCCTGGTCCACCGCGCTTGCCGCGACCTGGGAGGCGGGGCAGGACTGGCCGACCATCGCCATCGGCAACTACATCGACCGCACCGAGGAGATCTTCCCCTGGGGTTCGTGCACCGACAACTGGCTGCACCGTCCCGCGGGTCGCGCCTTCGGTCCGCCGGTGGCGCTGAAGCCCAGCTTCTGTGCGCTGTCCATGCTCTTCACCGACTGGAACCGCAGCGGAACCCCGGCCCTGCGCATCTCGAACGACCGCGAATACTACAAGGGCGGCCAGGAACAGCTCTGGAAGCTCGCACCCGGCGAGCCGCCGGTCGCCTATACCGAGAAGGACGGCTGGAAGCCCCTGAAGATCTGGGGCATGGGGATCGCGGCGGCCGATCTGAACCGCGACGGCTATCCCGAGTATTTCCTGACCAGCATGGCGGACAACCGCCTTCAGACTCTGGCCGACCCGACCCGCGCGGGCGGACCCCTGCCGACCTATGCTGAGATCGCCTGGCCCAGGGGCGTCACCGCGCAGCGGCCGTTCATGGGGAACGACCAGCGGCCCTCGACGGCGTGGCATGCCGAGTTCGGGGATGTGAACAACGACGGGCTCGATGATCTCTTCGTCGTCAAGGGCAACGTTGCCAAGATGCCCGACTTCGCGGCCAGGGACCCGAACAACCTGCTCGTCCAGACCGGGGACGGCACCTTTGCCGAGATGGCGGACAAGGCCGGCACGGCAAGCACGGGCATAGGCCGCGGCGGCGTTCTGGCGGACCTGAACCTCGATGGCCGGCTCGACATGGTCGTCACGAACCGATGGGAGACCGCACAGGTCTGGCGGAACACCACCGCCGGCGCGGGAAACTGGGTCCAGTTCCGCTTCCGCCAGGACGGCCCGAACCGCGACGCCATCGGCGCGCGAATCGAGATCCGCTACGCCGGGAACGAGTATTCCAAGGATCTCGCGGTCGGCGGCGGACACGCGGGGGGAAAGCTCGGCTGGGTGCATTTCGGGATCGGCACTGCATCCGATGCCGAGCTGCGCGTGACCTGGCCCGACGGCAGCCGCACCGACTGGCAGAGGGTGACGGCGAATGCCCTCTACGAGGTGACGCGGGGCCAGGCACCGGCGCGCTGGACACCGTGAACGGGGCGGTCACGCAGGACGCGGCGGCCGAACGCGGCGGGCAATGATGGGAAGACGATCCTGGGGCGCCTTTTGTCTGGATTAGACGGGCATTTTGTCTATCTTTAATCATGGTGCAACGGCAGGCGAGCCCGGCACCGAGGCCCGGAAAGCGCAGCCCGATGCCCGCAACCTATCGTGAGATCAAGGCCGACATCCTCCGCAAGATCACCTGCGGCGACTGGAAGCCCGGCAGCGCAATCCCGGGCGAGATCGAACTCGCCGCAAGCTACGGGGCGGCGCGCGCCACGGTGAACCGCGCGATGCGGGAACTGGCCGAGGAAGGCCTGATCGAGCGCAAGCGCAAGTCCGGCTCGCGCGTGCGTCTGTCGCCGCTGCGTCAGGCCCGCTTCGACATCCCGGCGGTTCGCCAGCAGATCGAGGATCAGGGCGGCGCATACCGGTATGCGCTGGTCCGGTCCGAGGTGCTGGCGGCCCCGGACTGGTTGCGCGGGCGGATCGGCCTTCTGCCGGGTGCCAGGGCACGGCATGTCGTCTGCCTGCACCTGGCAGACGACATTCCCCGTCAGTACGAGGACCGCTGGATCAACCTCGGGCTGCTTCCGCAGGCCGGCGACGAGGATTTCTCGCACCAGGCCCCGAGCGAATGGCTGATCTCGCGGATACCGTTCTCGGAGGTCGAGATCGGCATTTCGGCCACCGCCGCGGATGCCGAGCTTGCGCGGCACTTCTCGTGCGCAAGCGGCGAGCCGCTCCTGCAGATCGAGCGCTCGACACGCTGGAACGGCCAGCCGGTCACCTTCGTGCGGCTCGTCCACCGTCCGGGCTACCGGATGACGACGCGCTACTGAAGGTGTCAGAGCCCGTCCCGCAACGGGCGAACCGCCGCACGATAGTCGGTCAGGATGGTGTCGCGGTGGAGGTGCCGGCCGGCGCGGACCATGTGCCGCCCGGCCGACCAGACATCGGCGACCATCGAGCTGTCGCCGGCCGCTGCGAAGCAGTCGAGCATGGTGTCGCCGTCGAGGCCCTCGAGATCCGGATGGCCCGTGTCGAGCGCGAGGAGATCGGCCCAGGCGCCTGGGCCGATGCGGCCCGCATCCCGGCCGGCGCCGCGCCCCGCGGCGCGCGCCCCGCCGGCCGCGGCATCCTCGATCAGCCTCCGGCCGGTCGAACGGTCTGCCGTCGCAAGCGCGGCGCGGCTGTGATCGCGCAGGCGCTGGGTCGTTTCAAGCTGGCGGACTTCCTCGGCCAGCGAGATGCGGATGTTGCTGTCGGATCCGAGCGAGATCGCCCCGCCCGCGCCGAGCCACGCCACGCCGTCGAAGATCCCGTCCCCGAGACTCGCCTCGGTCAGGGGACAGAGCCCGGCAACCGCGCCGGTCCGCGCGAGCGCCAGGGTTTCGGCCCGCTCCATCTGGGTGATGTGGATGAGGCACCAGCGCGGATCCAGATCGACGTTGTCGAGCATCCACTCGACCGGACGCGCCCCCAGCGCCGCCTTCACCTCGTCGACCTCGGCAAGGGTCTCGGCCAGGTGCATGTGGACCGGAGCCCCCGGCCGCAGCGCTGCAAGCCCGGCAAGCGTTCCGGGCGCGACCGCCCGGAGCGAATGCGGCGCGACGCCGAGGACCGCATCGGGCGCGAGCGCGGCCACCGCGCGCCCGGCACCGTCAAGAAGCCGCGCGAAACCTTCGGGATCGGTCCCGAAGCGCCGCTGCCCCCCCGTCAGCGGCCGCCGGTCCAGGCCGCCGAACCTGTAGGCCACGGGCAATAGCGTCAGGCCGATCCCGGTCCGGGCCGCCGCCGCGGCGATCCGGCACGACATCTCGGCCGGGTCATCATAGCTGCCGCCGTCGGGGCGGTTGTGGAGGTAGTGGAACTCCACGCTGGCACCGAAGCCCGCCTCGAGCATCTCCATCTGCACCAGGGCGGCTATGGCTTCGACCTGCTCGGGGCCGAGGCGGTCGAGAAAGTCATACATCAGCCGGCGCCACGTCCAGAAGCTGTCGGACGGCTCCGCCCCCCGCCGTTCGGTCAGGCCGGCCATCGCGCGCTGGAAGGCGTGGGAATGGGTGTTGGCGGGCGCCGGAACCAGGACGCCTGCGCGGAATTCCGCACCCTCTGCCGGCCCTCCCGCGACCACCGACGCGATTCGTCCGTCCGGGGCGATCCCGACAGTCACGCCGCTGGTCCACCCCCCGGGAAGGAGGGCACGCTCTGCCCATATTCGCCGCACGGCCCATCCTGCCTTGACAGATTGTTATGTCCATACATAAAACACAATACTGCATACCAAACAAGACCGGTCCCGGATGATCCTCGGCAACGCCACCCTCGCCACGATGACGCAAGGCTACGGCCTCGTTGCCGATGCCGCCGTCGTGATCGAGGACGACCGCATCCGGTGGGCTGGCCCGTCACGCGATCTTCCGGCCGGCGCCGGGCCCGGTCCGCGGATCGATCTTGGCGGCCGCCTCGTCACCCCGGGGCTGATCGACTGCCATACCCATGCGGTCCATGCCGGCGACCGCGCGCGCGAGTTCGAGATGCGGCTCGGCGGTGCAGGCTACGAAGAGATCGCACGTGCCGGAGGCGGAATCGTCTCGACCGTGCGTGCCACGCGCGCCGCGTCGGAGGCCGACCTCGTCGCGGCCGCCCTGCCCCGGATCGACCGGATGCTGGCCGACGGCGTGTCGGTCATCGAGGTGAAATCAGGCTACGGGCTGGATCGCGACACCGAACTGCGGATGCTGCGCGCCGCCCGCGCCATCGGCCGGCGCCGGCCGGTGCGGATAGTGACCACCTTCCTCGGGGCGCACGCGGTGCCGCCCGAGTATGCCGGGCGGTCCGACGCCTACCTCGACGAGGTCTGCCTTCCGGCCCTGCGCGCCGCCCATGCCGAGGGCCTCGTCGATGCGGTGGACGGCTTCTGCGAGGGCATCGCCTTTTCGCCCGCCCAGATCGCCCGCCTGTTCGGCGCGGCGCGGGCGCTCGGCCTTCCGGTCAAGCTCCATGCCGAGCAGCTTTCCAATCTCGGCGGTGCGGCACTCGCGGCACGGCACGGCGCGCTGTCGGCCGACCATCTCGAATACCTGGATGACGCGGGGGCGGCCGCGATGGCGGCCGCGGGCACGGTCGCGGTGCTGCTTCCCGGCGCGTTCTACACGCTGCGCGAAACCCGGCTGCCGCCCGTCGCGCTCCTGCGGCGCCACGCGGTCAGGCTGGCGGTGGCGACCGACTGCAATCCCGGGACCGCTCCGATGACCTCGCTCACGCTGGCGATGAACATGGCCTGCACGCTCTTCGGCGTGACGCCGGAAGAGGCTCTGGCCGGCGTCACCGTGCATGCCGCCGCCGCGCTCGGCCTCGGCGGGCACGGCCGGATCGCGCCCGGCGCGCCCGCCGACCTTGCGGTATGGGAGGCGGGCCACCCGGCGGAACTGTCCTACCGGATCGGCTCCACCCCGCTCCATTCGCGGATCTTCGGAGGTCAGCATCATGTCTGAGGGGCCGAGGCCCGAGCTGCTCGTTCCCGGCGCCGCGCCGCTTTCGCAGCTCGAACGGATCTACCGGACCGGGGCGGCAGCCGCGCTGTCGCCTGAGGCACGGCCCGCCGTCGAGGCCGCCGCCGCCCGCATCGCCGAGGCAGCGGCGGGCGACGCCGCGGTCTACGGGGTGAACACCGGGTTCGGCAAGCTCGCCAGCGTCAAGATAGCGCCCGGTGACACTGCGGCGCTGCAGCGCAACCTGATCCTGTCGCATTGCTGCGGCGTGGGCGAGCCGGTGTCCCGCCGGCACACCCGGCTGATGATGGCGCTGAAGCTCCTCAGCCTCGGGCGTGGCGCTTCCGGCGTCCGCTGGAGCCTGATCGGGCTTCTCGAGGGCATGCTGGCCCGCGGCGTCACACCGCTGGTCCCCTCGCAGGGCTCGGTCGGGGCCTCGGGCGACCTCGCCCCGCTCGCGCACATGACCGCGGTGATGATCGGCCATGGCGAGGCGGAGTTCGGCGGACGGGTGATGCCCGGTGCCGGGGCGCTGGCGGCCGCCGGCCTCGCGCCGGTTCCCCTCGGCCCCAAGGAAGGCCTCGCTTTCATCAACGGCACCCAGTTCTCGACCGCCTTCGCGCTCGCGGCGCTGTTCGACGGGTGGGCCGCCCTGCAGTCCTCGCTGGTGGTGTCGGCGCTCTCGACCGATGCGGTGATGGGATCGACCGCGCCGCTCCACCCCGAGATCCATGCCCTGCGCGGCCATGCCGGCCAGATCGAGGCCGCGGCAACCATGCGCGCGCTGCTGGAGGGATCGGAGATCCGCGAAAGCCACCGCGACGGTGACAGCCGCGTCCAGGATCCCTACTGCATCCGCTGCCAGCCGCAGGTCGCGGGCGCGGCCATGGACGTCCTGCGCATGGCCGCCCGCACGCTCGAGACCGAGGCGAACGCCGCGACCGACAACCCGCTGGTGCTGACCGGCGCGGGGTCGATCCTGTCCGGGGGGAATTTCCACGCGGAGCCCGTGGGTTTCGCCGCCGACATGATCGCGCTGGCGCTTGCCGAGATCGGGGCAATCGCGCAGCGGCGGGTGGCGCTGATGGTCGATCCGGGCCTCTCCTTCGGCCTTCCGCCGTTCCTCACCCCCGATCCGGGCCTGAATTCCGGCCTGATGATCGCCGAGGTCACCTCGGCGGCGCTGATGAGCGAGAACAAGCACCTCGCCAATCCCTGCGTGACCGACTCGACCCCGACCTCGGCCAACCAGGAGGACCATGTCAGCATGGCCGCCCACGGCGCCCGGCGTCTGGGTCGGATGGTCGAGAACCTCGGACGCATCCTCGGCATCGAGCTGCTCTGCGCGGCGCAGGGCGTCGAGTTCCGCGCCCCGCTCGTCACCTCGCCGGCGCTGCGCCGGGTCCTGGCCCGCCTGCGGCAGGACGTGGCAAGGGTGGTGGAGGATCGTTTCCTCGCCCCCGACATCGAGACCGCGGCGCGGCGGGTGGCGGACGGCACGGTCGCGCGCGCGCCCGGCGTCGGCCTGCCGGATCTCGCCGGATGACGCGGCTCCCGAAGTTCCGCCGTGGAGTCTCCGGGCGGACCCCGGCCGGCCGGGCGCAACCGCCGCGCCCGGGCCTGCCCCCTGCGTTTCGCCTCCCAGGAAGGAGCACAGCGTGAGCGACCGGAAGAATGCCCGAGACATCTATCCCCCGACCGGAACCGGGATCACCGCGAAGTCCTGGCTGACCGAGGCGGCCATGCGGATGCTGATGAACAATCTGCACCCCGACGTCGCCGAGAACCCGCACGAACTGGTCGTCTACGGCGGGATCGGGCGCGCGGCGCGGACCTGGACCGACTTCGACCGCATCGTCGCCACGCTGAAGGATCTCGAGGCGGACGAAACCCTGGTCGTCCAGTCCGGCCGGCCCGTCGCGGTCGTCCGCACCCATCCCGACGCGCCGCGGGTCCTGATCGCGAACTCGAACCTCGTTCCCCACTGGGCCACCTGGGACCACTTCAACGAGCTCGATCGCAAGGGTCTGATGATGTACGGCCAGATGACGGCCGGCTCGTGGATCTACATCGGCACGCAGGGCATCGTGCAGGGCACCTACGAGACCTTCGCGGAAGCTGGCCGCCAGCATTACGGCGGCAACCTGAAGGGCCGCTGGATCCTGACGGGGGGCCTCGGCGGGATGGGCGGGGCGCAGCCGCTTGCCGCCGTGATGGCCGGGGCCTGCTGCCTGGCCGTCGAATGCGACGAGACGCGGATCGATTTCCGCATGCGGACCAGATACCTGGACGCCAAGGCCAAGACGCTGGATGAAGCTCTCGCGCTGATCTCGGGCTGGACAGCGAAGGGCGAGGCGAAGTCGGTCGGCCTGCTGGGCAATGCGGCCGAGGTGTTCCCGGACCTGCTGGCGCGGATGCAGGCGGGCGGCCCCCGGCCCGACATCGTCACCGACCAGACCTCGGCGCACGATCCGCTGCACGGCTATCTGCCGGTCGGCTGGACCGTCGGGGAGTGGCGCGCCAAGCAGGAGAGCGATCCGAAGGCCGTAGAAACCGCCGCCCGCGCCAGCATGCGCGCCCATGTCGCGGCGATGGTCGGGTTCTGGAACGCCGGCGTGCCGACGCTCGACTACGGCAACAACATCCGGCAGGTCGCCAAGGACGAGGGGCTCGAAAACGCCTTCGCCTTCCCGGGCTTCGTTCCGGCCTATATCCGGCCGCTCTTCTGCAGGGGCATCGGCCCGTTCCGCTGGTGCGCCCTGTCCGGCGACCCCGAGGACATCTACGCGACCGACGCCGCGATGAAGCGGCTCTTCCCGGAAAACGCCCATCTCCACCGCTGGCTGGACATGGCGCGGGATCGCATCGCCTTCCAGGGGCTTCCGGCGCGCATCTGCTGGATCGGCCTCGGCGACCGGCACCGTGCGGGGCTCATGTTCAACGACATGGTGGTGAGCGGAGAGCTGAAGGCACCGATCGTCATCGGCCGCGACCACCTCGACAGCGGCTCGGTCGCCTCTCCCAACCGCGAGACCGAGGCGATGAAGGACGGATCGGACGCGGTGTCCGACTGGCCGCTCCTCAACGCGCTGGTCAACACCGCGTCGGGGGCGACGTGGGTGTCCCTGCATCACGGCGGCGGGGTGGGGATGGGCTTCAGCCAGCACGCCGGGGTCGTCATCGTCGCCGACGGCACGCCGGAGGCCGCGAGGCGGATCGGCCGGGTCCTCTGGAACGACCCCGCCTCGGGGGTCTGGCGCCACGCCGATGCCGGCTACGAGACCGCGATCGACTGCGCGCGGACGCACGGGCTGAGACTGCCGGCGATCCTGGGAAACTGATCCGCGTCGCGCCCGCCGTTCCCCCGGGGCGATCACGGCGGCCGCGGGGCGCGCGCGGGATCGCGGTGCCGGAGCCGCCCTCAGCGCACGCGCCCCGCGCCTCAGCGCGCCCCGAGCGTCGCCCCGCCGTCCAGCACGATGTTCTCCATCGTGATGTGGCGCGCACGCTCGGAGAGAAGGAACAGAACCAGATCGGCCACGTCGTCGGGCTCGGCCATGCGCCCGAGCGGAATCCCGAGGCGATAGGTCGCGAGGTCTCCGTGCAGGATGCCGTCGCGGCCGCCGGTCGCGGCCTGCGTCTGCCG
This sequence comes from Pseudomonadota bacterium, assembly GCA_049323795.1. Taxonomy (GTDB): domain Bacteria; phylum Pseudomonadota; class Alphaproteobacteria; order Rhodobacterales; family Rhodobacteraceae; genus JAOADN01. Next base: position 55,973 of record JBMOOH010000046.1, read on the forward strand.
CTGCATCTCGGTGTTCGTCGACCCGGGCGAGACGATGTTGCAGCGCACGCCGTGCTCCGCCAGCTCCAGTCCGAGGCACTTCATCGCATGGATGATCCCCGCCTTCGACGCCGGGTAGGCGCCGAGACCCGCCCGCGCGGTCGTGCCCGAGTTCGATCCGATCGTCACGATTGCGCCGGCGCGTCGGGCCGCCATGTGCCGGGCCACCGCCAGGGTCACGTCGAGCGTGGCCAGAAGGTTCGTCCCGAACACCGCCTGCCTGTCCTCGCGCGTCGTGTCGAGCAGGCGCGACGCGACGAGGATCCCCGCAGCATTCACGAGGTGGTCGATCCCGCCGAACCTGTCCACCCATCCCGCAAGGCGTTTCTCGAACAGGGCCCCGTCCGCTATGTCGATCGCCTCGGGAACGAGCCTGGCCCGCGCCCCGCCCGCCGCCGCCCCGAGGGCATCGAGCTTCTCCGGTGACCGGCCGACCGCGATGACGCGGTTGCCCGCGCCCAGAAGCGCAAGCGCGATGGCCTTGCCGATGCCCTGCGTCGCGCCGGTGACGATCGAGGTGGGGATTCGTCCGGTCATTCTGCCGCCCTTTCCGCGTCCGGCCTGCGCCGGCGCATTGTTCACGTCTCCGGACGGATGCCAATGCAGCCGGCCCGCGTTCCGCGCCGGAAGCCGCGCCCGCCGGCACGGAGGAGGATGAGAAAGCCCCTCCGGCGAAGGCAAGGGCCGCGCGGCAGTCCGCTCAGCCCTTCAGCGGTCCGGCGGGGGCAGGTGCCTGGCCCGCATAGCCGCCCCAGACCGACTGGTCGAAGTGGATCACCGCCCCCGTCATCATCCCGCTGTCGTCCGACGCCATCCACAGCACCGCCCGCGCGACTTCCTCGGGGTCGAGAAGGCGCCCGAAGGGCAGCCCGGCCCGTGCCTTCGCCTCCCAGTCCGGGTCGCCGGATTCGGCAAGCTGAAGCTTGCGCTCGTGGTCCGACGCCATCCAGCCGATGTCGATCTGGTTGACATGGATGCGATTGCGCATCAGCGCGAAGCCCGAGTTGCGGGTCAGCGTGGCAAGCGCGCCCTTCGAGGCGCAGTAGGCCGCGATGAAGGGTTGGCCGGCATGCGATGAGGTGGACCCGATGTTGACGATCCGGCCTTCCACCCCCTCGCGCTCCATGATCCTCACGCTGTCCTGCATCAGGAAGAACGGCGCCCTGACGTTGACGGCGAACATCCTGTCGAAGAGTTCGGGCGTGGTGTCCAGAAGATTGCCCCGGTCGGTGAGGCCGGCAGCATTGACGAGGATGTCGATCCGCCCGAAGCGCGCATCGGCCTCGGCCGTGATGCGGCGCACGTCGTCCATCCTGGCGAGGTCGGCGGTGACGACCTGCACCGGCACGCCGGTTTCCGCCGCAATTCCCGCGGCAACCCTCCGGCCCTTGCCGGTGTCGCGGCCGACGATCACGAGTCCGCCTGCCCCGGCCCTTGCGAAGGTGCGCGCAACGGCCGCGCCGAGGCCCTGCGTCCCCCCCGTCACCACCGCGATCTTGCCGTCCATCCTGTTCATTCCCGCACCTCCCATGCCGCTGCCGGACAGTCGCTCTCGTCATCCGGTCCGAAGCCGCGCCGGCTACCTCCTGCCCCCGGGCGCGGCCGCGACCGGATGACGGTCCGCAATCCGCGCGCCGCGCCGGCGGCCATGGGTGCCTCCTCAGGGCTTCAGACGCCCGTGATGCAGTGGTAGGACCTGGACGGCGGCGCGCCTAGGGCGTTTCGGAACTCCGTTTCGGGGTGGAGCCCGGAACCGCGCCGGCAAGCGACCCCGGCCGGCCCATGCGCCACCACCTTCGGGGACAGCATCCCGAAGCCCGGGGCCGCCGGTCTGCGCATGCCGCCCGAGGCGGAGCGTGCCGCCCTGCACGCCCCGCCCTGCACGCCCCGCCCTGCACACCGGCCGGCCAGCCCCTGGCCCGCCCCTGGCCCGCCCTTGGCCAGTCTCCGGCGCGCGACGTGCCCGCGTCACAAATCCTTTATTGGACTTGTATCCCTGCTCCTGATTTCCAGCAGGGCGGGGACCACACCCGCAGGGGAGGAACGATGACCAGACTTGCGCTTGTCGTGACGTGGGGCATCGCGGCGTCGGTCCTGCCCGCAGCGGCCGGCACCCCCGACAGCGCCAGCGGGGCGTCGCCTGTCGGAAAGCCCTGGGACGAGATCGTCGCCGAGGCGAGAGGCAGCGAGGTCAACTGGTTCATGTGGGGCGGTGCGGACAACATCAACCGCTATGTCACGGGTTACATCGGCACGATCCTCACGGACCGCTACGACATCACCCTGAAGCAGGTGCCGCTGGCCGACACGGTCGAGGCGGTGAACATCGTCCTCGGCGAGAAGGAAGCCGGAAAGGACGAGGACGGCAGCGTGGACCTCATCTGGATCAACGGCGAGAACTTCCGCACGATGAAGCAGGGCGGCCTCGCCTGGTGCGGATATGTCGGAAGCCTGCCCAACAACGCGCTCGTCGACTGGGACAACCCCGCCATCGCCAACGATTTCGGCGTGCCGGTCGAAGGCTGCGAGGTCCCCTGGAGCCGGGCGCAGTTCGCCTTCGCCTACGACAGCGCCCGGACCCCGAACCCGCCGAAGTCGATCCCCGCGCTGATCGAGTGGGTCAAGGCCAATCCCGGCCAGTTCACCTATCCCGCGCCGCCCGACTTCAACGGCTCGGTCTTCGTGCGGCACGTGTTCTACTACGCGGCGGGAGGGGTGCGGAACCTGCTCGGCGAGTTCGACCAGGCGAAGTTCGACGAGGTGGCGCCGAAGGCCTGGGCGATCCTGAACGGGATGGAGCCGGATCTCTGGCGCGGGGGCAGGACCTATCCGACCTCGATCACCCGGCTCAACGAGCTCTTCGCGAACCGGGAGGTGGCGCTGAGCTTCAACTACGACCCTGCCCAGTTCGGTGTCGCGGTCGGCAGCGGCCAGTATCCCGACACGGTGCGAAGCTACGGCCTGACGGACGGCACGATCGGGAACACGAGCTACACCGCCATTCCCTACAACTCGCCCCACAAGGCCGCGGCGATGGTCCTTCAGAACCTGCTCCTTTCGGGCGAGGCACAGCTCGAGAAGGCAAGGCCCGAGGTCTGGGGAACGAGCCCGGGGATCGAGATGGACCGCACGGCGGCGGACATCCGGTCGGCCTTCGCGGCGCTGCCCCCGGATCCCGCGGTCGTGCCCGCGGCAGAGCTTGCGCGGAACGCGCTTCCCGAGCTTCAGGCCGGGTGGATCGCGGCGATCGAGAAGGGCTGGATCGAGAACGTGGGCAGGTAGCACGCCGGGACCGCGGGGGGCACACGCCGACCGTGGCGGCGGGCGCGCTTCGCGCCTAGACTGGCCGAGAGGGAACGCCCGGATGCATCGCCCATGTCCGACCGCCTGAAAATCGCCCTCCTGCTCGCACCCGCACTGCTGGTGATCGGCGTTCTGTTCTTCGGCGGCCTCGCCATCGGGGTGGTGCGGTCCTTCAGCTACATGCCGGTGGCCGGGCTGACCGAGCCGAACCTCGATGCCTACCGCGCGGTGCTGACCTCGGGCGAGTTCCTGCGGTCGTTCCTGCTCACCTTCCACATCGCGCTGGCCTCGACCGTCATCTCGGCCGTCATCGCCATCGCGGCGGCACTGCTGCTGCGTCGGACCTTCGTGGGCCGAGGGGCGGTCAACTTTCTCTTCCAGCTCAACCTGACTGTCCCGCACATCGTCGGCGCGGTCGGTATCCTCTACCTCTTCTCGCAGTCCGGAAGCTTCGCGCGGCTCGCCTACGCGGTCGGGCTGATCGACGCGCCGGCCCAGTTCCCGGCGCTGATCTTCGACCCCTACGCCGTCGGGATCATCCTGCAATACGTCTGGAAGGAAGTGCCCTTCATCGGGGTCATCGTGCTCGCCCAGATGCAGGCGCTCGGCACCGATTACGAAAGCGTCGCCCGCAGCCTCGGCGCCTCCCGCTGGCAGGCGTTCCGGCACGTCCTGCTGCCGCTGATCTTCCCCGGCGTCCTGTCGGCGAGCGTGATCGTCTTCGCCTTCACCTTCGGGGCCTACGAAATTCCGGCGCTGCTCGGTGCGAGCCAGCCGCAGGCGCTGCCGGTCCTCGCCTACAGGTCCTACACCGATGTCGATCTCGCCGCGCGTCCGCAGGCGATGGCGATGGCGGTCGTGATCGCGCTTCTGTCGGGCGGGATGCTCTGGCTCTACATGCGGGCCACCCGTGCGCGGGTGCGATCGTGACGAGGTCATGACCCGCGATCCGGCATGGTTCCGGTCGCTCCGCGCGCTTTCGGGCGCGGTGCTGATCGTCTGGCTGGTCCTGCCGCTCGTGCCGCTCGTCCTGTGGTCCTTCGCACGCGGCTGGCGGTTCCCGAACCTCCTGCCGCAGCAATGGTCGCTTCAGGCCTGGGAGTTCGCGCTCTCCGCCCGCTCGGGCGTGCTCGACAGCCTCTGGCTCACCGTCTGGATCGCGGCGCTGACCACGGTCCTCTCGACCCTCGTCGGCGTGCCGGCGGGACGCGCGCTCAGCCTCTACCGCTTCCGCGGGAAAGAGGCGGTGGAACTGTTCATCCTCGCCCCGGTGATCGTTCCGGGCATCGCGGCGGCCCTGGGGATACATTCGGTCTTCATCGGGCTCGGCCTGACCAACACCGTCACGGGCGTCGTCCTCGTGCACCTGATCCCCACCGTGCCCTACATGACGCTGGTGATGGCAGGCATCTTCGCGAACCACGACCCGGCGTTCGAGCAGCAGGCGCGCAGCCTCGGCGCCTCGCCCCTCCAGACCTTCGTCCACGTCACGCTGCCCGCGATCCTGCCGGGCCTGATCGTCGGCGGGCTCCTCGCCTTCCTCGTGTCGTGGAGCCAGTACGTGCCGACCCTCCTGATCGGCGGGGGCCGGATCATCACGCTGCCGCTTCTCCTCTTCAACTTCGCGGCCGCGGGGCGGAACGACATCACCGGGGCGATCGGGCTCATCTACATCCTGCCCGGCATCATCATCCTTCTCTTCACCGCCCGTCACCTCTCGGGGACGAGCGGCGCGGCCGGGAACTTCGGCCGCCCATGACGCACGTTCTCCTGCGCGAGCTGGCCAAGACCTATCCCGGCGCGACCGCAGCCGCGGTCGACCGGCTGACGCTCGACATCCCGTCGGGCGGGCTGACCGCGCTTCTCGGCCCGTCGGGATGCGGCAAGACCACTGTCCTGAAGATCATCGCCGGGCTTCTCGATCCGGAGTCCGGGGACGTCGCCTTCGACGGCAGGTCCGTCCTGCGCGAGGCACCCGAGACGCGCGGCGCGGTGATGGCGTTCCAGAACCATCTCCTCTTCCCCTACATGTCGGTCGCCGACAACGTGGGCTTCGGCCTCAGGATGCGGAAGGTGCCGAAGGCCGAGATCGCGCGCCGCGTGGCCGAGATGCTGGCGCTCGTCCGCCTGCCGGACCTCGGGCCCCGGCGGCCCTCGGAGCTTTCGGGCGGCCAGCAGCAGCGGGTCGCGCTGGCGCGGGCGCTGATCGTGAAGCCCAGGGTGCTCCTTCTCGACGAGCCGCTCTCGAACCTCGATGCGCATCTCAGGATCGAGATGCGCGACCTGATCCGGGGGATCCAGAAGGACCTCGGAATCACGACCATCTTCGTGACGCACGACCAGGAAGAGGCGATGGTGCTGGCCGACCGGGTGGCCCTGATCCTGAACGGGCGGCTTCGCCAGTACGACACGCCCCACGCCTTCTACCGCCGCCCTGCCGACCGCGACGTGGCGCAGTTCTTCGGGGGGCGGAACTTCCTGCGGGGCACGTCCGACGGCAGCATCTTCGACTGCGCCCTCGGACGCCTCTCGCTGCCGGTCGGCGCGGCCAGGGGGCCGGGGCTGCTGACCTTCCGCCCCGAGGCGGTCAGGATCGGCGGCAGCGGATCGAACGACCTGCCGGGCCGGGTCGAGGACCGCATCTACCTCGGCACCCAGACACGGCTGATTCTCCGCATCGGCGGAGAAAGGATCGAGGCGGCACTGCCGCCCGATCTGGCCGAGGGCATCGGTCCAGGCGACGAGGTGACCGTGAGTCTGCCGCCTCAGAGCCTCTGGGCGATATCGGAACCGCGCTGACGGGGCGCGCGCGGTGTTCCGGGTCGCGCTGGCCGACAAGACGCATCGGGCCCCGGGCCGAACGGAAGGCGGCCCCTCTGCCGGAACCCGGACGGAACCCGGATGCCTTGCCGCGCGTTGCGCCCGCGCATCCAAAAGGGGAGGCCCAAGGGGGCACAGGACATGGGTATCATCTGGACCATCATCATCGGCTTCGTGGCGGGCGTTCTGGCCAAGCTCATCACGCCCGGCCGCAACGAGCCCTCGGGGTTCGTGCTGACCACAATCCTCGGGATCGTCGGGGCCGTCGTGGCGACCTACCTCGGCCAGTCGCTCGGCTGGTATGATCCGGGCGAGGGCGCGGGATTCGTCGGCGCCACCGTAGGGGCCGTCATCGTGCTTCTGGTCTGGGGCTTTGCAACCTCGCGCCGGGCGTGAGGGCAAGGGAAGGGAGAGGATCATGACAGGCAAGGGTATGCCGTCGCTGGTGGCATTGCTGGGCCTGCTCGCAGTGGCGGGCTACCAGAACCGCGACCGAATCGGCGAGATGATGCGGGCGCGCCGCGCCGGCGCTGCCGACGGGTCGCAGGACGTCGCGGACGGCGCGCCGCGCGGAGGCGGCTTTCTCGGCGAAATCGCGGATCTTTTCGGGGCCGGCCGAGGCGGCGGCACCGTCTCGGAGGGCCTGACCTCGCTTGTCGAGCGGTTCCGTACGGGCGGCCGCGGCGAGGCGGCGGACTCCTGGGTAGCGCATGGTCCGAACCGACCGATCGGCCCTGAGGACGTGGAGAGCGTCGTCGGGTCCTCGACCGTCGAGGATCTGGCGCGGCGAACCGGCCTGTCGCGGGACGAACTGCTGCGCCGGCTTGCCTCGGTACTGCCCGATGCGGTCGACCGGCTCACGCCGGCGGGGCGGATTCCGTCGGCGGACGAGGCGGCGCGCCTTCTCTAGCGAACCGGCCCGGCACTGACGGCGGCGTAGAGCGTCAGTGCGGCGGGTACCAGAACGTGACCGGCCTGAACGAAAGCCGCAAAGGCCTGGGCCACATCGTCCCCGATGGCCTGCCGGTCGTCATCGGTTCCGTTGTTTTCCCGCAGGATCCCCGCCGCCGGGCCGACCCGGGTGGCGAGGTCGGCGACGTCCCGAAGCCCGCCGGGCGGGGTCAGAAGGACATCGTGCACGGCGGCCTCGACTTCGGCGAGACCGGCCTTTGAAAGGATGCCTGTCGCCCGGCCGGTGTCGGCGAAGGCCATGGGCCCGGGGGCGTGCGGATCGGCTGCCGCAGGCGTGATGCCGAAGCGGGCGGCCGCAATGCGTCCCGGAATCGAGAACCACGGGTTGTGCTCCACCCGCGACCACACGACGAAAGTCAGCGTACCGCCCGGCCGGACGGCGCGGCCGATATTCCTGAAGGCGGCGACGGGATCGGAAAAGAACATCACCCCGAAGCGGGAGATCGCCCGATCGAACCGCCCAGGCGGAAACGCCTGTGTCTCGGCGTCGCAGGTCAGGAAGCCGACATGTGCCGCCCGCGCCGCGTCGGCCCGTTCCTTCGCCCGCTCGATCATCAGGGGAGAGATGTCCACCCCGAGGACCTCGCCGCTCGGTCCGACCGCCCCGGCCGCGCGAAGGGTCGAGGCGCCGGTGCCGCAGCCGATGTCGAGCACCCGCTCGCCTGCCCGGAGTCCTGCGTGCCGCAGCAGCAGGTTCAGCGGTTCCGCGAGCAGGTCGTCGATTTCGGCCTGCTGCTCAACCCAGTTGCGCCCCATATCGGCGCTCCACTGGCGGGCCTGTTCTTCGTTGCCCATGACCATATCCCTTCCCGTGTCCGTTCGATCCTAGCACCGCGCGCGGGCCCGGGATTGCCTGTCTGCGGCATCTGTCAGCGCCCTGCCCTGCGCGGCGGGGGCGGGCCGAAGCGTTCCCGCAGGAGCCGCAGAAGCCGCAGATGCATGGGGCGGTGCCGGTCGCGGACGTGGACGGCGGCAAAGACGGCCTGCCCGATCGGCGGGGCATCGGCGACGTAGCGGCAGCTGCCCGCGCGGGTCATCGCGGCCGCCGTCTCGGCCAGCACGTAGGAGGTGCCGCCGGTCCGGGCGATCAGGCCCGCGATGGCGGCGTTCAGACCCGACGACACGGGTGCGGCCCCGAGGCCGGGGTGAAGCGCCGCATGGGTTTCCGCAAAGGCCGGGGCGTAGTTCGGGAGAAGGTACGTTTCCGCCCCTACCTGCGCCAGGCGTCCGGTTTCGGTCGAGACCATCCGGTAGGTCACGTCCCCCAGCGGCTCGGCGTGCAGGTCCGGGTGGGCTCTCGGGGAATACATCAGCGCAAGGTCCAGATTTCCGGCAATGATGTCCGTGCACATCTGGGCGGAATAGTCCGCCTCGAAGTAGAACCCCGTCCCCGGCAGCGCGCCCCGGAAGAGCGTCAGCCAGTCGCCGATATAGTCGGCGGCAAGGTCGTGCTGGATGCCGATTCGCAGCGTCAGCGCCGCGGCCCCCGACTGGCGGACGGCATGCAGCGCCTCGGTCCAGCCGCGACGGAGGCTGCGGGCATGGGGTTCGAACTGCATCGCGGCGGTGGTCGGTTCGACGCCTGACCGCGAGCGCAGGAACAGGGGCTGGCCCAACATCCCCTCGAGCACCCTGAGCCGGCCCGAGACGGTGGACTGCGCGACGCCCAGACGCTCGGCCGTGCGGCGGAAGTTCCGCGTTTCCCAGAGGTCGAGAAAGGTCTCGATGCTGTCCGTCTGCATGGGCTCTACATGGGGCCTGATCGGGTCTTCCGATCAATAAACCTGCGGCATGCGAATTGAAAGCCGCGCGTGCACAGCCGATAATCACCCCGTATCGGGAGGACGGGACGCATGGGCGGGTTTCCCACCACCGCGCGGGTGGTCATCATCGGAGGGGGCGCAGTCGGCGTCTCGTCGCTGTACCATCTGGCGAAAGCGGGGTGGACGGATTGCGTTCTGCTTGAAAAGAACGAGCTGACGGCCGGGTCGACCTGGCACGCGGCGGGCAACGTGCCGACCTTCTCGACCTCGTGGTCGCTGATGAACATGCAGCGCTATTCGACCGAACTCTACCGGGGCCTCGGGCAGGCGGTCGGCTACCCGATGAACTACCATGTCACCGGATCGGTGCGGCTGGCCCACACCAGGGAGCGGATGCAGGAATTCGCCCGCGCGGTGGGGATGGGGCGGTATCAGGGCATGGCGCTGGAACTGCTGTCGCCCGGCGAGATCAGGGACAGGTATCCCTTCCTGGAACTGCATGACCTGAAGGGAGCGCTCTACGACCCGGCGGACGGCGACATCGACCCCGCGCAGCTGACGCAGGCGCTGGCCAAGGGCGCGAGGGACGCAGGCGCGACGATCCTGCGGCACACGCCCGCGACCGGGCTGTCGCGGGACGGGGGCGAATGGGTCGTCCACACCGGGAAGGGCGACATCCGCTGCGAGAAGGTGGTGAACGCGGCGGGCTATTACGCGCAAGCCGTCGGCGAGTGGTTCAGACCCTATGGCGGGCGGACCGTGCCGATGGTGGCGATGAGCCACCAGTACCTGATCTTCGACACGATCCCCGAGCTTGCCGAGTGGTCGGCGAAGGTCGGGCACAAGCTGCCGCTCCTGCGCGACGTGGATGTGAGCTATTACCTGCGGCAGGAGAAGGCGGGCTTCAACCTCGGGCCCTATGAGCGGAATTGCCGGGCGCACTGGGCCTCGCCCGACGATCCCTTCCCGGAGGATTTCTCCTTCCAGCTTTTCCCCGACGATCTCGAACGCCTCTCGCCCTATATCGAGGATGCGATGGCGCGGGTGCCCTTGCTCCAGACGGCGGGGCTCCAGAAGGTCATCAACGGGCCGATCCCCTACGCGCCCGACGGCAACCCGCTGATCGGGCCGATGCCGGGGGTGCCGGATGCCTATGAGGCCTGCGTCTTCACCTTCGGCATCGCGCAGGGCGGCGGTGCGGGCAAGGTGCTGGCAGAGTGGGTGACGGAAGGCGCGACGGAGTGGGACATGTGGTCCTGCGACCCGCGCCGCTACACCGGCTACACCGATCGCGACTATTGCGTGGCCAAGGGGATGGAGGTCTACGGCCATGAATATGCCATGCACTTCCCGATGGCCCGCTGGCCTGCCGCGCCCGACCGGCGGCTGTCGCCGGTGCATGGACGGGTGAAGGCGCTGGGCGGGCAGATGGCGCCCTACAACGGCTGGGAGCGGGCGGAGTGGTTCGCCAAGCCCGGCGACGACACCTCCTGGGAGGCGGCGCAGACCTGGGCGCGCAACGGCCCCTGGGAGGCGCGCATCCGCGAGGAATGCGAGGCGGTGCGCGACGGGGCCGGCGTACTCGACCTGCCGGGCTTCACGCGGTTCCGGCTGAAGGGGTCGGGCGCGGCGGCGTGGCTCGCCTCGGTCTGCACCGGCGCGCTGCCCCGGGTGGGCCGGATCGGGCTGATCTACTTCGCCGACCATCGCGGCCGGATCGTCACCGAGATGTCGGCGATGCGGATCGAGGAGGATTTCTTCTTCCTCATCACCGCCGCCGTCGCGCAGTGGCATGACGGGGAATGGCTGAAGCGGCACATGCCGGCGGGCGCGGCGTTCACTCTCGACGATGTGTCGGACCAGTTCTCGTGCCAGATCGTCACCGGCCCGAAATCGCGCGCGCTTCTCGCCGGTCTGACCGACGCCGACCTGTCGCTTCCCTGGCTGACGCACCAGTCGGCGAAGCTGAACGGCACATGGGTGCAGCTCGTGCGCGTGAGTTTCGCGGGCGAGCTGGGGTGGGAGGTGCATTCCAGGGTCGCCGACACGCCCGCCATCTACGACGCGCTGGTCGCGGGCGGCGCCAGGCCCTTCGGGATGAAGGCGCTGAATTCCCTTCGGATCGAAAAGGGCTACCGGGCGTGGAAGGGCGACCTGTCCACCGACTACTCGATCCTCGAAGGCGGCCTCGAACGCTTCGTGAAGTGGGACAAGGACTTTCCCGGCAAGGCGGCGATGCAGGCCGAAAGGCAGCGTGGCGTGGCCAAGCGGTTCACGGTGCTGAAGGTCGATGCAGGCGAGTGCGATCCGCCCTACATGGCGAACCTCTGGGCCGGGGACCGGATCGTGGGCGAAGTCACCTCGGCCGCCTGGGGCTACCGCGTGGGCCACTGCGTGGCGCTGGCGATGGTCCGGGCCGAGCACACCGCGCCGGGCACCCGGCTCGACGCGGAAGTCTATGGCGAGCGGGTTCCGGCGACCGTCCTCGGCGACGGTCCCGCATGGGATCCGGCGAACGAAAGGCTGAAGGCGTGACGCTTCCGGCCACCATGTCGGGCGTTCTGCTCACCGGGCATGGCGGGCCGGAGAAGCTCGTGTGGTCGGATGCCATCCCGGTGCCGAAGGCCGGTGCCGGCGAGGTCGTCGTCCGGGTGCGCGCGGCAGGGGTCAACAACACCGACATCAACACCCGCATCGGCTGGTACGCGAAGTCCGTGACGGGCGCGACCGCCGAGGGCGCGGGCGCGGCCGAGGATGGCGGATGGGCCGGTGCCATCGCCTTCCCCCGGATCCAGGGCGGCGATCTCTGCGGCGAGGTCGTGGCGGTCGGCGAGGACGCGGACCGGGGACTGATCGGCCGCCGTGTCACCTGCCCGATCAACCAGCCCGATCCCGTCGTGCCCTTCCGCTTCAGCGCGCTCGGGTCCGAATTCGACGGGGCCTTCGCGGAGTATTGCCGCGTCGCGGCGGATCAGATCTTCGACGTGACGCCCTCGCCCCTGTCCGACATCGAGATCGGAGCCATGCCCTGCGCCTTCGGCACGGCATGGAACATGATCCGCCGGACGGAAACCGGCCCCGCAGACCGGGTGCTCGTCACCGGCGCGTCGGGCGGCGTCGGTCTTGCGGCGGTCCAGCTTGCGAAGCTGGTCGGCGCGCGCGTCACGGGGATTTCGTCGCCCGACAAGGCCGAGGCGGTCCGCGCCGCCGGTGCCGCCGACGTCATCGCGCGGAATGCGGTGCCCGAGGCGGGGTCCTGCACGGTCGTCATCGACATCGTGGGCGGCGACGGCCTGCCGGCACGGCTTCAGGCACTGGCCCCCGGCGGGCGGTATGCCGTCTCGGGCGCCATCGCCGGGCCGCTGGTGACGGCGGACCTCCGCACCATCTATCTGAGCGATCTGACGATCTTCGGCTGCACGCACCAGCCGAAATCGGTGTTCGCCGGTCTTGTCGATCTCATCAACGCGGGCCGGGTGCGGCCGCTCGTCTCGAAAACCTACCCCCTGCGGGATATCGCGCGGGCCCAGGCGGATTTCGCCGCCAAGCGCTTTCCCGGCAAGCTTGTTCTCATTCCCTGAGGCATCACCCCCATGCCCCTTCCGAACCAAGCACGTGTGGTCATCGTCGGCGGCGGCGTCGTCGGCTGTTCGGTCGCCTACCATCTGACGAAGCTCGGCTGGCAGGACGTGGTGCTGCTGGAGCGCAAGCGCCTCACCTCGGGCACCACCTGGCACGCGGCGGGACTGATCGGCCAGCTCAGGGCGACCGCGAACATGTGCCGCCTCGCCCGCTATTCGGCCGAGCTCTACCGCGGGCTCGAGGCGGAAACCGGCGTCGCCACAGGCTTCCGCGCGGTGGGCTCGATCAGCGTGGCGCTCACCGACGAGCGGGCCGAGGAACTGCGCCGGTCGGCGGCGATGGCGCGGGCCTTCGGGGTGGATGTCGAGGAGATCACCACGAAGGAGATCGCCGAGCGGTATCCGCACCTGAACATGGAGGGCGTGAGGTCCGGCGTCTGGCTGCCGCGCGACGGGCAGGGCGACCCGGCCAACATCGCGCAGGCGCTGGCCAAGGGCGCGCGGGCGCGGGGGGCGGTGGTCGCGGAACACGCGCGGGTCACCGGCATCGCGCGAACCGGCCGCCGCGTGACGGGCGTGGACTACGAGGGGGCCGGGGGGCCGGGCCACATCGCCTGCGAGGCCATCGTCAACTGCGCGGGCATGTGGGGCCGCGAAGTGGGGCGCATGGCGGGCGTCAACGTGCCGCTTCACGCCTGCGAGCACTTCTACATCGTGACCGAGCCGATCGCGGGCCTGTCCCAGATGCCGGTCCTCCGGGTGCCGGACGAATGCGCCTACTACAAGGAGGACGCGGGGAAATACCTGCTCGGAGCCTTCGAACCCAATGCCAAGCCCTGGGGCATGGACGGCATCCCCGAAAGCTTCGAGTTCGACCAGCTGCCCGAGGACTTCGCGCATTTCGAGCCGATCCTCGAACGCGCCGTGCACCGCCTGCCGATGCTGGCGACGGCCGGCATCCATACCTTCTTCAACGGCCCCGAGAGCTTCACGCCGGACAACGCCTACAACCTTGGGTTGGCGCCCGAGATGGACAATGTCTGGGTTGCGGCGGGCTTCAACTCCATCGGCATCCAGTCGGCGGGAGGCGCGGGCATGGCGCTCGCCGAATGGATGGACAAGGGCGAACGGCCCTTCGACCTCGGCGACGTGGACGTGGGGCGCAACCAGCCCTTCCAGCGGAACCGCCGCTACCTGCGCGAACGGGTGAGCGAGACGCTGGGCCTGCTCTACGCCGACCACTTCCCCTTCCGTCAGAAGGCGAGCGCCCGGGGCGTGCGGCGGACGCCGTTCCACCAGCACCTTGCGGGCCGCGGCGCGGTCTTCGGCGAATGGGCCGGGTGGGAACGGGCGAACTGGTTTGCAAGGGCCGGGCAGGAAAGGGAATACCGCTACTCCTGGGGCCGGCAGAACTGGTTCCGGAACGCCGCCGAGGAGCAGCGCGCGATCCGCACCGGCGTCGGCATGTACGACATGTCGTCCTTCGGGAAACTCCGGGTCGAGGGCCCGGAAGCCGAGGCATTCCTGAACCGCGTCTGCGGGGCGGACATGTCGGTGCCGGCGGGCCGGATCGTCTACACCCAGTTCCTGAACGACCGGGGCGGGATCGAGGCCGACGTGACGGTGACGCGGCTGTCGGAAACCGCCTACCTGGTCGTCACCCCCGCCGCGACCCGGCTGGCGGACGAAACCTGGCTCAGGCGGCATCTGGGCGACCGCCGCGCCGTCATCACCGACGTGACGGCGGGCGAAGGCGTGCTGGCCGTGATGGGGCCGAAGTCGCGCGACCTCCTCCGCGCCGTGTCGCCGGACGACTTCGGCAACGACGCGCACCCCTTCGGATGGGCGCGCGAGATCGAGATCGGCCTCGGGCTGGCGCGCGCGCACCGCGTGTCCTATGTCGGCGAACTCGGGTGGGAGATCTACGTGTCCACCGACATGGCGGGCCATGTGTTCGAGACGATCTGGGAGGCAGGCGAGGGACTGGGGCTCGCGCTCTGTGGGATGCACATGATGGATTCCTGCCGGATCGAGAAGGCGTTCCGCCACTTCGGCCACGACATCACCTGCGAGGATCACGTGCTGGAGGCGGGCCTCGGCTTCGCGGTCGGCATGGCGAAACCCGCCTTCATCGGGCGCGACGCGGTGCTGCGGAAGAAGGGCGCGGGGCTCGACCGACGGATGGTGCAGTTCCGCCTGACCGATCCCGGGCCGCTCCTCTACCACAACGAGCCGCTTCTCCGGGACGGCAGGATCGTCGGCCACCTGACCTCGGGGGCCTACGGGCATCACCTCGGGGCAGCCATCGGCATGGCCTATGTCCCGTGCAAGGGCGAGAGCGCCGGAGACGTGCTGTCCTCGACCTACGAGATCGACGTCGCCGGCCGCCGCGTGAAGGCCGAAGCGAGCCTGAAACCCATGTACGACCCCAGGGGCGAGCGCGTGCGCGCCTGACGGGCCGGGAGGAAAGACGATGACCGACGAAGCCGTGAATGTTGAATCCCGCCGCCCCGCCCGCGGGGGACGCGCCGCCCGCGTGGCCGAACGCCGCGCGCCGCTGGCCGAGAACCTGCGCCCCGTGCGCGCCGGCCTGGAGGGCGGGCAGTACAAGCCGCTGACGGACGCGGGGGTGAAGCGCATCCACGCGGCGGCGCTCGACGCCCTGGAACAGATCGGACTGAGCCAGGCGCCGAAATCGGGGGTGGAGATCCTGACCGGCGCGGGCGCGATCCAGGGCGACGACGGGCGCATCCGCTTCCCCCGCGCGCTGGTCGAGGACATGCTCGCCATCGCGGGCCGCAACATCACCCTCTGCGGGCGCGACCCGAAATACGACCTGCACCTGTCGGGCACGAAGGTGCACTTCGGCACGGCGGGCGCGGCGGTGCACATCGTCGATCCGGTCACGAACGAGTACCGGGATTCGACGGCGCAGGACCTCTACGACGCGGCGCGGATCGTGCATCATCTCGACAACGTGCACTTCTTCCAGCGCGCGATGGTCTGCCGGGACGTGCTCGACAACTTCGACATGGACATCAACACGCTTTACGCCTCGTGTGCGGGGACGACGAAGCATGTCGGCACGTCCTTCTCGGACCCCGCCCACGTCGCGGGCTGCTTCGACCTGATCCACATGATCGCGGGCGGCGAGGACAAGTGGCGGGCGCGGCCGTTCATCAGCAATTCCAACTGCTTCGTCGTGCCGCCGATGAAGTTCGCCGAGGAGAGCTGCATCACGATGGAGAAGTGCATCCGCGGGGGCATGCCGATGCTGCTTCTTTCCGCCGGGCAGGCGGGGGCGACGGCGCCCGCACCCATCGCGCTCGCCATCACGCAGGCGATGGCCGAATGCCTCGCGGGGGTCGTCTACGTGAACGCGATGGCGCCGGGGCATCCGGCGATCTTCGGGACCTGGCCCTTCGTCAGCGACCTGCGGACCGGCGCGATGTCGGGCGGGTCGGCCGAACAGGCGCTTCTGACGGCGGGCTGTGCGCAGATGCACCGCTTCTACGACCTGCCGGGCGGGGCTGCGGCAGGCATTTCGGATTCGAAGCTCCCCGACATGCAGGCGGGGTGGGAGCAGGCGATCACCAACACGCTCGCGGGGCTTTCCGGCCTCAACATGGTCTACGAGGCGGTGGGGATGCATGCCTCGCTGCTCGGCTTCTGCCTCGAAAGCCTGGTCCTCGGGGACGACATCCTGGGGCAGGTGCTGCGCACCGTGCGCGGGATCGAGGTGAACGAGGACACCACGTCCATCGACGCGATGAAGGCGGTCTGCCTCGGCGGGCCGGGGCATTACCTCGGGTCGGAGCAGACGCTGAGCCTGATGCAGACGGAATACGTCTACCCGGCCGTCGGCAACCGGATGAGCCCGAAGGAGTGGAACGAGGCGGGCAAACCCCTGCTTCTCGACACGGCGATCCGGCGGAAGACCGAGATCCTGGCCTCGGCCGGCATCCAGATCGACCCCGCAACCGACAGGGCGATCCGCGAGAGGTTCAACATCCACTTCCGCTGACCAGCCCGTCACCGTGAAACAGCCGGGGAAATCCGGCACCCGGCGCTCCAAGGTTGGGACTCAGAGCATCAACCTGCGGACTCTCCGCAACGCCGGAGAAGAGTCGGGGCCCAGGTCGGTCGCCATCCCGATCTGTCGCGGAGCGGTCTGCGCAACGTTATGAGCTTCCCCACGACGCAACCCTTCACGCAGGGCGGGATAAAGCCGGGGCTCCGGATGTCTTCTGCCCCGATCGTCGCGATCACCTCCGGAGCTTCGCCGGACTGCGCGATGTCTTCGACGAAGATCGCGGCCGGCTCCTGATCGGTCGGACGCCACGGGGAATGGTCTTCGGGAGCGGCCCGGAAGCGGCCGGAAATCTGGTGCCGGGAACAGGGGCGCGGTCCGGGGCATTCGCATGGTTGCGGACGTGGCACCGGTCGGGACATCATGCGGCCGGCCGCGGAGGCCGGATCGTCGGCGGAGGGTGCGGCCTGATATCACCGGGGAACGGACCCGCCGCGCCGCCTGCCGGTGCATCACGGCCCGAAGGCTTCGGCGGGATCGGCCTGGCCGACCTGATCGCCTGTCCAACCTGCGACACCCTGCATCGTGCGGCGCGCCTCGAACCGGGGCAGACCGCGCGCTGCGTGCGGTGCGGAACCGTTCTCCTGCGCCCGCGCGCCAACGCGATGACGCGTATCGTGATGCTGTCGGCGGCGGCCGTGGTGCTGATGGCCGCCGCGATGGTCTTTCCGTTCCTGTCGCTCAGGGCCCGCGGCCTTTTCCAGAGCGCGTCGGTCGCGGACGCCATTCTGGTCTTTTCGCAGGGCCGGACCCTCCCCCTCACCCTCGCGCTTGCGGCCCTGGTCGTGATCCTTCCGCTTGCCCGGCTGGGCGCCATCGTCTACGCGCTTGCCCCGATGGCGATCGGCTGGAGGCCGGCCCGGGGCGCCCGCCGCGCCTTCCGCTGGGCCGAGGCGGTGCGGCCCTGGGCCATGGGCGAGGTCTTCATCGTGGGCGTGTCCGTCGCCCTGGTGAAGATAGCCGGCCTGGCGCAGATCACGCTCGGACCGGCGTTCTGGGCTTTCGCGGGACTCGTGGTCCTGACGGTCCTCAATGACACCTTCACGTGCAGGCTCACGGTATGGCGGACGCTGGAAGCGCGGAGCAGATGAGCGCCCGGGCGGTTCCGCTGACCGCGCGCGCGGCAGGTCTGGTCGCCTGCCGGGTCTGCGGCAGGGTGCATGCCGGCGGGACGGACCAGTGCGTCAGGTGCGGAGCACGTCTTGTCAGCCGTGACATGAAGAGCCTTCAGCGGGTCTGGGCCTGGATGGCTGCGGGAGTGCTGGCCTACATCCCGGCCAACATCTACCCGATGCTCCTGACGACCACCCTCGGCCGCACGACCGAAAACACCCTCGCCGGAGGGATCATCGAGCTTGCCGGGCGCGGGTCCTGGGGTGTGGCCGCGATCGTGTTCGTGGCCAGCGTCCTCATCCCGGTCGGCACGTTCCTGGCGATCGCGCATCTCGCGCTCGGGCTGAGGCGGGGCAGCCGCGTGGCGGTCCACACCCGGCACCGCCTGCACGAGGTCGTCGACTTCGTGGGGCGGTGGTCGATGATCGACGTCTTCGTGGTGGCGATCCTGTCGTCTCTCGTCCATCTTGGTGCCGCAGTCAGCATCAAGCCGGGAGTCGCCGCCTTCAGCTTCGCGCTGTCGGCCGGGTTCACGATGCTTTCGGCCACGAGCTTCGATCCGCGGCTCATCTGGGACCTGGAGGGAAGGACCGAGTCGTGGCGCCCGATGACCTTCCCGAGCCCGCGACAGACCGGCCGCGATCGCCGTGGCGCAACCTCTCGCCCGTGTGGCTCGTCCCCGTCGCGGCGGTGGTGATCTCTCTGGCCATCGCCTGGACCAGCTTCGCCAAACCGAGGCACAGTCATCAACATCCGCTTCCAGACCGCCGCCGACGTCGTGCCGGGCGAAACCGCGGTGAAGTTCCGCGATGTCGTGATCGGCACGGTGGAACGGGTGCATTTCACCCCCGATCTCGGGAATGTGGTCGTCGTGGCCAGGATCGAGAAGGACGTCGCGGCGACCATACCGCCGGATGCACTGTTCTGGGTGGTGACGCCGGTGGTCAGCACGCGCGGCATCAGCGGCCGGTCCACCGTCCTTTCGGGCGCCTACGTCGAGGGCGCATGGACCCCGGCCACGGGTGCCCGTGGCCGGGGTGCGGGTGGGCGGCGGCATCGAGTTGCGCGAGGTCACGCTGCCTGCCTATGCGGCCGGGACCGATATCCTCGTCCAGTCGCCCGACGGTGCGCTGAGGCCGCTGCCCGGCGCGATCTGGGCCGACGAGCCGGTCCGGGACGTCACGGCGGCGCTGGCCGAAAGGCTCGACCTGAGGACCATGGCACGGGTGGCGGCCGAGCCCTGGCCGCTTTCGGACGGACCGGCGCGTGGAGGTCCGCATCGAGCGGCTTGTCGCCGGAAGCGGCGGGCGGCTGGTTGCGACAGGGCAGGTCGCCTTGTCCTCGCCCGTCGGAACGGCGCGCGAGCGGCTGGAACGGTTCTCCCTGTCGGTTCCCCTGGAGGGTGCGACACCGGCCGCGGTCGGTGTCGCACTGGGCGCGCTGCTCGACGCCCTGGCCGGCCGGATCGTTGCCTGGCTCTGACACCGGCGGCGCGGCGGAACGGGACGCGCGCTAGAGCGTGATGACGCTTGAGTGAATCGTTTGGGGATTCCCATGCGTTGGGATTTCTGGTTCACGATGGGGTCTGGGTGTGGAGGCCAGCCCTCATGACGAAACCCCTTTCGATGGACATTCGT
>JBMOOH010000047.1:0-8138 GCA_049323795.1 Pseudomonadota bacterium
GGGCCGTCCGAGGCCGCCGAGCCGCCTCGGACGGCAGCCCCCCCGCGGGCTGAAGGTCCGGTGCCGGAACCTGTCGCGGCGCGCGCCTTGCGGCCCGACCCCGATCAGCCGGCCGGAGAGACGCCGGATCCGGACCGGCCGAAGAAGCGGGGTTGGTGGTCGCTCGGCCGCTGAGGTATCGCGACGACGCGGGGCGGGCGGGGACTTCCCCGCCCGTTCCGTTCCGGGCTGCGGTCCGGGCTGCCTTCGGAGCTTCCCCGTTGCGGTTTCGCGTCAGGGGCCGCCGCGGCGGACGAGGTAGACCTTGACGGACCCGTCCTCTCCGGCCGAGACGAGCGCATGGCCGGCCTCGGCGCAGAAGTGCGGGACGTCGACCCAGCTTGCGGGGTCGGTGGCCAGGAGCCGCACGACCGCGCCTTCGGGCAAGGCAAGCAGCCGCTTGCGCAGCCGCAGGACGGGCAGCGGACAGAGAAGTCCGCGGGCGTCGATCTCGATGGTCGCGCGGTCGGTCATGGCTTCTCCGGGATAGGGGGCCGGGGATGCGGAGTCCACGGGGTTGTGACGCCGTGCCGCCCCCGGGATGCGTGACGGCGGGGCCCTGCTGCGGTATGGCTCGGCCCCATGTTCGAGATCAGCCTCATCGACGCCGCCTTCCTTCCCGCCGCGCTCGTCGCGCTTCTGGCGGGCGCGCTGTCGTTCCTCAGTCCCTGCGTCCTGCCGGTCGTGCCGCCCTATCTCGCCTACATGGGCGGGATCGGCATGGGCGAACTCGGCGCCCCGGGACGCGGACGCAACCGGGCGCTGCTGGCGGCGCTGTTCTTCGTGCTCGGACTTTCAACCGTCTTTCTGCTCATGGGGTTCGCCGTCTCGGCGCTCGGGCGCTTCTTCCTGATCAATCAGGCCTGGTTCTCGACCGCCGCAGGGATCACCGTCATGGTGTTCGGCGCGCATTTAATCGGCGTCTTCCGCATCCCCTTTCTCGACCGTGACGTGCGGATCGATGCGGGCGACCGGGGCGGATCGGCGATGGGGGCCTATGTGCTCGGCCTCGCCTTCGCCTTCGGCTGGACACCCTGCATCGGGCCGCAGCTCGGGATGATCCTGACGCTTGCCGCGCAGGAAGGAAGCATCGGCCGTGGCACCGCGCTTCTCGGCGTCTATGCCGCGGGCCTCGGGATTCCGTTCCTGCTCGTGGCGGCCTTCCTGCCGCGGCTCAAGGGCTTCATGGGCTGGATGAAGCGGCACATGGACCGGATCGAGAAGGTCATGGGGCTGCTGCTCTGGACCATCGGGCTGTTGATGCTGACGGGGGGGTTCAGCCAGATTTCCTACTGGCTGCTCGAGACCTTCCCGACGCTCGCCGTGCTCGGCTGACCGCTTGACTACGCGGCCCCGATCACCGATAAGCCCGCATCCCGGCGGGGCTGACTCAGGTCCGGGGTCGTGGTTGAAATGTCGCCCCTGACCGGGGGCGCGCTGTCCGAGGCGGGGCGGATGCCCCCGGAACGCCGGCGAACCGGGGCCAGAGGGCGCGGCAGATATGGGAAGATGGTCATGTTCGCGGTCCTGAAGACCGGCGGCAAGCAGTACAGGGTTCAGGCGGGCGACGTGCTCCGCATCGAACTCGTCGCGGCGGCCACCGGCGAGAAGATCCAGTTCAACGACGTGCTGATGATCGGCGGCGATGCCCCGGTTCTCGGCGCGCCCCTCGTCGCCGGTGCGGCCGTCCAGGCCGAGGTGGTCGAGGAGAAGATCAAGGCCGACAAGGTCATCACCTATCACAAGCGGCGCCGGAAGCATTCCAGCCAGCGCACGCGCGGCCACCGCCAGAAGCTGACGCTGGTGCGGGTGACCGACATCCTCGCCTCGGGTGCCGGGACGTCGGGCGTGAAGGCCGCCGTCGGCGTCCATGCCGCCCGCGTCGCCGCCCACGGCAAGAAGGCCGAGGCGCCCACCGCCGCCGAGAAGCCGAGGCGCGCGGCGAAGAAGGCCGAAGCCGCACCGGCAGAGACGAAGGAGTAAGGGTCCATGGCACACAAGAAAGCAGGCGGTTCGTCCCGCAACGGCCGCGACTCGGCCGGCCGTCGCCTTGGCGTGAAGCTCTACGGCGGCGAGGCGGCGGTTCCCGGCAACATCATCGTCCGGCAGCGCGGCACCACCTGGTGGCCGGGCGAGGGGGTGGGCATCGGCCGCGACCACACGATCTTCGCCACGGCGGAGGGCCGCGTGACCTACAGGAAGGGTCTCAAGGGCCGCACGTTCATTTCCGTGCTGCCAATGGCCGACGCAGCCGGATAACCCGACCGGAACCCGGGACAGTTTCCATGGGGGATCGGCCGGAAGGCCGGTTCCCCGGATCGTTTCCGGCCGCTGGACAGATACCAGGTCATCTTGCCGTCGGATTTGGCGGTTAGGGATTGGCAAGCGCATTCTGGGAAGATGTGCGCCGGAGGTCGGGGAGGGCCTCGGGCGTGCAGTGGAGGAGAGATCGAGATGCTGCAGGAAAAGGTCGCCGTCCAGCCGGTGATCGGGGCGGGGCGTTTCGTCCTGCGTCCGCTCCGGAAGTCCGACGCCGGGCTGATCGCGCTCTACGCCGCCGACCGGCGCGTTGCCGAGGCGACACGCAGCATCCCCCATCCTCTTCCACCCGGCAGCGCCGAGGCGTTCATCGCCCGCGCCGCGGATGACCGGCGCGACGAGGATGTCTGGGCCATCGACGGCTCGGCCGGCGGTGCGGGCGAGCTTCTCGGCGTCGTGTCGCTGACCCGCATGGGCGGCGGGCAGTCCGAGGTCGCCTACTGGGTCGCCCCCGCCTTCTGGAACGCAGGCTATGCCTCGGCCGCGGTGCAGGCGCTGGTCGCGGCGAACCCGCACGGGGCGCGGACGCTCTTTGCCGAGGTGTTCCAGGACAACCCCGTTTCGGCGCGGGTGCTCACGAATGCGGGATTCGAGTATCTGGGCGATGCCGAGACCTGGTCGCTCGCGCGCGGCGCACGGGTGCCGACCTGGACCTATCTGCGCAAGATGGGCTGAGCGTCGTTCCCGGCCGCCGCTGCCGCAGGCACGGTTCCGCGGCGCCGACGCCGCCCGCCTGGCCTGCGCCCGTGCCAATCCCGACCGCCCTGACAGGGCGGGCGAGGGCCGGGACCAGGGCCGGGTCCGGGGCCTGGGACGGGCGGCCGGCGGCACCCTCAGACCATCAGTTCCTTCGTCGCGCTGAGCCGCACCTCGGGGTGATCCCGCTGCACCCGGTCGATGTCCCATTGCAGCCGGGTCAGGTACACGAGGTCGCCGTCGCTGTCGGTCGCCATGTGGCCCTTGTTGACGTTCGCGAAGGCCTCGACCTTGTCCTTCGGGCCCGAGACCCAGCGCGCCGACTTGAACTGCGATGCCTCGAAGCGGACGGGCAGCGAGTATTCCTCCTCGATCCGGCTTGCCAGCACCTCGAACTGAAGCGCACCGACGACGCCGACGATGAATCCCGATCCGATCATCGGCCTGAAGACCTTGGCCGCGCCTTCCTCGGCGAACTGGGACAGCGCCTTGTCGAGGTGCTTGGCCTTCATCGGGTCGGCGGCACGGACGGTCTGAAGAAGCTCCGGCGCGAAGGAGGGGATGCCGGTGAAGCGGAGCGCCTCGCCCTCGGTCAGCGCGTCGCCGATCCGCAACTGGCCGTGGTTCGGGATGCCGATGATGTCGCCGGCCCAGGCCTCTTCCGCCAACTCCCGGTCCGACGCGAGGAACAGCACCGGGTTGGTGATCGCCATCGGTTTCTTCGAGCGCACATGGAACAGCTTCTGCCCCCGCTCGAAATGCCCCGACGCCAGCCGCACGAAGGCCACCCGGTCGCGGTGCTTGGGGTCCATGTTGGCCTGCACCTTGAAGACGAAGCCCGTCACCGGCCCTTCGTCCGCCGCGACCTGCCGTTCGGCCGCCCGCTGCGGCTGCGGCTCGGGCCCGTAGTCGCCGATGCCGGCCATCAGCTCCTTCACCCCGAAGGAGTTGATCGCCGAGCCGAACCAGATCGGCGTCAGGTGGCCTTCGAGGAAGGATTGCCGATCAAACTTCGGCAGCAGTTCGCGCGCCATCTCGAGCTCTTCGCGCAGTTTCGCGAGGGGCTCGGCGGGCACATGCCTGGCGAGCATGGGGTCGTCGAGGCCGTCGATCTTGATGCTCGCCGCCACCCGGTTGCGGTCGGCGCGGTCCATGAGCTCCAGCCGGTCGTGCAGGATGTCGTAGGCCCCGGCGAAATCGCGCCCCATGCCGATCGGCCAGGAGGCAGGGGCCACGTCGATGGCGAGGTTTTCCTGAATCTCGTCGATGATCTCGAAGGTGTCGCGGCTTTCGCGGTCCATCTTGTTGCAGAAGGTCAGGATCGGCAGGTCGCGCAGGCGGCAGACCTCGAAGAGCTTGCGCGTCTGGGATTCGACGCCCTTCGCCCCGTCGATCACCATGACCGCCGCGTCCACCGCCGTCAGCGTGCGGTAGGTATCCTCGGAGAAATCCGAGTGGCCGGGCGTGTCCACCAGGTTGAAGCGGTAGGGGCCGAAATCGAAGGACATCGCCGAGGCGGAGACCGAAATCCCGCGCTCCTGCTCGAGCTTCATGAAGTCCGAGCGCGTGCGCCGCGCCTCGCCCTTGGCGCGCACCTGGCCCGCCATCTGGATCGCGCCGCCGAACAGCAGGAACTTCTCGGTCAGCGTCGTCTTGCCCGCATCGGGATGCGAGATGATCGCGAAGGTCCGCCGGCGGGCGATTTCCGGCGGCAGGGGGGCGGCGTTCGAAAGGGCGCGGGCGGTGTCCGGCATGGGGCGGGCTCATACCGGCCTTTGCCCCCGTTCGCAACGACAAGCGGGGTGTCTCAGCCATCCTTCGGCTTGCGGAACAGCCCCTGCCGGCCCTCGCGGTCGAGCGTCTGCCGCCCCACCTCGGTCCCCGGGTGCTGCCGGTGCGACAGGCCGGGGAAGCGGGCGCGGACTTCCTCCGCGATCGCGGAGGGCAGCACCGTCAGCGTGTCGTCCGTGACCATCAGGCTTTCGGCAGGCACGCCTTCGGCATAGACGATCTCGTGGTTGTCGAAGACGAGGCTGTAGTAGTCCGCGAACCCGCCCTCGCGGCGCAGGACCGACACGCCGTCCACGAGGTGTCTGGCCTGGACGAGGATTTCCGCCGTGCCGCCGATCCGATCCGCGCCGCGCTGGTAGAGGAAGACGCGGTGATGCGGGCTGACCACGAGATCGGCGTCATTGCCGAGTGTCCCGGCGGTGATGACCACGGGCGCAAAGGACCCGAGGGCGCGAAACGTGGCCCTGGCGATCCAGCGCACGGGCTGGGGCCCATGGTCGCGCGTCAGTATGCTGTCGCCGGGACGGAGGGTCTCGACCGCGGCCTGCGCCCCGCCGGCCAGCGTGATGCGCGTGCCGGCCGCGAACGAGACGCAGATGACATCGGCGAGCCGGAGCCCGCGCGTGTCGTCGCTGGCGCCGAGCAGGGTGTAGTCGGTGCGCGGCGCCACCGGGGAAAGGGGCAGGGCGAATCGGCCTTCCACGTCGTGGTGCAGGATCAGGATCTCGACGCGGTCGCCGTCCGCGGTCATCAGGGTCAGGGCCGACAGAAGACGGATCCCGTCGCCCGGACGGCCGATCTGCGACCCCTCGGCGATGCGCTGGAGGTCGCCGTCGGCGGTGGGGCCCTGCAGGCGCAGACGGATCGGGTGGGCGGAGGGGTCCAGCCGGTAGACATCGCCGGGCTCGCAGCGCCCGGCCTCGGCGATCGCGTCGCCCTGGTTGGCCCCGCTGATCACCCAGAAGGCGTCGGCCTCGTAGACATGCGCCGCGTAGCTCGGAAGGGCTCTCGAAGGGTCCGCCATCTCTTTCGTCCGCGAGCTTTCGACCGCGTTATCAGGCGGATTGCCCGCCGGTCAACGGTCCCTGGATGCTTCCGCAGGCGTTGACAGGATGCTAGGTCAGGAACCGACCGGTCGGGATGATGGAGGGGCGCGCGTTGGATCTCGGTATTCGCGGACGGCGTGCGCTGGTGTGCGCCTCGTCCAGGGGACTTGGGCTGGGCTGCGCCGAGGCGCTGGCCGAGGCGGGCGCCGCGCTTGTGATGAACGCCCGGGGCGCGGACGTGCTTCATGCCTCTGCCGACCGCATCCGCAACCGGTGGCAGGTCGAGGTGACGCCCGTTTCGGCCGACATCACGACCGGGGCGGGACGGTCCGAAGTGCTGGCCGCGGCGGGCGAGGTCGACATCCTGGTGACGAACGCGGGCGGCCCGCCGCCCGGTCTGTGGTCCGACTGGGGGCGCGAGGACTTCCTGAGGGCGATCGAGGCCAACATGCTGACGCCCATCGCGCTGATGCAGGCGGTCCTGCCCGGCATGATCGCGCGGCGCTGGGGACGGGTGGTGAACATCACCTCGGCCGCCGTGCGCGCGCCGATCGCGGCCCTCGGCCTGTCGAACACGGCGCGGTCGGGGCTGACCGGCTTCGTCGCCGGCACCGCGCGGCAGGTGGCCGAGCATGGCGTCGTCATCAACAACCTGCTCCCCGGCATCCACGCGACCGACCGTGCCGACGCGCTGGACCTGGGGGTGGTGAAAGCGCGCGGGGTCAGCCTGGACGAGGCCCGGGCCGAGCGGATGGCGACGATCCCGGCACGGCGCTACGGCGATCCCGGCGATTTCGGGCGGGCCTGCGCCTTCCTCTGTTCGCGGCATTCGGGCTTCATCGTGGGTCAGAACATCCTGATCGACGGCGGCGCGGCGAACCTGATGCTCTGAGTGCGTGTCGGGCGGGTCCGGGCCCGGCGCGCCGGACGGCGCCGGAGTCGCTTGCCCAAGGCCGGCGCCGCTGATAAGCCCCGGCGAAGGAGAAATTCCGATAAAAAGCATCGGATAGGGGACGGCCATCCGTGACCGAGGCACCACCGCGACTCGAGGCCGCAGGCCTGGTTCGGCAGTTCGACGGGCGCAACGTCGTCGATGACGTCTCGGTGACAGTGCGCGCCGGCCAGGTCACCTGCCTGCTCGGCCAGTCCGGCTGCGGCAAGTCCACGACCCTGCGGATCCTTGCGGGGGTGGACCGGCAAGATTCGGGGACGGTCCGCATCGACGGCGTTGCCGTCAGCGACGCCGTCCGCCACATGCCGCCCGAGCGCCGCTCGGTCGGCCTCATGTTCCAGGACTTCGCGCTCTTTCCGCATCTGAACGTGGCCGGAAACGTCGCCTTCGGCCTGCCGAAGGGGATGGCCGGACGCGCGGCGCGGGTCGGGGATCTGCTCGAGCGGGTGTCGCTGTCCGGCTTCGGAAACAAGTTCCCGCACGAGCTTTCGGGCGGCGAGCAGCAGCGTGTGGCGCTGGTCCGCGCCCTTGCGCCGCGGCCGCGCATCATGCTCATGGACGAACCCTTCTCGGGCCTCGACGAGCGCCTCAGGGACGGCATCCGGGACGAGACGCTGTCGCTTCTGAAGGAAGAGGGGACGGCGGTGCTTCTGGTGACGCACGAGCCGCACGAGGCGATGCGGATGGCCGACGAGATCCTGCTCATGCGGGCGGGCCGCATCGTGCAGCGCGGGGCGCCCTACAACGTCTACAACGCCCCGGTCGATCTGGCGGCGGCGGCGTTCTTCTCGGACATCAACATTCTCGGCGGCGAGGTTCGCGGCGCGCTGACGGCGACCCCGTTCGGCGAGTTCCTGACGCCGGGCCTGCCGGACGGGACGAGCGTCGGCATCGTCATCCGGCCCCAGCACCTGAAGATCGATTTCGACCGTGGCGGGCGCGGCCCGAACCCGACGCCCGAGGACGGCACCGCCGCGCCCGGAACCGTCGAGCGCGCGCGCTTCATGGGGCGCGAAAGCCTGGTGGAGTTCCGCATGGAATATGGCGGGCAGATTCTGAAGGCGACGGTGCCGGGGGTCTTCCTGCCTCGGCCGGGCACGCGGATGTGGCTGATGATCCGCCGCGACCGCTGTTTCGTCTTTCCAAAGTCCTGACGGCGCGCAGCGGCCCTAGAGCGGGATGACTCTAGACGGAACCGTATCCGGCGTTTCGGATATAGTTTTCGCATTCTTGCGCTGTGAAGTGGTCGAGGATTGATCCGATCCTGCGCCAGACGGCTTCCTTCGTGCGCTCGG
>JBMOOH010000048.1:0-65516 GCA_049323795.1 Pseudomonadota bacterium
GTTGACGCCGATGGCGATGATGACGGCGACCGAGACGATCCGCCCGCCGCGCCGGACCTTGAGGTCGGTGGCGTCGATCCAGAGATAGGGCCAGTCCCCCTCGAGCGGTCGGTTCAGGAACGCCTTCACCTTGCCGTCGATCTCTTCGCAGAGGCGGCTGACCTGGCTCTTGCTGATCCCCGACATGCCCATGGCCTTGACCAGGTCATCGACCGATCGCGTCGAGATGCCCTGAACGCAGGCCTCCCGGATGACCGCCGTCAGCGCCTTCTCGGCCATCCGCCGGGGCTCGGGGAAGCCCGGAAAGTAGCTGCCCTTTCTGAGCTTCGGGATGCGCAGCTCGACCGTCCCGGCGCGCGTCTCCCAGTCCCTGTCGCGGTAGCCGTTCCTCTGCGCCCGCCGTGCCGGGTCCTTCTCGCCATAGGCCGCGCCCGTCACGGCGCCGACCCCCAGCTCCATCAGGCGCTCAGCTGCGAAGCCAATCATCTCGCGCAGCAGGTCCGCATCAGGGGTCTTCTCCACGAAGTCGCGCAGGTTCATCATGTCGGTGGTCATCGGTGGAATCTCCGGTCCAGGTCGGTGTCAGCAACCAGACCCTGCCGGAACATCGCCGGTGACCGCCTCACCCAGAACCTACACCACGCTCAGGGACAGCATCACTGATCCACGCCACATCTTCCCGAAGCCGCAGCAGCTCGTCCTGCGAGGCGGCGCGCTGCAGCCGTATGTCCCGCTGCAGGGTCTGCCGCTCTTCGATCTGGCGGACGACCAGCGTGTCTTTCTCCGCGCGGTCGCGCCGCCAGGCTTCCAGCGCCTCGCGTTCGTTCTGCGCTTTGATCTGGCTGTAGCGCCCGGTCATGCGATGCCAGATGCCGGAGAAGCCCTTGGGAAGCCGCGCTGCCCGTGCCTTCGTCTCGGCCAGCCAACGCTGTTCCTGCGCCTCGGAAAGGCGTTTCCGTTCGTCGCGGTGGCGGCCGACCATCTCGCCCTTGCGGAAGTCGATATGCGCCGAACGGCGCGCCGCATCCCGTTCCACATCGGCGATGAGGGACTGGAGCTTGGCGGTCATCCCGCCCGCGATCTCGGCTTTCACTTCCTCAACTGAGCGGAGCCTGGCCGGGTCGCCGAGCCGGGCTTCGACCTCTGCCGTCTTCACCCCGGCCTGCCGGGCAACGGCATAGACCTCGCCCCGGTAGTCGACGGCGACGACCCCGCGCCGGTCGCCGCGTGCCAGCCGGAAGCCACGCTCGGCAAGCGCCTGTTCGAAGGCCGCGCCGTTGTCAGAGGCCTGCCAGGCCTGCCGGAACACGGCCTTGATCTCGCGCGGGTCGAGACCCACCCGTCGCGCCTGTTGCCATTCCTCCTGTGTGAAGGAGAGCGGATCGCGCAGGAGCGGGTTCTGGAGCCCCTTTGGCATGTCCCAGCCATGCTCAAGGAAGAGCTGGCGGGAGACATCCCGCAGCTTGACCTTGTAGTGCGGCAAGTTGATCGCCCGCATCTGCTCCGCATTGATGCGGGACCAGACGACATGGGCATGCCGCCGTCCGTCCTTCTCATGGAAGATCACGGCGCGCGGCTGATCCGTCAGGCCGAGCTTTTCCTCGATTCTCGCAATCGCCTGTTCGAAAGCCTCGACCGGCACATTGGCTTTCTGGGGCGGGTTGAGGCTGATCGAGAAAAGATGGTTGCGGCAGCGCGTCCCTCTGGCGATGGCATCCGCCTCGCCAAAGGCTTCGAGCAGGTTCTCGCTGATAAACCCCCGCACCTCGTGAAGCTCGACATGATCGTTCTCGCGCATAGCGAGAAGGTATCGCCCGAGCTGCATGGCATCGCCGCGTTCCTTGCCTTTCAGGATCATGGCCCGTCCTCCGGCATCTTGCCGAGGGCGCGCAGGAGATCGGCGCGCAGGGCGGCGATGTCCCGGCAGGCGGCTTTCAGGTCCGCTTCGGTTTCGGGCGTCACCGGCAGGGAGCCGGTGTTCACCGCCTTGGCGAGCTGGTTAAGGTTCGAGGACAGGCGGGACTGGCCAAGTGCCCCCAGCACCCGCGCCAGGGCAGCCTTGTCCTTGACCGGGCTGTTGCCCTTCCGTTTGCGCGGCGCTGCACCATCGCCGAGCAGCCGCTGGCGGATGAACGCCCCGAGCGGCATGTCCCCGGCTTCCGCCTCCAGCCGCTGGCGTTCTTCGAAGGTCAGCCGAAGCGAGAAGGGCGGTGGCGCAACCTTCGCCGCCTTGGGAGCCGCTATGTCGTTGAAATTATGGCGTAGGGCGCTCATCGTCGCACCTCAGGCGTTCACCGCCTAGTGGTGCGAGATGGCGCTCCCATTCCTCAAGTGCCTCAAAGAGAGAGTTCCAACTTTCTCTCTCCAGCAGCACCAGCATGCGACCCGGCGTGTCCCTGTTCCGATTGCGGCTCGCCCCCCCGGATCCCGGATCCCGGACCCGCGTCTCGCGTTAAGGTTTGATTCGAATCCTTGCCACCCGCCCGATGCCGTTGCGCGCCTGTGCGACAATCGGGCCGGCACAGACGGATTTGACATCCCTCGGCGCACAGAAGGTCGGGCCGCCACAATCCGGCCACATTGCCCTGGCCGTGACGGGTGGATGATGGCGGGCGTTTCCGGTCGGGAAACACACCCCCTAACCAAAGGATAGCAACCCTCCAGTGGAGCTGTGGCGCGCACCTCCTGGTTGTGCCACGAAGGCGCTGTTTTCACTCGATTTCCCTCAAATGCGGTGAGTGCGCCTGACGAAACAATGATCGGGCAGGACGAGCCGTCGAGGCAGGCCGGCGGAGCATTTATCAACAGTCTTTTAGGATTGTTTGCCACCAAATGGCCGTTTTTCCCTTTGTGGACACTGCCGGTCGGGGTATCCAAGGAATGCCCGCTTGGGGGGTGAAGTGAGACGGCTGGGGGTGCGTCCCGGGCTGCTGCGGCCTTCGAAAGCTGCGGAAGGTCCGGGACGCACTGCAACCTTGGCGAGAGCGCTCGGTCGCGATCTGTGGCCCGTGCCCGCGCCTTGGCCGTGCCTCGTCGGCTGGTCGGTGGTTTGCCGCGGCGTGTGCGGCTGGAATGGTGAATGTCGGTGTCGGACGGAGTCGGAAGCACGCGGAACGGGTACGGTTGCAGCCAATCGCTGCACGACGTGGCGCCTGTCGGAACGGCAGGCCGTGACCCGATTGATGCCTTCCACGGCGACCATGGCGGAGGAGTGGGCAGCGACAACGGGGACAGCGCCCATGGTCCGCGCCCTGTCGCCGAGCGGGCCCCGGACCGGGGACGTTCCGGCGCGTACGGCCCCCGCGCTCTTACGGAGACGTCCACGAACACCCCTCACGACCCGGTCAAACCGGAAAGCAAGGCGGTGCGGTGGCCGGGCGATCCGGGCACTGTCACCGGGTCCCTCACCTCAAAGCACATCGAGACAATCGTGCCCTGTTTCACGCCTGGAACGACAATCGCCACTCCACGGGGCGAGTGCCCCGTCGAGGAACTTCGGGTCGGGGACCGTGTTGTCACCCGCGATAACGGAATCCGGGAGATCCGATGGATAGGCCGGCGCTCGCTGAGCTACGCGGAACTTCAGGCGCGTCCGCATCTGCGGCCGGTCCTGATCGAGAAAGGCGCGCTCGGGAATGGTCTGCCCGAGCGCGACATGCTGGTCAGCCCGAACCACCGGATGCTCGTGGCCAGCGACCACACGGCCCTGTTCTTCGAGGAGCGCGAAATCCTGGTCGCGGCGAAGCATATCGCCAGCGCGCGCGGCGTCAGGAGCGTGGACGTGCTCGGGGTGACCTACATCCACTTCATGTGCGACCGGCACGAGGTGGTGCTGGCGAACGGGGTCTGGGCCGAGGCGTTCCAGCCGCGCGACCTGTCGCTCGGCGCGCTCGGCAACGCCCAACGCACTGAATTCTTCGAGCTGTCGATCACGCAGCCGCGGAGGGTGGAAACGACCACGCTGGGGGGGAGTGGATGATGAAACGGCGCTTCTCGATGCTTCTCGGGGTCGGGCGCTAGGAGGGCAAGGCATTCGCCGCTTCGCCGGGCGAGGCGGCGGAACCGGCGGAAACGCCGGACGGGTGGGGGAAGGCACCGGCTGCGGGTGCCAGGGGGTCCGCAGCGACGTGTAACGAGTACGCCCCTGATTTCGGGGGTGGGCGTAACCGGATGGTAAGGGTGTGCTTGTGTGATGGTGAGGTCCCGGCGGGAATTTTCCCCGCCGGGACCGGCCGGCACAGGCGCAGGTGACCCCTATGAACGCTGCCTCATTCGCAGGTCGGCTGCGATCGGCTCCCGGAAGCGACCGGCCCGTTGGGTCGAGGCTCGTGTATTCCGACGAGCGGCGCGGGCGGGGGCGGATCGACCTCAGCGCGCCGGACGGGTCGCGCAGTTGCCGCGACATGGATGATGTCCTGGCCGAGATTCCCTGTTTCACGCCAGGCACGAGGCTTCTGACGGACCGCGGAATGCGGCCGGCGGGCGATCTTGCGCCCGGCGACCTGGTCGTGACCCGCGACAACGGCCCGGGGCCGGTGCTCTGGGTCGGGCGTCAGCGGTTCGACTGGCGCGATCTGGGCCTCAATCCGCTGCTGCGCCCGGTTTCGATCGCGGCCGGCGCGCTGGCAGAGGGTGTGCCGGAACGCGATCTGCTCGTCTCGCCCAACCATCGCATCCTCGTCCGCAGCGCAGAGGCCCGCGGCGCGCCGGACGAGGTCTTCGTCCTGGCGCGCGACCTTCTCGGCCGGCCGGGGGTGAGACTGCTGGCGGTGCATGGAGTTGCTTACGTCCAGGTTCTCCTGGAACGCCACGAGGCGCTCCGGTCCGAGGGCCTCTGGAGCGAAAGCTTTCAGCCCGATCGCCGGCGGCTTGCCGTACTCGACGCCGCCGCCCGGTCCGAGGTGGAGAGGCTGATCGGACCCAACCCGCCGGGAAGCGCCCCGTACGCACCGGCCCGCCCGACCGCCGGGGACGGAGGCTTCGTGTCCGTGCGGTCTGAAGGGCACGTCTTCAGAATTCGTTAACGCGATCCTGCGGCGGCCAGATTGTTGCCTCATTGCCGTGTAATCAGGCGACAGGCCCATCCCTGCCGGTGGGCATCGCTACAGAGGTCCGAGAACACCCATCCGGTACGCACCCCCCAACCTCGCCGCTTAATCGCGGCGAAGTCCTTTTCCGGTATCCGGGACAGCAGGGCAGGATCGGTCCGGTCATTCCGAGCTACGCGCCATGGCAGTCATCAACGGCACCAATTCCAGCGAGACCCTGAACGGCACGTCCGTGGCCGACACCATCAACGGGAACGGCGGCGCCGACACGATCAATGCCGGCGATGGCAACGACACGATTGACGGGGGGACAGGAAACGACTCGATCCTCGGCGGCGCCGGTCAGGATTCGATCACCGGCAATTCCGGGAACGACTTCATCGACGGCGGCGCGGACCAGGACACGATCACCGTCACGGCCAACCAGGGCACCGACACCATTGCGGGAGGCGAGACCGGAGCGGACGCCGACACGCTTGTGTTCAGCGGTGTCACGAGCGGAACCGGCGTCACCGTCACCTATTCGGCAGGCGAGTCCGGCAGCTACAGCTTCTCCACCCTCGGGGGCAGCGGAACCTTCTCGCAGATCGAGTCTGCGACCGGCTCGTCCGGGAACGACATCTTCAACGCGGCGGCCTGGTCCGGCGGGGTGAACGCCTCGGGCGGTGCAGGGCTCGACACGATGACGGGCGGGTCGGGTGCCGACACCTTCGACGGCGGCACCGGAAACGACAGCGTGGTCGGCAACGCGGGCAACGACGTCCTCACCGGCGGGCTCGGCAACGACACGATTTCGGGAGGCACCGGCAACGATTCCATCGTCGCCGGCCCTGCCGGCCTGCCCGCCTCGGGCACCGCGCTCGACCTCAACTGGACAGCACAGGGCGCCGCCGGGACAAACCTGGCGGCGGGCTTCACCCAGAACACGGGCGGCATCAACGTCACCGTCGGCTTCACCAACGACGGCAACAACAACCCGTCGTTCCTCACCGCCAACGATCCGCTCTATGTGGCCTCGGGCGAGACGTTCTCGACATCGTCAAGCCTCTTTCTGCAGGGCAACGGCGACGCCGACACCTCGACGGCAACACTCGGCTTCTCGGCGGCGGCCGGATCGGGCTTTGCGGGCGAGGTCGTCAACGTCCGGTTCCGCATCAACGACATCGACGGACAGACCTGGCAGGACCTGATCACGATCACGGCCTTCGACGCCAACAACAACCCCGTCACCGTGACGATCACGCCATCGGCGAACGACACGGTGTCGGGGGGGACCATCACCGGGAACACCACGGCCAACGAATCCCCGGCCGACGCGAACGGATCGGCCCTGATCTCGATCCCGGGCCCGGTTTCCCGGATCGTGATCGACTACGGCAACAACCTCGTCGGCAACCAGTTCGTCTACCTGAGCGACGTCCAGTTCGAGGCCGTTTCGTCGGACAATGACTCGGTCCTCGGCGGAGACAACAACGACACGATCGACGGCGGCTACGGCAACGACACCCTTCGGGGCGAGGCCGGCGCCGACAGCCTCATCGGTGGCAACGGGGCCGACAGCCTTGACGGCGGCGCCGGGGCGGACGCATTGAACGGCGGGCTCGGCAGCGACACGATCGACGGCGGTGCGGATCAGGACGCGATCACCGTCTCGGCCAACCAGGGGGTCGACTCGATCCTCGGCGGCGAGACCGGGACCGACGGCGACACGCTGAGCTTCACGGGCGTCGCCTCGGGTGCGGGCGTGACCGCGACCTGGACGGGGACCGAGGCGGGGACCTATGCCTTCGCCGGCGGCGGGTCGGGAACGTTCGGGCAGATCGAGACGGTCAGCGGCACGGCGGGGAACGACGCCTTCAACGCGGCCGCGTCCACGGCCGGGGTGACGGTCGACGCGGGCGACGGCAACGATACGGTGACCGGCGGGTCGGGCGCGGACTCGCTCCAGGGCGGCGCCGGGGCGGACGCATTGAACGGCGGGCTCGGCAGCGACACGATCGACGGCGGTGCGGATCAGGACGCGATCACCGTCTCGGCCAACCAGGGGGTCGACTCGATCCTCGGCGGCGAGACCGGGACCGACGGCGACACGCTGAGCTTCACGGGCGTCGCCTCGGGTGCGGGCGTGACCGCGACCTGGACGGGGACCGAGGCGGGGACCTATGCCTTCGCCGGCGGCGGGTCGGGAACGTTCGGGCAGATCGAGACGGTCAGCGGCACGGCGGGGAACGACGCCTTCAACGCGGCCGCGTCCACGGCCGGGGTGACGGTCGACGCGGGCGACGGCAACGATACGGTGACCGGCGGGTCGGGCGCGGACTCGCTCCAGGGCGGGGCGGGCAACGACCTTCTTTCGGGCGGGCAGGGGGCCGATGTCCTGAACGGCGGGTCGGGCAGCGACACGCTGGCCGGCGGCGCCGGCGGGGACGCGGTGTCGGGCGGCGCCGGCATGGACTATGCCGACTATTCCGCATCGGGCGGCCCGGTGAACGTCAACCTCGCCAACGGTGCCGCCTCGGGCGGCGACGCCGCCGGCGACACGCTGTCCGGCGTGGACGGGATTTTCGGATCGGCCTTCGACGACACGCTGACCGGGTTCGACGGCCAGCTCGTCGGCGGACCGGACGCCTATACCAACCTGTTCTACGGCAATGCCGGCGATGACCTGATGGACGGCGCCGGGGGCGACGACCAGCTCTTCGGCGGAAACGACAACGACACGATCCTCGGCGGCGACGGCAACGACCTTGTGTCCGGCGATGCCGGGAACGACAGCCTGGCGGGCGGGGCCGGGAACGACACACTGCTTGGCGGCACCGGGCAGGACGCGCTCTTTTCGGGGGCCGGGGCGGACTCGCTCGACGGCGGCGACGACCGCGACACGCTCACGCTCACCATGGGCGAGTCGAACGGCGATGCCGTCGCCGGCGGTGAGGGCGGCGACGACTTCGACGTCCTGAACCTCGTCGGCAAGTACACGATCGCCTACGAGCCCGGCAACGGCGAGAACGGCACGATCACCTGGCGGAACGGCGATGTCACGGCCTTCACCGGAATCGAGCAGATCAACTTCGTTCCCTGCTTCACGCCCGGAACCGAGATCGACACGATGCGCGGGCCGGTGCGGGTCGAGGATGTGCGGCCGGGCGACAGGGTGCTCACGCGGGATTCGGGCTATGCGACCGTCCGCTGGATCGGCCGGCGCGATCTGTCGAAGCGCGACCTGGCGCGGAACGCCGCGCTGCAGCCCGTCACGATCCGCGCCGGCGCGCTCGGCCCCGGGGTGCCGAGCCGGGACATGACCGTTTCCCCCCAGCACCGGATGCTGCTGACCGGGGCCGAGGCCGAACTTGTGGCGGGCGAAAGCGAGGTTCTCGCGGCGGCCATCCACCTGACCTGCCGGCCCGGCATCTTCCGCGACAGGCGTGACGCGGTGAGCTATGTCCACATCATGTTCGACCGTCACGAGGTGATCCGGGCCGACGGAGCCTGGACGGAAAGCTTTCAGCCGGGCGAGAAGGTTCTGGACGACATGGAGGCGGCCGTGCGCGCCGAACTCTTCGCGCTCTTCCCCGAACTGGCGGAACCCGGGGGCCGCGCGGGCTATGCGGCGGCGCGCGTGGCGCTGAAAGGCTACGAGGTTCGCGCCATGTTCGCGGCAACCGAGGCGGCAGCCTGAATCAGACGTCGGGCGGGACGAGGCCCAGTCCGCGCAGGTAGATCCCGATCCCGCTCTCGAGGAGATCCTCGGCCGGGAACGGCGACCGGGCGCCCGGCGCGCCGCGGGTGAAAAGCTCGACCACTCCGTGGCTCATCGCCCAGACATGGGCGGCGAACATCGCCGCGGGCGGCCGCTTGGCCTCCGGGATGTGGCGGGAAAGCGCCTCGGCCGATCGGGTGAAGATCGCCCGCGACCGCTCTGCCGCCCGTGCAAGGCCGGGTGAGGCATTGAGCGAGATGCCGCTCTCGAACATCGCCTGGTAGTATCCGGGGAACCTGCGCGCGAAGGCGAGGTAGGCGCGGCCCGTTGCCTCGAAGGCGCGGAGCGCCGATGGCTGACCCTCGGCGAAGGCATCCTCCATCAGGTCTGCAAAGACCTCGAACCCCTGCCTCGCGCATTCGGCGATCAGATCGTCACGGCCGGCGAAGTGGCGATAGACGGCGGCGGGCGTGACCCCGGCCAGCTTGGCGGCATCCGACAGGGTAAAGCCCTGGGGTCCGTGCTGCTCGATCAGGGTCAGCGCCGCATCGACGAGGGCCTGCCGGAGGTTGCCGTGGTGATAGCCCTGCTTGGCCATCACAGAAGTTCGGGGCCGCCGCAGACCAGCCCGTCGATCTCGCCGATGGCCTTGCGGTTCCGGCCGGCATAGTCGACCGAAGTGAGGACCGTCTGGATCGCGGCGATGCGGGCGCGGTCCTTGTCGTCCGAAAGAATCACCGTCCAGGGCGCAAAGTCGAAATGGGACTGCTCCATCGTCTCCGTGATGGCCGTGGTGTACGCGTCCCACTTCTTCAGCCCCTCGAGGTCGATCCAGCTGAGCTTCCACTGCTTCAGGGGATCCTTCTCGCGGGCGAGGAAGCGGCGAAGCTGCTCGGCGCGGCCGACCGAGAGCCAGAGCTTGATGAAGATGATGCCGTCGTCCACGAGCATCCGTTCGAACGAGGGCAACTGGTGGAAGAAGTGCTGCCGCTGGTCGTCGGTGCAGAAATCGAAGACCTTCTCGACGATGCCACGGTTGTACCAGCTCCGGTCGAAGAGCGCGATCTCGCCCCGGGCCGGCAGCCAGTCGATGTAGCGCTGGAAATACCATTGACCGGCCTCGCGCTCGCTCGGCTTGGGCAGCGCGACGATCTGGGCGACGCGGGGGTTCATGTTCTCGCGGATGCGCTCGATCGTGCCACCCTTGCCGGCGGCGTCGCGGCCCTCGAACAGCACGACAAGCCGCTTTCCGGTATTCTTGATGTCATAGTGCATCTTGACGAGTTCGCGCTGGAGCCTGTCCATGTGCGCTGCGGCCTCGTCCTTGTCGATCTCGCTGCGATAGGGGTAGCTGTCGGACAGGATGTCGTGACGGCCCGCCCGGGAAATCGCCTTCCGTATCCCGGCCGGAGCGTCCTTCTCGAAGAACCGGGTGATGTCGCCGACGAAGGGGATGGAAAGGGCGCTGTCCTTGGCCATGCCGAAGGGTCTCCTGAACGCTGTGTCCGCCGCTAGTATCCCCAAACCCGGACGTGGCGCAATCAGCGCGACCCGCCGTCCGATCCGGACCTCCGCGCGGGCCGCGGTCGGGTGGACGCGGCCGCGTGCGGAACGACGGCGGGCGAGTCCGGGACAGGACGGTCGGCAAGCCGCTCAACGGCGGCAACCACCGCATCCTCGCCCGCGTGGTGCGGCATGTGCCCGATGCCCTCCAGAACCGTGAGCCGCGCCTCCGGAATGTCGCGGACGAGCGCGCGGGCATGGTGATCGAGGCCGACAACCGGGTCGCGGTCGCCGTGGACGATCTCGACGGGTGTCGTCATGCCGCGATAGCCCCGGGCCATCTCCGAAACCTCGCGGCGCAGGGCGCGGCGCTGGCGGGCGTTCTCGGTCAGGGCGGAGAGACGCGCAGACAAGGGCACGCCGAAATGCCGGATGTATCCGTCCGGGACCGGATCGGGCGCGAAGACCCCGGCGACGGAAGCCTCGATCATGCGTGCCGGTACCCAGGCCGCGACGAACGGGTTGGCAATGTGGCGCAGGACCGGGTTCGAGGAGATGCGGTAGAACAGCGGCAGCGGCGCCGTCCAGGGGTGCGACACCGGTGCCACGGCCACGAGCCCGGCAATCGCGTTCGGCGCGTCGAGCGCCCAGCGGAGGCCGACGGCCGCACCGTAGCTGTGGCCGACGACGATGGGACGGGCCGCGCCCATCACCGCCGCAGCCTGCCGGACCATCCGCGCCTGCGTCGAAAGCCGGTCGCTGCCCGCGCTGGTTCCGCTCCAGCCATGGCCCGGTCGATCCACCGCGAGGACGCGGAACTGTCGGGCCAGCCGCGGCGCGAGCGAGAAGGTGAAGTCCCGCAGCGATCCTGCCGAGCCATGGATCAGCACCACATCCGGACCTTCGCCGCGCACGACGACATGCATCGCGACCCCTCCGAGCGACACCTCTTCGCCCTCGGGCGGCCAGGCTGCCTCGGCGGCGCGGGCCCGCCGGCGCGCCTGCAGGTGTGTCGCCCCGACCGCCGCGGCCGCCACGCCGAGGAGCGCAAGGCTAGCTGGCACCGATGTGCTCCGGATTGAACGGCGTCGTCTGGTAGATCTCGTTGATCCAGTTGCCGTAGAGGAGATGCGCGTGGCTGCGCCAGCGGTTCAGCGGCGTGCGGGACGGATCGTCGTCGGGATAGTAGTTGAGCGGCACGTTGATCGGCGTTCCGTTCGACACGTCCCGGTCGTATTCCTGCTTCAGCGTTTCGCTGTCGTATTCGAAGTGGTTGAAGATGTAGAGCGCCCGGTGGTCCGGGTCCTCGACAAGGCAGGGGCCGACCTCTTCCGAGCCGAGCAGGATGCGGAGCCCTGCCGACTCGATCTCGTCGGCGCGCATCTCGGTCCAGCGGCTGACGGGAACGACGAAATCGTCCGAGAACCCGCGCAGGTAGGGCGAGGCGGGGGCGAGGTTCTGGTGGCGGAAGCAGCCGAAGGCCTTGGCGTCCAGCATGTGCTTGCGGACGCCGTGGAAACGGTAGGCCATCGCCATGCCCCCCCAGCAGACGCCGAAGGTCGAGTGCACGTTCGTCTGGGCCCACTCCATGACCCGGCAAAGCTCGTCCCAGTACGTCACCTCCTCGAAGGCGAGGTGTTCGATCGGCGCGCCGGTGATGATGAGCCCGTCGAACTTCTCGCCGCCCGCCGCGACCTCGGCGAAGGGACGGTAGAAGGCGGCCATGTGCTCGGCGGCGGTATTCCTGGTCTGGTGTTCGGTCATCCGGATGAGCTGCAAGTCGATCTGGAGCGGTGTCGCGCCGATCAGCCGGGCGAACTGGTTTTCCGTCTGGATCTTCTTCGGCATCAGGTTGAGCAGCCCGATGCGGAGCGGCCGGATGTCCTGATGCGCCGCCCGGTCGGGCGTCATCACCATGACGCCTTCCTTCGAGAGCACGTCGAAGGCAGGGAGCGTGGCGGGCAGGGTGATGGGCATCGGGAACCTCTCGCAAGCGCCGAACAGGACGCCTAGCCGCGTGCCTCAAGTGCGGCCGCGACAAGCGACACGAACCCGGACTCGGATCGGACGGCCGCAACCTCGCCTGCCGTCACCTGCACCCCCCAGTTCCGCGCCATCGCCTCGTAGCGGGGCTGGCGGTGGGCCAGTGCCCGCGCATAGGTCCAGCGGACGAAGGCGTCGGGGTCCACGCGGTCCTCGGCAAGGCCGGTCTGGCGGAGGTACTGCTCCCAGGCGGCGCGGAGGAAGGCCGGCTGGTAGTACATCGGCTTCGGCGCCCGGTCGAAGCGTCGGACGAGTTCCGCCGTATGCTCCTCGCTGCCGCGGATCCAGATCAGGAGAAGCGTCCGCGAAAGCGCCACGAGCACCGGGTCGGCGGGGTCGTCGGGGTTCACGACCTCGCAGATCGAGCCGCTCGAGTCGCAGACGAAATGGGGATAGCCGTAAAGCTCCTCGGCGCGGTCCGCAAAGGCGCCGGTGTCGAGCATCGCCGCGATCTCGGCCAGGCGGTGCTGTTCCTGCCGGCGCAGGTATTCGGCAAAGGGCAGGCCTCCCTTCGCCGGATCGCCGGGCTTGCCGAGGTAGGTCGAGAGCGGCGCGAGGTTGTGGAAGGTGATGTTCGAGGTGATGTGGACCGAGTCCGTCATCAGAAGCTCGCGCAGGAGCGGAACCTTCATCGCCTCGCGCTTGAAGTTGTCGGCGATGTGCTCGCCCATGTAGCGCGTGCCGATCCGGTAGTCGACCGAGTAGTGGAACCACCGGCCGCTGTCGCGCAGCAGGTTCGAGACATGCGTCTTGCCGAGGCCCGACATGCCGAAGATCAGGACGCGCTTTTGCCGCGCGCGGGTCCAGTCCTGTGCAGACGTGTAGATCATCGGTCAGCCTCCGCCTTGGCGGGATGGCTAGCCGGAAGCGGCGCGGAATTCACGCGGAATCTTGCAGGGCGGCCGTCCGGGGCTTCCCTCCCAGCCGGCCGTCGATGACCAGAAGGCCCGCCGCCAGCGTGGCGAAGCCCATGTAGTCCGCGGGGCTCAGCGCCTCCCGGTAGACGAGCGCGCCGAGGACGATGGCCACCGGCGCGACAAGCAGGGTGACCAGGCCCAGGTTGCCGGCGCCGGCGATCCGCAGGATGGCATAGTAGATCATGTAGGCCAGCGCCGAGGCCGTGGAGGCGAGATAGAGGAGCGCCGCCCAGGTCTGGGGGGCGTAGGCAAGGCTGGGCATGC
This sequence comes from Pseudomonadota bacterium, assembly GCA_049323795.1. Classification (GTDB taxonomy): domain Bacteria; phylum Pseudomonadota; class Alphaproteobacteria; order Rhodobacterales; family Rhodobacteraceae; genus JAOADN01. The sequence goes on from JBMOOH010000048.1 coordinate 13,476, forward strand.
CCTCGGCAAGGGCCGCCGCAGGCACCATGACGAGCGAGGACGCAGTCAGCATCCCGGCCGCAGCGACCTCGGGGCGGATGCCGGTCATCGTCTTCCGGCCGATCACGCCCGAGATCGCATAGGACGCCGCGGCCGCGAGCACGGCGATCTGGCCCAGCGACGCCAGGTCGAACGCGCGGAGATTGTCCGCGCCGATGGCGATGGCGACGCCCGCAAAGCCGATCAGGACGCCCGTGAGCTTCCGCGCCGTCAGCCGCTCGTCGGGGAAGAAGGCCGCGACGATCAGGATTCCGAAGACCGAGGTGGCCGAGTTCAGGATGGCGGCGAGGCCCGAGGGGATGTGCTGCTGGCCCCAGACTATGAGCGAAAAGGGGATGACGTTGTTGAACACCCCCATCGCGACGTAGCCCGCGACCTGCCGCGGCGCGCGCGGCACCGGAAGGCCGCGCCAGATGACGTAGACCCAGAGCAGGACCGCCGCGCCCGCGACGCGGAAGGCGACGGTGGTCAGGACGCCGACCTCGGCCAGCGCGATCCGGTTCGACAGGAAGGACCCGCCCCAGATGAGGGCGAGGAGGAAGAGAAGCGCCCAGGCGCGGCCGGAAATCGAAAACTGAGGGCGGTGGGTCCGTGCCATGGCGGCAAGCTGCCCAACGCCGTGCCCGCCTGCAACCCGGTTCTTGCGGTTCCCGTTCGGTGCTTCCGCCTAGAACGAGAAGCCGACCTTGATCCCGGCGGCCACGCCCGAGTTGTTGCGGAACGTCGCACCGATCGGGGTATCGGCGCCGCCGATCTCCATGTAGCGGAGGCCGCCGGTGACCTTCATGCCGCCCCGGGTGTAGGTGGCGGCAAGCCCCACGGACCTCATTCCGTCCACGGGACCGAGATTGCCGGCGATGTCGCCGTTCGACGGCTCGTAGCCGAGCGTCACCGCGCCGGCCCAGCGGTCCGAGAACTTCCGTCCGATTCCGATGTTGTAGCTCACCCGGTCGGAGTCGTAGGAGGCGAGCGGTCGCGGACCGTAGATCGCAATGTAGATCGGCGGGGCGATGCGGAACTCGCTCCAGTCCACCCAGCGCACCGAGCCGAAGAGCAGCGTATCCCGGGCTATGCCGGTCTGGAACTCGACATTGACCGATTGCGGGACCTCGACATCCTGGGGGGTCGTGCCGCTGCCGGCGACGGTCGAGGTCTCGGCCATGCTCAGGGTATGGGTGATGGCCGAGTTGTAGCTCACCGCGACCCGTGCCGCGATGTCGGGCCGTTCCCAGGCGAGGCCGATCACGTAGCCCGGCTTGTAGTCGGTATCCGTGTCCAGCGTGTAGGTGATCGGCGGCGTGACCGGAGGCTGGGTCAGGATCTGCACCGCGCCCCTGACCGACTGGAGACGCAGCCCGCCGAAGACCGAGAGGCTCGACGTGCCCGAGGACGGCAGCCGGTAGCGCAGCAGTCCGGTGATCGCGGCCGAGTCGAGATTGGCCGTCGTGCCGCGAAGCGGGTAGTTGGCGTTCGCCGGGTAGTCGACGTTCGCCCCGATCGGCTGGTCGAGGATGATCGCCATGCCCAGATCCTCGCCCAGGTCCTGCTTGTAGCCGAGCGAGAACGTCGCGTAATCGCCGGACATGTCGCCGGACGAGAACACTCCCCCCAGTGTCCCGCTCACGTCGGGCGCGATGTAGCCGAGGCTGAACTCTCCGTAAGTGCCGTCCTCGAAGAGAATCGATACCGACTGTGTCGACCGTTCCACGCCCCCCGCCACGGCAGAGGTTGCTGCCGCTGCGAGGAGGGCCGATGCCCCGACGATACGTCTCATCGCGCTGCCTCTGCGTGATCCATTCATTAACGATTTGCACGGAAACGTGAAACGGTCAACGCCGCTCGTGCCCGGCCTGCGGGGTGCCCTTCAAGATGATGCGGTCCGGTGCCGGCCCTCCGCCGATATGTTGACCCAGTTCGCGGCGAATATCAGGGCCCCGCCCAGAAACACCCACGGGTCGAGCGGTTCGGCATAGGCCAGCGCGCCGACGATCGCGATCAGGGGAAGACGCAGGAAGTCGATCGGCGTCACGACTGTGGCCGGGGCGAGCGACAGGGCCATTGTCAGCCCGACATGGGCGGCGATCCCCGAGGCGCCGAGCATCAGGACCCACGGGATGAGCCCGGGGCCGGGGAGACGGACAGATCCGTCCCAGCCGGCGAAGGCCAGCCCCAGACCGGTCTGCATCAGGGTCAGCCAGAACAGGATCGACACGACGGGCGTGACGCGGGTCAGCCGCTTGGTCACGATCGCCGTCATCGCGAAGCACAGCGCCGAGGCGAGGGCCGCCAGCAATCCGGGCGAGACGCCTGCCGCCCCGAAGGGCCGCGCGACGATCAGGATGCCGGCGAAACCGAGCACGAGCGCGGCGGCGCGCGCGCCGCTCAGGCGTTCGCCGAGAAGCCATGGCGCGGCAAGGGCGACGAGGAGGGGCGACGAGAATTCGAGCGCGAAGAGCTGCGCCAGCGGAATGAGACCCAGCGCGAAGAGCCAGAGGTTCTGCCCGGCGAAATGGATCAGGTTCCGCGCCGCATGGACGGGCAGCCGCTGCGTGCCGATCTCGTCGAGCCTGCCAAGCAGCGCCGCGCCCGCCACCACCCCGGCAAGGCCCAAGGCAGAGCGGTAGAACATCATCTCGAACGTGTCGAGCGGTTCGGCGGCAAGGCCGATCTGCCTGCCCGCGACGGCCAGCGCCATGAACCCGGCGATCGATCCCGACATCCAGGCCGCGGCGGCGAACGGGCGACCGGGTGGCACGCCCGCCGCCGGGCCCGGGGATGCTGGCGGAACGCCGCGGGGCCCTGGCGGGAGGGGCGGGGCCGATCCGGGCGGGCTCATATCCGTGCAACCCAGGCCCGGGCGATGGCGAGGCCGGCAGCGTCGGCGGTCCCGCCGCGGTCTGCCGCAAGCGCGCGGTGCTCGGCGATCCAGCCCGGGGCCTTCGCCTCGATCAGGGCCGGGAAGGTCCTCACCCAGTCCTCCACGACCGCGCGGTTCGCCTCGAAATGGAACTGGGTGCCATAGGCGGCGCGGCCGAACCGGAAGGCCTGCCGCTCGGCCCCGCAGGACCGCGCCAGATGGACCGCCCCGGGCGGCAGCGAGAAGCTGTCATCGTGCCACTGGAAGATCGGAAAGCGCTCGCCTGCCGCCGAAAGCACCGGGTCGCGGCGCCCCGCCCCGGTCAGGCTCACCTCGTGCCAGCCGAATTCGGTCGCCGCGCCGATCTGGTTCTCGCCGCCGCATCCGCGGGCAAGGATCTGGCTTCCGAGGCAGACGCCGAGGACCGCCCTGCCGGCCTCTGCGTAGGCCCGCATGAGCCGCGACAGCGCCGGCAGATAGGGGTGACTGTCATCGGCAAGCGCGTTCTGTTCGCCGCCGAGCACGACAAGGGCGTCGGGCGCGCCGGGGTCGCCGGGCGGAGACGGCAGGGAATCGCCCGCGAAGGCGCGGACGGTGTCGATCCGCGTCCCTGCCTCGGCCAGCGCGATGCCGATCTGTCCGGTGCGTGACAGTGCGGTATTCTCGACGATCGTGACGCGCAACCCCCGCTCCTTCCGGCCCGGTTCCGGGCCGGAAACTGACAGGTCCGCCGGCGCGCGCAAGCCCTCGCAGCCGCGCGATCCGCACTTGCCTTCCGGACGCGCGCATGAAACAGGGAACCGCCAGACGACCATCTGCCGCGGGGGCTGAAGTGGAGATTCGCGAGGCGCTCACCTTCGACGACGTGCTTCTGGTCCCGGCGGCATCGAGCGTGCTGCCGTCCGAGGCAGACGTGTCCACCAACGTCACCCGGAGCGTGCGGATGAACATTCCGCTCCTGTCTTCGGCGATGGACACGGTGACCGAGGCGCGCATGGCGATCGCGATGGCGCAGGCCGGCGGCATCGGGGTGATCCACCGCAACCTCGACCCCGAGGCACAGGCTGCCGAAGTCCGCCGGGTGAAGCGGTTCGAGAGCGGCATCGTCTATGCCCCGATCACCCTCACTCCGGACCAGACGCTGGCGGATGCGAAGATTCTCCAGGACCGCTACAGCGTCACCGGGTTTCCGGTCGTGGACGAACAGGGCAGGGTGCTCGGCATCGTCACCAACCGCGACATGCGGTTTGCAAGCGACGACCGCACGCCGGTCCGCGCCATGATGACGGGCGAGAACCTCGCCATGCTGCGCGAACCCGTGGACCGCGAGGAAGCGATCAGCCTGATGAAGGCGCGCCGGATCGAGAAGCTTCTCGTGACCGACGGGCAGGGCAAGCTTACCGGCCTGCTCACCCTCAAGGACACCGAAAAGGCCGTGCTGAACCCGCTGGCCTGCAAGGACGAACTCGGCCGGCTCCGCGTCGCGGCGGCGACGACCGTGGGCGATGCGGGGTTCGAGCGGAGCGAGCGGCTGATCGAGGCGGGTGTCGATCTGGTGGTGGTCGACACCGCGCACGGTCATTCCGAGGGCGTCGCGCGGGCCGTCGAACGCATCAAGCGGCTGTCGAACACCGTGCAGGTCGTGGCCGGGAACGTCGCCACCGCCGAGGCGACGCGGGCGCTGATCGGGGCGGGGGCGGATGCGGTCAAGGTGGGCATCGGCCCGGGGTCGATCTGCACCACGCGGATCGTCGCCGGCGTCGGCGTGCCGCAGCTCACCGCCATCTTCGATGCGGCGTCGGCGGCCGGAGAGGTGCCGGTGATCGCCGACGGCGGGATCAAGTATTCCGGCGACTTCGCCAAGGCGATCGCCGCAGGCGCGAGCTGCGCAATGGTCGGGTCGGCCATCGCCGGCACGGACGAGAGCCCCGGGGAAGTGATTCTGTATCAGGGCCGCAGCTTCAAGAGCTATCGCGGCATGGGAAGTCTCGGCGCGATGGCGCGGGGATCCGCCGACCGCTATTTCCAGAAGGATGCAGCCTCGGACAAGCTCGTTCCCGAGGGGATCGAGGGGCAGGTGCCCTACAAGGGCGCGGCGGCGGCGGTGATCCACCAGCTCGTCGGCGGCCTCCGCGCCGCGATGGGCTACACGGGCAACCGCACGGTGGCCGAGATGCGCGCCCGCTGCCGGTTCGTGCGCATCACCGGCGCGGGCCTGCGCGAGAGCCACGTCCACGACGTGCAGATCACCCGGGAAAGCCCCAACTACAGGGCGGGATGATGCGCCCCGAGAGCAGAGCGCCCGCCGAATGACGCCGCCCGCCCGCGTCGCCGCGGCGGCGGAGCTTCTGGATCTGATCCTGGCCGGCACGCCGGCCGAGCAGGCCCTGACCCGGTGGGCGCGCGCCAGCCGATTCGCGGGTTCCGGCGACCGGGCTGCGGTCCGCGACCTCGTCTTCTCGGCGCTGCGGATGCGCCGGTCGCTCGCCGCCCGCGCCGGCGCGCCGGATGCGCCGGGTGGGCGGGCCCTGATGATCGGGCTGACCGCCGAGCGCGGAGAGGACCCCGACACCGTGTTCACGGGAACGGGCCATGCGCCCCGGCCCCTGACCGGCGAAGAGCGCGCGCGGCTCGTCGCCCCGGCCGGTCCCGCGACGGAAGCCGCAGCACTCGACGTGCCGGACTGGACCCTTCCGCTCTTCCGCGAGACGCTCGGCGCCGCCTGTGCGTCCTCGCTTCTCCTGATGCGGCAGCGGGCTCCGCTGTTTCTGCGCGTGAATCTCGGGGTCGGCGGCAGGGACGACGCGATCGCGCGGCTTGCGGCCGAGGGCATATCGGCCGTGCCGGTGGCGCTCTGCGCGACAGCGCTGCGCGTGACGGGCGCGGCAGAACGTGTCCGGCGGTCCGCCGCCTATCTGTCCGGGCTGGTCGAGCTGCAGGACGCGGCCAGCCAGGCCGCCTGCGCGATGGTGCCGCTGAAGCACGGCGCGAGGATACTCGATCTCTGCGCGGGGGGCGGGGGAAAGACCCTTGCGCTGGCGGCGCGGGCGGTGGCCGAGGATCTGCCGGCGACATTCTTCGTCCATGACACAAACCCCGCACGAATGCGCGACATCCGGCCCCGTGCCACCCGTGCCGGGCTGTCGGACCGTTCTCGTTTGGTGGACATTCGGTTTCTGGCCACGTCCGATATTGTTACCGCCGGGCCCTTCGATCTGGTTCTGGTCGATGCGCCCTGCACAGGGTCCGGCACCTGGGCGAGAACCCCCGATGCGAAGTGGAGGGCGACGCCGGACAGTCTTGCCGCGCTCTGTGCCGTGCAGTCACAACTTCTTGAAAGCGCGGAAAAACTCGTCGTTTCGTCTGGGGGGGCTGTGGCCTACATGACCTGTTCGCTGTTCGCCGGCGAGAATGTCCGGCAGGTCCGCCAGATCCTTGCGCGGAGACCTGGCTGGCGGATCGCAGCCGAACGACAATTCGCTCCCCAGGACGGGGCCGACGGCTTCTACATCGCTGTAATAACTGGAAAAGATTCTTGACTGGCAACAATCTGCCGGAAATGCTCGGTTCAGAAGAGCGATCGTTTCCGAATTAATCGGCAGTTAACACTTTCGGCGCCGTATTGGGCGACCCGAATCCGAACGGAGCCGCTGGTGTCCAGTCTGGCGCCTTTTCCTGTTCCACTTTCACGGACGGCCCAGGTGCTCGCTCCGAGGCTGGGCTTTCTGTTCGCTGCGGCATTCCTGCTCGGCCTCCTCGCCCTCGTGGTCCCGCGCGGGGTGCCTGCGCTCGCCCTGCTGTCCGTGGCAGGTACGTTCGTTGCCCTCGGGCTGACGATCGGGCTGCTTTCGGCCCGGGCGAAACGGGTGGAGTCGCTTCTGCGCGACCGCATCGCGCAGTTCATCGACAACGACGCCAGCCCGAGCTTCACCACCGATGCCGACGGCGAGATCGGCCATCAGAACCGCGCGGCTCTGGAGCGGTTCGGGTCACGCGGCGGCCAGACGCTGACACGCGCGCTGGGCGAAATCTTCGCAAGTCCCTCGGCCGTGCTCGCCCGGCTCCAGGCGCGGGCGGAGGCGGCGGGGGCCGCGCGCGAGGATATGGTGACGCGGCGCGGGCATGTCCGGCTGGCCGTGCACAAGGTGAGCGGGGGCGCCTTCCTCTGGCGGCTCGAAGACCTGTCCGAACGGCCCGTGGGCGGGCGCGGGGCAGAATCGTCGAGCCTTCCCATGATGACGGCCTCGCGCGCCGGGACCATCCTCTTCATGAACGAATCCTTCCGCCGTGTCGTCGGCGAGCGCGTGAAGTCCATGGACCGCGTGTTCCGCGACCTGCCGCTCCGATCCGGCGAGGTGCACGAGGTCTCGACGCTCAAAGGTCCGGTGCGCGCAACGGTCCACGTCGTGGACGGGGCGGGGGGCCGGACGGAGGTCTACCTGCTTCCCGCGCCGGCGCGCGGCGAGTCCGCCACGGACGACCCGGCCGCGTTCGAGATGCTGCCGGTCGCCCTGATGCGGATCAACGCCGATGGCCGGGTGCGCGAGATCAACCGGGCGGCCCGCGGCCTGATCGGTCCGGTCGAGACCGGGACGCCGCTCGCCGAACTGCTCGAAGGGCTGGGCCGCCCTGTGGGCGACTGGCTGGCGGACGCCCTCGCCGGCCGCAGCGACGGCCGGCCCGAGGTCCTGCGCGCCCGAAGGACCGAGAGCGAAAGCTTCTTTCAGGTGACGCTCAAGCGGACCTCGGACGGGACAGGTCCGGGCCTCCTCGCCGTCATCAGCGACGCGACACAGCTCAAGACGCTCGAGGCCCAGTTCGTCCAGAGCCAGAAGATGCAGGCGATCGGCCAGCTCGCGGGCGGGGTCGCGCACGACTTCAACAATCTTCTGACCGCGATAACAGGGCATTGCGATCTTCTTCTGCTCCGGCACGACAGGGGCGACCCCGACTACGCCGATCTTGTCCAGATCAACCAGAACGCCAACCGGGCGGCCAGCCTGGTCGGCCAGCTTCTCGCCTTCTCGCGCAAGCAGACGATGACGCCGAGGGTCATCGATCTGCGCGACACGCTGTCGGACCTCACGCATCTGCTGAACCGTCTCGTCGGGGAAAAGGTCCGCCTCACGCTGTCGCACGACCCGACGCTCCGGCCCATCCGGGCCGACCGGCGGCAGATCGAACAGGTCATCATGAATCTCGTCGTGAACGCGCGCGATGCGATGCCGCAGGGCGGCACCATCAAGATCACGACCGAGAACCTGCACCTGTCCGAAGCGCTGATGCGGGACCGGGCCGCCATTTCGCCCGGGGATTATGTCGTCGTCCGCGTGACGGACGAGGGGACGGGGATACCGCCCGACAAGATCAGCAAGCTCTTCGAGCCGTTCTTCACAACGAAGCGCACGGGCGAGGGGACCGGACTCGGCCTGTCCACTGCCTATGGCATCGTGAAGCAGACGGGTGGCTTCATCTTCTGCGACAGCGTGGTCGGGTCGGGCACGACGTTCACGCTGATCTTCCCGGCGAACGACCATTCCGAGGTGGCCGAGCCCGAGCCGCCGCCGCAGATGGCACTGCGTCCGCTCCGCGAGGGGGCGGGCGTGGTGCTTCTCGTCGAGGACGAGGCGCCGGTGCGCGCCTTCGCAAGCCGGGCCCTCAGGCTTCGCGGCTATACGGTGATCGAGGCCGGCAGCGCGGAGGAGGCGCTCCGGGCCCTGTCCGACCAGGCCCTCAATGTGGACGTCTTCGTCACCGATGTCATCATGCCGGGCATGGACGGACCGTCATGGGTGCGCGAGGCGCTGAAGAACCGCCCCGGAACGCGCGTCGTGTTCGTGTCGGGCTATGCCGAAGAAAGCTTCGCGTCGGAACGGTCGGAGATACCGAACTCGGTCTTCCTGCCGAAACCGTTCTCGCTCAGCGAACTCGCCTCGACGGTTCAGAACCAGCTTCACTGATCGGGCCCGGGCGGGACGGGCACCGCAAGGCGTTGCGGGCGATCCTGCCGGTCGCGCAAGGCATCGGGGCGGGCAGTCCCCACGCCGCGCGCCCGGGCGCCCCGGACGCGCGCAATCGCCGGCGCAATCTCTGGCGCAATCTCTGGCGAAATCTCCGGCCAGCTACCGGCCAGCTACCGGCCGGAGTTCCTCCGGGTGCCGGAGGGACGGGGACGGGGACGGGGACGGGGACGCGCGGACGATCTCTGCGGACTGAACGCAACGTCTGAACGGCCCCGGACTGTTCCCACCCCCTGCGGACAATCGCGCCGGAAAGCTGCCGCACATTCCGCGCGGCCCGATCTGTCTCAACCCTCCGCCGGCCCGCCCTCCCCGACAGGCACGCCCCCCTGCGCCACGGGGATCCGCCGGGAAGCGGGGGGAAGCAGCCCGCGCCCCTATCCGAGGGAGTCGTAGATCGCGTAATCCGGCGCGAAGCGGTCGAGGAGCGCCCGCCGGAGATCGTCCCGGAGCCCGAGGCCGCGCGGCGGGGAGACGTTCAGCCGGGGCAGGGTGATCTCGCAGCCGAACGTGTCCTCGAGGTGGTGCAGGAACGCCCCGATCCGTTCATAGCGGAAGATTCGGTCCGCCAGCACCGCGCCGTCCTCGCCGCAGAGAAACTCGGCCTGCGAGACGAGGCGCGCCCAGGCGGGCGGGACGTCCGACAGGTAGGCCTCGACGAAGCGCGAGAAATCCGTGTCGCCGGGCACGCGCTCGGCCGGCGCAATGTCGTCGCGGCAGCGTGTCCGGAACCAGCTTCCGAGCCAGTCGACCGGGTCGCGCATCAGCGCGACCGTGCGGAACCGGCCGCCGCCGAGGCGCTCGAGAAGCGGGGCGATGCTGTCGCGGTATCCCCGCGCCGACAGGTGCATGAGCTCGTGCGGCCGCTGCAGGGCGACATGGGCCAGGGGCGCCAGCGCGGATTCGACCGATGTCGAACCCGTCTTGGTATTGGCAAGGAATACAAGCCGTGCAGACCAGAAGATGAGCAATCCGCACCTCGCCGCGCTCCGGTGTCATGCCGGCCGCGGCGTTGGTATCGCAGGGCGGACCGGAAGGGCAATAGCGGCCGGACGGCGCGGCGCGCCCATCGGGGCGCGCGGCACCCTCCGGGCAACACTCGCATTCCCCGGGCGCGCTGACGGCGGTTGCCGCAACAGCCGGGCCGCCACCCGGGGTCAGCCTTCCTCAAGCTCCGTAAACCGGCCGTTAACCGGACAGTGCAAGTCTTGATGCGTAAATTTCTATTGATCTGTTCCTGTTTTGATCTCATAAGGCGCGAACAGGTCAAGAACAACCGGCAGCATTGCCGCCCACCCCGGCATATGGAATAAGGATCCGATCCATGGCAGCAGCGACCGTCCTCGAGATGAACGACAAGCGTTCCGTCGACAAGCAGAAGGCCCTCGACTCGGCTCTCGCCCAGATCGAGCGCCAGTTCGGCAAGGGCTCGATCATGAAGCTCGGCACCGGCGGCGCGGTCATGGAGATCGAGGCGACCTCGACCGGCTCGCTCGGGCTCGACATCGCGCTCGGGATCGGCGGCCTGCCAAAGGGCCGGGTGATCGAGATCTACGGGCCTGAATCCTCGGGCAAGACGACGCTGACGCTGCATGTCGTGGCCGAGGAGCAGAAGAAGGGCGGCGTCTGCGCCTTCGTCGATGCCGAACACGCGCTCGATCCGCAATACGCCAGGAAGCTCGGCGTGAACCTCGACGAGCTTCTCATCAGCCAGCCCGACACCGGCGAACAGGCGCTCGAGATCGTCGATACGCTCGTCCGCTCGGGCGCGGTCAGCCTCGTCGTCGTGGACTCGGTCGCCGCGCTGACGCCGAAGGCCGAGCTTGAGGGCGACATGGGCGATGCGACGGTCGGCGCGCAGGCCCGCCTGATGAGCCAGGCGATGCGCAAGCTCACCGCCTCGATCAGCCGCACGAACTGCATGGTCATCTTCATCAACCAGATCCGCATGAAGATCGGCGTGATGTTCGGCAACCCCGAGACGACCACCGGCGGCAACGCGCTGAAATTCTACGCGAGCGTGCGCCTCGACATCCGCCGCATCGGCGCGATCAAGGACCGCGAGGAGGTGGTGGGCAACACCACGCGCGTGAAGGTCGTGAAGAACAAGGTCGCGCCCCCGTTCAAGCAGGTCGAGTTCGACATCATGTACGGCGAGGGGATTTCCAAGACAGGCGAGTTGATCGACCTTGGCATCAAGGCCGGTGTCGTGGAGAAGTCCGGCGCCTGGTTCAGCTTCAACGACGAGCGGATCGGGCAGGGGCGCGAGAACGCCAAGCAGTTCCTGAAGGACAATCCGGACGTGGCCTCCGCGATCGAGGAGAAGATCCGCGCGGGCCACGGGCCGAATTTCGGTGTCTCCGGCGGCGAGGACGGCGGCGAGGTGATGGAGGCCTGAGGGCACTTTCGCGACCGCAATCTCCATGCTACCGTGAAGCGCGGCCCCCCCGTGGCCGCGTCTTGCGCCGGGACCCGTGCTTGGCAGCTTAGCAGCAATCGGTTCTGTCGTGGCCCTCTATGTCGAAGGCATGGCGCGGGGCGACGACGCGGCGCTGCGGCGGGCCTTCCACCCCGATGCAAATTCGATAGGGCATTTCGACGGCGGCCTCGAATGGTCCGGCCTTGACGCCTTCATCGCGGCCTGCGCGGCCGAGGCGATTCCTGCGGCGGCGCCGGTTCCCCCGTGGACGGTCGAATCCGTCTCGGTCGCGGGGGATACCGCGGTCGTCGGGGTGGTCAATGTCTGGGCGGGGCTGAGCTTCCGCGACACGCTGACGCTTCTTCATCACGACGGCCGCTGGCAGATCGTCGGCAAGCTCTTCCTGCATCTGGCCTGACCGCCCGCGCGCGCCCCGTGCGGAAACCGGTGTCGGGCGCGGCAATATGGACATGCGGGGCGACACGGGCTAACACCCGACGGCCCGCTTTCCCGCCCTGACGAGGCCCCCCCGAGATGCCCAGCCTGAACGACATCCGCTCGACCTTCCTCGACTATTTCCGCCGGAACGGCCACCGCGTCGTGCCGTCGAGCCCGCTCGTGCCCCGGAACGACCCGACGCTGATGTTTGCGAACTCGGGCATGGTCCAGTTCAAGAACCTCTTCACCGGGATCGAACGGCGCGACTACGTGCGGGCGGCGACGGCGCAGAAATGCGTCCGCGCGGGCGGCAAGCACAACGATCTCGACAACGTGGGCTACACGGCGCGGCATCACACGTTCTTCGAGATGCTGGGGAACTTCAGCTTCGGCGACTACTTCAAGTCCGACGCCATCCCCTTCGCCTGGGAGCTGCTGACGAAGGACTTCGGGATCGACAGGAACCGCCTGCTGGTCACGGTCTATCACACCGACGACGAGGCGGCGGGCATCTGGAAGAGGGTGGCGGGGCTGCCGGAGGAGCGGATCATCCGCATCCCGACCGACGACAACTTCTGGCGGATGGGACCGACCGGCCCCTGCGGCCCCTGCACGGAAATCTTCTACGACCACGGCCCCGGCATCTGGGGCGGCCCGCCGGGCAGCGCCGAGGCCGACGGGGACCGGTTCATCGAGATCTGGAACCTCGTCTTCATGCAGAACGAGCAGATGGCCGATGGCAGCCTGCGCGTCCTCGACATGCAGTCGATCGACACCGGCATGGGGCTCGAGCGGATCGGGGCGCTCTTGCAGGGCAAGCACGACAATTACGACACCGACCTCATGCGTTCGCTGATCGAGGCCTCGGCGAACGCCACCTCGACCGACCCGGACGGGCCGGGCAGGATCCACCACCGGGTGATCGCCGACCACCTGCGGTCGACGAGCTTCCTGATCGCCGACGGGGTGATGCCGTCGAACGAAGGGCGCGGCTATGTGCTGCGGCGGATCATGCGCCGCGCGATGCGCCATGCCCACCAGCTGGGCGCGGCCGAGCCGCTGATGCATCGCCTCGTCCCGGCGCTCGTCCGGCAGATGGGCACGGCCTATCCGGAGCTTTCGCGCGCGCAGGCGCTGGTCGAAGAAACCCTGAAGATCGAGGAGACGCGCTTCCGCCAGACGCTCGACCGCGGGCTGCGGCTGCTCGAGGACGAGCTTCAGAAGATCGGCGAGGGCCAGCCCCTGCCGGGCGCTGCGGCGTTCCGGCTCTACGACACCTACGGCTTCCCGCTTGACCTGACGCAGGACGCGCTCCGCGAGAAGGGGCGCGTGGTGGACGTGGCGGGCTTCGAGGCCGCGATGGCCGAGCAGAAGGCCAAGGCCCGGGCGAGCTGGTCGGGGTCGGGCGAGGCGAAGGACGCCGCGATCTGGTTCGAGTTGGCCGAGGCGAACGGCACGACCGAATTCCTCGGCTACGACACCGAGACGGCCGAGGGGCAGATCCTGGCGCTGGTGCAGGACGGCAAGGCGGTCGATGCCGCGAAGGCGGGCGAGACGGTGCAGATCGTCGTCAACCAGACGCCCTTCTATGCAGAGGCGGGCGGGCAGGTCGGCGACACGGGAACGATCGTGACCGGGACGGGCAGGGCGGAAGTCATCGATACCAAGAGGTCGGCGGGCGTGTTCATCCATGTCGCGCGCGTGACGGAAGGATCGCTGACCAGGGGGCAGGGCGCGCGGCTCGACGTGGCCCACGGGCGGCGGACGGCGATCCGCGCCAACCATTCGGCGACGCACCTGCTGCACGAGGCGCTGCGCCGCGCGCTCGGGGCGCATGTCGCGCAGAAGGGCAGCCTCAACGCCGAGGACCGGCTGCGCTTCGACTTCAGCCATTCCAGGGCGATGACGCCCGCGGAACTGGCGGGCGTCGAGGCGGAGGTGAACGACTTCATCCGCCAGAACACGCCCGTCCAGACGCGGATCATGACGCCCGACGACGCCCGCGCGATCGGGGCGCAGGCGCTCTTCGGCGAGAAATACGGCGACGAGGTGCGGGTCGTCTCGATGGGCCGGCTCGACGGGTCGGGCAAGGGCGCGGACGGCACGACCTATTCGATCGAGCTTTGCGGCGGCACGCATGTGGCGCGCACGGGCGACATCGGGGCGTTCGTGGCGCTCGGCGACAGCGCGTCGTCTGCGGGCATCCGGCGGATCGAGGCGCTGACGGGCCAGGCGGCGCTCGACCACCTGCGCGCGCAGGACCGGCGGCTGAACGAGGTGGCGGCGGTGCTGAAGGCGCAGCCGCAGGACGTGGCGGACCGCGTCAGGACGCTGGCCGACGAACGCCGGGCGCTGCAGAACGAGGTTGCGCAGCTGCGCCGGGAAATCGCCATGGGCGGCGGCGCCAGGGGCAGGCCGGAGGCCAGGGAGATCAACGGCATAAGGTTCATCCCGCAGGTCGTCTCGGGCGTTTCGGGCAAGGATCTTCCGGCGCTCGTCGACGAGCTGAAGGCGCGGGTCGGGTCCGGCGCGGTGCTGGTCGTCGCGGACACGGGCGGGAAGGCGGCCGTCGCGGCGGGCGTGACGGCGGACCTGACGGCGCGCCTGTCGGCGGTCGACATCGCGCGGGCGGCGGCCGAGGCGCTCGGCGGCAGGGGCGGCGGCGGACGCCCCGACCTTGCCCAGGCGGGCGGGGCGGACGCGTCGAAGTCGGCGGAAGCTGTCGCGGCGGCCGAGGCGGTTCTCGGGGGCGTGAAATGAGCGGGGCCGCCAGGGGCGCGTTCTGGGTCGCGCATGTGAAGGTGATCGACCCCGTCGCCTACGGGAAATATGCCGAGCTTGCAGGCCCCGCGATCGCCAGGCACGGGGGCGTCTTCCTTGCCCGCGGCGGGCGCTACGTGCAGCTTGAGGGGAACGACCGGCCGAGGAACGTCGTTGCGCGCTTCCCCAGCCTTGAGGCCGCTGTCGCCTGCTACAACAGCCCCGAGTACCAGGCGGCGCTCGCCCATGCCAAGGGGGCGTGCGAGCGCGATCTCATGGTGGTCGAGGAAAGCTGACCGGGGCGGACCGCGCGGCGGTCCGGCCTCCACACGCGGCTTCACGTCCGGTCCCCGTCTGGCCCCCGTCTGGCCCCCCGTCCGGGTCTCCGTCCCGGTCCATACCGGGCAGGCCGGCATTGCCCGGGCCGGGATCCCGCGATTTACAACGCGGCCGATTCGCGTCAGTCAGATGCGTCTTGCGTCAGATGCTCAGGGGGGCGGCATGGATCTCGGAACCGTTTCCCGGCTTCTTTCCGGGCTGCCCCTTCCGGTGCTCGTGGTCGGCGCGGGGCAAAGGGTGGTCGCGGCCAATCCGGCCATCGAGGCGCTCTTCGGCGCGCCGACGGAAGGCCGGAACGTGGCCTCGGTCGTTCGGCATCCCGCCTTCCTCGCCGCGCTCGACCGGACGCTTTCGGCGCAGGAAACGACCCGCGCACGCATCAGCGTCCCGTCGCGGGGGGCGGGCGATCTGGTCATGCTGGTCCATGTCGCCCCCTTCGCCGATGTCTCGGGGGCACCCGGCGCCCTGGTGGCCTTCGAGGACCAGACCGCGCTCGAGCGGGCGGAACTCATGCGGAGGGACTTCGTGGCGAACGTGAGCCACGAGCTCCGGACACCTCTCACCGCGCTTGTGGGATTCATCGAGACGCTGCGCTGCGCAGCGCGGGACGACGCCCCGGCGCGCGAGCGCTTCCTCACCATCATGGAGCGCGAGGCGTCGAGGATGATACGGCTCGTCGGCGATCTTCTGTCGCTGTCGAGGGTCGAGGCGGACGAAAGGCTGCGCCCCGGCGTTCCGACGGACATCGCCGCGGTCGTCCGGTCGGTCCTTCTGGCGCTCCGCCCGCAGGCCGAGGCGGCCGGGGTTGCGCTCGAGGCCGTGGGTCTCGACGGGGCTGTCATCGTTCCGGCCGACGCCGACCAGATGACGCAGGTCTTCCACAACCTGGTCGAGAACGCGCTCAAATACGCGGCCGGGGGCAAGCGCGTCACGGTGGAGGCAGCCACGGTCGAGCGCGATCCGGTGTTCCGCGGCGCGGGCGTGCGGATTTCGGTCGTGGACTACGGCGAGGGAATCGAGCCGATCCACCTGCCGCGCCTGACCGAGCGATTCTACCGCGTCGACTCGCACCGCAGCCGCGAAAAGGGCGGGACCGGCCTCGGGCTGGCGATCGTGAAGCACATCGTGAACCGGCACCGGGGCCGGCTGAAGATCGAGAGTGAGCCAGGAAAGGGCAGCCGTTTCATCATTCTGCTGCCGAAGACCTGATCTTTCGTTGCCGGTTCCGCCGGACGCGCGGGCACTGTCATCAAACTGTTACGTCACTGTCACAAAAGCATGGCCGGACGGTTCTAGACGGTCGCTTGCCTGGCTGCCCCCGGGGGGCCGGTCACATGAAACTGCAAGGAAAGCACGCATGAAACTTTCGCTGATTTCCGTGTCGGCGCTGGCGCTCGCCACGCTCGCCACCGCCGCATCTGCCCGCGAACAGATCCAGATCGCCGGCTCGTCCACCGTTCTTCCCTACGCCACCATCGTGGCCGAAGCCTTCGGCGAGAACTTCGACTTCCCGACCCCCGTGGTCGAAGGCGGCGGTTCGGGCGCCGGACGCAAGAAGCTCTGCGAGGGCGTGGGCGAGAACACCATCGACATCGCGAATTCGTCGTCGCGCATCACCCAGTCGGACATCGACACCTGCAAGGCCAACGGCGTCAACGAGATCATGGAAGTCCGCATCGGCTATGACGGGATCGTCTTCGCCAGCGACGTGGGCGGCCCGGACTTCGCCTATGAGCCGGCCGACATCTACAACGCCATCGGAAGCCAGATCGTGAAGGACGGCGCGCTCGTCGCCAACACGAACAAGACCTGGGCCGAGGTGAACGCCAGGCTGCCCGCGCAGGACATCCTGATGTTCATCCCGGGAACCAAGCACGGCACCCGCGAAGTCTTCGACACAAAGGTGATCGAAGCCGGCTGCAAGGCCACCGGCGCCTTCGACCTGTTCCTCGCCGCCGCCCAAGGCAAGGACGAGAAGGAGAAGGACGCCGCCGCCCGGAAGGCCTGCAATGCGCTGCGCACCGACGGCGTGTCGGTGGACATCGACGGCGACTATACCGAGACGCTCGCGCGCCTTGACGCCAACAGGAACGCGGTCGGCGTGTTCGGACTGTCGTTCTACCAGAACAACACCGACAAGCTGAAAGTGGCGACCATGTCGGGCGTCACGCCCTCGACCGAGACGATCGCCAAGGGCGAATACCCGGTGTCGCGTCCGCTCTACTTCTACGTCAAGAAGGCGCATATCGGCGTCATCCCGGGCCTGAAGGAATACATCCAGTTCTTCGTCTCGGATGACATGGCCGGCCCGGACGGCCCGCTCGCCCAGTACGGCCTCGTCTCCGACCCCGAACTGGCTGCCACGCAGGCCGCCGTCGCGGCCGAGACCCCGATGGGCCCGCTTCAGTAACGAGTAGCCCGGGGCGGTGCGGAACCACCCGCGCCGCCCGTTCCCGAACTGCGCCAGGACCGTGGGGGATCGATGAGCGCCGGCTTCTCAATTCTGATCGTGCTCGCGCTCGGACTGGCCGGCTACGTCGCCGGCCGGAGGCGGGCGATGGCGAAGGCCGGGGGCGACAGCCGCCGTCTTCATTCCCTGCCCGGCTTCTACGGGCAGTCGGCCCTTCTGTTCACTGCCGTCCCGGCGCTTTCGGTGATCCTCGTGTGGCTGGTCCTTCAGCCGATCTGGATCGAACGGCGCGTCCAGACCTTCATCGAGCCTTCGGACATCGGCGAGGGAAGCTCGCTCGGTCTCGTCATGGCCGACGTGCGGCGCATCGCGCGCGGCATCGACACGGCCGTGGACCGGGGCAGGCTGACCGAAGACCAGGTCGGCGCGCTCGCCGCGGGCGCGGGCGAGGCCGACACGCTTCTGGCCGACACGCTTCTGGCCGACGTGGGCGTGGCGCTCGGCTCGGCGGTCAAGCCGCATGTCCTCGATGCCGCGCGGTCCTACCGGACCGAGACGTACCGCCTGTCGATCGCGATGACGGTCGCGGCGGTGATCGTGGCGCTTGGCGGGCTTGGCTGGTCGCTCTCGCGCATCGAGACGGACTTTCGCGCGCGGAACGTCTCGGAACGTTTCGTCATCGGCCTGATGATCCTTGCCTCGCTGGTGGCGGTGGCCACGACCTTCGGGATCGTCCTGTCGCTCGCCTTCGAGACGCTGCAGTTCTTCCGCATCTATCCCGCGTCCGACTTCTTCTTCTCGACGGTGTGGAACCCGCAGTTCAGGGGCGGATCTGACCTTGGCGTCCTGCCGCTGATTTGGGGCACGCTCTATGTCTCGGTCATCGCGCTCCTGGTCGCGGTGCCGGTGGGCCTTCTGTCGGCGATCTACCTGTCGGACTACGCCGCGCCGCCGGTCCGTTCCGTGGTGAAACCGCTGATCGAGGTGCTGGCCGGCATCCCGACCATCGTCTACGGCCTCTTTGCCCTCATCACCGTGGGGCCGATCCTGCGCGACTACTTCGCCCAGCCCCTGGGCCTCGGGAACTCGTCGTCCTCGGTGATGACGGCGGGACTGGTCATGGGCATCATGGTCATCCCCTTCGTCTCGTCGCTCAGCGACGACATCATCAACGCCGTGCCGCAGTCGCTGCGCGATGGCTCGCTCGCGCTTGGCGCGACGCCGTCCGAGACGATCCGCCAGGTGGTGCTGCCGGCGGCGCTGCCCGGTGTCGTGGGCGCGATCCTGCTGGCGGCCAGCCGCGCCATCGGCGAGACGATGATCGTGGTCATGGGGGCAGGGGCGGCGGCGAAGCTGAGCCTCAATCCGTTCGAGGCGATGACGACCGTGACGGTCAAGATCGTCAGCCAGCTGACCGGCGACACCGAATTCGCCAGCCCCGAGACGCTGGTGGCCTTCGCGCTCGGCCTGACGCTGTTCGTCTTCACGCTGGGGTTGAACATCCTGGCCCTCATCATCGTGCGCAAGTACCGGGAGCAGTACGAATGACCGACATCACGGCATCCCCGGGCCGCACCGGATCGCGCCACGGCGCCTCGCTCCTGACGCTCGACCCGCGCACCCGGGCCCGCAACGCCGCCGAGGCCCGCTTCCGCATCTACGGCATCGCGGGGATCGTCGTCGCGCTGTCGGCGCTGGTGATCCTGCTCGTCTCGATCATCAGCGCGGGCGTGTCGGCCTACAGCCAGACCTACCTCTCGTTCCCGCTGACGCTCGACGCGGCGAAGCTCGACCCGAAGGGCAACCGCCGCGCCGAGGACATGGCGAAGGTCACCACCATCGGCTACGGATCGCTGATCTCGACCGGATTCATCAGGGCCATCGCGGACAGGGGCATCCCGACAGACGGCCTGACACCGAAGCAGGTCGGTGGGCTGATCTCGACCGAGGCGTCGGCGCAACTGCGCGACCGGGTGCTGGCCGATCCGTCGCTGGTCGGTCAGACGATCGACGTGAACATCCTCGCGAACGGGCGGGTGGACGGCTACTACAAGGGCCGGGTGACGATGGAGTCGGCGGCGCTCGACTCGAACATCTCGCCCGGGCAGCTGGCGCTCGCCGACGCGCTCAAATCGGTGGGGATGCTGCGGAGCGAGTTCAATGCGGACTTCTTCACCGCGCCCGACGCCTCGGACACCCGGCCCGAAGCCGCCGGCCTCGGCGTCGCGATCCTCGGCTCGCTCTACATGATGATCGTCGTGCTGGCCCTGTCGCTGCCCATCGGAGTCGCGGCGGCGGTGTATCTGGAGGAGTTCGCGCCGAAGAACCGCTGGACCGACCTGATCGAGGTGAACATCGCGAACCTCGCCGCCGTCCCGTCGATCGTGTTCGGCATCCTCGGCCTCGCGGTCTTCATCAACTTCGCGGGGCTGCCGCAGTCGGCGCCCATCGTGGGCGGGCTTGTCCTGACGCTGATGACGCTGCCGCGGATCATCATTCCGGCGCGCGCGGCGCTGAAGGCCGTGCCGCCGTCGATCCGCGATGCGGCGCTCGGGGTCGGGGCGTCGAAGCTGCAGTCGATCCTGCACCATGTGCTGCCGCTGGCTGCGCCGGGCATCCTGACCGGCATGATCATCGGTCTGGCGCAGGCCCTGGGCGAGACGGCACCCTTGCTGCTGATCGGCATGGTCGCCTTCGTGCGCGACTATCCGGGCGGGCTGCCGGGGGGGCTGTTCGACCCGGCCTCGGCGCTGCCGGTGCAGGTCTACAACTGGACGCAGCGGGGCGATCCGGCCTTTGTCGAACGGGCCTCGGGCGCGATCATCGTGCTGCTCGTCTTTCTCGTCATCATGAATGCGGCCGCGATCATTCTGCGGCGGCGCTTCGAACGCCGCTGGTAAGGAGTTAAGCTGGATGGACGATGTCAGGCTGGTGGAGCGGGCAGTGGTGACGGACGCGGTCAAGATCAGCGCGCGCAGGGCCCAGGTCTTCTACGGGGACAACCACGCGATCAAGGATGTCGACGTCGATATCCTCGACAAGACGGTGACCGCGTTCATCGGCCCGTCGGGCTGCGGCAAGTCCACCTTCCTGCGCTGCCTCAACCGCATGAACGACACGATCCCGTCCTGCCGGGTCGAGGGCAGGATCATGCTCGACGGCGAGGACATCTATGACCGGCGCGTCGATCCGGTGCAGCTCCGCGCCAAGGTCGGCATGGTGTTCCAGAAGCCGAACCCCTTCCCGAAGTCGATCTACGACAACGTGGCCTACGGCCCGAAGATCCACGGCCTGACGCGCAGCAAGGCGGAACTCGACGAGGTCGTCGAAAGCTGCCTGCGCAGGGCCGCGCTCTGGACCGAGGTGAAGGACCGCCTGGCCTCGCCCGGCACCGGCCTGTCGGGTGGCCAGCAGCAGCGGCTCTGCATCGCGCGGGCGATCGCGACGGGCCCGGAAGTCCTCCTGATGGACGAACCCTGCTCGGCGCTCGACCCGATCGCAACGGCGCAGGTCGAGGAGCTGATCGACGAGCTGCGCGCGAACTACTCGGTCGTGATCGTCACGCACTCGATGCAGCAGGCGGCGCGGGTCAGCCAGAGGACCGCCTTCTTCCACCTCGGCCATCTCGTCGAATACGGCGAGACGGGTCAGATCTTCACCACGCCCCGCGACCCGCGCACCGAAAGCTACATCACCGGCCGGATCGGCTGAGGAGGCACAGATGACCGAGCAGCACATCCTTTCCGCCTTCGACCGCGATCTGGAGGCCGTGCAGGCGATGGTCATGCGGATGGGCGGCATGGTCGAGAGCGCGATCCTCGACGCCTCGAAGGCGCTCGAGTTGCGCGACGCGGAACTGGCCGAACAGGTTCGGCGGAACGACGCGGCGATCGACCTGCTCGAAGAGAAGATCAACGAAGAGGCGGCGCGCCTCATCGCGCTGCGCGCGCCGGCTGCGTCGGACCTCAGGATCGTCCTGTCGGTCATCAAGATCGCGCAGAGCCTCGAAAGGGTCGGGGACTACGCGAAGAACATGGCGAAGCGGACGCATGTCCTCGGCAGCCTGCCGAACATCGAAGGGGCAGGCGGGGCGCTGCGCCGGATGTCGCGCAGGGTGGAGGAAATGCTGCGCAACGCGCTCGATGCCTACAACACGCGCGCGCTCGACCTGGCCGAGGAAGTCCGCGCGAGCGACCAGGACGTCGACCAGATGTACAACGCGCTCTTCCGCGAGTTCCTCACGCACATGATGGAGGACCCGCGGAACATCACCGCCTGCATGCACCTGCACTTCATCGCCAAGAATGTCGAGCGGATGGGCGACCTTGCCACGGCCATCGCCGAACAGGTGATCTACCTGGTGACCGGGGCTTACCCCGAAGAGGCGCGACCGAAGGCCGAAAGCGTGACATCGTTCGGAGCGGAGTGAGATGGCGGCGCAGCCCCCCCTGGTGCTCGTGGTCGAGGACGAGCCGGCGCAGCGCGAAGTCCTCTCCTACAACCTGTCGGCCGAGGGATTCCGGGTGGCATCGGCCGAAAGCGGGGACGAGGCGCTGATTCTCGCGTCGGAAGAGCGGCCGGACCTGATCCTCCTCGACTGGATGCTGCCGGGTGTTTCGGGGATCGAGGTCTGCCGCCGGCTCCGGGCCCGATCCGAGACCAAGGCGGTGCCGATCATCATGATCTCTGCCCGGTCCGAGGAGGTCGACCGCGTCCGCGGGCTCGAGACGGGCGCCGACGACTACGTGACGAAACCCTATTCGGTCGTGGAACTCATGGCCCGCGTCCGCGGCCAGATGCGGCGCACGCGGCCGGCCAGCCAGGGCGAGACCCTGACCTTCGGCGACATCACGCTCGATGCCGGGACGCACAGGGTGACGCGGGGCGTCCGCAACGTGAAGCTCGGTCCCACCGAATTCAGGCTGCTTGCCACCCTCATCGAAAAGCCCGGCCGGGTCTGGAGCCGCGAGCAGCTTCTCGACAGGGTCTGGGGGCGCGACATCTACGTCGACACAAGGACGGTGGACGTGCATGTCGGCCGCCTGCGCAAGGCCCTCTGCGCGAATGGCGAGGGCGATCCGCTGCGGACGGTCCGGGGGGCCGGTTACGCCCTCGGCTGAGCATCCGGCAGCGCGCAAGCCCCCTCAAATCCCCCGATTACGGCGGGCGGTCCTTGACGCGGCAGCTCAAAGCGCTTTGGATGCCCGCGGACAGCAGAGTTCGCACATCGATTTCACATGGCAGACGATCTTCATCAGCGGACGTTCACGGCCGAGGCGCTGCGTGCCGATGTCCTGCGGCACCTCACCTTCACGAAGGGCAAGGATCCCGACCACGCATCGCTGCGTGACTGGCGCATGGCGTTGTCCTTCTCGATCCGCGACCGGATCGTCGGGCCATGGTTCGCGGCGACGAAGCGGACCTGGGCCGAGGATCGCAAGCGCGTCTACTACCTGTCGATGGAATACCTCATCGGCCGCATCCTCGAGGACGCGGCGATCAACCTCGGGCTCCGCGACATCGCGGCCGAGGTGATGACGGGTCTTGGCCGGGATTTCAGCGCCCTTGTCGCCGACGAACCGGACGCCGCGCTTGGCAACGGCGGCCTCGGCCGGCTTGCCGCCTGCTACATGGAGAGCATGGCGACGCTCGGCTGTCCGGGTTACGGCTACGGGATCCGCTACGAACATGGTCTCTTCCGTCAGCGCTTCGAGGGAGGCCAGCAGGCCGAGACCCCCGAGGACTGGCTGATGACGCGCAACCCGTGGGAGTTCGAGCGGCCCGAGTCGGCCTACACCGTCAGCTTCAAGGGCCATGTCGAGACGAAGGACGGCAAGGCCGTCTGGATGCCGGCCGAGACCGTGCTGGCCTCGGCCTACGACACGCCCGTCATCGGCTGGCAGGGCAGATGGGCCAATACGCTGCGGCTCTGGGGTGCGCAGCCGACGACCAAGTTCGACCTGGCGCGCTTCAACCGGGGCGACTACGCGGCGGCGGCGGAGCCCGAGACGCTGGCGCGCACGATCAGCCGCGTGCTCTATCCCGACGACACCACATTCGCCGGCAAGGAACTGCGGCTGAAGCAGGAGTTCTTCCTGACCTCCGCCTCGCTCCAGGACCTGCTCCGGCGCTTCCTCGCCTCGCATGACGACCTGCGGACGCTGCCCGAGAAGGTGGCAATCCAGATGAACGACACCCACCCGGCGATCGCGGGGCCGGAACTGATCCGGCTTCTCGTCGACCAGCACGGGATGGACTTCACGCCGGCGCTGGACGTCGCGCGCAGGACGCTCGGCTATACGAACCATACGCTTCTGCCCGAGGCGCTGGAGCGGTGGTCCACCTACCTCGTCGGCACGGTGCTGCCGCGTCACATGCAGATCATCGAGAGGATCGACGCCTGGCACCTCGACAAGCACCCCTCGCGCCCGCACTGGGTCGGCATCGTCAAGAACCACGAGGTGCGGATGGGTGAGCTGGCCTTCGTCATGTCGCACAAGGTGAACGGCGTCTCGGCGCTGCATTCCGAGCTTGTGAAGAAGTCGCTCTTCCCGGAGCTGAACTCCCTCCACCCGGGGCGCATCATCAACGTCACGAACGGCATCACCCCGCGCCGGTGGCTCAGGATGGCCAATCCGGCGCTGTCGACGCTCATCACCGAGACGATCGGCGCGGGGTGGGAGGCCGATCTCGACCGCCTGCGCGAGCTCGAGCCGGCGATCGGGAAGACGGCGTTCCGCAAGGATTTCGCCGCCGCCAAGCGGCAGAACAAGGTCGCGCTGTCGAACTGGATCCTGACCGAGACCGGCGTGAAGGTGGACCCCGACGCCATCTTCGACCTGCAGGTCAAGCGCATCCATGAATACAAGCGGCAGCTTCTGAACATCCTTCAGACCATCGCGCAGTGGGCGGCGATCAAGGCGAACCCGAACGCCAACTGGGTGCCGAGGGTGAAGATCTTTGGCGGCAAGTCCGCGCCCGGATATTGGGTCGCCAAGGAAATCATCCACCTGATCAACGACGTGGCGGCCATTATTAATAACGATCCTGAAATCCGCGGGCTGCTCAGGGTCGTCTATCCGCCAAACTACAACGTCTCGATGGCCGAGCGTCTGATCCCGGCGGCGGACCTGTCCGAGCAGATTTCGACGGCCGGCAAGGAAGCCTCGGGCACCGGGAACATGAAGCTCGCCCTGAACGGCGCGCTCACCATCGGCACGCTCGACGGGGCCAACGTGGAGATCCGAGACCAGGTCGGGCCGGAGAACTTCTTCCTGTTCGGCCTGACCGCCGACGAGGTGATCGAGCGGCGGAAGAACGTGGCCCATGCACGGCTGGCGATCGAAGACTGCCAGCCGCTCGCCGATGTGTTGCAGATGCTCGCCGAGGGACGCCTGTCGCCCGGCCAGCCCGACCGCTATCATGGCGTCGTGGACCGGATGTGGCACAGCGACTATTTCCTGGTCGCCTCGGACTTCGCGGCCTACCAGGCGGCACAGGCGCAGGTCGATGACACCTACCGCCGCCCGGACGACTGGAACCGCATGGCGGCGCTGAATACCGCGCGGATGGGCTATTTTTCCTCGGATCGGTCGATCCGTGATTACATGCGGAACATCTGGACGGTGGAATCGGCGCTGCAACCTTAAGGGAGGCGGGCGTGGCCAAAGGGACTTCCGGGGCCGATACAGGGCCTGCGCGGACGCGCAAGGCCGCCAGCGGGACCAGCAGGACGGCTCCGCCGGCCAAGCTGATCGATGCCGGAGCGGCGCGCGCCATCGCCGAAGGCAGGCACGGCGATCCGTTCGCGGTTCTCGGCCCGCATCACGGGCATGTCGCCGTCTTCGTGCCGGGGGCCGCGGAAGTCTGGCTGGTGGCCGGGGACAGGCACATCCCCATGTCGCCCCACGCCGATGCGTCGGACCTCTTCGTCGCGCCGTTCGATGGCAGGGACTACCGCCTCCGCGCCCGCGGCGAGGACGGCAGCGAGTGGAGTTTCGACGATCCCTACCGCTTCGGCCCCGTTCTGGGCGAAATCGACGAGTATCTGCTCGGCGAGGGCCGCCATCAGCGGCTGTGGGAAGCGCTGGGTGCCCATGTCCGCACGCATGAGGGGGTGGACGGCGTCCACTTCGCCGTCTGGGCTCCGAATGCCCGCCGCGTCTCGGTGGTCGGCGACTTCAACGTCTGGGACGGCCGCCGCGCCCCGATGCGCCGCCGCGGCGCGACAGGTGTGTGGGAGATCTTCATCCCCGACCTGACCGAGGGGACGATCTACAAATACGAGGTGGTCGGGCCTTCGGGATACGCGATGCCGCTCAAGGCCGACCCGGTCGGGTTCGGGTCGGAACATCCCCCCTCGACCGGCTCGGTCGTTCGCCGGATCGGGCAGCATGGCTGGCAGGACGGCGCGTGGATGAAGTCGCGCCACGCGGTCAACAGCGTCGACGCGCCGGTCGCGGTCTACGAGGTGCACCTCGGTTCATGGCGCAAGGCGGGCGCGCGGCCGCTCAGCTACCTCGAACTGGCATCCGATCTCGTGGACTACGCGCACTGGATGGGCTTCACGCATATCGAACTCTTGCCGGTCAGCGAATTCCCCTTCGACGGCTCGTGGGGCTATCAGCCCATCGGCATGTATGCCCCGACCGTCCGGCACGGCACGCCCGCGGAACTCGCCGCCCTGATCGACGCGGCGCACCGCCGGGGCCTCGGCGTGCTGATCGACTGGGTGCCGGGCCATTTTCCGACCGACCAGCACGGGCTCGGCCGCTTCGACGGCACCGCGCTCTACGAGCATCAGGACCCGCGCGAGGGATTCCACCAGGACTGGAACACGCTCATCTACAACTACGGGCGGGCCGAGGTGGCGAACTACCTCGTCGCCAACGCGCTCTACTGGCTCGAGGAATACCACATCGACGGGCTGCGCGTGGATGCGGTCGCCTCGATGCTCTACCGCGACTATTCGCGGAATGACGGCGAGTGGATCCCGAACGTCCATGGCGGGCGCGAGAACTACGAGGCGATCGACGTTCTGCGGCGGATGAACATCGCGGCCTACGGCCAGCATCCGGGCGTGATGACGGTGGCCGAGGAATCGACCGCGTTCCCGGGGGTATCGCGCCCGGTCGAGCACGGCGGCCTCGGCTTTGGCTTCAAGTGGAACATGGGCTGGATGAACGACACCCTGTCCTACATCCAGAAGGACCCGATCTATCGGAAGTATCACCACCACCAGATGACCTTCGGGCTCCACTATGCCTTCACCGAGAACTTTATCCTGCCGATCAGCCACGACGAGGTGGTGCACGGCAAGGGCTCGATGCTCTCGAAGATGCCGGGGACCGCGTGGGAGAAGTTCGCCAACCTCCGCGCCTACTACGGATTCATGTGGGGACATCCGGGCAAGAAGCTGCTCTTCATGGGGCAGGAGTTCGCGCAAGGGGCCGAGTGGAACCACAACCAGTCGCTCGACTGGCATCAGGCGGACGACCCGCAGCACCGGGGCATCCAGCTTCTGGTGCGGGCGCTGAACGCGCTCTACCGCGAGAACCCGGCGCTCTACGTCAACGACACCCGGCCCGAGGGCTTCGAGTGGCTGGAGCCGAACGATGCCGGGAATTCGGTCTATGCCTGGGTGCGGAAAGGCAGGCCCGGCGATCCGATGATCGTCATCGCCGGGAACTTCACCCCCGTCGAGCGCACCTCCTACCGTCTCGGCTTCCCGGCGGCGGGCCGCTGGAGCGAGGTGCTGAACACCGACGCCGAAATCTACGGCGGCGGCAATCGCGGCAACATGGGCGGGGTCGGAACGGACCCGACGCCCTGGCACAATCAGGCACAGTCGGCGGCGGTCGTCATTCCGCCGCTATCGGTGGTGATGTTCAGACAGGCATGAACGGACCGGACACCGGCCGAAGGGGAGGACAAGATGGAACCACGCGCCAACGCCCGGCTTTCCTCACAGGCCATGGCCTTCGTCCTGGCCGGGGGCCGGGGAAGCCGGCTGAAGGAACTGACCGACCGGCGCGCGAAACCGGCCGTCTATTTCGGCGGCAAGACCCGGATCATCGACTTCGCGCTGTCGAACGCGCTGAACTCGGGTATCCGCAAGATGGCGATCGCGACGCAGTACAAGGCGCATTCGCTGATCCGGCACTGCCAGCGGGGCTGGAACTTCTTCCGGGCAGAGCGGAACGAATACCTCGACATCCTTCCGGCATCCCAGCGCGTGGACGAGACGAAGTGGTATCTGGGCACGGCGGATGCCGTGACGCAGAACATCGACATCGTGGACAGCTACGGCGTGAGATACGTCGTCGTTCTGGCGGGCGACCACATCTACAAGATGGATTACGAGGTGATGCTCCGCCAGCACGTCGAGACGGGGGCGGACGTGACCATCGGCTGCCTGACCGTGCCGCGCATGGAGGCGACGGCCTTCGGCGTGATGGCGGTCGACAAGACCATGCGCATCACCGCCTTTCTGGAAAAGCCCAAGGACCCGCCGTCCATTCCCGGCGACCCGGATCACGCGCTGGCCTCGATGGGCATCTACGTCTTCAACTGGGACTTCCTCCGCGCGCTTCTGATCCGGGACGCCGAGGACGACAATTCCAGCCACGATTTCGGCAACGACATCATTCCCAACATCGTCCGGAACGGCAAGGCCGTCGCCCACCGCTTTGCCGACAGTTGCGTGCGGTCGGGGCTTGAGGAGGAACCCTACTGGCGCGACGTGGGAACGATCGACGCCTTCTGGCAGGCGAATATCGACCTGACGGATTTCGTCCCGAAGCTCGACCTCTACGACAATAGCTGGCCGATCTGGACCTATGCCGAGATCGTGCCGCCCGCGAAGTTCATCCATGACGAGGACGGGCGGAGGGGTTCGGCTGTGTCGTCGCTCGTCTCGGGAAACTGCATCGTCTCGGGGTCCGAGGTACGGAACTCGCTCCTTTTCACGGGCGTCCGGTCGCATTCCTACTCGGCCCTCGAATATGCGGTCGTGCTGCCCTACGTGACGGTCAACCGCAAGGCGCGGCTGAAGAACTGCGTGATCGACTCGGGTGCCGTGATTCCCGAGGGGCTGATTGTCGGCGAGGATGCCGACGAGGACGCCAGATGGTTCCGGCGCACCGACGCGGGGATCGTCCTCATCACGCAGGACATGCTCGACAAGCGGGCCGCATCGCTTGCATGAAGGGCGGGCGGCGGCGGAGGCCTCTGGCCGGGGAAGCCCGAGGAGCAGTCTTGGACGGGACGAAGGGCATGGGCGGCACAGGTCGGGGAACGGTTCTCTCGGTCGCTTCGGAATGCGTCCCGCTCGTCAAGACCGGGGGGCTTGCCGATGTGGTGGGGGCGCTGCCCCGGGCGCTCGGCGACCTGGGCTGGGCGGTGCGCACCATGGTCCCGGCCTATCCCAAGCTTATCGCCGCCCTCGACGGCGCGCGGGAGGTCTGGTCCGAAACCGATCTCTTCGGCGGACGCGCGCGGCTCGTCGCGGGGCGGTCGTCGGGGCTCGACCTTCTGCTTCTCGATGCGCCGCATCTCTACGACCGGCCGGGCGGGCCCTATTCGGCCGGCGGCCAGGACCACGCGGACAACCCCGAACGCTTCGCCGCCCTGTGCTGGGCGGCGGCCGGGGTGGCGAAGAGCGGCACATCCGAGGGCTGGCGGCCCGACATCCTGCACGCCCACGACTGGCAGGGCGGACTGGCGCCGGCCTATCTGCGCTACGGCACGCCCGCCGCGGCGAGGTCGGTCATCACCATCCACAACATCGCCTTCCAGGGGCTCGCGCCGGCGGACCGGGTGGCGCGCCTGCGCCTGCCCTGGTCGTCCTTCACGCCGGAGGGTCTGGAGTATTACGGCAACCTGTCGGCACTGAAGGCGGGCCTCGTCACCGCCGACGCGATCACCACCGTCTCGCCCACCTACGCGGCCGAGCTGATGCGGCCCGAGTTCGGGATGGGCCTCGAGGGCGTGATCGCGGCGCGGGCCGGGTCGCTCCACGGGATCCTGAACGGGGTGGACACTGCCGTCTGGAACCCCGGGACCGATCCCGAGATCCGCAGCTATTCCGTCAGATCGATGAAGGGAAAGGCCGAGAACCGCGCCGCGCTTCTGTCCGAGTTCGGTCTGGGCGAGGTGCCGGGGCCGCTGGCGATCCTCGTCAGCCGGCTGACGCATCAGAAGGGCATCGACCTCGTCTCCGCGGCCCTCCCGGGTTTCGTGGCCGCCGGCGGCGGGCTGGCGGTGCTCGGCTCGGGCGATCCGGCGCTCGAGGCGGCGATGCTCGGACTGGCGGACCGGTTCCCCGGACGGGTCGGGGTCCATCTCGGCTATGACGAGGCGCTCTCGCACCGGATGTTCGCGGGCGGCGACGCGGTGCTGGTGCCCTCGCGGTTCGAGCCCTGCGGTCTCACGCAGATGTACGGGCTGCGCTACGGCACCATTCCGGTGGTGGCGCTGACCGGGGGTCTGGCCGACACCGTGATCGGGTCATCGCCCGCGACCGAGTCGGCGGGCGTGTCCACCGGGGTGACCTTCACGCCGATCGACGCGCTCGGCCTGACGCGAGCGCTCGCGCAGCTTCTGGCGCTCTACGCGGACCGCGCGCGGTGGGCCGCGATGCGGAAACGCGCCATGAAGGCCGAGGTCGGCTGGGACAGGGCGGCGGCGGCCTATGCCGCGCTTTACGCCGGTCTGCGTTCATGAACGCCGCGCAGCGGACGCCGAGGGGCGCGGGCCGGCCGGTGCCGGGCAGTTCCCGCCCGGTCCTGCCGGGACGGTCCTGGCCGCTTGGCGCGACCTTCGACGGAACGGGAGTCAACTTCGCGGTGTTCTCGGCCAACGCGACGAGGATCGAGCTCTGTCTCTTCTCGGACGATGGCCGGCGCGAGATCGAGCGGCTGACCCTGACGGAACGGGACGGGGATGTCTGGCACGGGGCGGTGCCGGGCCTTACCCCCGGCACCCGCTACGGCTACCGCGCCCACGGGCCCTACGAGCCCGAGAACGGCCACCGCTTCAATCCCAACAAGCTCCTGATCGACCCCTACGCGCGGATGCTCGACGGCCGGCTCCGCTGGTCGGATGCGGTCATGGGCTACCGGATCGGAAGCCCGCGGGCCGATCTGTCCTACGACACCCGCGACAGCGCCTTCGCGGTGCCGAAATCGGTCGTGGCCGACCCGTCCTTCGCCTGGGACGGCGACGCGCCGCCCCGCCGGCCGCTCCGCGACACGCTGATCTACGAGGCGCATGTCAAGGGGATGACGGCGCTGCATCCGGGGGTGCCTGAGGGCATCCGCGGCAGTTTCCTCGGTCTTGCATCGGATGCGGTGCTCGACCACCTCGTCGGCCTCGGCGTGACCGCGGTCGAACTCCTCCCCGTCCAGGCCTTCATCGACGACCGGTTCCTCGTCCAGAAGGGCCTGCGGAACTTCTGGGGCTACCAGACCGTCGGGTTCTTCGCGCCCGAGCCGCGCTATCTCGGCCAGGGCCAGATCTGGGAGTTCCAGTCGATGGTCCGCCGCTTTCATGCGGCGGGCATCGAGGTGATCCTCGACGTGGTCTACAATCATACGGGCGAGGGCGACGAGCTCGGGCCGACGCTGTCCTTCCGGGGGCTCGACAACCGCAGCTACTACCGGCTCGCCGGGTCCGGGCGGCACTACATCAACGACACCGGCACAGGCAACACGCTCAACCTCGGCCATCCGATGGTCTTGAGGATGGTGATGGATTCGCTCCGCTACTGGGTCGAGGTCGCGCATGTAGACGGCTTCCGCTTCGACCTTGCCACCACGCTCGCCCGCGAGAGCTTCGGCTTCGACGAAGGCTCCGCCTTCCTCGCGGCGATCCGGCAGGATCCGGTGCTGGCGCGGGTCAAGCTCATTGCCGAGCCCTGGGATCTCGGGCCGGGCGGCTATCGCCTCGGGCAGTTTCCCCACCCGTTCCTCGAATGGAACGACCGCTTCCGCGACGGGGTCCGGCGCTTCTGGCGCGGCGACGCGGGCCTCGTGCCCGATCTCGCCAAGCGCATCCTCGGGTCGGCCGAGGTCTTCGACCGGGCGGGACGCGCGGCGACGACCTCGCTCAACTACGTGACCTCGCATGACGGGTTCACTCTCGAGGATCTCGTCTCCTACGTCGCCAGGCGGAACGAGGCGAACGGCGAGGACAACCGCGACGGGCATGCGCAGAACTATTCGGACAATCTCGGGATCGAGGGCGCGACCACCGACCGGGCGACGCTCGCGGCCCGCGCCCGGCGCAAGCGGAACCTGCTTGCGACCCTCTTTCTGTCGCAGGGCACGCCGATGCTCCTCGCTGGCGACGAGATCGGCAACGGGCAGGGCGGCAACAACAACGCCTATGCGCAGGACAACGCGATCGGCTGGATCGACTGGGCGCGTGCCGATCGCGGGCTTCTGTCCTTCGTGCAGCGGCTGGCGCGGCTGCGCCGCGCCCACCCGGTGCTGCGTCAGGCGCGGTTCCTGCATGGCCGGGTCCGCGCGCAGGACGGCCTGCGCGATCTCGTCTGGCGCAAGCCCGACGGCCAGGAACCCACGCCGGACGACTGGAACAATCCTGCCTGGAAGACGCTCTGCGTCGAGGTGCGGGGAGCCGAGGAAGGCCGCCCCGGCGAGGCCGCGGGCGAGGCGGTGTTCCTCATCCTGAACGCCGACAAGGGGATGGCGGTCACGCTGCCGCCCGGCGGGGACTGGCACCTCGCGCTCGACACCGCACGGCCCGAGGTTCCGGAAATGCCGGTCACGACCCCGACCGTCGCCTGTCCGGCGACTTCCGTCATGGTATTCATCAAGCGGCCCGCCGCGTCGCCGGGCTGAGGAAGGAGCGGCAGGATGTCGGTCAATCGGATCTCGACAAGCCCGATCGAGGGGCAGAAGCCAGGAACCTCGGGCCTGCGGAAGAAGACGGCCGTCTTCATGGGGCCGCACTACCTCGAGAACTTCGTGCAGGCGATCTTCGACGTGGCGGGCGCGGCGGGGAAGACCTTCGTTCTGGGCGGCGACGGGCGCTACTTCAACGACCGTGCGGCGCAGGTAATCCTGCGGATGGCCGCGGCGAACGGGGCGGCGCGGGTGATCGTGGGGCAGGGGGCGATCCTGTCCACGCCCGCCGCGTCGCACCTGATCCGGCTGAACCGGACGGACGGCGGAATCGTCATGTCCGCAAGCCACAACCCCGGCGGGCCGAAGGAGGATTTCGGGGTCAAGTTCAACATGCCGAACGGCGGCCCCGCGCCCGAGGGCGTGACGGAGGCGATCTTCGCCCGGACGCAGGAGATCGGGCAGTACCTGATCTGGGAAGGGCAGGACGCGGACCTGTCGCGGATCGGGCGGACGTCCATCGGGCCGATGACGGTCGACGTGGTGGACCCCGTGACCGACTACGCCGCGCTCATGGAGACGCTTTTCGACTTCCCCGCCATCCGCGCGATGTTCGCGCGCGGCTTCCGGATGCGCTTCGACGCGATGTGCGCGGTGACGGGGCCGTATGCGACCGAGATCATCGAGCGCCGCCTCGGCGCGGCACCCGGAACGGTGGTGAACGGCACGCCGCTGCCGGATTTCGGCGGCCTGCACCCCGACCCGAACCCGGTCTGGGCCAGGGCGCTGATGGACGAGATGTCCGGAAAGGACGCCCCCGACTTCGGCGCGGCCTCGGACGGGGACGGGGACCGGAACATGGTGCTCGGGCGCGGCATCTATGTCTCGCCGTCCGACTCGCTCGCGGTCCTCGCCGCGAACGCCCGCCTCGCGCCCGGCTACAGGGCCGGGCTGAAGGGCGTGGCCCGGTCGATGCCAACCTCGGCGGCCGCCGACCGGGTGGCCGACGCGCTGGGGATCGGGAAATACGAGACGCCGACGGGCTGGAAGTTCTTCGGGAACCTCCTCGACACGGGCCGCGCGACGCTCTGCGGCGAGGAAAGCTTCGGCACCGGGTCCGACCACGTGCGCGAGAAGGACGGGCTCTGGGCCGTGCTTCTGTGGCTTAACATCCTCGCCGTGCGGAAGGAAGGCGTGGCCGACATCCTGACCGCGCACTGGCGGAAATACGGGCGCAACTACTACTCGCGCCACGACTACGAGGCGCTGCCGGTGGCGGATGCCGAGGCGATGATGAAACGGCTCGGGGCCAGCCTGCCGTCGCTGCCCGGTCGGGTGGTGCAGGGGATGACGGTCGCAAGCGCGGACGACTTCGCCTACACGGACCCGGTGGACGGGTCGGTATCGACGGGGCAGGGGGTGCGGATCGCCTTTGCCGGCGGCGCGCGGATCGTGTTCCGGCTGTCGGGGACGGGGACGGAGGGCGCCACGCTGAGGCTCTATCTCGAGCGCTATGCAGCGGGGCCGGAGGGGCTGCACGAGGAGGTGCAGGCGGCCCTTGCCCCGGTGATCCGGGCGGCGGAGGAACTGGCGGGGATCCGGGCGGCGACGGGGCGCGATGCACCGGACGTGGTGACGTGAGGACGCAGGGGCCGTCTGCCCCGCACCCCCCGAGGATATTTGCGCCAGGATGAGGGACAGGGAGCCGAAGGTGACGGAGAACTGGTGGAAGGGCGCCGTCACCTATCAGGTCTATCCCCGGTCCTTCCAGGATGCGAACGGCGACGGGGTGGGCGACCTGCCCGGGATCGCGTCGCGGCTTTCCTACCTCGCCGACCTTGGCGTGGATGCGATCTGGCTGTCGCCCGTCTTTCCCTCGCCCATGAAGGACTTCGGCTATGACGTGTCGGACTACCGGGGGATCGACCCGGTCTTCGGCACGCTCCGCGACTTCGACGCGCTCGTCGCGGGCGCACACGGCCTCGGGCTCAAGGTCGTCATCGACCAGGTGATCTCGCATTCCTCGGACCGTCACCCGGCCTTCGCCGAGAGCCGGTCCTCGCGCGACGGGCCGAAGGCCGACTGGTACGTCTGGGCGGACCCGAAGCGCGACGGGACGCCGCCGAACAACTGGCTGTCGGTCTTCGGGGGCTCTGCCTGGGCCTGGGACGGGCGGCGGCGGCAGTACTACTTCCACAACTTCCTCGCCGAGCAGCCCGACTTCAACTTCCACAGCCCGGAGGTGCAGGAGTTCCACCTGTCGAACCTGCGTTTCTGGCTGGAGCGGGGGGTGGACGGATTCCGGCTCGACACGGTCAACTACTACTTCCACGACCGGCTTCTGCGCGACAACCCGGCCGACGACCGCGTGAAGGACCGCCCCGAGGGCAACCCCTACGGGATGCAGTATCCGCTCTTTTCCAAGAACCGGCCCGAGACGCCGCTCTTCCTCGAACGCCTGCGGGCGCTGACCGACGCCTACCACGCGCGCATGATGTTGGGCGAGGTGGGCGACAGCCACCATGCGCTCGCGCTGATGGGCGAGTATTCGCGGGGCGCGCGCATCCACCAGTGCTATTCCTTCGAGATGCTGGGCTACGAGTTCACCGCCGCGGCGTTCCGCAAGCGGATCGAGGGGTTTCAGGCCGAGGCGAAGGGCGGCTGGCCGGCCTGGGCCTTCTCGAACCACGATGTCGTGCGGCACGTGAGCCGCTGGGCCGGACACGGTGCGTCGCGCGAGGCGCTGGCGAAGCTTTGCGCGGCGCTGCTTCTGTCGTTCGAGGGGTCGATCTATCTCTACCAGGGCGAGGAGCTGGGGCAGACCGACACTGCGCTCGGCCTCGACGAGATGGTGGACCCGCAGGGCATCGCCTTCTGGCCCGAGCCATTGGGCCGCGACGGGTGCCGGACGCCGATGGTGTGGGAGGCGGCGGCGCCGAACGCGGGGTTCTCGACGG
Organism: Pseudomonadota bacterium; assembly: GCA_049323795.1. GTDB lineage: Bacteria > Pseudomonadota > Alphaproteobacteria > Rhodobacterales > Rhodobacteraceae > JAOADN01. The sequence goes on from JBMOOH010000048.1 coordinate 48,579, forward strand.
CAGGCCGGACGTGGCTGCCGGTGAAGGAACCGCAGGCGGCGGTCGCGGTCGACACACAGGCGGGTGCCGCGGGGTCGGTGCTGGAGTTCTACCGCCGGATGCTGTCGGTCCGGCGGTCGCGGACCGACCTGGTCCACGGCGCGACGCGGTTTCTCGACCTGCCCGAGCCGGTTCTGGGGTTCACCCGCGGGGCCGGAACGCTCTGCCTCTTCAACCTGTCGCCGGCGTCGCAGTCCCTGTCCGTCACGGGGGCCGGGCGGCTTCTCGCCGGAGAGGCGGTGGCCCGTGGCGGCACGGGGCTGTCGCTCGGCCCGAACGGATTTGCCCTGATCGAGGCCGGGCCGGTCGTGGCCGTGGCGCCCGCCCGGAACCTGTCCGGCAAGGGTGGACTCCGGTCGTGCCGAGAGACGGGCGGCCACCGGGAAGCTAGACCCTGAGGCTGATCCCGCCTTCGTTGTGCGATGCCACCGCCCGGTCGAGCACCGCCTGCAATGCGGCCCCCCGGTGGAAATCCGGGTCCATCGCCGCGCCGCCCCGGATCGCCGCGATGAAGCGGTCGTGGTTCGCGGGGACGGGCTCGAGCGGCAGGTCATGCCATTCCGCCGTCTCCAGCCCCGGCGCGGCGCAGAGGCGCAGGCGGCTCTCGTTCCGCTCCCATGCCACCTCCATGCCGCCCCTGTCGCCGAAGAGGCGCAGGCGCAGGTCGTTGAGGTGCCCCGCGGCGAAGCGCGAGGCATGGACGACGCCGACCGCGCCGTTCGAGAGCCGCAGGATCATCGCCGCACTGTCGTTGGCGTCGAGGATGTAGGGGCCGATGCGGTCGTCCTTCGCCTTGGGGAAGGTGGCGAGGCGGCAGGAGACCTCGGCGACCGGCAGGCCCGCCGCGTACGACATGAAGTCGAGGATGTGGATGCCCACATCGCCGAGAACGCCCTTCGACCCGTGCGCCGTCGAGAGCCGCCAGAGCCACCGGTCCTGCACCCGCCAGTCGCCCCAGGCGGGCTGCGCGAGCCAGCTTTGCAGGTAGGACGCTTCGAAATGGCGGACCTCGCCGATCGCCCCCTCGGCCACCATGCGGGCGGCGCGCTGGAGCGCGGGGCCGTTGCGGTAGGTGAGGTTCACGCCGTGGACGACGCCGGCGGCCCGCGCGGCCTCCGCCATCGCCAGCGCGTCGGAATGGGTGACGGCAAGGGGCTTCTCGCAGAAGACGTGCTTGCCGGCGGCGAGCAGCGGCATGGTCGTGAGGTAGTGGACCGGGTCCGGCGTCACGTTCGCCGCCGCGTCGAACCGGCCCCAGTCGAGCGCTGCCGCGACCGAGGGGAAGCCGTGGCGGATCCCCCATCGCTCGCGGAAGGCGGTCAGACGGGTCCCGTTCGTGTCGACGCCGCCGACGATGGAGACGCCGGGAAGGGCGCCGAAATTCTCGGCGTGCTGGGCGGCCATGGCGCCGGTGCCGACGATCAGCAGGCGGACGGGCAGGGGGGCGGGCAGGGGGGCGGGCAGGGGGGCGCTCACCGCAGCCCCTCTTCGCCGGGGCCATGCAGCTTCGGCCCGCGCTCCCCGATCCTCTCGGGTGCCTTGTCCGTCGGCACGTTCGGCGCGGCGGTCGGATCGGGGATCCGGGCGGCCGGATTGTGCGCCCATTTCACCGCGTTCCTGAGCACCTGATGGACGACCGGCAGGTGATAGGTCGGATAGGCCTCGTGTCCGGGCCGGAAGTAGAACAGGTTCCCCGCCCCGCGACGGTAGGTCACGCCCGAGCGGAACACCTCGCCGCCCTGGAACCAGCTGATGAAGACGGTTTCCAGGGGTTCGGGGATGCCGAAGGGCTCGCCGTACATCTCTTCGTGCTCGATCTCGAAGCAGGGCCCGAGGCCCGCCGCGATGGGGTGGTTCGGCGCCGTGACCCAGAGGCGTTCACGCTCGCCCGCCTCGCGCCAGGTCAGGTTGCAGGGCGTGCCCATGAGGCGCCTGAAGATCTTCGAGAAGTGTCCCGAATGAAGCACGATGAGGCCGAGGCCCGACCAGACGGCCTCGGCCACCATCTCGACGGTCTCGTCCGCGACCCGCCCGTGCGCGGCGTGGCCCCACCAGAGCAGCACGTCCGTGCGGGCGAGGCGCGCGCGCGTGATCCCGTGGCCCTCGTCCTGAAGCACCGCCGTCTCGGCCCGGATGCCGGTGTCCGCGTTCAGCGCGCCGGCGACCGCCGTGTGCATCCCCTCGGGGTAGATGCGGGCGACGAGGGGGTTTTCCTGCTCATGGACGTTCTCGCCCCAGACGAGCGCGCGGATGGTCATGATCGGTCTCCGGATGGCCGCCGCAGGAGATACAGCCGGGGCCATTCAAAGCGCTTTGGATTGGGCCGTCAAGCCATCCCGCCGCAGTCAGGCCACGATCCGCCGCCCCCCGGCGTCGAAGTCGAAGGCATGCCGGTCCTCGAAATCGAGCGCGATGGGCGCATCGACCCGGTGGTCGTGCTGGCCGAAGAGCCGCACGGTGACGGTCTGACCCTGGAGCAGGACGACGATCAGGTTCGTGTCCCCGCCGAGCCGCTCGACATGCGTGATCGTCCCCGCGATCCGGCCGGACCCGACCACATTCAGATGCTCGGGCCGGATCCCTGTCTCGGCCCCGCGCCGCCCGACCAGCCCGCCCGGCAGGAAGTTCATCCCCGGCGACCCGAGGAACCCGGCAACGAAGCGGTTCGCGGGGGAGTTGTACAGCTCCATCGGGCTGCCGACCTGCTCGATCCGCCCATCGCGCAGGACGACGATCCGGTCGGCGAGCGTCATCGCCTCGGTCTGGTCGTGGGTGACATAGACCATGCTCGCGCCAAGCTGGCGGTGCAGGCGCGCGATCTCGACCCGCGTCGCCATGCGCAGCGCGGCGTCGAGGTTCGAGAGGGGCTCGTCGAAGAGGAAAAGCTCCGGCTTGCGCACGATCGCCCGCCCGATCGCGACGCGCTGGCGCTGCCCGCCGGAGAGTTCGGCCGGCCGCCGCTTCAGATAGGATCCGAGCGACAGCATCCTCGTCGCCGTCGCGATCCGCTCGGCGATGACGGATCTGCTTTCGCCCGCCTGCCTGAGCCCGAGCGCCATGTTCCCCTCGACGTCGAGATGGGGGTAGAGCGCGTAGGACTGGAATACCATCGCGATCCCGCGCTTGGCCGGGGCCACCTGCGTGACGTCCCTGCCGCCGATCAGGATGCGCCCCGAGCTCACGTCCTCGAGCCCCGCGATCGACCGCAGGAGCGTGGACTTGCCGCAGCCCGAAGGGCCGACGAAGACCACGAACTCGCCCTCGGCAACGGCCAGGTCGATGTCCTTGAGGACATGGATCGCTCCGAAGGATTTGTTCACCTTCTCAAGGACAAGCGCAGTCATCTTCTAAAGCTCCACGATACGGCCGCTGCGCACCGACTCGTCGGCGGCGAGGCAGACGGCCAGGGACGCCACCGCATCCTCCATGTGCCGCGTCAGGTCGAGGTCCCGGGCGATGGCGCGGAGCACGAAAGCCTGTTCGGCATCGCAGAGTTCCTGATGTCCGGGTTCGCCGGGGAAGTCGATGATCCGGTCCGGCCCCCCGGCGGGGTGGACGCGGATGACCCCGACCCTGGTATGCCCCTCGACGCTCGCGCTGCCGGGTCCGTCCTTCGAGACGATGCTGACGGCGCCCCTGGGGCTGATGATGTCCTTCACGAAATAGGCGGTCTCGGACATCATCGGGCCCCAGCCGGCCTCGTACCAGCCGACCGAACCGTCGGCGAAGATCACCTGGAACTGGCCGTAGTTGTACATGGTCTCGGGGATTTCGTCCGACAGCCGCAGGCCCATCCCATGGACGCGCACGGGCTTCGCATCGGTGATCTGGCACATGACATCCACGTAATGCACCCCGCAGTCCACGATCGGGGGCGTCGTCTCCATGAGCTGCCTGTGCGTCGCCCATTGCGCCCCGGCCGACTGCTGGTTCAGGTTCAGCCGGAAGACGTAAGGTCCGCCGAGCGCCCGCGCCTCCGCGATCAGCCGCATCCAGGATGGGTGGTGGCGCAGGATGTAGCCCACGACCAGCTTCCGCTTCAGCCGCTTCGCGGTCTCGACCACGCGGCGGGCATCGGCGACGGTGGTGGCGAGGGGCTTTTCGACAAAGACATGCGCCCCGGCCTCCATCGCCGCGCAGGCGTAACCGGCGTGGCTGTCGGAATAGGTGGCGATGACGGCGAGGTCGGGCCGCGTGGCAAGACCGTCCTCGAAACTCCTGAAAAGGGGGAATTTCCTCAGCGCCTCCGGCAGCTCGACGGGCGAGCGGTTCACCAGCACCAGGTCGCTCCCGAGCTTCGCCTGCCCGAGCGCGTGGCTCATCCCCATGTTGCCGAGACCGGCGACGAGAACCTTCATTCCGACCGCTCCGCCCGCAGCGCGACCTTCATTTCACAGCCCCCGAGGTGATGCCGCGGATCAGTTGCCGCGAGAAGATGACGTAGAGGACCAGAACCGGCAGGATCGCCAGCGACAAGGCCGACAGGACCGCGTTCCAGTCCGTGACGAACTGCCCGATGAAGACCTGGGAGCCGAGCGTCAGCGTCTTCGTCCCCTCGCCGGGGGCGAGGATCAGCGGGAACCAGAGGTCGTTCCAGATCGGGATCATGTTGAACACCGCGACCGTCGCCATCGCGGGGCGGACGAGCGGCAGGACGAGCTTGAAGAAGATCGTGAACTCCGAAAGCCCGTCGATGCGTCCGGCGTTCTTCAGGTCGTCCGAGACCTGCCGCATGAACTCCGACAGGATGAAGACCGCAAGCGGCAGCCCCTGCGCCGTGTAGACGAGGATGAGGGCTAGAAGCGTGTTGACGAGCCCCGTCTGCACCATCAGTTGCAGGATCGCGACCGTCCCGATGCGGATCGGGATCATGATCCCGAGCGCGAGGTAGAGTCCCATGAGGCTGTTGCCCCTGAAGCGGTACTCGCTGAGCGCGAAGGCCGCCATCGCCCCGAACAGGAGGATGAAGAACAGGCTGACCACGGTCACGATCATCGAGTTCTGGAAGTAGCCGAAGAAGTCGCCCTGCTTCAGCACCGTCTGGTAGCCGATCAGCGTCGCCGTGCCGGGCGTCGGCAGCGCCAGCGGCTCGGCGAAGATCGCCCGGCGCGTCTTGAACGAGTTGACGATGATGACCCAGACCGGGAACAGCGCGATCAGCGTCCAGAGGATCAGCGCGCCATGCGCGGCGGCGGAGTTCAGCGGGGTGCGGCGGGCGGAGGGCATCAGAACTGGTACCTCCGCATCCGGGTCTGGATGCCCCAGAGATAGAGGCAGACCCCCGCAAGGATGATGAAGAACATGGCACTCGCGATGGCCGAGCCCATGTAGGGGTCGCCCACCTGGAGCTGGAAGCCGAAGAAGGTGCGGTAGAGGAAGGTGCCGAGGATGTCGGTCGAGAAGTTCGGCCCGGCGAGCGCCCCCTGCGCCGTGTAGATCAGGTCGAAGGCGTTGAAGTTGCCGACGAAGGTGAGGATCGAGATGATCCCGATGGATGGCAGGATCAGCGGCAGCTTGATCCTCCGGAATGCCGCCCAGCCGGTGATGCCCTCCACCTCGGCCGCCTCCAGCACCTCCCCGGGGATCGACAGGAGCGCGGCATAGATCAGCATCATCGGGATGCCGACGAACTGCCAGACCGAGACGAGCGCGAGGGCGGTCAGCGCATACTGCTCCTTGCCGAGCCACGGCGCGAAGAGCGATTTCAGTCCCACCGCGTCGAGCATGCCGGGCGCGATTCCCCAGATCGGCGACAGGATCAGCTTCCAGACGAAGCCCACGATCACGAAGGACAGGATCGTCGGGACGAAGATCGCCGAGCGGTAGAAGGCCGCGAAGCGGAGGCGGGGCGACGAGAGGAGGGCGGCCAGCGCGATGCCGATCGGGTTCTGCACGAGCATGTGGATGAAGAAGAACCAGACGTTGTTGCCGAGCGCGTTCCAGAAACTCGCCGACCAGCGCGGATCGCCGAAAAGTATGCGGAAGTTGTCGAGGCCCACGAACACCCGACCGTCTTCGGACATATTGTAAAGAGATAGTCGCAGGGTATTGAAAAGAGGAATTATCATGACCGCCGTATAGACGATCACGGCGGGGGCCAGGAACGCGGCTATGGTCAGGCGCGAGCGGGTCGCCATCGGCGTCCTTCCTCAATCGGGGCCTTCATCTTCCCCGGAACATCCTCGGGGGGCGGGGGGCGGACAGCCCCCCGCGGTCAGGCCCGGAGGGCCGAAGGTCACTACTGGCCGGGATCACTGGCCGGGCTTGTACCAGCTGTCGAGTCCGGCCTGCAGCCTCGCCGCCGCCGCCTCGGGCGTCTCGGTGCCCTTGATGACGTTGGCCGAAGCCGCCCAGGTCTCGTTCTCGAGGTTCGGCGTGCCGCGCGACAGGATCTGGTAGGTCGAGCGGATCGTGGACGCACACTTGCCGCGCCAGCTCACGAATTCCTGCGCGAGCGGGTCCTGCATCTCGACCGGGGCCGAGTTCAGGCTGAAGAAGCCGGGGAGCGCGTTCGCATAGAGCGAGGCGAACTCGGCCGAGCCCACCCATTCGAGGAACTGCCGGGCCGCCTCGGGATTCGGGGTCTTGGCATTCATCCCGATGCCAATGTCGGTGTGGTCGCTGATGTAGCAGGGATCCCCTGCCGTGACGACCGGCGGCGGGAAGGCGCCCATCCTGAACTGTGCCTGCGCGTTGAACCCGCTGATTTCCCACGAGCCCGCAGGATAGATCGCCGCACGGCCGAGGGTGAAGAGGTTCTGGCTGTCGGGATAGGTCTGCGCCTCGAACCCGTCGCCGAGGTAGTCCTTCCATTTGGCAAGCTCGCGGTACGGGGCGACCCAGGGCTCGTCGGTCAGCTTCTGGGTGCCGGCGATGAGCGCCTTCCGGCCCTCCTCGCCTTTCCAGAAGTTCGGCCCGATGTTCTGGTAGCCCATCGTCGCGGCCTCCCACTGGTCGTTCGTCCCCAGGGCCATCGGGATGTAGGTGCCGTCGGCCTTGATCTTGTCGAGAACCGCGTAGAATTCGCCGAGCGTCGCGGGCGGGGTCAGTCCGAGCTGGTCGAAGGCATCCCTGTTGTAGATGAAGCCGTGGATCACCGACGCCATCGGGACACAGAAGGTCGCCTTGCCGTCATCCGTCTGCCAGGCCGACTTCGCCACGTCCGAGAAGTTCGCCATCGAGGCGAGGCCCGAGAGGTCGGCGAGCTGGCCCTTCTGGTAGAGCGCGAGCGAGGCGTCGAAGGGCCGGCAGGTGATGAGGTCGCCCGCGGTGCCCGCGTCGAGCTTCGAGTTCAGCGCGGCATTGTATTCGGTCGGCGCCGACGGGGCGAAGACGACCTTGATGCCGGGGTTGGCGGCCTCGAAGGCGGGGATGATCTTGTCCTGCCAGATCGACAGGTCATCGTTCCGCCAGCTTTCGATGGTCAGCGTCACCCCCTGGGCCAGCGCGGCCGAGGGAATCAGGGTCGAGGTCAGCAGGGCTGCGGCCAGTGTCGTTCTCGTCATCTTTCTCTCCTGTTGGATCAGTGCAGGGCAGGGGTCTCCGGGGTTCATCCGCCCCGTTCGAAAAGGTTGAGCGCGCCGCGGAGGCGCCCGCCGGAGTCGCCGAGAAGCGACGCCGCGCGCGCCGGGTCGGCACCGCGCGCGATCAGGACGGCGGCCTTGACGGCCCCACCCGCCGCAGCCAGCGCCCCGGCCGCGGCGGCGGGCGAACATCCGGCAAGGTCGGCAACCATCGCCTCGGCCCGGGCGCGCAGCTTGGCATTGTCGGCGATGACACCGACCATGCGTCCGTCATGGACCGCGCCGAGATGCACGGCCATCAGGGTGGACATCAGATTGAGACACGCCTTCTGCGCGGTCCCGGCGCCCATGCGGGTCGATCCCGCGACGACCTCGGGAGGCGTGGCAAGGCAGACCGCGACGTCGGCGAGCCTGAAGAGCGCCGCGCCGGGGGTATTGGCCACCGCGACGATCTGCGCGCCGGCCGCCCGGGCCGCCCGGGCGGCGCCGAGGGCATAGGGGGTGGACCCCGAGGCACTGACGCAGACGACCGCATCGCCGGCGCCGAGGCCCGCCGCGGCGCGGCCGCCCGCCGCGGCGTCGTCCTCGGCATCGCCCGGCATCCGGGCGTCGACCGGCAGGCCGCCCGCCATCAGAAGGCGGATCCGCCCGGCGGGGATGCCGAAGGTTCCGTTCAGTTCGAGCGCATCCGCAACCGCCATCAGCCCGGACGAGCCGGCCCCGACATAGGCGAGCCGGCCTCCGGCGCGGACCGCGGCCGCCATCGCCGCCGCAGCTTCGGCGATCGCCGGAATGGCGGGCCGCACGGCGGCGAGACTGTCCTGCTGCTGGGCGAGGAGATGCCCGAGGATGTCCCCGGGCGCCAGCGCATCGATTCCCGCCGCGGCCGGATGCACGCGTTCGGTCTGACGCAGCGGCTGGTCCGTCCGGTCCGGCATCCTGGCGAATCCCCATTTTTTCCGACAATACCTTTTTAATACCTGTTGTCCAACGGAAAGTTACCAAAGCTTCGGATATCCGTCTTGAACCCTCCATTTTGCCCTGCATCGGCGAGGATTGTGCTTTCCTTCCGCACAAAGGTATCATAAAGGTATCATATGGATCAGACCTCACCGAGGATCGGCGTCGATGGTGGCGGCACGGCCTGCCGGGCCGCGCTCTGGCTGGACGGGGTGCGGTACGAGTCCCGGCTCGGGCCCGCCAATGTCTCGACGGATTTCGGGGCGGCCCTGGCGACGATCCGCGCCGCGCTCGACGATCTCGCCGCCCAGGCCGGTGTGCCGACCGGCGCCCTCGCGGGGGTGCCGGCCCATCTGGGACTGGCGGGCGTGACGGGCGGGGCCGTCGCAGAGCGGGTCGCGGCATCGCTTCCGCTGCGCCGCTGCGCGGTGACGGACGACCGCCCGACCAGCATCGTCGGCGCGCTCGGCGACCGGGACGGCGCGGTCGCCGCGATCGGCACGGGCTCGTTCATCGGGCGCCAGCACGGGGGCCGCATCTCGGGGGTGGGGGGCTGGGGGCTTCAGCTCGGCGACCAGGCGGCGGGCGCGTGGCTCGCCAGGCGGTGCCTCGAGGAGACGATGCTGTCGATCGACGGGCTGCGCGACCCGACCGGACTGACCCGGGCGATGCTGGCCGGGCACGGGGGGGATCCGGGCGCCATCGTGGCCTTCGCCGCAGGCGCGCGGCCGGCCGATTACGCCCGCCTCGCCGGAGAGATCGTCGCTGCCGCCGAGGCGGGCGATCCGCTGGGGGCGGCGCTCATGGACGAGGGTGCGGCCTACATCGCGGCGGCGCTCGACCGGCTCGGATGGCGCGATGGCGAACCGCTCGTGCTCATGGGCGGGCTCGGCCCGGCCTACGCCCGCTGGGCGGGCAGGACCACGGAGGCGCCAGTCGGCAGCGCGCTCGACGGGGCGCTCGTCCTTGCGGGGCGGGTGCCATGACGGTGGCCGACTTCCTCGATCCCGGCCGCTGGCTTTCGGCTGCGGGGGGTCCGCTCTATGTGCAGCTCCGGCGCAGGATCGAGGGCGGGATCGCGGGCGGCGCCCTTCCGCCCGATTCCGCGCTTCCGCCGGAGCGCGAGATCGCGGCGCTGACGGGCCTGTCGCGGGTGACGGTGCGCAAGGCCATCGCCGAGCTTGCGGCGAAGGGCGCGGTGGTGCAGCGGCAGGGGTCGGGGTCGCGCATCGCGCCGCGGCCCGGGCGCGTCGAGCAGTCGCTTTCACGGCTGACCTCCTTCACCGAGGACATGGACCGGCGGGGCCTGTCCTCGGACTCGCGCTGGCTGGAACGCGGCCTGTTCGTTCCGTCGCCGGACGAGGCGCTCGCGCTCGGGCTCGGGGCAGGGGACCAGGTCGCCCGGCTGGCGCGCCTCCGGCTCGCCGATGGCCGGCCGATGGCGATCGAGCGCGCCTCGCTGCCGCCGGATGTCCTGCCCGACCCGGCCGCGGTGTCGAAGTCGCTCTATGAAGTCCTCGGCCGGCTTGGACGGCGCCCTGTCCGTGCCGTGCAGAAGATCTCGGCGATCAATCTCGGCGAGGCCGATGCCGGGCTCCTCGGGCTGGCGCCGCAGGCGGCGGGCCTGCGGATCGAACGCATCTCGTTCCTGTCGGGGGGGCGCGCGGTCGAACTCACGCGGTCGGTCTACCGCGGCGACGCCTACGACTTCGTCGCCGAGTTGCGCCTGCCCGACGGACCCCGGACGACGACCGCCCGCATCGAGGAGGAGACGGCATGACCGACAGTCTCATGGCCCGCGAGGTCCGCGAGATACCGCAGGCCGTGGCGCGCCTGCTCGATCGCGGCGGACCGGCGATCCGCGCGGCCGCCGAGGCGGCGCGGAAGCTCGATCCCCCCTTCCTTGCCACGGTCGCGCGGGGATCTTCCGACCACGCCTGCACCTACCTCAAATACGCCTCCGAGCTTCTGCTCGGCCGCCCGGTCGCCTCGGTCGGTCCGTCGGTCGCGTCGGTCTACGGTGCGCGGCTGCGCATCGCGGGGGCGCTCGCCCTCACCGTGTCGCAATCCGGCCAGAGCCCCGACATCGTCGCGATGGCGCGCTCGGCCCGCGCGGCCGGGGCGCTGACAATCGCGCTGACCAATCACCCGGACTCGCCGCTCGCGGCGGAAAGCGAGCTCGTCCTCGAACTTCACGCCGGGCCGGAACTGTCTGTCGCTGCGACGAAAACCTTTATCAACTCGGCCGTGGCCGGGCTGGCCTTCCTGGCCCTGTGGGCGGAGGACCGCGCGCTTCTCGCCGCGATCGCCGCGCTGCCCGAGGCGCTTGAGCGGGCCGTCGCGCTCGACTGGTCGCCGCTTGCGGCCGCGGCACGGGACGCATCGTCGCTCTACACTCTGGGGCGGGGCCCGTCCTACGCGATGTCGAACGAGGCGGCCCTGAAGTTCAAGGAAGTGGCACTCATCCACGCCGAAAGCCATTCCTCGGCCGAGGTGCTGCACGGGCCCGTGTCGATCGTGGACGCCGCCTTTCCGGTCCTTGCCTTCGCCGCCGCCGACGCGGCCGAGGCGGGGGTGGCCGACATCGCGGCGGACATGGCGGGCAAGGGGGCGCGCGTCCTTGTCACGACCGACCGTCCGGCCGGGCGCGCCGAACGCCTGCCCACCGTCCGGACCGGACACTGGCTCACCGACCCGCTGGCGCTGATCGTGCCGTTCTACGCGACCGTCGAGGCGCTCGCCCGGGCGCGCGGCATCGATCCCGACCGGCCGCGCCACCTCAACAAGGTCACCGAAACGGTCTGACAAGCGATCCGGCCGGCAATCCGGGGCGGCAATCGCGACGGGAGGCAAACCGAAGATGAACCTGCATGCCTATCTGACCCAGCAGACCTTCGACGGTCAGCGGCTCGGGCCGGGCGCGCTCGTCGTCGCGGGGGACCGGGTCTGGGGAATCGTGGCCGAGGGCGACATCCCGGACGGGGCGCGGCGCTCCGATCTCGGGCCCGGACTTGTCGCCCCGGGCTTCCTCGACCTGCAGGTGAACGGCGGGGGAGGGGTGATGCTGAACGACGCCCCGTCCGCCGCGACGGTCGCCACCATCGCCGCCGCGCATCTCCGCCTCGGCACCACGGCGCTGCTTCCCACGCTGATCACCGACACACCGGCCACGACGCGCCGCGCGGTGGACGCCGTCGCAGCCGCCATCGCCGGGGGCGTGCGGGGCGTCATCGGCATCCACCTCGAGGGGCCGCACCTGTCCGCGGCGCGAAAGGGCGCGCACGACCCGGCGCTGATCCGCCCGATGGACCACGACGATCTGGAGCTGCTTGCCGATGCGGCCCGACGGCTTCCGGTCGTCGTGACGACCGTGGCGGTCGAATCCGTCACGCCGCGGCAGATTTCGGAACTGGCGCGCGCCGGGGTGATCGTGTCGCTCGGCCACAGCGACGCGGGCCTTGCCGGAGCCTCGGCCGCGGCCGAGGCAGGCGCGCGGCTGGTGACACACCTCTTCAACGCGATGAGCCAGCTCGGCAACCGCGAACCCGGACTGGCCGGAGCCGCGCTTGCCCTCGGTCACGTCCATGCGGGCCTGATCGCCGACGGGGTCCATGTCCATCCCGAAACGATCCGCGCGGCACTGGCGGCCAAGCGCGGTCCGGGCGGGATCTTCCTTGTGACGGATGCGATGGCGGTCGCGGGCACGGATCTCGGCAGCTTCACGCTGAACGGCCGGACGGTGCTCAGGGCGGACGGCCGGCTCACGCTGGCCGACGGCACGCTGGCAGGCGCCGACACCGACATGGCGGCATCGCTGCGGTTCCTCGCGCGCCGCGTCGGGCTGCCGCTGACCCAGGTACTGAAGATGGCGTCCTCCGCGCCGGCGCAGGCGATCGGACGCGGCGGCGACCTCGGATGCCTCGTCCCCGGAGGACGGGCGGACTTCGTGCATCTGACGCCCGGCCTCGAGCTTTCGGGCGTCTGGCAAGGGGGGCGGCGGGCAAGGTGAGCGGCACGTGATTATCCGATAAGATATATTATGTAATCCGGTGACGCCGCCGGCGGCACTGGACCGCGCCGCCGCAGCGGTCTAAGCCTTGCACCGCGCGCCGCCCTGGCCGCAGCCCGGAACCCCAGATGCCCAAACGCCCCGTCCTGATCGCTCCGTCCATCCTTGCCGGCGATTTCGCGGCCTTCGGCGCGGAATGCCGCGCGCTCGAGGCCGCCGGCGCCGACTGGATCCACGTCGATGTCATGGACGGCCATTTCGTGCCGAACCTGACCTTCGGGCCGCAGATGTGCGCCGCCCTTCGCCCCCATGTCCGCGGCGTGATGGACGTCCACCTCATGATCGCGCCAGTGGATCCCTACATCGACGCCTTCGCAAGGGCCGGTGCGGACATCATCACCGCCCATGCCGAAAGCGGCCCGCACATTCACCGCACCCTCCAACTGATCCGGAACCATGGGAAAAAGGCGGGTCTGGCCATCAATCCCGGCACCGGGACCGACGCCGTTGTGCAGTTGCTCGACCTCGTCGACGTGATCTGCGTGATGACCGTGAATCCGGGCTTCGGCGGCCAGGCCTACATTCCGGGCCAGACGGCAAAGATCGCCGCACTCCGCGCGATGACGGCCGGACGCCCCATCCTGATCGAGATCGACGGCGGCATCACGCCCGAAACCGCTCGGCTCGCCGTGCGGGCCGGCGCCGATGTTCTGGTCGCCGGATCGTCGGTCTTCAAGGATGGCGCGCCCGACCGGCCAGAGGTCTATGCGCGCAACATATCGGCACTGAGGAATGCGGCGCACTCTGTTGAGGTATAAGAGGAACTTTCCCACCTCCGCCGGCCCGTCCGGTGACGTCGCGGGGGCGTCCGACGGCCCTGCGGCGTCTCCCGGAACCCCTGCCCCTCGCCGCCCGCCGGCCGCCCGCACAACCTATCATATTCAATGTTTGTTATGTAACAGGACAGGGCGTATGCTGCGCGTGCCACTGTTCCACGCAGACGATCCTGGGAAGCAAGCCTTTGGACGCACCCGAAAGAAGACCGGATTGCGACTCGCAAACCGTTGACGTGACTTCTTTTTTCGATACAGACACGAATACGGTCAGCTATGTCGTGTGCGATCCGGCAAGCCGCCGCTGCGCGATCATCGATTCGGTGCTCGACTTCGACTACGCCTCGGGCCGGACATCCACACGGTCGGCCGATGCCATCGTGGCGCAGGTGCGCGACCGCGGACTGAGCGTGGACTGGGTGCTCGAGACCCATGTCCATGCCGATCACCTCTCCGCAGCGCCCTACATCCAGGAGCGGCTCGGCGGGAGAATCGGGATCGGAGAGAAGATCACCGCCGTGCAGGAAACCTTCGGCAAGGTCTTCAACGAAGGCACCGAGTTCCGGCGCGACGGCAGCCAGTTCGACCGGCTGTTCCGCGACGGCGATGTCTTTTCGGTGGGCGGGGTCGCGGGGCGGGTGCTTCACACTCCCGGGCACACGCCGGCCTGCCTGACCTACGTGATCGGGGACGCGGCCTTCGTCGGCGACACGCTCTTCATGCCCGACTACGGGACGGCGCGCTGCGATTTCCCGGGCGGATCGGCGGCGGTGCTCTATCGCTCGATCCAGAGGATCCTGACGCTGCCGGACGAAACGCGGATCTTCGTCGGGCACGACTACAAGGCGCCCGGCCGGGATGACTTTGCCTGGGAATCGACGGTGGGCGAACAGCGCGCGCGCAACGTCCATGTCGGTGGGAAGTCGGCCGAGGAGTTCGTCGCCATGCGCGAGGCGCGCGACCGGACCCTGTCGATGCCGCGCCTCATCATCCCCTCGCTGCAGATCAACATGCGCGCAGGCCAGATGCCCCCGCCGCAAGAGAACGGGATAAGCTATCTCAAGGTGCCGCTGAACGGTCTCTGAGCGTCCTGCCGTGCGCCCTTTCAGACGACGGCCCTTTCGAGGAACGGGCGGCGCCCGGCGATGCGCCCGGCGCCCAGCGGCGAGAGGTCGAGCGTCTGCCAGTCCCCCGTCAGCATCACCTCGGCAAGGCCCCTGCCGACGGCGGGTGACTGCTGAAGCCCGTGGCCCGAGAAGCCGCTTGCGACGAAGAGGTTCGGGAACGCCGGATGGGGCCCGAGGATCGCGTTCTGGTCGAGGCGGTTGTAATCGTAGTGTCCGACCCAGAGCCGGCGGACCCTGACCGCCGCGAAGCCGTCGGCGCGGTTCCACAGGCGCGGCCAGATCAGGTCCTCGAACTGCCCGTGGTCGGGCTCCCAGTCGTCCGGCGCGCAGGCCCGGTCGTCGTCCGGAACCGTCGCGGTGATCCAGCCGTCCTGCTCGGGGCGCATGTAGACCCCGGTATGGTCGATGATCAGCGGCGCCTCCGGGTGGCGCGCGTCCGGCGTGTCGATGACGAAGACGGTGCGCTTGCGCGGCTCGACCGGCCAGTCCTCCCCCAGCGTGGCAAGCAGCGGTGTCACCCCCGTTCCGGCGGCCAGAAGCACCTGTCCGGCCCCGACCGTGCTGCCGTCCGCCAGCGCCACCCCCGAGATCCGGCCTGACCCGGCGATCAGGCGCGTGACCTGCCCCTTGCGGAACTCGGTCCCGCGGGCCCGGGCGCCGGCGCGGAAGCCGTTCAGCAGCCCCATGTTGTCGAACCAGCCCTCGTCCCGCGGCCCAAAGCTGCCGGCAATCACGTCGTCGAGCTTCATCCAGGGGAAGCGCCGCGACAGTTCGGCGCGGCCGAGGACCTCGGTTCCCGCGCCGAGCGACCGCTGCATCGCGGCGAGTTCCTCCATCAGGGCCGCGCCCGCCTCGGTCCCGCTCAGGAAAAGATAGCCGTTCTCGCGGAAGCCGAGCGTCGGCACGCCGCCCTCGGGTCCGAGGCGGGCACCGAAGTCGCGGATGAACTCGGCGCCGAAGCGCGACACGAGCACGTTCACGGGGTTCGAGAACTGGCTCCGGACCGAGGCGACGGACAGCGCGGTTGCGGCATGGGCATAGGTCGGGTCGCGCTCGACCACCAGCACGCGGGTGGCGGGCGACATCCCCTTGATCCACCACGCCGCCGAAGCGCCGCTGGCCGCTCCGCCGACAATCACCACATCATGCACGTCCGCCATGTCGCAGGCCTTGCCCTTGCAGTTGCACCGGCCCTTCATAGCAGGCCGGCGCCGGGCCGGAAGGGGGCGGCCCCCTCGACAGTGGAGCGGATGCATGGCAAGTTTCAACCGGGGATACGAAATGCCAAAGGACGTGCAACCCTGCCGCGATGCCCGCGCGGCCCCCTTCGCGCCGGACGCCCCGCCGCGTCCTCGCGGCCTGTCCGGGGGCACGGCATGACCTCCGGCCTCGTGGACCATCTGGAGCGGGTTCTCGACGCGGGGTCGATCGAGGACATCTGGTCGCTCCACGTCGGCCGGATGCATGGCTACGGCTTCGAACGGCTGCTCTACGGCTTCACCCGGTTCCGGACGTCGAATTCCTTCGGCAGCATGGACGACATCCTGATCCTGTCGAACCACGACCAGGACTATCTTGACGGCTTCATCAAGGGCGGACTGTTCCACCATGCCCCGATGGTCAAGTGGGCCGCGTCGAACGAGGGCGCATGTTCCTGGCGCTGGATCGAGGAGCAGGCGCGATCGGGTGCGCTTGCGCCCTCCGAGCAGAGGGTCGTCGACTACAACCTGCGCCACGGCGTGACCGCCGGCTACTCGATCAGCTTCCGCGACGTGTCGGTCCGGGCGAAGGGCGGCATCGGCCTTGCGGTCGGGCCGGGCCGGACGCAGGAGGACGCGGATGCGATCTGGGCCGCGCACGGCCGCGAGATCGTGCTCATCAACACCGTGACGCACCTGCGGATAACCGCGATGCCCTTCGCCTCGTCCCGCCGGCCGCTCACGCCCCGCCAGCGCGCGGCGCTGGAATGGGTCGGCGACGGAAAGACGACCCAGGACATCGCCACCATCATGGGCCTGACGCCTGCGACGGTCGAGAAACACCTTCGTCTGGCGCGCGAGGCGCTCGACGTGGACACGACCGCGCAGGCCGTCCTGAAGGCGTCGTTCCAGAACCAGATCTTCGTCCTGCCCCCGCCCTGAGCAATTGCCCGGATCGGGGTGCGGAATTCCCTACCCCCGGCACGCCGAAGGAAAAATTCTGCTGCCTCAGCGGCATGGTGGGCAGATCAGGCCAGGGGTAAGGTTTCCCCTACTCTCCTTACGCCGCGTTAACTGGCAATCTGCCGGCGTTCCCAGAGTGGTGGCTTTGGCCAGGGAACAGGAGCCGCGGCCCGCCGGTGCATTTCCCCGGCAGCCGCGCTCTTCCGGGAAACCGGGACGGCCTGGGGGCGCTTTTCCGCCCGGCAGGTCCGCATCGGCAAGGACGCGCCCTGTCCCATCCCCAAA
>JBMOOH010000048.1:65526-70690 GCA_049323795.1 Pseudomonadota bacterium
GCGGCAGCGCCGCCGCCCCGCCAGGGGTGAAGGGTACGAGTGGGGGCCGCCTGCATTCCCCAGGTCAGGCGGTCATGGTGGATCGCGGCGGCCGGAGTGTCCACCGGCCGCCCGTTTCCGTCACCGGGTCGCGCCCGGCCGGGGCGGCCGCCCTGTCGTCGGGATCATATCATCGGGATGACGCCTCACGCCCCGCGCGTCCTGGCAACCTCGGCGGCGAAATCCTCTTTCTCCTTCTCGATGCCCTCGCCCACGGCGACGCGGGCAAAGCCCGTCACCTCGACGCCCGCATCCCTGGCGGCCTGCGCAACGGTGATGTCGGGGTTGATAACGAATTTCTGGCCCATCAGGGTCACGTCCTCGAGGAACTTGCCCATCCGGCCCTCGATCATCTTCTCGATCACCGCGTCGGGCTTCGGCTTGGCCGCGGCCGCGTTCTCTTCCCTGGCCTTCTGGACCTGCACCGCCCGCTCGCGCTCGAGCACGGCCGGGTCGAGATCGGCCGCCGACAGAGCCTGCGGGGCCGCCGCCGCGATGTGCATGGCGATCTGCCTGCCGATGCCGTTGTCCCGTCCCTTCAGCGCGACGAGCACGCCGATCTTGCCCATGCCTTCTGCGGCCGCGTTGTGGACATAGTGGACGATCGAGTCGCCTTCGAGGATGTGCATCCGCCGCAGCGTCATGTTCTCGCCGATGCGGGCGATCGCCTCGGTCAGGACCGTCTCGACGGGCGTGCCGTTCAGGTGCGTGGCCTTCAGCACCTCGAGCGAATCGGCCGTGTCGAGCGCGACCCTCGCGATGTCGCGGACGAGCGCCTGGAAGTCGGCGTTCTTGGCCACGAAGTCGGTTTCCGAGTTCAGCTCGATCGCCACTCCGCGTCCGGCCTTCACGGCGACGCCGACAAGACCTTCCGCCGCCACGCGGCCGGCCTTCTTCGCCGCCTTGGCGAGGCCCTTGGTGCGCAGCCAGTCCACCGCCGCCTCCATGTCGCCCATCGTCTCGGTCAGCGCCCTCTTGGCGTCCATCATGCCCGCGCCGGTCGACTCGCGCAGTTCCTTGACCATTTGTGCGGTGACGGTCATGTCACGTCTCCCTTTTATTCGGTCGGATGTGTCGGGCGGGGAGATCTCCCCGCCCTTGTGTCAGTCCGGTGACGGTCGGTCCGGCCGGACCTCGCGCGCGGTGTCAGGCGTCGGCGCGTTCGGACAGCGCCTCTTCCGCCGGCACCTCTTCCATCGCGCCGATGTCGATGCCCGCCGCGCCCATCTGCGCCGACATGCCGTCGAGCGCGGCCCGCGCGACCAGATCGCAGTAGAGCGCGATGGCGCGTGCGGCGTCGTCATTGCCGGGGATGACGTAGGTCACGCCCCTGGGCGAGCAGTTCGTGTCGACGACCGCGACGACCGGGATGCCCAGTTTCTGCGCCTCGAGGACGGCGAGATCCTCCTTGCCGACGTCGATGACGAACAACAGATCCGGCAGGCCGCCCATCTCGCGGATGCCGCCGAGCGCGGCCTGCAGCTTGGCCTGCTCGCGCTCAAGGCCCAGACGCTCTTTCTTGGTCAGGCCCTCGGCACCGTTCGCCATGATCTCGTCGATCTGCTTCAGGCGGCTGATCGACTGGGACACGGTCTTCCAGTTGGTCAGCGTACCGCCGAGCCAGCGGTGGTTCATGTAATATTGCGCGCATTTCTCGGCGGCATCGGCGATGGCCTTCTGGGCCTGACGCTTGGTGCCGACGAACAGGATGCGGCCGCCCTTGGCCACCGTCTCGCGGATGACGTTCAGCGCGGCGTCCAGCAGGGGCACGGTCTGCGTCAGGTCGATGATGTGGATGCCGTTGCGGTCGCCGTAGATGTATTCGCCCATCTTCGGGTTCCAGCGCTGGGTCTGGTGGCCGTAGTGGACGCCGGCTTCCAGAAGCTGACGCATGTTGAAATCAGGCAGTGCCATGTCCGTTTTCCTTTCCGGTTTGGACCTAGGGCGGGGCGTCAGAGCTTGTGGCTCAACCGGCGGACCCGATGGGGATGTCTCCCCCAAAGGGCCCAGCCCCGCCTGTGAAGTGGCGCGCGTATAGCCGCGCGCGCACCGGAACGCAAGTGCTGCACTGCGGGTTCACCCCGCCGCCGGGATGCCGAGGCGACGCAGCGCATCCCGAATCCTGGCATGCACATCCACCTGCGCCGTGGGTACCGATTGCAGATACATCGACACCGTTATTTCCGGCACCGCACTGCGCAGGGTCTCGGCGAACTGCAGGGCCTGGACATGGTCGCCGGCCAGCTCGCAAGCCGCAGCGGCCAGGCACAGGAGATTGGCGTGGGTCGGGGAATGGCGCGCCGCCTTCATCACCCAGTCGCGCGCGGTCGCGAAGTCGCCCTCGGCCAGATAAGATATGGCCCGCGCCGTCAGCATCGGCCCCATCATCGGGTCCAGCGGGCTGAGACGCAGCGCCAGGTCCAGGCCGGCCCGCGCCCGCTCCGACCTGCCGGCAAAGGCGTCGATCATGCCGCGGGTATAATGGCCCTTGGAATAGCTGGGGCTGAGCTGGATGGCGCGGTCATACCAGACCAGCCCGGCATCCGGGTTGCCGGCCAACCAGTGCCACCGGCCCATGACCATGTTGGCAAAGGGGTCCAATGGGTCAAGCTCGAACGCCCGTTCGGCCAGGCTTCGCACATCGTCCTGGGCCTTCGCGCGGTCGCTCCGAAACCACTGGACCCCATCCTGAAAGCGGGTAAAGGCACGGGCGGCATAGGCCACGGCAAAGCCCGGGTCCAGCGTGGTGGCACGTTCAAGCAGGGTGCTGGCGATGGCATTGTCATGGGCGTTGTAGCGGTGCAGGTGGCTCATGCCCAGGTGATAGGCACCCCAGGCATCCAGCGCCTCGGTCGGCTTGCCGCGCGCCGCCATGGCCTCGGCCTGCGGGATCTGCAGATCCAGCGCGCCGACCACGGCGTCGACGATGCCTTGCCTCGCCTCATGCAGGTCATCGAAGTGCGGGGTAAAGCGGTCGGCCCAGACCACGGCCCCGGTGCCGGTGTCGATCAGCGTCACCGCCACGATCAGCCGCGCCCCGGACAGTTCCACCCGCCCGGTCAGCGCATAGCCCGCCCCCAGCACCCGGCGCATGGCATCCAGGTCCACCCCCTCCTGGCGGAAGCGAAAGCTTGATTCGCGTGCGATCACCCGCAGCCAGCGCAGCCGCGAGAGCGAGGCGATGATCTCATCGGCCAGCCCGTCGCCGACCTGCACGCCGCCCTCTGCCTGCGCCAGCGGCAGCACGGCGATCGTGGGCCGCTGACCCTTGCCATCCGCTGCGGGTTCCGCAGGTTGCACGACGGTCGAGGCATCGACCCGCCGCTCCACCTTTGCCACGAAGCGGTGACCAAGCCCGTGCAGGGTGCGGATCACCGCCTGGCGGTCGCCGTCATCGCCCACGGCCTTGCGGGCCAGCTTCAGCGCGGTCGACACGGCGGCATCCGACACGAAGCGCCCGCCCCAGATCAGCGCGATCATCTCTTCGCGCGACACCACGCGCTCGTGGTTTTCGACCAAGAGGCGCAGGACCGCATAGGCCTTGGGCTCCAGCCGCACCGGGCCGTCCGGTCCGACAAGTTCGGCACGGTCCGGGAAAAGGGCATAGGCGCCAAAGACGTGATGCATCCTGAAATGTCCCGTTGCCCCCGTCAGGGTTGCGCCACCCTTCCCCGCAGATCAAGTGCCATCGGCAAAGCCCGCAAATCCCCGTGCAATCCCCACATGTCCCGCATCCGTCAATCAAGCACCATTCGGGGGTTGCTGCATTCGGGGACCATCGCAACCGAGGGAGACCGCCATGACCCGTCTTGCCCAGGCCACCGCCTTCGACATCGCGACCACCCCGTCCGCCGGCCCCGGTCTCATCGACCGCGTCCGCCGCCATTTCGCCCGCGTCGAGACCGCCATGGCCGGCCAGTCCGGCCTGTCCGCGATCCGGCCCGAAACGCTTCGCGATACCGGGCTGCCGGCCGAAGAGCTGACCGGCGTGCGGGCCCATGACCCCGACCTGCCCTTCTTCCTGCAATCGGGCTTCGGTCGCGGCGCGCGGTGATGCTCGGCCCTTGTCGCGGCGGCATCCATGCGCAACAAGTCAGCCATGACGCCCGACATACTCTGCATCGGTTCGGTGCTCTGGGACATCATCGGCCGGACGCCCGCGCCGATGCAGCCGGGCGAAGACCTGCCGGGGCGCATCACGCGCGAACCCGGCGGGGTTGCGCTGAACATCGCGCTGACGCTCGCGCGCCTCGGGCTGCGGCCGGCCGTCCTGACCGCCATCGGGCGCGATTCTGCCGGTGACGACCTGATCGCCGCGCTGGCGCGGGCCGGGATCGACTGTTCCCACGCCTTTCGCCCCGACCATCTGCCGACCGACTGCTATCTGGCGATCGAGGGGGCCAACGGCCTGATCGCGGCCATCGCCGATGCCCACAGCCTCGAAGCCGCTGGCGACCGCATTCTGGCACCCCTGGCCGACGGGCGGTTCGGTACGGCCGCCGCGCCCTGGGCGGGGACCGTCGCGCTCGACGGCAACCTGACGGCGGCGCTCCTGGCCGGGATCGCGCGCTCGCCGCTCTTTGCCGCAGCCGACCTGCGGGTCGCACCCGCCTCGCCGGGCAAGGCCGAGCGGCTGCGGCCGCTGCTCGGCGTCCCTGCGGTCACGCTCTACCTGAACCTGGAAGAGGCCGGCCTCATTGCCGGGCAGAGCTTCAGGTCGGCAGAGGCGGCCGCGGCCGGGCTGGTCGCCGCAGGTGCGATGCGGGCGCTCGTGACCGACGGGGCGCGCGGCGCGGCGGACGCAACGGCCGTCGGCGTGCGCGCGGCGGTGCCGCCGGCGGTGACGCAGGTCCGGGTGACGGGGGCGGGAGACACCTTCATGGCGGCGCACATCGCGGCCGAACGCCGCGGCGCGGACGCGGATGCGGCCCTGCGCGCGGGACTCGAGGCGGCGGCACGGCATGTCGCCGGACTCTGAGCCGGACTCTGAGCCGGACTCTGACCGCTCAGTCCCCGGCTGCCAGCCCCGGGAGACCCGCCTGCACCCGCCCGCCCGGACGGCCGGCGAAGGTCGCCTGTCCGGCGGCGGCCTCCTGCGCCTCCTCGGCGGAGCCAGCCGGCGACC
>JBMOOH010000049.1:0-70615 GCA_049323795.1 Pseudomonadota bacterium
TTCAACCGCATCAAACGCTTCCGACGTATCGCCCTCAGATGCGAAAAGACCACTGCCTCATTCAAAGCCTTCGTCGCGCTCGCCTGCGCGATGGCGTGGCTGACCTAAATGAAGACACCGCCTAGGGGGCTCCGCCCCCGTCCTTCGGACTCCCCCGGGATATTTGGGCCAAAGTGAAGGGGCGGTCAGGCGAGCCAGGTCCGGTAGTCGCTGACCAGGAGATGCGCGGGGACTGCATCCTCCTCGATCTGCGAGAAGCGCCCGATCTTCGGGGACCGGAAGATGTTGTCCGTCTCGTCGTCGTTGACGGTCGAGACCTCGCCGATCAGCACGTCTCCGCCCTCGCCCCAGAAGGCATGCCAGTCGCCGGGCAGCAGCGTCACGCTTTCGCCGGGGGCGAGCAGGATCACCTCGCCGCCCCTGTAGGGCCGGTCCACCCCGTCGCAGCGGACGACACCCCCCGCCGTCTCGCTGAAGGATCCGTCCGGGTTCGATCCGTTCAGCCGCACCGCAAGCTTCGCGCCGCCCCGGTTGATGATGTCCTCGGCCTTCACGACATGGGTGTGGCTCGGGGCAAGCTGGTCCCTGCGGCTGATGAGCAGCTTCTCGGCATAGCACATGCCCCCGCCGCGCTTCAGGTCGGCGAGCCTGCCGTTCCGGAGCGTGAACAGGAACAGCCCGAGGTTCCCGAAATCCCCCTGCCCGTAGTCCGTGATGTCCCAGCCGCAGCGCGCGTCGATCACGCCCCGGGCCTTCGCGGCGTTCGCCTTGAACTCGGACGGGGTCCAGCGCGCGAAGGGCGGCAGGACGAAGCCGAAGGACCGGATGAATTCGTCCGCCCCGGCCATGATCTCGTTGATGCGGCTGCGCTTCATGTCTCCCTCCCGCGGCGGATGCCCGCCGCGAGGGATCGCAGATGGCCCGCGGCATTGCAATCGCCCTCACGGGGGCGCAGGCAAGGACGGCAGGGGGAAGCCGATGCCCCGTCTCCCCGCAGGCAGGGCTTCCGCAACCTCCGCCGCTGCTCTTCGGGGAAGCCGCCCGGATGCAACCCTGGCCTGGAGATCTCGGGGTCGGGAACCTGCCCTCCGCGCGCTCAGGCGCGGTGGGGTCCTGCGACGGCTTCCCGGCAACGGAGCGCTGCCCGCCACGGGGGCGCGGGCGGCTGCGGGCGTGCAGCCGCGGCGTCAGGCCGACTTCCTGAGCCCCGGCCGGCTTCGCCCCGCCCAGGCCCGCACCGCCTCGCCGAGCGCCTCGAAGAGCGGGCGCGACACGGGGTCGTTCGCCGCGTTCCACTCCGGGTGCCATTGCACCGCCAGCGAGAAACCCGGCGAGTCCCTGACATAGAGTGCCTCCGGCGTGCCGTCCGGGGCGTGCCCGTCGATCACGATGCCGCACCCCGGCTCCTTGATGCCCTGCCCGTGCAGGGTGTTCGTCATCACCTCGGCCGCCCCCATCAGACGATGGAAGACGCCGCCTTCGGTGAAGCGAACGCTATGGCGAAGGGCGAACTTCTCCTCGATCGTGCCTTCGGGCGGCATGCGGTGGTTCATCCGGCCCGGAAGCGCGCGGATTTCGGGATAGAGCGTGCCGCCGAGCGCGACGTTCACCTCCTGAAAGCCACGGCAGACGCCGAGGAACGGCTGGCCCCGCGCCACGCAGGCCCGCACCAGCGGCAGCGTGACCGCGTCCCGCGCGCGGTCGAAGCAGCCATGCGCCTCGGTCGCTTCCTCGCCGTATTCCTCGGGGTGAACGTTCGGCCGGCCGCCGGTCAGCAGGAAGCCGTCGCAGACGCCGAGAAGCTCGTCGACGCTGACGAAGCGCGGATCGGTCGGGATCAGCAGGGGCATGCACCCGGCGACTTCGGACACGGCGGCGGAATTCATCGTGCCCCCGGCATGGACCGGGTAGTCGTTGTTGATGACGTTCATGTTGCCGATGATGCCGACGACGGGCCGTGCCATGCGCGCTACCTTAGCCACCCTCCGGAAAGAAAGGATAAACCCAAGCCCTGCGAAGCGGAAGGGCGATGGCCCACGAAATCTGGGGCTGTCGCGCACATATGATGAGCGATTGGGCAGTCCTCACGCGGCCGTCCGGTTGTCGGGGGTGCGGGAAGACGGGTCGGGGGTGCGGGAAGACGGGTCGGGGGGGCCGGTCAAGCCGCCCGCGCGCCCCGCTCATCCCCGCCCCTTCGCCTCGGCCCGCCCCTTCGCCTCGGCCCGCCCCTTCGCCTCGGCCCGCCGCGCGTGCAGGATCGGCTCGGTATAGCCCGAAGGCTGCGCCGCCCCCTTGAACACCAGGTCACAGGCCGCCCGGAATGCCGGCCCGTCGAACCCCGGCGCCATCGGGCGATAGGCCGGGTCGCCCGCGTTCTGCCGGTCCACCACGGCCGCCATCTTCCGCATCGCCGCCATCACCTCGGCCTCGCCCACCACCCCGTGCCTGAGCCAGTTGGCCAGCGCCTGGCTGGAGATCCGGCAGGTCGCCCGGTCTTCCATCAGGGCCACGTCGCGGATGTCCGGCACCTTGGAACAGCCGATCCCCTGATCGACCCAGCGCACGACATAGCCGAGGATGCCTTGCGCGTTGTTCTCCACCTCGTCCCGGATCTCGTCCGGCGACCAGTTCTGCCCGGCGGCCAGCGGTATCCTGAGCAGATCGCCCAGCCGCGCGGGACGGTTCAGCGCGGCAATCTCCTCCTGCCGCTTCAGCACGTCCACCCGGTGATAATGCGTCGCGTGCAGCGTGGCCGCGGCGGGCGACGGCACCCAGGCGCAGTTCGCCCCCGCCATCGGATGCGCCCCCTTCTCGCGCAGCATGGCCGCCATCAGGTCCGGCGCCGCCCACATGCCCTTGCCGATCTGCGCCCGGCCGCGCAGGCCGCAGGCGATCCCGACATCGACGTTCCGGTCCTCGTAGGCCGAAATCCACGCCTCGCGCCTCATGTCGCCCTTGCGGACCATCGGCCCCGCCTCCATCGAGGTGTGGATCTCGTCCCCCGTCCGGTCGAGGAAACCCGTGTTGATGAAGGCCACACGGTCCTTCGCCGCCCGGATGCATTCCTTGAGGTTGACCGATGTCCGCCGCTCCTCGTCCATGATCCCGAGCTTCACGGTGTTCCGCGGCAGGCCCAGCGCCCCCTCCACCCGGTCGAAGATCTCGACCGCGAAAGCCACTTCCGCCGGCCCGTGCATCTTGGGCTTCACCACATAGACCGACCCGCGGAGCGAATTCCGCGGCCCTTCCGTCTTGCGCAGATCGTGCATCGCGCAGAGCGTCGTCACCATCGCGTCCAGGATCCCCTCGCCCACCTCCCGCCCTTCTGGGTCGAGCACGGCGGGCGTGGTCATCAGGTGGCCCACGTTCCGCACAAGCATCAGCGCCCGGCCCTTCAGCAGCAGCTCCGCCCCGTCCGGCGCGGTGAAGGCGATGTCATCCGAGAGCACCCGGTCGATCACCCGCCCGTCCTTCTCCACCTTCTCCGACAGATCGCCCCGCATCAGGCCCAGCCAGTTGCCGTAGGCCGCGACCTTGTCCTCGGCATCGACGGCGGCGATGGAATCCTCGAGGTCCATGATCGCCGACAAGGCACTTTCCAGCCGGATGTCCGCGACGCCCGCCCTGTCGTCCTTGCCGATCCTCTGCAATGGGTCTATGCGAAGAACGATGTGCAACCCATTGTTCCTGATTAGAATAGCGCTCGGAAGGTTCGCCGGGCCGCGATACCCGGCAAACTGTCCGGGGTTCTTCAGCGCAGGCGCCAGCGCGCCCCCCGCAACCGCATAGCGCGTCACGCCGGCATGCGACCCCTCGGCCAGCGGCGCCACCTCGTCGAGGAACGCCCGGCCCCACGCGATCACCCGCGCCCCCCGCGCAGGATCATAGCCCTTGCCTCTGGGCGCATCGCCCAGCGCGTCCGTGCCGTAGAGCGCGTCGTAGAGCGACCCCCAGCGCGCATTCGCCGCGTTGAGCGCATAGCGCGCATTCATCACCGGCACGACCAGTTGCGGCCCCGGCACCGTGGCGATTTCCGGGTCGACCCCCGCCGTCTCGATCCCGAAATCCGGCCCTTCAGGCACGATGTAGCCGATCCCGCGCAGGAACGCCTCGTAGGCCGCCGCGTCATGCGTCTGCCCCCGCCGCTCGCGGTGCCAGCCGTCGATCGCCGCCTGCATCCGGTCCCGTTCCGCCAGAAGCGCCCGGTTCTTCGGGCCAAGGTCACGGACGATCCCCGCGAGGCCCTCCCAGAACCGCTCCGCCGTCACCTCCGTCCCCGGAAGCGCCCGCTCTTCGACGAACGCCGCAAGCACCGGGGCGACCTTCAGTCCGGCCCTGTCCAAACGCATCGCCATGCCGTCGCCCCCCCGCTGCCCCCTCGTCACGGGCGCAGAATTGACCTGCGCGCCGGGAATGCAAGCCTCCGGCCCGCGAAACTCCTCAAACACCCGGAAGATAATCGAAACGCGCGGCAGCCTTGCGCGGCGTCCGCCCGCTTCCCCCCGCCCCGGCAGCGGTCGGAACAGAAGCGCACGGCCCCCCCGGCCCGCGCCCGCTTCTTGCGCCGGGGGAAGGGCCGCCCGCAGGCCGGGCAGACCTTCTTCGGCAGGTCGGATTTCTTCACGTCCCTTGGCATGGCGCCCCCTCTCCGAGAGATCACCAGCCGGAGCCTGCCCGACGCAGACAGAAGCGCCAGACAGGCCCTGGTGTCCCGAGTGCCGCCTGTCTTTCGCCAGGACCGGCTTCCGCTTCTGTCGGCCACCAGCAGCCCGACCCCGGACGCCCACCACCGCCAACCGCCCCCCCTGCCATTGAACCCGCCTGTCCAGCGCCCTAGGGTCTGGCCCGAACCACCGACCGGGTATCCCATGAACGCGCCGTCCCCCAGGCCCACGCTGCTTTCCGACTACGCCCCCTTCCCGTTCCGGATCGACAGGGTGGACCTGACCTTCCGTCTCGCCCCGAAGACGACCCGCGTCCTCTCACGCATCGCCTTCCGCCCCAATCCCGCGCGGCCCGGGCGGCATGACCTCTGCCTTCACGGCGAGCAGCTGAAGCTCATCTCGGTCCGGATCGACGGACTGGACGTCGCCGCCGCCGCGCAGGTGGACGCCGCCGGCCTCACCCTCCCCGCCCCGGCGCTGCCGGACGGCCCCTTCCTCTGGGAGGCCGAGGTCGAGATCGCGCCCGAGGGCAACACCGCCCTCGAAGGGCTCTACATGTCCGGCGGGCTCTACTGCACCCAGTGCGAGGCCGAGGGCTTCCGCAAGATCACCTTCTACCCCGACCGCCCCGACGTCATGGCCCGCTTCGACGTCCGCATCGAAAGCGACCTGCCGGTCCTCCTGTCAAACGGCAACCCCAGGGGCCGGGGCAAGGGCTGGGCCGAGTGGTCCGACCCCTGGCCGAAGCCCGCCTACCTCTTCGCGCTCGTCGCCGGGAACCTCGTCAACCTGCCCGACACCTTCACCACCAGGTCGGGCCGCAGGGTGGACCTCAACATCTGGGTCCGCGAGGGCGACCTCGACCGCTGCGCCTATGCGATGGACGCGCTCAAGCGGTCGATGAAATGGGACGAGGACGCCTATGGCCGGGAATACGACCTCGACGTCTTCAACATCGTGGCCGTCGACGACTTCAACATGGGCGCGATGGAGAACAAGGGGCTCAACATCTTCAACTCCAAGCTCGTCCTCGCCAGCCCGGAGACGGCGACGGACGCCGATTTCGAGCGAATCGAAAGCGTGATCGCGCACGAATACTTCCACAACTGGACGGGCAACCGCATCACCTGCCGCGACTGGTTCCAGCTCTGCCTGAAGGAAGGGCTGACGGTGTTCCGCGACCAGGAGTTCACCAAGCACACGCGGTCCGCGCCGGTGAAGCGCATCGACGACGTGCTGACCCTCCGCGCGCGCCAGTTCCGCGAGGATCAGGGACCGCTCGCCCATCCCGTGCGGCCCGACCGCTACATCGAGATCAACAACTTCTACACGGCGACCGTCTACGAAAAGGGTGCCGAGGTCATCGGGATGCTCAAGACCCTGATCGGCCCCGACACCTACCGCAAGGCGCTCGACCTCTACTTCGACCGCCACGACGGCGAGGCGGCGACGATCGAGGACTGGCTCAAGGTCTTCGAGGACGCCGCCGGCCGCGACCTTTCGCAGTTCAAGCGCTGGTACACCGACGCCGGCACTCCGCGCCTCTCGGTGTCGGAAGACTGGACACCGGGGGCACCGGGGACCCAGGGCGGCACCTATACGCTGACCTTCCGCCAGACGACGCCGCCGACGCCCGGACAGCCCGACAAGCCGCCGCGCGTCATCCCGATTTCCCTGGGTCTCCTCAACCCGAACGGGGACGAGGTCGTGCCGACGACCGTTCTCGAGATGACCGAGGCGGCCCAGTCCTTCACCTTCGGGGGCCTCGCGTCGCGGCCCGTGCCGTCGATCCTGCGGGGCTTCTCCGCCCCCGTCGTCCTCGACCGCAAGACGACGGCCGAGGAACGCGCCTTCCTCCTCGCCCATGACACCGACCCGGTGAACCGCTGGGACGCGGGCCGCGCTCTCGCCAGGGACGCGCTGACGGCCTTGATCCGCGACGGCGCGACACCGCCCCGCGCCTGGCTCGACGGCGTCGAATCCGTCCTGCGCGACGATGCCCTCGACCCCGCCTTCCGGGAGCTTTGCCTTCGCCTCCCGTCCGAGGACGATCTGGCGCAGACGCTTCACGCCGCGGGCCAGGTCCCCGACCCCGACGCGATCCGCGCGGCGCTCGACGCCGCCCGCGCCGCGCTCGCCCGGCACATGGAGCCGCTGCTGGCCCGCCTCTACGACAGCCTCGGCGACACCGGCCCCTTCTCGGCGGACGCCGCTGCCGCCGGCCGCCGTGCGCTTCGCCTCGGCGCGCTCGCGCTTCTCTCCCGCCTCGACGGCGGCGCCCGCGCGGCCGCGCTCTACCCGACCGCGCGCACGATGACCGAAACCGTCGCCGCCCTCGCCGCCCTTCTCGACGCCGGCAAGGGCGAGGCCGAGGCCGAGGCCTTCCACGCCCGCTGGAAGGACAACCGCCTCGTCATCGACAAGTGGTTCTCGCTGCTCGTCATGACGGGCGACCCGGCCAGGGCCCCCGACACCGCGCGGCGGCTCGCCGACCGCCCGGACTTCGACTGGAAGAACCCCAACCGCTTCCGCGCGCTCCTCGGCGGGCTCTCGGCCAACCACGCCGGCTTCCACCGCAAGGACGGCGCCGGCTACCGCTTCTACGCCGACTGGCTGATCCGGCTCGATCCGCTGAACCCGCAGACGACCGCCCGGATGACCACCGCCTTCGACACCTGGGCGCGCTATGACGCCGGTCGCCAGCGGCTTGTGCGCGGGGAACTCGAGCGGATCGCTGCAACACCGGGATTGTCGCGGGACGTGACGGAAATGGTGGGCCGCCTCCTGGGCTGACCGGCCGAGGGCGGTGCAGCGGCGGCGGACCCGCCGGACACCCGGCCCGCGCGCAGCACGGGAATCAGCCCACGCCCGTCCACCGGGCCGCCGATCGAACGGACCATCGGCCCGTCTCGCCCGATCGCCGATGGGCGGAGGCGGTGAATGCCGGCAGGGACACAATGCCTGCGCCGGCGTCCGGTCGTTTCCCGCGCCGGGGGGGCCGCGGTCCGGACATCTGCCGGGACTGGTCCTGCCGCACTCCCCGGGTTACAGAGACGACCTGTGTGAGTGATCCGTTTCAGAGTTTCCCGGATGTCCTTCGTAATCTGCGAGTACCGTCAGCAGGCGCGCCGTGCCGGCAACTACTTCGCGCTCGGCGTCGCAATGGGGGTGTCCTACCTCGCCCTCGTGCTCGACATGCCCCGCGTGATCTGGATCCTGATCTCGGTCTACCTCGGGCTGGTCCTCTGGCGGCTGATCCGGAACCCGACAACCGGCTTCCGGCTTCGCAGCGACCGGATCGAGACGATGACCGAAGGCCGCCTCCGCGTCATCCCGCTGGGACATGTCGAAAGCTGCCGGCTGAGCCTTCCGCGCTTCGCCCCTGCCCTGTGCCTGCTTTCCCTCGACAGCGGCGAGGTGGTGGCCGTGCGCTGCGGCTCGTCCTCGCATGCAAGGTCTCTGGCCCGGGGCCTCGCCCGGCGCGGCGTGCCGGAGGCATGACCGTTCAGTTGCAGTAGCTCTGCGCCCGGGTGAATGCCGCAACTTCGGCACGTTTCTTCGGCGACTGCATCGGACCCCAGTCGGCCACGATGGCGGCGAGCGGATCGTCGTTGCCGGGGTCCCGGTTCGCGGCGATGCGGACCGCACAGGCAAGGTTCGACGCGCCATCGGTCAGTCCGCCCTGCGACAGATCGCAGCCCACGTATCTCGCGGTGGCCGGTGAAATCTGGAGAAGGCCGATGTAGCGACCGCCGGCGCCGCGCGCCTCGGGGTTCCAGGTGCTCTCGTGCTTGGCGATGGCCGAGAACAGCCCCGCCCAGAATGCCCGGCGCTGCTCGGGCGTCTTGGAGGCATAGCGCGGGCAGTAGGCCGTGATGTCGGCCGGGACCGTCGAGGCAAGCACGGCGCCTTCGGACTTCAGCGCATCGAGCGTCGCCTGGGTCCATTCGGCCGCTTCGGGCCGCTTGTCCCACTGCATGACGGGAAGCGCACCGCTGCGGTCGACCGCACTTGTGCAGGCGGACAGGAACAGCAGCGCGGCAGGCATCAGTCTCCGGACATTCACCCGTCGTGTCATCAGGAATGCTCAAGGCAGCGCCGCGCCCCCAGTAGCCGGCATGGACCGCTTTCCGCGGTTCCGTCTTCCGTTGCAACCCGGGGGCCTTTGCTACTGCCCGTTTGGGCGGATTTCTGCCGGAATCCCGAGGCTTCGGCGGCAATCCGCAAGTGATTTCCGAGCATCACGGCAGGATCAGCGGGAATTGAGCCGGCGATTTTCCCGCATGGATTGCATGGCCGCCGATGACCGGGAACGTCGTCCCGCGCTTGCCTCACCATCGGCGCTGCCCTACAAGCCACGCCAACGCAAGGGGAACCTGTCCGATGCTTGACCTCACCTTCGAAGCGCCAAAGCCAAAGGTCATCGCCGGGGCGAAATCCGACTGGGAACTGGTCATCGGGCTGGAGGTCCACGCGCAGGTCGCCTCGAACGCCAAGCTCTTCTCGGGCGCCTCGACCGCCTTCGGGGCCGAACCGAACTCGAACGTCGCCTTCGTCGATGCCGCGATGCCCGGCATGCTGCCGGTCATCAACGAATTCTGCGTCGCGCAGGCCGTCCGCACCGGCCTCGGGCTGAACGCGCGGATCAACCTGCGCAGCGCCTTCGACCGCAAGAACTATTTCTACCCCGACCTGCCGCAGGGCTATCAGATCAGCCAGCTCTACCACCCCATCGTCGGCGAGGGCGAGGTGATCGTGGACATGTCTCCCGGCGTGGCCCGCCGGGTCCGGATCGAGCGCATCCACCTGGAGCAGGACGCGGGCAAGTCGATCCACGACCTCGACCCGACGATGAGCTTCGTCGACCTGAACCGCACCGGCGTCGCGCTGATGGAAATCGTCAGCCGCCCCGACATCCGGGGGCCGGAGGAGGCCGCGGCCTATGTCGGCAAGCTCCGGCAGATCCTGCGCTATCTCGGCACCTGCGACGGCAACATGCAGAACGGCAACCTGCGCGCCGACGTGAACGTCTCGGTCTGCCGGCCGGGCGACTATGAACGCTATCAGGCGACGGGCGACCATTCCGTGCTGGGAACGCGCTGCGAGATCAAGAACATGAACTCGATGCGCTTCATCCAGGCCGCCATCGACTACGAGGCGCGCCGCCAGATCGCCATCGTCGAGGACGGCGGCAGGGTGGTGCAGGAGACGCGGCTCTACGATCCCGACCGGGGCGAGACCCGGTCGATGCGGTCCAAGGAAGAGGCGCATGACTACCGCTACTTCCCCGACCCCGACCTCCTGCCGCTGGAGATCGATCAGGCCTGGGTGGACGGCATCGCCGCGACGATGCCGGAACTGCCCGACGCCAGGAAGGCCCGCTTCGTCGCCGCCTACGGGATGACCGAATACGACGCCGGCGTGCTGACGGCAGACGTGACGGACGCCGCGTTCTTCGAGGATGTGGCGCGCGGACGCGACGGCAAGCAGGCGGCGAACTGGGTCATCAACGAACTGTTCGGACGGCTGAACCGCGAAGGGCTGACCATCGCCGAAACGCCGGTCACAGCCGCGCAACTGGGCGGCGTGCTGGACCTGATCGGGTCAGGGCAGATTTCGGGGAAGATGGCCAAGGACCTGTTCGAGCTACTTTGGACTACCGACCGCGGCGCCGACCCGGCGGCGGTGGCCGAGCGCGAGGGGATGCGTCAGGTGACCGACGAGGGCCAGATCGAGAAGGCCGTGGCCGAGATCATCGCCGCGAACCCCGATCAGGTGGCGAAGGCCAGGCAGAACCCCAGGCTCGCGGGCTGGTTCGTCGGACAGGTCCTGAAGGCCACGGGCGGCAAGGCGAACCCGGCGACGGTGAACGCCCTCGTCGCGCAGAAGCTCGGGCTCTGAAGCTCGGGCCCTCAGTGCGAGCACTTGCTGCGCCGTGCCCAAGCCGTGCCCAAGCCGTGCCGGACGGAAAAAGGCGGCGCTTGGGACACCGCCTTTTCCATCGTGGATGACGACTGGGATCGTCCTTCGGCCTTCAGACGGCCCTGCGCCGGCGCAGCATCGCAAGACCGCCGAGCGCGCCCAGAAGGACAAGCCCGGAGGCCGGAATGGGAACGGGAACGACCTCGACATTGTCGAGCAGCCCGCCCATGCCGTCGCTCGCGCCGGAGCCGGCGAACGTCAGCCGGTACTTCTTGGCCGTGGTCACGATGAACTCTGCGGTCACCTGGGTCCAGGTTCCCACGACCGTGCCCGGCGTCTCACTCGTCACCCTGCCGGCCACAAGGCCGCTCACGCGGTAGTTGATCCCGTTCGACCGCGCGTTGCCGTCCTCGGAATTGTACCAGAAGCTGAGCATGTAGCGCCCGACATTGAGCACCACGTCCTGGTAGATCGCCGAATTCGACAGGCTGTCCAGTTCGGCGTAGTACTCGCCATCCTGGGCATCGAGGGTCGGAAGGGTTCCGTCCGTCTGAAGTTCGACGCCCGGACCCTTGGCCGTCTGCCACCCGACGATGTTCGACCAGACATCCCAGGACGAGGGAGAGCCGGTCGGGAGATCGCCGAAGAGAGAGCCGTACACGAGTCCGGGGGTATTTCCTGGCACGCCCGCTTCGAAGCTGCCATTCGTCACTACGGTTGCCGCATTGGCTGCGCCCGCGAGGGACACGGCCGCCGCAAGCAGGCCCGCGCTCAACGCGGGTCGTCTTGCTGACATCATGGTTTTCCGCCTTTCGCCCCCATGGCAAGTCTATCGTCACTCAACTCGAACGGATAGGGTCGCCGGCCGGATCACTGTTTCCAATTGGTAAAAGAAGTTATCGTAAATGCCCGACAATAAACCAATTTTCGGCGCTTTTCTGCCCAGCTTGCCCCAATTGCGGCGGGATTATGTCAAGCTGATGGCAAAATCGAGGATCAACCGATACGGGAAATTCCGGCGGGACGGACGGGGGGATTCGCTGTGGCACCCGGATCGAACCGGCGAACTTTCCTTCCGGGTGCGGATGACGGAACCCGCGCGGCGGGTTAGGACTTCTGAAAGGTGCGGCTGCATCCGGGGCTGCAGGACCGGGAAGAGGGAATGGATCAGTACGAATACAAGGTGGTGCCGGCACCCGCGCGCGGGGTCCGGCAGCGTGGCGCACGGACCGGCGCCGAGCGGTTCGCGGCGGCAGTGGCGGACCTGATGAACACGCTTGCCCGCGAGGGATGGGAATACCAGCGGGCCGACATCCTGCCCTGCGAGGAGCGCGCCGGCCTGACACGGCGTGTCACCGTCTACCACAACCTCCTCGTGTTCCGCCGGGCGACCGGGAAGCATCCGGGGGCCGAACTTCCGCCCCTTCGCCTGACGATGGACATTCCGGCCGCGGCGCCGCCCGCGACCGCCGGCGACGCGGGCAGTGCGCCGTCGCTCGGGGCCGCCGAGCGCGCCGACGAGGCCGCGGGCGCCGGCCGCCCGCTGCCCGGGGTCACGCGCTGACCGTCAGTGCCAGCGCGTGGATCCTGCCGGTCAGATCGCCGAGCGCGGCATGAACCGCCCGGTGCCGCTCGATCCGGCTCATCCCCGCGAAGGCGGGCGCCCGGATCGTCACCCGGAAGTGACTTTCGCCACCCTCGCGGAAGCCCGCGTGACCGCGGTGCCCCTCGCTCTCGTCCACGATGTCGAGCTGGCTGGGCGCGAAGGCGGCAACAAGCCGCGACCGCATCTCGGAACTGACACTCATTTTTTCGCCGGCCCCCTTCAAAGACCCCGGAAAACACCTAAACTCCGGTGCCCGAGTCGGAAAGCCCAGCGCCGGAACCTCGCAGGATGAGCAGAAACGACCCCTTCGGCTTCGACATCTCGGCCGCGTCCGACAAGAAGCGCCGGCTGAAGAACAGGCGCGGAATGTCCGGCGCGTTCGAGACCTCGTCGCGGCCCTGCGACCACACGGGATGCGGCGCGGCAGGCCAGTACCGGGCGCCGAAATCCCCCGAGACCCTCGATTCCTTCTACTGGTTCTGCCGGGATCACGTCCGGGAATACAATCTCAAATGGAACTTCTTCCAGGGCTCGTCCGAGGAGGAGTTCCAGAAGTTCATCGACAGGGATCGTGTCTGGGGACGCGAGACCAAGCCCTTCGGCAACCGGACCGAAGACAGCGCCTGGGCCCGGCTGGGGATCGAGGACCCGATGGAAATCCTCGGGGACAAGGCAACGCAGAACCCCGGCCGCGCGTCCACGGGACGCAAGCTGCCCCCCACCGAGCGGCGCGCGCTGGAGATACTGGAGGCGAGGGAAAGCTGGACGCGCGCCGAAATCCGAAAGCAGTACAAGAGCTTGGTGAAGGATCTTCACCCAGACATGAACGGCGGGAACCGCGATGACGAGGACCGCCTTCAGGAAGTCGTCTGGGCCTGGGACCAGCTCAAGGACAGCCGCAACTTCAGGGACTGAATGCCGGGGCCCCGGGCACAGGGGCATGCGCATCGCGGGGCCGGACGCGAGCGCCTCGCGCCGAAAGGCCCTGCCCCGGGCTGCGCCCTGACGGAGCCCTCACCTTCGCGTCCTTTTTCGGCAGACTTCGGTCGCACCCGGCCCTTCCCCTTGCGGCCCTCCGCGATATGTTCCATCAAGCGCCGGCTCCGGCCAGTCCGGGTCGATGTGAACACGAAAGCGGATGCGATGCTCGACCAGTCGATGAAACCCACCGAGGAAATCTCGGTCCACGACATCTTCGGCATAGACACCGAGATGAAGGTGAAGGGTTTCGCCGACCGGTCCGAGCGCGTTCCCGAGGTGGATCCGACCTACAAGTTCGACCCCGACACGACCCTCGCGATTCTCGCCGGCTTCGTCTACAACCGGCGGGTGATGATCCAGGGCTATCACGGCACCGGCAAGTCCACGCATATCGAACAGGTCGCCGCGCGGCTCAACTGGCCCTGCGTCCGCGTCAACCTCGACAGCCATATCAGCCGGATCGACCTGATCGGCAAGGACGCGATCAAGCTCCGGGACGGCAAGCAGGTGACCGAGTTCCACGAGGGCATCCTGCCCTGGGCGCTCCGGAACCCCGTCGCCATCGTCTTCGACGAATACGACGCGGGCCGCCCGGACGTGATGTTCGTGATCCAGCGCGTGCTCGAGCATGACGGCAAGCTCACGCTTCTCGACCAGAACGAGATCATCACGCCCAACCCCTATTTCCGCCTGTTTGCCACGTCGAACACCGTAGGCCTCGGGGATACCACGGGGCTTTACCACGGGGTCCAGCAGATCAACCAGGCGCAGATGGACCGCTGGAGCCTGGTGGCGACGCTGAACTACCTCAGCCACGACGCCGAGGCGGCGATCGTTCTGGCCAAGGCCCCGCACTACAACACCGAGAAGGGCCGCAGGACGATCAGCCAGATGGTGACGGTCGCCGACCTGACGCGGACGGCCTTCATGAACGGCGACCTGTCCACCGTCATGAGCCCCCGCACCGTCATCACCTGGGCGCAGAACGCCGAGATCTTCCGCAATATCGGCTACGCCTTCCGCGTGACGTTCCTGAACAAGTGCGACGAGCTCGAACGCCAGACGGTGGCCGAGTTCTACCAGCGCTGCTTCAACGAGGAACTGCCGGAAAGCGCGGCCAGCACGGCGATGCGGTAGAGAGGCGGCCGGCTGCGCCCCGGGGTCATGGAAAAGGGGACGCGGAAGCGTCCCCTTTGCATATGCGGCGAGGGCGGCCCTTCTCAGGCGGAACGGGCCGCCATCGTGGCCTTCGCCCACCACACGACGTCGTCGAGCATCGCCTTGGCCGAGGGGGCGATGACGGCCTCGATGTCGCCGAGGTTGCCCGAACCGCCGAAACCCGGCTGGACCCTGAAGAAGTCCGACCCGCCGATGCGGACGTTGTTGCGGGTCGGAACCATCTGAAGCTCGACCGCGATGTTCTGAAGGTGCCCGAGCGCGTTCGCCCCGCCCATCGAGCCGTATGCGACCGCGCCCGCGGGCTTCTTCGCCCATTCGACGTAGGCCTGGTCGAGCGCATTCTTCAGGGCTGCCGTGACCGAACGGTTGTACTCCGCGACGACGAAGATGTAGCCGTCGAACTCGGCAACCTTCCTCTGCCACTTCTGGGCGACCGGATCCTGGGTCGGCGCCCAGGCGTTGGAGGCCACTTCCGCGAAGAAGGGCATCGGGAAGTCGCGCAGATCCACCAGTTCGGCGGCCATGTCGCCGCGTTCCTGCGCCTTCTTCAGGATCCACTGCGCGGGGATGTCGGCGAAGCGGGTCGGACGGGTCGAGGATACGATGACGGCGATTCTGGGCTTGGCCATGGGAAAATCTCCTTGGGACTACGGTTCGAACGCAGGGCTAGCAGAATCGTTCGCCGCGGTCGTCGCACGCTGCTGCACATGTGCTGCGCGCAGACTGAGACCTGACCCCGTCGGCCGGCCGGGCGGCAGATTGCCGTTGAACTTGCCGCGCGGCGCAGCCACAAGTTCGGAGGAACCCGTTTCGGGTCCACCGGCGAGAGCACGATGACGAAGCCCAGCGACAACCCGGCCGAGCCGTTCAAGAAGGCGCTCGGCGAAGCCACCAGGGTGATGGCGGACGACCCGGACCTGACGGTCAGCTTCTCGGTCGACCCGCCCGGCATGACCGCCGACACGGTGCGCCTGCCGCAGGTCAGCCGCCGCATGACACGGGACGAGGTGCTGATCGCCCGCGGCACGGCCGACAGCTTCGCGCTTCGCCGCAGGTTCCATGACCAGGGCGTCTACGACCGCTACGCGCCGACCGGGCAGATGGCGCGCGATCTCTACGAAGCGATGGAGAATGCCCGCTGCGAGGCGGTGGGCGCGCGGGACATGCCCGGCACGCTCGGCAACATCGACGCGAGGCTCCAGAACGAAGCCGAACGGAAGGGCTATTCCCAGATCCGTTCGACGCAGGACGCGCCCCTGGCGCAGGCGGCCGGCTACATGATCCGTCACCTTGCCACCGGCCGTCCGATGCCGGGCGGGGCGGGCAACGTCATGGAACTCTGGCGCCCGTTCATC
This sequence comes from Pseudomonadota bacterium, assembly GCA_049323795.1. Lineage (GTDB taxonomy): Bacteria > Pseudomonadota > Alphaproteobacteria > Rhodobacterales > Rhodobacteraceae > JAOADN01. The sequence goes on from JBMOOH010000049.1 coordinate 15,708, forward strand.
GAGGAACAGGCGGGCGGTTCGCTCGAACACCTGCAGGAGACGCTGGCCGACCCTGTCGCCTTCGCCCGCCTGTCGCGCCAGATCATCAAGGATCTCGGCTACGGCGACCAGCTTGGCGACGACCCCGACGCGCAGGGCGACGAGGACGGCGGCGACAGCGAGCAGAGCCAGGAAGACCAGGAGAGCGCCGGCAACGAGTCCCAGGAGCAGGACGACGAAAGCGAAGCCTCGCCCGACCAGAGTCAGGAGGACCAGCAGGACCCGGCCGAGGCGAAGGTGACGGTCGACGACCTTGCCGATGTCGAGTTCGACGAAGAGGCCGAGATGCCCGAGGGCGATGCGCCGCTCGAGCCGCCGCCCCCCGCCCCGCATTCCGACGCCGACCCGAACTACACCGCCTTCGCCACCGCCTTCGACGAGGAGATCAGGGCCGAGGATCTGGCCGAGCCGGCCGAGCTGGAGCGGCTCCGCGCCTATCTGGACCAGCAGCTCGAGCCGCTGAAGGGCGCGGTCAGCCGCCTTGCCAACAAGCTCCAGCGCCGGTTGCAGGCGCAGCAGAACAGGTCCTGGGAATTCGACCGCGAGGAAGGTATCCTCGATGCCGGCCGCCTTGCCCGCGTGGTGGCCAACCCGACGACGCCCCTGTCCTTCAAGGTCGAGAAGGACACCGAGTTCCGCGACACCGTGGTGACGCTCCTCCTCGACAACTCGGGCTCGATGCGCGGCCGCCCGATCAGCATCGCCGCGATCTGCGCGGACGTTCTCGCCCGAACGCTCGAACGCTGCCAGGTCAAGGTCGAGATCCTCGGCTTCACCACCCGCGCCTGGAAGGGCGGGCAGAGCCGCGAACGCTGGCTGGCCGAGGGCCGCCCGCAGGCGCCCGGGCGGCTGAACGACCTCCGCCACATCATCTACAAGTCCGCCGACGCGCCCTGGCGGCGCGCGCGAGAAAACCTCGGGCTGATGATGAAGGAGGGGTTGCTCAAGGAAAACATCGACGGCGAGGCGCTCGAATGGGCGCATCGCCGGATGGTCGCGCGGCCCGAGGTCAGGAAGATCCTGATGGTCATCTCGGACGGCGCGCCGGTCGATGACTCGACGCTGTCGGTCAACCCGGCGAACTACCTCGAAAAGCACCTCCGCGACGTGATCGCGATGGTGGAGCGGCGCCGCGCGGTCGAGCTGATCGCCATCGGCATCGGCCATGACGTGACGCGCTACTATCAGCGCGCGGTGACGATCACCGATGTCGAACAGTTGGCAGGCGCGATCACCGAACAGCTCGCAAGCCTCTTCGACAGCGATCCCCGCGCGCGGGCGCGGGTTCCGGGGATACGGAAGGTCGCGTGATGCTGCAGTCCTTCGCGTCGGCCGCCAGCCCCGAGCAGGGTCCGCCGCGCCTCGCCGCGCTCCGCGAAAGGCTGGCGTCCGAAGGGCTGACGGGCTTCATCATCCCCCGCGCCGACATGCATCAGGGCGAATACGTGGCCGCCCGTGACGAGCGGCTGCAATGGCTGACCGGGTTCACCGGGTCGGCCGGCTTCTGTATCGTCCTGCCGCAGATCGCGGGCCTCTTCATCGACGGGCGCTACCGGACGCAGGTGAAGGCGCAGGTGGACCTTGCCAGCTTCACGCCCGTTCCCTGGCCGGAGGTGCGACCGGGGCCGTGGCTTGCCGAGCAGATCCCAAACGGCGGCGTCATCGGGTTCGACCCCTGGCTGCACACCCGGAAAGAGATCGACGAGCTTGAGACATATCTTGAAGGCAAGGGCGTAACCTTACGACGCACAAAGAATTTCTTGGATGCGATCTGGGAGGGCCAGCCTGCCCCTCCGCTGGGCAGGGTCGAGGTCTATCCGCTCGCCTTCGCGGGCGAACCCTCGTCGGACAAGCGCGCCCGGCTCGGGGCGCAGATCGCCTCGGCAGGACAGGCGGCGGTGGTCGTCACCCTGCCCGACGCGATCTGCTGGCTCTTCAACATCCGGGGTGCGGATGTCCCCCGCAACCCTGTCGTGCATGCGACGGCGATCCTGCACGCCGACGGACGCGCAGAGATGTTCGTCGCGCCCGGCAAGCTGAACCGCGAGGTGCACGCCCATCTCGGCGACGGTGTCACACTGCACCCGCCCGAAGGCTTCGCCGCCGGTCTCGCGGGTCTCGCCGGCCCGGTGCGGGTGGACCGCACCACCGCGCCCGTCGCCGTATCGGACATCCTTGCGGCGGCAGGCATCGCGGTCGCCTACGCCCCCGACCCCTGCGCGCTCGCCAAGGCGAGGAAGAACGCGGCCGAAATCGCCGGTACCGCCGAGGCCCACCTCCGCGACGGGGCCGCGATGGTCGAGTTCCTGTGCTGGCTCGACGCGCGCGCCCCGAAGGGCGGCCTGACCGAGATCGAGGTCGTCACCGCGCTTGAAGACTGTCGCCGCGCGACGAACTCGCTCCGCGACATCAGCTTCGATACCATCGCGGGATCGGGACCCAACGGCGCGATCATGCACTATCGCGTGACCGGCGAGACGAACCGGACGATGCGGAACGGCGAACTGATCGTCGTCGATTCCGGCGGGCAGTACCTCGACGGGACCACGGACATCACCCGGACCATCGCGATCGGCACGCCCGGCCACGAGGCGCGGACCTGCTTCACGCGCGTCCTGCAGGGGATGATCGCGATCTCTCGCCTGCGCTGGCCGCCCGGCCTCGCAGGCTGTCACCTCGACGCCATCGCGCGGTTCCCCCTCTGGACGGCCGGGCAGGACTTCGACCATGGCACCGGGCACGGCGTCGGCGTCTACCTCTCGGTCCACGAAGGCCCGCAGCGGCTGTCGCGTATTTCGGACGTGCCGCTCGAGCCGGGGATGATCCTGTCGAACGAACCGGGCTACTACCGCGAAGGCGCCTTCGGCATCCGCATCGAGAATCTTGTCGTGGTCGAGGAGGCCCCGGCCCTTCCGGGGGGCGACGACCACCGCAGGATGCTCAACTTCCGCACCCTGACCCGGGTGCCGATCGACCGGAGGCTGATCGAGGCGGACATGCTGAGCGGACCCGAACGCGACTGGCTGAACGGCTACCATGCCGAGGTGCGCCGCCTGCTCGGCCCGCGTGTTTCGGCGGAAGCGCGGGCTTGGCTCGAGGCGGCCACCGCGCCGATCTGACCGGACGACAGGGCGCGCCATCATCACAGGCGGCGATCCGACCGGGAGAGGGAAATGGCAGACCGCCTCCCGATGGCGCCCGCGCCCGGCACATGGACGCCGAAGGACGGCGTGAAGGCGATTGCCGGGCACCTGCCCTTCCATACCGACCGGATCACCGTCGGGAGGGTCCGGCTACCCGGCCAGCAGCGCCCGCGCCGCTTCCCGCGCGGCGTCGGTGACCGTGTCGCCGGCCAGCATCCGGGCAATCTCGTCCGTGCGCGCCCCGTCCCCGAGCGGAGTGACGGTCGAGGTGGCGAGACCCTTGGCCACCCGCTTCTCGACCCGCCAGTGATGCGCGCCGCGCGCGGCCACCTGCGGCGAGTGGGTGACGACCAGAACCTGCGCGCCCTCGGACAGGCGCGCGAGGCGGCGGCCCACCGCGTCCGCCGTCGCCCCGCCGACGCCCCGGTCGATCTCGTCGAAGATCAGCGTCACCGCATCGGCCCCGCGCGCCAGGCAGACCTTGAGCGCAAGCAGAAAGCGCGACAGCTCTCCGCCGCTCGCGATCCGGCCGATGGGCCCGGGTGGCGTTCCAGGATTCGCGGCCACCGTGAAGCCCACCGCATCGCGTCCCTCCGGCCCGGCATCCCCTTCCGCCACCTCCGTCACGAACACCGCCCGGTCCAGTTTCAGGGGCGGCAGTTCGGCGGCCATCGCCGTGTCGAGCGCCTTGGCCGCCGCCCTGCGCCTGGCGGTCAGACGCAGCGCCGCCACGTCGTAGGCGCCATCGGCCGCCTTCAGCGCCGCTTCCAGCTTCTTCAGACCCTCGGCCCCGTCCTCGACCGCCGCCAGCCGCGCCCGCAGCTCGTCGGCGAAGCTGCCGAGATCGTCCGGCGCGATGGCATGCTTGCGTGCCAGCGCCCGGATCGCGAAGAGCCGCTCCTCGGCCGTTTCCAGGTCGCGCGGATCGAAGGCCATGGCTTCGAGCGCGCGGTCGATGCCCTGGGTCGCCTCGCCAAGCTCGGTGATCGCCCGGTCGAGCGCGGCGATCGCCTCGTCGAGAACACCTTCCGCCCGCCCCGCCGCCGCCCCGAGCCAGCGCGCGGCATCCGTCATCCGGCCCTCGGCCCCGTCCCCGCCCAGCGCCTGCGCCGCCCGCGCCACATCCTCGCGGATGCGCTGCGAGGCCTGCATGAGCCGCCGGCGCGCATCGAGCGTCGCCTCCTCGCCCGGTTCGGGACGCAGGCGGTCGAGCTCCTCGACGGCGTGGCGCAGGAAATCCTCGTCCGCCTTCGACTTGGCGAGCGCCTCCCCGGCCTCGGCCAGCATCCGGGACGCACGTGCCCGTGCCTCCCACGCGCCGCGCGTCCCGGCAAGCTCGGCGCCGACATCCGCGAAGGCATCGAGCAGCCGCCGGTGCCCCCGGGGATTGAGCAACCCGTGGTCGTCATGCTGGCCGTGCAGTTCGACGAGCGTGTCCGACAGCGACCGGAGCACTTCGGCGCTCGTCCGGCGGTCGTTGACGAAGGCGGTGCGGCGTCCGTCGGCCTGCAGCGTCCGGCGCAGGACGAGATCATCTTCCCCGCCGGGCAAACCGGCCTCGCCCAGGACGGCACGGGCGGGATGCCCCGCTGGAAGGGCGAACACGGCCGTCACTTCGCCCTGAGATGCCCCTGCGCGCACAAGATCGGCCCGTCCCTTCCACCCGAGCACGAAGCCCAGACAGTCGAGGAGGATCGACTTGCCCGCCCCCGTCTCGCCGGTCAGCACGTTCAGGCCCGGCTGGAAGGACAGTTCCAGCCGGTCGATCAGCAGCATGTCACGGATATCGAGACTGAGGAGCACCGCACGCCCCGCGTCAGAGCCACTCGCCCCTGACCACCTGCCGGTAGATCCGGGCAAGCCAGTTGTCACCCTTCGCCTTCGGCTCCAGCCCCTTGTCGGTCAGCAGCCGGTAGCCGTCCTGGTACCATTCGGTGGACTGGAAGTTGTAGCCGAGGATCGCGCCGGCCGTCTGCGCCTCGTCGGTCAGGCCGAGGGACAGGTAGGCCTCGATGAGGCGATAGAGCGCCTCGGGCGTCTGGGTCGTCGTCTGGAACTGCTCGACGACCACCCGGAAACGGTTGATCGCCGCGGTGTAGAACTTGCCGCGAAGGTAGTAGCGCCCGATCTCCATCTCCTTCGCCGCAAGATGGTCGAAGGCCAGGTCGAACTTCAGCATGGCGGAGCGGGCATACTCGCTGTCGGGATATTCCTCGATCACCGCGCGCAATGCCTGAAGGGCCTGGTACGTCAGGCCCTGGTCCCGACCGACGTCGTCGATCTGGTCGTAGTAGCTGAGCGCGAGCAGATACTTCGCGTAGGCGGCATCCTCATCTGCCGGATAGGTGTCGATGTAGCGCTGCGCGGCAGCGCGGCTGCTTTCGTAGTCGCGGTCCCTCTGGTAGGCGAACGCCTGCATGATGAGCGCGCGTTTGGCCCATTCGGAGTAGGGGTAGAGACGCTCGACCTCGCCGAACAGCCGGGCGGCCTCTTCGGCCTTCTTGCTGTTCTCGAGCTGGTACTCGCCGCGCTTGTAGATCTCCTCGGCCGTCAGGTTCTCGACAGGGACTTCCCTGGCGCGCGGCGCGCAGGCCTGGAGTGTCGCAGCCAGTGCAAGCGTGCCGACAATACCTGCCGCTGTCCTGCCCCGCGCCATGTTCCGACCACCCCGACCCTGCCTGCACTTTTTTCGAGAACCGGAACACGCTGGAGCCGGTTGGGCTTCGTCTAGCACAGAAAAATTCAGGGCGCAAAACGGCATTGCCCGTGCCGTTTCAGGCAACCGCAGGAATGTCCGCCGCAACCAGTCCGGCGCCCGGAAGGACACGGCGCCGCTCGTCCTGGACTTCGACCATCCGGACCGCCCCGGGGGTGCCGAAGAGTTCCCGCAGAAGCCGGTTGGTCAGCGCGTGTCCGGCGCGAATGCCGGTGTAGCGGCCGAAGATCGGCCCGCCCGCAAGCGACAGGTCGCCGAGCGCGTCCAGCATCTTGTGGCGCACCGCCTCGTCGGGGTGACGGAACCCGCCGGGCGAAAGGATGGCGCCGCCATCGACCACGACCGCGTTCTCGTAGGTGCCGCCGAGCGCCAGCCCGTTGGCGCGCATCGCTTCGACATCCTGCTGCCGGCAGAAGGTCCGACTGTCGCAAAGCTCGCGCACGAACGTGCCGTTCGACAGGGTGAGCCGCTTGCGCTGCCGACCGATGGCGGCGTCGGAGAAGTCGATGCTGAAGTCGATCTCGAACATCGGCGCGGGATCGAGCCGCGCGATCGCGCTGCCCTCTGTCACCTCGACCCGGGCGAGGACCTCGAAGCCGCGGACCGGCGCATCGAGCTCCGCCAGCCCCCGGGACATCAGGCCGGCCACGAAGGGTGCGGCCGACCCGTCCAGGATCGGAACCTCGGGGCCGTCGATATCGATCAGGACATTGTGGAGCCCGCAGCCCGCCAGGGCCGCCATGATGTGCTCGATGGTCGAGACGGTGACACCGGCGCCGTTTCCGACAAGCGTGCAGAGCCGGGAAGGAACGACCGACGCGAAGTGGGCAGGCACGACGGCGTCGCAGCCGATCACGTCGGTCCGGCGGAACCGGACTCCGTGGCCGGCCGGGGCCGGGCGCACGGTCATGCGAACGCGCTGCCCGGTGTGCAGCCCGATTCCGCTGAACGTCACGGCCGATTGTATGGTCGTCTGCACCGTCGTCTCTCTTCATGTCCGCGCCAAGCCTGGCGCCCTGCCCGGGGTGGGCCGCCGATGCGGCTCTCTTTCCCCGACGAGGTAACGGCCGGGACGGCCATCCTCAACTCACCTTTTGCAACGGACTGAAACAATGCCCCGGCATTACGCCTATCGGCGGAAACGGCCGGAACCCGGTGACACCAAAGGCAGAAGGCCGGGCATCGCCCGGCCTTCCTCCGTGTGCAGAGCGTTCGTCAGTTGGCCTGGCGGCGCAGGAAGGCGGGGATCTCGATCCGGTCGTGGTCGGGGTCGGGCGCCTCTTCCTCGTCATAGGCCTGGACCGCAGCGCCCTGCGGCCGCAACACGGGCTGCGCGCGCTCGGGTTGCTCGCTGTGCCCGGTCATCCGGTTGATGAGCGTGTTGATCCCGAAGCGCGGACGGTCGGCTGCCCGCGGCGCGGCCGGGGCGGGCGGGGCAGCGGCCCGGGAACCCTGCTGGGCCGCGGGCCGCTGGGTCACCGGCGCACGGCTCACCGCGGCCTGCAGCCGCGCGAGCGCCTCGGGCGACGGCGTCCCGGGCGACCGCGGACGGGGCGCGACGTAGGACCCCGCCTCATCGTCCACGTGGAGGTCGCGGTGCTGCGGCGGCTGCGGACGGTAGGCGGGCGGCGGCAGTTCGTTGCCGGACAGCGCCTCGCCACCGAAGAGCGAGGGCTCCTCCTCCGCCGGAACCGAGGCATCGGTCACCGACGCGGAGTAGCCCTGGGCCGTGGCCTGCGGCGCGGCCGGAACGCGCGCCGATTCCCTCAGGACCTCGGACGCGCGCGGCGCCTGCGGAGCCGGCTGCCGATGCGTGAAGGCAGGCTGCTGCGGGGCCGTCTTCTGCACGGACTGCGCCTGCGGCGCGGACGCCGGGGCAGCCAGCGGCTCGGACATCCGTCGCCGCGCGATCGGCTGCTCGGTTTCGGCCGCAACGGCGTCGATACCCGTTGCCACGACCGACACGCGCATCATGCCCTCGAGCGCCGGATCGAGACTCGAGCCGACGATGATGTTGGCGTCGGGATCCACTTCCTCGCGGATGCGGTTGGCCGCCTCGTCGTATTCGAAAAGCGTCAGATCGGCGCCGCCCGTGATGTTGATGAGAACGCCCTTCGCGCCGCGCAGGCTGATCTCGTCGAGCAGCGGGTTCGCAATCGCCTTCTCGGCGGCCTGGATGGCGCGTTCCTGGCCGGACGCCTCGCCCGTGCCCATCATCGCCTTGCCCATTTCGTCCATCACCGACCGGACGTCGGCGAAGTCGAGGTTGATGAGGCCCGGCCGCACCATCAGGTCGGTCACCCCCTTGACGCCCTGATAGAGCACGTCATCGGCCATGGCGAAGGCCTCGGTGAAGGTGGTCTTCTCGTTGGCGATGCGGAACAGGTTCTGGTTGGGGATGATGATGAGCGTATCGACCACCTTCTGAAGGGCAGCCACGCCATCCTCGGCCTGGCGCATCCGCTTGGCGCCCTCGAACTGGAAGGGCTTGGTCACGACACCGACCGTCAGGACGCCCATCTCGCGCGCGGCCTGCGCGATGATCGGCGCCGCGCCGGTGCCGGTGCCGCCGCCCATGCCCGCGGTGATGAAGCACATGTGCACGCCGGCGAGATGGTTCACGATCTCCTCGATCGTCTCCTCGGCTGCGGCGGCGCCCACCGCCGGCCGTGCCCCGGCGCCGAGGCCCTCGGTCACGCGGACGCCCAGCTGGATCTTGTTCAGGGACAGGCTTTGCTGGAGCGCCTGGGCGTCGGTGTTCGCCACCACGAACTCGACCCCGTCGAGGTGCTTCTCGATCATGTTGTTCACGGCGTTGCCGCCGGCGCCGCCGACGCCGAACACCGTGATCCGGGGCTTCAGGTCCCCTTCTTCCTTCATCATCAGATTCAACGCCATCTGCTCCGCCTGTTCATTTTTGTCGGCCGGACCGCATCCCAGACCGAGAGTCCCCATGTCAATCCTACCGGCTGGCGCCCGCAAGGTCACGAGAAAAACGCCGAAACCCCACAAAATCGGGGAGGCTCGATCGGTCTTTCAGCGACATTTCGCCAACCCCTCAAGATATTGAGGCTACCAGTTGTCCCGGAACCATCTTACCGCCCGGCGCAGCGACCGCGCCGGGTAACGGTCGGCCGGAATTTCGAAGTCCCACCATTCGTCCTGCGGGTGCGCGGCAAAAAGACACAACCCCACGGAGGCGCTGAACGCCGCGCCCGTCGCCGCCTGGGGCAGGCCCTGCACCCGGAGCGGGCGCCCGAGTCGCACGTTCTGTCCGAGGATCCGCGCCGCCAGCCCGTCGAGACCGGGTATCTGGCTTGCCCCGCCGGTCAGCACCACCTGCTGGCTGGGCATCTGCTCGAACCCGGCGGCGTCGAGAACCGCGCGCACCTCCTCGAGAACCTCCTCGACGCGGGGCCGCATGATGCCGATCAGCTCGGTCCGGCTGACCGTGCGCCGGTCCTTCTCCCAATCGCCGCAATCCGCCCCGATCGCGATCATCTCGCGGTCGTCCATGCCGGTGGCGATGACCCCGCCATGCATGGTCTTGATGCGCTCGGCCACGGCCAGGGGAACCTGAAGTCCCTTGGCGATGTCGCCCGTGACATGATCCCCGCCCATGCGCACCGCATCCGCAAAGATCATGTGCTTCTTCATGAAGACCGACACGCCCGTCGATCCACCGCCCATGTCGATGCAGGCAGCACCCAGTTCCTGTTCGTCCTCGACCAGGCTGGCCAGACCCGAGACATAGGCCGACGACGCCACGCCCGCGACTTCGAGATCGCACCGCTTGAGGCAGTAGAGCAGGTTCTCGAGCGCGCCCGAGTCGGCGGCCAGCAGATGCATGTCCACGGCAAGCCGATTGCCCACCTGCCCGCGCGGGTCGCCGATGCCCGTGCGCTGATCGATCGAGAAGTTGACGGGGTGCGCGTGCAGAACCTCGCGGCCCGGCCCGAAGTCGGGCACGTCGCAGGCGGCAAGGACGCGTCCGACGTCCTGCTCGCCGACCTGCGACTCCGACAGGACGATCTCGCCGGCCAGTCCGTAGCTGCGCGGACGGGCGCCCGACAGGCAGGCGATGACGTGGTCTACGCGGGTCTGCGCCATCTTCTGGGCGGCCTGAACCGCCGTGCGGATCGCCCGCTCGGTCTCCTGGATCGCATCGGTCTCGCCGAAGCGCACCCCGCGGGACCGGGTCGTCGCGGCCCCGATCACGCGGATCTGCGACTGCCCGGCCAGCGTGCCGAGCCCTTCCTCGCGCTGGTGGTCCGACGCGGCCGACGCCGGGTCGAACCTCAGCACGAGGCACGCGATCTTCGACGTGCCGACATCGAGGATGGCGATCACTCCGCGCTGCATGGCGGTGCGGCGCATGTTCCGCATCGCGCGTTGCGACTGATACAGGTCGGTCATTGTCTGGACACCTTGGTTACGATCTCCCTCTTTCGCCGCAACTCGTCGGCCGCGGCCTGCGCCAGACGGACGGTCGGACGGTCCTCGCTGCGCATGTCCACGACGAGCACATCGCGCGCGAGCAGATCCTCGGCCTGGTCGAGAGCGATCACGCGCTCCATCGCCGCCGCCGCGCCGGTCTCGGGCAGCATGATGCGCTGGCTGCGGTCGAGGACCACGTCCCACCGCCGGTCGCCGATCCGCGCAAGACCGCGCACACGCGGCAGGATCGGGCTGGCCGCGCCGAATATGGCCAGCGCCTCGTCGACGCGCCGGTCCGCGCCGTCCCCGGCGATCAACGGAAGGTCGGGCCGCGCCGTCCTGTTCACCAGCGTGGCGACGCGGTTTCCGGAAGCGTCCAGCATCTCGATCCTCGGACCGTTGCGCCAGAGGATCACCGGAACCCGTTCGCGGATGTCCACCTGAAGGACGCCGCCGGGGCGGATGCGGATGTCCACGCCCGCGACCGCATCGATCTGGGCGATCGAGGCGCGCATCGCCTCGAGGTCGATCCGGAAGGAGCTTTCGGGCAGTGTGACCGGCAGCATCTTGCGCACGCCGTCCGCAACCGCGGGCGAAGCCCCGTCGATCGCCATCAGTCGCACCATGAACTCGGGGCGGTCCTCGATGCTGCGGCGGACCTCGCCCAGCCGGGCAAGGAGCGCCTCGCGCCGTGTGGCATCGCCGAAGTAGATGCCGAGCACGAGGATGGCGGCAAGGGCGGGCAGGCCGATCCGCACCAGCGCGCGGAAGAGCGGCGTCAGCCAGAGCCGGTCCAGCCGGTAGGCAAAGCGGGACGGGGCGGGATCGCGCGGGAACTCCGCCTGCAGGCGGCGGGCCGAGGTCAGCGGTCGCATGAGGCGTCCTCGACGATCCAGGCGCACAGGTCGGGAAAGCTCAGGCCCTCGGCCCGCGCCTGCTCGGGCGACAGCGACGTGGGCGTCATGCCGGGCTGGGTGTTCGTCTCGAGGAGGAACAGGCCGGCCAGCCCCCTGGAGTCGTCCCAGCGGAAGTCGGTCCGGCTGAGCCCGCGGCAGCCGAGCGCGCGATGCGCCCGGACGGCGTAGTCCCGGCAGGCTTGCGTGATCTCGGCGGGGATCCGGGCCGGGACGACGTGGCGCGACCCGCCGGGGGCATACTTCGCGTGGTAGTCGTACCAGCCGTCGGTCAGGATTTCCGTCACCGACAATGCCCGGTCGCCGAGGACGCTGACGGTCAGCTCGCGCCCCGGGACATAGGCTTCGACCATCACGGCGGCGGGGGCGTCCGGCCCGAGCCGGGCCGGGCCGTTGGCGTCCCCGCGGACGATGTGGATGCCGACCGAGGAGCCTTCGTTGTTGGGCTTCACGACGTAAGGCGGCGCCATCACGTGCCGCGCCTGCACCTCCGCGGCGCTGGCCATGACGCTCTCTGCCACCGGCAATCCGTTCGCCCGGTAGGATTCCTTTGCCTTCGTCTTGTCCATCGCGAGCGCCGAGGCGAGGACGCCGGAATGGGTGTAGGGAATCCGGAGCCATTCGAGGAGACCCTGGACGCAGCCATCCTCGCCCCAGCGACCGTGGAGCGCGTTGAAGCAGACGCGGGGCGCCAGCGCGCGCAGGCGCTCGGACAGGTCGGGGCCGGCATCGACCTCGACCACGTCGTATCCCGCCTCCCGCAGCGCGGCTGCGCATTCGCGCCCCGACACGAGCGAAACTTCGCGCTCGACCGAAGGGCCGCCCATGAGAACCGCCACCTTGGGGGCATGTCCGCTCGACTCGCCCGCCATGTCCGCCTGTATCCGGGGCCCTTGCGGGCCCTTGGTTTCGTTATTCTTTTTCTACTGCCTCAGGGGCCGGTTCGCCGACCCTCATGATTTCCCATTCTAGCGCGATACCGCGCTGTTGGAAAACCCTTTTTCGCACATCCTCGCCAAGCTCCTCGAGGTCGGCCGCGGTGGCACCGCCGGTGTTCACGAGGAAGTTCGCGTGCTTGGGCGAGATCTGCGCGCCACCCCGCCTCGCCCCGCGCATCCCGGCGTCGTCGATCAGTTTCCAGGCCTTGAGATCATGGACGTCGTCCATCCGGCCGGTCGAGGAGAAGCCCGCAGGATTGCGGAAGGTCGATCCGGCCGAACGGTCCCTGACGGGCTGGCTCGCGTCGCGCCGGGCCACCTGGTCGGCCATCCGGGCCTCGATCTCGGACGGATTGCCGGGCGGGGCATCGAACGTCGCCTCGATCACGACCCACCCGTCCGGAAGCTGCGAGCGGCGGTAGCCGAGGCCGAGGCCGGCCGCGGGGAGCACGAGGGTCCTGCCGTCACGGGCGACCACCCGGACTTCGACAAGGAAGTCCGCGACGTAGTGGCCGTAGCAGCCCGCGTTCATCCGCACCGCGCCACCGATCGTGCCCGGGATGGTCCGCAGAAAGCCGAGGTCCGCGCCCGCCTCCGCCGCCCTCCGGGCGACGTGGGCGTCGAGCGAGGCCGCGCCGGCCACCACGGTCCGGCCGGATACCGAGATCCCCGCGAAGGTCCGGCCAAGCCGGATGACCACGGCGCGCAGGCCGCCGTCGCGGACGATCAGGTTCGAGCCCACGCCGATCGGGAAGACCGGCACCGAAGCATCGAGCGCGGCGAGGAAGGACGCGAGATCGGCCTCGTCCGCCGGCTGGAAGAGCCAGTCCGCAGGCCCGCCGACCCGGAGCCAGGTCAGATCGGACAGGCTCCGGCCGGGGGTCAGGGAACCGCGGACCGAGGATATGCCGGGGGGAAGCACCATCCGTTCCCTCTAGCGGATCGGCGGGGGTCGGAAAAGCGAATCGCACGGTGCCGTGATGCGGCCCGGGCCCTACTCCGCCGCCTTCCCCTCGCGCTTGCCGCCCCGCCGCAGCCACCTCCAGGTGCAGATCAGCGGCCAGCGGAGGATCGAGGCGCCGGCGGCAAGGCTGAGGAGGCCCCAGAACGGGCCTGTCTCGTAGGTGACCCAGCCGAGGATGGGGATGCCGGCGGCGATCAGGACGTAGGCGGCGGTCCAGCGGTTGTCCTTCGAGGGCAGCATCGCGATCACGGTGGCGATGACGGCCCAGAGGCCGATGGCGGCGATGGAGAGCGTCATGGGCCGGCCTCGCGGTCAGGGCCGGCGCCGGGCGGACGGGGCATGGACAGGTCCAGCGCGCGACGGGAGAGGAACCAGAGGGGGCGTCGGAACATCGAGACGAAACCGAGGGTTCCCAGAAGCGCGGGGACGGCCCCGTACGCCAGGCCGATCCAGACCAGGATCGCGGGCGCAAGCACCAGGAGCACGATCCCCGGCGGGAACTGCCGCCGGTAGGGTAGCATCGCCGTCCCTGCCGCCGCGAGCACCCAGAGGCAGGCCGCGAGGAGGGGCCAGCCGACGGTCATGCCGCGGCGCGTGAGAGCCGCGCGGGCAGTCCGTTCGCCCAGGCGCTGATCGTGCCCGCCCCGAGGCAGACGACGATGTCGCCGGGGCGCGCCTGTTCCCGCACCAGCCGGGCGAGGTCGTTCTCGTCGAGGATGGCCCGGGCGTGGCGGTGGCCGTGGGCGATGAGGCCCGCAACGAGGTCGTCGCGCGTGGCGCCGGGGATCGGGTCCTCTCCGGCCGCATAGACCTCGGCGATGGCGACGACGTCGGCCTCGTTGAAGCAGGCGCAGAAATCCTCGAAGAGGTTCGAGAGCCGCGTGTAGCGGTGGGGCTGGTGGACGGCAATCACGCGGGCACCGGGATTGCCCGCGACGGCCTGCCGCGCGGCCTTGAGCACCGCCGCGATCTCGACCGGGTGGTGGCCGTAGTCGTCGATGACGGTGACGCCGCCCAGCACCTCTCCCACCTTGGTGAAGCGGCGGTTGACACCCGCGAAGCCTGCGAGAGCCGTGCGGATCTCGTCCTTCTTCATGCCCAGATGGCGGGCGACGGCGATGGCGGCGAGCGCGTTACTGACGTTGTGGTCGCCGGGCATCGGGAGCGTGCAGCCCTCGATCAGGCTCACGCTGCCCTTCTCGTCGGGGCCCTCGCCCTGGAGCGCCACGTCGAAATGCGCGACGCCCTTTTCGAAGCGGAGGTTCAGGGCGCGCACGTCGGCCTGTGCGTTGAAGCCGAAGGTGACGATGCGGCGGTCGGTGACGCGGCCGACGAGCGCCTGCACCTCGGGGTGGTCGGTGCAGCAGACGGCGAGGCCGTAGAAGGGAACGTTCGTCACGAAGTCGTGGAAGCCCTTGCGGAGATTCTCGATCGTGCCCCAGTGCTCCATATGTTCGGGGTCGATGTTCGTGACGATCGCGATGGTGGCGGGGAGCTTGTTGAAGGAGCCGTCCGACTCATCGGCTTCGACCACCATCCACTCCCCCGCCCCGGCGCGCGCGTTCGAGCCATAGGCATGGATGACGCCGCCGTTGATGACGGTCGGATCGAAGCCGCCCCTGTCGAGGAGCGTCGCGACCATCGTGGTGGTGGTCGTCTTGCCATGCGTGCCGGCGATGGCGATGTTGGACCGCAGCCGCATGAGTTCGGCGAGCATCTCGGCGCGGCGCACGACGGGGAGCTTGCGGCGGCGGGCCTCTTCCAGTTCCGGGTTGCCCTTCCTGATCGCGGAGGAGATGACGACCACCGCGGCCTCGCCGATGTTTCCGGCCCGCTGGCCTTCGTGGAAGGTCGCACCGAGCCTGACGAGCCGGTCGGTGATCTTCGATGCCTTCGCGTCAGAGCCCTGCACGGTGTAACCCAGGGTCATCAGCACCTCGGCGATGCCCGACATGCCGATGCCGCCGATCCCGATGAAGTGGATCGGCCCGAGTTCGAGCGGGAGCTTGGTTGCGGCGGCGTTCATGCGCTTCCTTTCTGGGCCAGCGCCTCGACGAGGGCGGCGAGGCGTCCGGTGGCGTCGGGGACAGAGTGCGACAGGGCGGCATCGGCCATGCGCGTCGCGCCCCCTGGGTTCGTCAGGACCGTGGCGATGTGCTGCGAAAGCGTCGCGGGGTCAAGGCGGGATTCGGGGATCAGGATCGCGGCCCCCGCATCCACGAGGCCGCGGGCGTTCGCCGTCTGGTGGTCGGCGGTGGCCGCGGCGAAAGGGACGAGGATCGACGGGCGGCCGATCGTGGCGATGTCGGCGACCGAGGAGGCGCCGGAGCGCGAGATGACGAGCTGGGCTTCGGAGAGGCGGCGGGCAATGTCGGTGAAGAAGGGCTCGACCTCGGCCCGGATGCCGGCGGCGGCGTAGATGGCGGCGGCGCGCCCGGCATCCTCGGGACGGGCCTGGTGGGCGACGCGCAGGTTCTGGCGGAGGCCGTCGGGGAGTTGCGCGACGGCGGCGGGGACGACGTCCGAGAGGATGCGCGCGCCCTGGCTGCCGCCGATGACGACGACGCTCATCGGGTAGTTGCCGGGCGGTATGTAGGGGGCGGCGGCACGGTCGCGGATGGCGGCGCGGACGGGGTTGCCGGTGTGGGTGCCTGTGACCCCCGGGGGGAGCGCGGTGGGCCAGGTCCCGCAGGCGATGGCATCCACGCGCGGGGCGAAGAAGGTGTTGACGCGGCCGAGGACGCCATTCTGTTCGTGGATGAGCCGGGGAAGGCGCAGCGCCCAGGCCGCGGCGAGGGCGGGAATCGTCGGGTAGCCGCCGAAACCCGCGACGACCGTGGGGCGGTCGCGGAACATGCGCCAGCCGGCGGCCGCGATCCCGCGGGCGATCCGGCCGGGGACAGCCAGTTTCGCAGCCGCGCCGCCACGCGCCGTCGTGGCGGACGAAATGCGCTCGATCGTCACGGGATGCGGGAACCCGCCGGCGTAGCGCACACCCCGGTCGTCGGTCGAGAGCTTCACGCGCCAGCCGCGGGCGAGCATCTCCTCGGCCAGCGCCTGTGCGGGGAACATGTGCCCGCCGGTTCCTCCCGCCGCGATGAGGAGGAGCGGCCGGCTCACGGCGCGGGGGCTCTGCGAACCGGGCCGCGCGGCGTGCCCCGGCCGCGCTCCGCGGCACCGGGACGATCGCGCGCCGGAACGGCGGACCCTGCCCGGGCAGCCATCAGCGGCCCCGTTTCAGCAGGATGTCGCCGATCTGCCCCTGCGGCCGCTGGCGGGTGAGCGCAAGCAGGATTCCCACGAGGATGCCGCTCGCGATGACAGAGGACCCGCCGTAGCTCACGAAGGGAAGGGTCATTCCCTTGGCTGGCAGAAGGCGGGCGGCAACACCCATGTTGATGATCGCCTGGACGGCGAAGATGCAGGCAAGACCGGTGCCGGCGATGCGGATGAAGGGATCGCGTTCGTTCATCAGGCGGAGGATCGACCGGATGGTGATGGTCGCATAGAGCGCGATGATCACCACGACGAGGACGAGGCCGTATTCCTCGGCCGCGACTGCGATGATGAAGTCGGTATGGGCATCGGGCAGCGACCATTTGACCTGGCCCTCACCGACACCGACGCCGAAGAAGCCGCCCTCCTGTATGGCGTTGGTCGCGTAGCCGATCTGGGTGCGCGGATCGATGTCGGCCGAGAGGAACCCGTCGATGCGGCGGGCGAAGTGTTCGGACACCCTGTAGGCCGCAAGTCCGCCGACCCCGGCCAGGCTCACCACCACGGCCAGAAGCAGGAAGGGCGCCCCGGCGATGAAGTACATAACCGACCACGAGAAGAGAATGAGCGCGGCCTGCCCGAAATCGGGCTGAAGGACAAGGAGAAGAACGATGGCCGAGGCCGTGAGGAAAGAATAGAGCCGTCCGGGCGGTCCGCCGAGTTCGGAAGCCGCGGCCATCAGCCAGGCCGCGAGGACGACAAACCCCGGCTTCAGGAACTCGGACGGTTGCACCGATGCGAAGCCGAGGGAAATCCAGCGGACGGCGCCCTTTCCGTAGTCGGTCCCCACCACCGGCAGCGACACCAGGGCGGCGAAGGCCAAGGCGAAGCCGATGATCCCGATCCGCCGCACCGCCTGCGGGGGCAGCATCGACAGCACGACCATCACGGTCACGGCGATGGTGCCGAACATGGCCTGCCGCGTGACGTAGAAGAACGGATCGAGTCCGTTCTTCTCGGCCAGCGGCACGGACGCCGCCAGGCCGAGCAGCAGCCCGATGACGAAAAGCACGAGGACGCAGACCAGCGAGATCTTGTCGATCGTGCGCCACCAGCGCGGAAGCACCGGGTCGCCCGCCCGCGCAGGCATGCGACCATAGACCATCTCAGTCATGGGATACCGCTCTCACTGCCTCGTCCCGCCCGTTCACCGGGTCTGAAGAGAAAGTGTAGCCAAACAGAGGCAACGACGCCAGCGGGAACAGGCCGGCAGCGGGGAAAAACGTCGAGGACCGGAGGGGCCCCGGGCGCGCGGCGCGCGTGTCGGGCCGTCCGGGCCGAAGGTGGGCGGCCGGCGGCAAAGCGCGCAGGCACGGGGGAGTCAGAATCGTGCGGGGGCCGCGTCACGCCGGGCGAGGCTTGCGCCGGCCGGCAGGCCCTGCGGCCGCAGCATCCGGGGACGGCCGGAACGCCGTCGGGCAGGACGCACCGGGGAGAGCTTCCGGGGGGAAGCTTCGTCGAGGTGAGGATGTCGATGTCGGGCGGCAGTGCAGCGGGATCGTCGAGCGTGCCGCCCCGGACGAATGCCATGGGCCGCCCTGCCCCCGCCGAGTGCGACCAGAGGGCGACATGGCAGTCGGGGCAGCGCAGGCTGATCCGGCCGTGCCGGAGTTCGAGGGGGTATCCGCCCCGGTGGGATGCCCGGCGACGCGCCGATCCTGGCCGTCTCGATCATCGCGTCGATCGCATGCAGCCCGCCGGTCTTGCGCGGGCACCGGGGCGGTGGCAGGCATGGACGAAGAGCGGCCCGTCGGTCAGGCGGAAACGGATGTTGCCGCAGGTGCAGTGGCCGTTGATGGGGAGTTCCCCGGGCAGAGTGTCAGGTCGGCAGGAGCCAGATCGCGAGGAACGGGCTTTCGCCCGAGCGCATCGCGTGGCGGATGCCGGGGGGATTGTAGATCAGTCCGCGCGGGCCGGGATCGGCCCAGTCCATGCGGTCGTTCCACCACTCGCCGGGGGTGAGGGAGAAGTAGACCTCTTCCGGCGGGTGGACGTGGATCGGGTAGTCGACATGCGGCGCCATCAGGCTGACGCCGATCCGGACATCGTCCCGCGCCTCGATGCCGTCCGGACCGACGACCATCGCGTTCGCATGTCCCTCGCGGAAACGCGCGTCGCCCGAGGAGGTGCGCACCGTCCAGCGGAGGCGCGGCGCGAGGGCGGCGAAAGCCTCGGCCACCGGGCGGCGGGTGTCGTCACGGGCGGCGGCGTAGCACCCGGGCAGGATCGCGCAGACGGGAAGGCCGGAGGCTGCGCCGCCTGCCGATCCGGTACGGCTGCGGGTGCGGCCGAAGACACGGGTGGCGGCGGCCCGCGCCTCGGATCCCGCGGGCGCGTCGGCCATGACGGCGGTTTCGAGCGCTGCGAGGAAGGTTGCGACCTCGGGGTCGCGGGGGCGGTCCTGTGGCTGCATCGGCGGTCCTTCCGTCAGTCGGCGCCCTGTTCCAGGACGGAACGCACCCGCGCGGTGAAGTCCTCCCCCCGCTTCTCGAAGTTCGGATACTGGTCGAAGCTCGCCGCCGCCGGGGCGAGGAGGACGGTTTCGCCCGGCTCCGCCTCGGCCGCGGCGCGGGCGACGGCGCGCTCCATCGTCTCGCAGATCTCGTGCGGGGTCTGGCTGATCTGGAGCGCGAAGTCGCGGGCAGAGTGGCCGATGAGGTAGGCCTTGACGACGTGGCCGAGGTGGGGCGCGAGGGCGGCGATCCCGCCCTCTTTCCCCAGGCCCCCGGCGATCCAGCGGATCTTCGGGAAGGCTTGCAGGGCCTTCGCGGCGCTGTCGACGTTCGTGGCCTTGCTGTCGTTGACAAAGCGCACGCCGTTCCTCTCGCCCACGAGCTCGCTGCGGTGGGGGAGGCCCTCGAACGAGTGGAACGCTTCCTCGATGACCTTCGGAGCGAGGCCGAGGCTGCGGGCGGCGGCGTAGGCCGCGCAGGCGTTCTGGTGGTTGTGCGCACCGGGAAGACCCCTCACGTCGCGGAGGTCGATCGAGGCGACCTGGCGGCCCTTGCGCCATTCCGACAGGAACCCCTTGCGCGCGAAGACCGCCCAGGCGAAACCTTCGAGCCTCTGGCCCGAGGAGATGCGGATGACGCGGGCGTCGTCCGGCCCCTGCCCCATCTGGCCGGCGAGGAAGCGGCCCTCGGGCTCGTCGACGCCGATGACCGCGCGGTCGGGGCCGCCTTGGGTGAAGAGCCGGGCCTTGGCCGCGAAGTAGCCGCCAATGCCGCCGTGGCGGTCGAGGTGGTCGGGCGAGAGGTTGGTGAAGACGGCGACGTCCGGCGTCAGCGCGCGGGCGAGTTCGGTCTGGTAGGAGGAGAGCTCGAGCACCACCGCCTCGCCATCGCCCGCGGGGTCGAGGTCGAGGACGCCGCGGCCGATGTTGCCCGCGATCTGTGCGGTCCGGCCGCCGGCGACGAGGATGTGGTGGATGAGGGCGGTGGTCGTGGACTTGCCGTTCGAGCCGGTGACGGCGACCACCTTCGGCGCGCTGCCGAAGCTGTCCCAGTCAGGGGTGGAAAATGAGCGGAAGAAGAGACCGATGTCGTTGTCGACCGGCACGCCGCGGTCGAGCGCCCTGGCGATCAGGGGGTGCGGCGCGGGGTAGAGGTGCGGGATGCCGGGGGAGGTGACGAGAAGCGCGAGGTTCTCCCATGACGTGTCGCGGGTGATGTCGGTGATCCGGAACCCCTCCGCCTCGGCCCTGGCGCGGGCCTCGGGGCTGTCGTCCCAGAGAAGCGCGACAGCGCCGCCCGCGGCGAGCGCGCGGGCGGTGGCGAGGCCGGAGCGGCCGAGGCCCAGCACCGCGACCCTTGCGCCTTCGTAGCCACGGACTGGAATCATGCCTGCACCCCGACCGGAACCCGGAGGCACGCCTGACGCCCTCCACCATGGTGTGAGTAAGTCAGGCGCGGGGAATTCGGAAGGGGGAGTCGTCGGTGCCCGGGCGGCTCGGGCCCGTGCGCCGGACGAAGAGCGTGTTGCGATGGAGCGTCCGGGCGGGGACGAAGCCCTGATGGCAGAGGAGGTCCAGAAGGCTTGTGATCGCGGCCTCGCCCACGATGTCGGGATGGAGTTCGACGAGGATCGCGCGGACCCCGGACAGGTCGGCGACCGGCAGGATGTCGATCTCGGCGCCCTCGACGTCGATGACGATCACGGTCGGACGGTGGTCGGCGATCGCGGTGGCGATCGGGTCGCTCGGCACCTCGATGAGCTTCGCCGGCCGCCGCCTGTCGCGCGACGAGGACGAGATGAGGTTCTCGGCGGCGTGGAAGCGCAGGGGCGCGCCGTCGGCGGTGACGGCCTTCATCCGGAGGTTCGGGGCGCGTCCGTTCAGGGCGAAGTTCGCGCGGATGAGGGGTTCGTTGAGGGGGTTGGCCTCGTAGGACAGGAGATGTCCCGGTCCGACGATGCCCGCGCAGACGAGCGCGACGAGGCCGGTCCCGGTGCCGATCTCGAGCACGCGGTCTTCGGGGCGGAGGAGCGATCTGACCAGCGCGCGCTCCCCATCTTCGAGCGTGGCCCGGCAGATGAGGTCACGCACCTCGTCGGGAACGAGGGGGTGATGGGCGAGGAGGCGGACCCCGTCGACCCTGACCACACGCGACCGGAGGAGCCGGTGGATCTTCCGGCGGGCGGAACGGAACGACAGGCGCATCCCGAGTTCTCCCTTCACCGCAACAGGGGGCCGAAGGCACCCGTGCCGTCGAACCGGCGGGTGGGCGGGCCGACGGGTGAGCGGCCGATGACGGCCTGTTGGCTGACCATGTGGCGGTAGTGGTAGCCCCGCCCAACATGTTCGCCGCGTTCGGCGATGTAGGCCAGCCCTTCCGCGCCGCGCGTGAACTTGAAATGCAGGAGCACGGCAGAGCGGTCGGAGAGGCGCAAGGGGCGCGAGACGGCATGCACCCCACCCGAGAAGCGCAGGCCGCGGCGCCATTTCACGAGCGGAACCTTCGAGCAGACGAGCGCCTCAGTCCAGAGCCGCTTCGTGGCGCGGCGGGTCAGGGCGGAGAGTTGGCGCGACAGCGCGCCCGGGGTGAAGGAACCGTCGAGGCGGGCGAAGTGGCGCAGGAGCCACGACTGGAAGGGGGTGGGGTCGGCGCGGCGGTTGAAGAGGCGTTCGCGCAGGCCGCCGAAGACG
This sequence comes from Pseudomonadota bacterium, assembly GCA_049323795.1. Classification (GTDB taxonomy): domain Bacteria; phylum Pseudomonadota; class Alphaproteobacteria; order Rhodobacterales; family Rhodobacteraceae; genus JAOADN01. The sequence continues at coordinate 37,278 of JBMOOH010000049.1, forward strand.
AGGGCGCGGGGAGAAGGGTAGCCGGCGGCAAAACGGGTGGGCGAGGCGAGGAGGCGGTACGAGTCGGGACCGTCGAAGAGCGGGAAGGCGTCGAGAAGCCCCCCCCCCCCGCATAGATGTGGTCTGCAAGCGGGCGGTCGGCATACATGTCGACCATGGTGGCGTGGAGCGCCTCGGCCCCCTCGCGGTCGAGGTCGGAGAGGAGAGCGGGGAGGCCGCCGTCGAGGAGGCCGGGATAATGGAGGAATTCGTCGGCGTCGGGGACGAGCGTCCATCGGCCCTCGGCGAAGGCGTCGAGGAGCGTACCGCGCCAGCCGCGCTTGTGGGTGCTGTAGCGGTGCCCGCGGCGGGGTGGAAGACGGTCACGTCGGGTTGGGCGGCGAGGAAGGCGGGGGTGGCGTCGGTCGAGCGGTCTTCGACGACGAGGAACGAGACCGGGCCGCAGCGGCGGTAGTGGTCGAGGAGTTCGGGCAGGACCGCCATTTCGTTGTGGACGAGAAGGACGCAAGGGGTGGCGTCGGGGTCGAGGTGGACGGGGCCGGCAAGCCGAAGGAGGCCCGGATCGACGGCGGCGAGGCCGGCAGGCCGAACGGACGTGTTGCCGTGATCGCTGCCCCGCGTCGGGTTCATGGTCGCTGCTTCCGCCTCGGGTCGCGGGGCCCCCTGCCTTGCGCTTACCTCAATATGTCAGCCGGCCCGAAAGGGGAAGAGCGGCGGGGATCAGTCGCCGGGTCCGGTCCGGGCGCGGCGGGCGCGGCGGACCGCCCAGAGGGCAAAGCCGACGGCCACGGCGCCGGCGAGAATGATCCCGAGGTGGTGAGGGAGGGGCATCCGGCCGAACAAGGCCTCGACCGCGCGGCCCGCGCCGGTGCCGAGGGCGGTCATCACGAAGCCCCAGGCGAGGACGGCGACGGCCTCGACGGCGGCGTAGGCCGGCCAGCCAAGGCCGGAGGAACCGAGGACGACGGGGCCGATGGTGCGCGCGCCGGGGATGAAGCGGATGACGAAGGAACCGGCGAGCGGGCGGCGGCTGAGGCGGTCGAGCCAGGTCCGGGCCGCGGGCCGGGCGAGGATGCGTCGGACGGCGGCGTTCCGGCGCGAGAGACGGGCGAGCCCGAACCAGACATGGTCGTGGAGCGCCCCGCCGAGGGCGACGGCGAGGGCGGCACCCACGAAGGAGAAATGCCCCCGGCCGGCCACCGCCCCCCCGAGAAGGGCGGCGCTGTCGGCGTCGAGCGCGCCGCCGAGGACGAGCGCGGGAAGACCCCAGGATTCGAGGAGCGCCTCGATCTGCACGTCGGGTGCACCTCTGCTTCGGCGGGTTCGGCCGGGAGACCGACCGTGCCGCCGGACAACGACCGCCGGGACGGCGACACTTCCCCGGTGTAACCGACTGGCGGGGCTATCTGACCTTCAGCGTGGCCAGCCCGATGAGCGCGAGGATCAGGCTGATGATCCAGAAGCGGATGACGATCTGGGGCTCGGACCAGCCCTTCTTCTCGAAATGGTGGTGGATGGGCGCCATGAGGAAGACGCGTTTGCCCGTCCGCTTGAAGTGGGCGACCTGGATGATGACCGAGAGCGCCTCGACGACGAAGAGGCCGCCGACGATGGCGAGCACGATCTCGTGCTTGGTCACGACCGCGATGGCGCCGAGCGCGCCGCCGAGGGCGAGAGAGCCGGTGTCGCCCATGAAGACCGCGGCGGGCGGGGCGTTGTACCACAGGAACCCGAGGCCCCCGCCGATGAGGGCCGCGCTGAAGATCACGATCTCGCCCGTTCCCGGCACGAAGTTGACGCCCAGATACTCGGTGAAGTCGGCCCGGCCGACGGTGTAGGCGATGATGCCGAGCGTCGCGGCCGCGATCATCACCGGCATGATCGCAAGTCCGTCCAGCCCGTCGGTCAGGTTCACCGCATTGGCCGCGCCCACGATGACGATCATCGCGAAGGGCACGTAAAGGATGCCGAGGTTCACGAGCAGGGTCTTGAAGAAGGGCAGGGCGAGCTGTCCGCTCAGCCCTGCGGGCTGGATGCGCGCGGCCGCGAAACCGGCAAGCGCCGCGATCGCGAGACCCGCAAGGAAGCGCATCCGTGACGAAACCCCGCGTGTGCTCTGCCGGCTGACCTTGGCATAGTCGTCGGCGAACCCGATGAGCCCGAATGCCATCGTCACGCCGAGCACGATCCAGACATAGGGATTGTCGAGCCGCGCCCAGAGCAGCGTCGAGACAAACAGCGCCGACAGGATGAGGAGGCCGCCCATGGTAGGTGTGCCAGCCTTGGCGAAGTGGGTTCCGGGACCGTCGTCGCGGATCGGCTGGCCCTTGCCCTGCTTGCGGCGGAGAAGATCGATCAGGGGCTTCCCGAAGACGAATCCGAAAACCAGGGCGGTGAAGAAAGCGGCCCCCGCTCGAAAGGTGATATACTTGAAGAGATTGAAGAAATCTCCTCCGTCGGACAGCGTGGACAACCAGTAGAGCATTCTACCCAGCTCCTCCGATAACTCTGGCCTCCGGCCGCCCGAGGCGCCGCAGCGCCTCGGCCACCAGGCTTGCCTTCGACCCCTTCGAGCCTTTCACCAGCACCACGTCACCGGCATCGGCGATCGCGCCGGCGCGCTGGGCGAAGGCTGCGGCCGACTCGTGCCACTCGCCCCTCCGCGACTCTGGAAGCGCCTCCCAGAGGGCCCGCATTCGGGGGCCAAGGCAGTGGATGACGTCGATGTCCGCGATCGCGGGGTGGTCGGCCAGAGCCCGGTGCAGGGCAAGTTCGGTCCGGCCGAGTTCCAGCATGTCGCCCAGCACCGCGACCCGGCGTCCCTTGGACCGGCGGCCCACCCCGTCGGTCGGCCGCGCCGCGGCGAGGACGTCGAGCGCGGCCGCCAGCGAGGCCGGATTAGCGTTGAAGGCGTCGTCGATGAGGTCGAAGGCCAGTGCCTCGTCCACCACGTCGAGCCGGATCGTCTCGCGCACGCCGCGTCCCCCGGGCGGTGCCCAGCGGCCCAGGTCGAGCGCGGCGAGCGCCGGATCCGCCCCGAGCGCCTCGGCGGCGGCGAGGGCGGCGAGGGCGTTCATCGCGAAATGGACACCGGGGGTGAGAACCTTGAAAAGGAGCGGCTCGCCGAGCCGTTCGGCGCGGATGACGGTGGCGCCCTCGGTCACGGTCGCGTCGAGGATGCGGAAGTCGGCCCCGGCCTCGTGCCCGAAGGTCAGGATGCGGGCGGCGGTGGCGCGGGCCCTGGCAAGGAGGATGGGCGTCGTGGGCAGGCCGAGGGGGACGACCGCGGTGCCGCCGGGCAGGAGGCCGTCATAGATCGAGGCCTTTTCCCGGGCGATGCCGTCGAGGCTTTCGAAGGCTTCGAGATGCGCGGCCCCGACCGTGGTGACGAGCGCGACGTCGAGCCGGACGAGGCGCGCGAGCGGGGCGATCTCGCCGGGGCGGTTCATGCCGATCTCGAACACGGCAAAGCGGGTCGCCGCGGGCATGCGGGCGAGCGTCAGGGGCACGCCCCAGTGGTTGTTGTAGCTCGCTTCCGCAGCGTGGGTGGCCCCCTGCCCCGACAGGATCGCGCGGAGCATCTCCTTGGTCGAGGTCTTGCCGACCGACCCGGTGACGCCGACCGCGCGGGCCGGGGTGTGGGCCGGGGTGCGGGCGCGCGCCGCCGCGGCAAGCTGGCGGAGGGCGTCCAGAACGTCGGAGACGAGGGCGAGGGGCGCGTCGGGTGAAACGCCGGCGGGATGGCGCGCGACGAGGGCGGCGGAGGCGCCCTTCGCAAGCGCGTCGGCGACGAAGTCGTGGCCGTCGCGGACGGCGGTCAGCGCAACGAAGAGATCGCCCCTGGCGATGGTACGGGTGTCGATCGAGATGCCAGTGACGGCAAACGGGCGCGTGACGCGGGCGCCGGTCGCCGCCGCCAGGGCCTCCGAGGTCCAGAGCGGCGCCGTCATATGCGGCCGTCGAGCGCGGCGACCGCCACGCTCGCCTGTTCGACGTCGTCGAAGGGGTAGACGTCCTGGCCGACGATCTGGCCGGTCTCGTGCCCCTTGCCGGCGACGAGGAGCGCGTCGCCGGGCTGGAGCGTGTCGACGGCCCGCAGGATCGCCTCGGCGCGGTCGCCGACCTCGGTGGCCCCGGGACAGCCCTCCATGACGGCGGCCCGGATGGCGGCGGGATCCTCGTTACGGGGGTTGTCGTCGGTAACGAAGACGATGTCGGCGTGACGCGCGGCGGCCCTGCCCATCAGCGGGCGCTTGGTGCGGTCGCGGTCGCCGCCCGCGCCGAGGACGACGGCGATGCGGCCGATGACGTGGGGGCGGAGCGCCTTGAGGGCGGTCGCTACGGCGTCGGGCGTGTGGGCGTAGTCGACGAAGACCGCCGCGCCGTTGTCGCGGGTGGCGGCGAGCTGCATCCGGCCCCGGACCGTCGAAAGTCTGGGCAGGACGGCGAAGACCGCCTCTGGCGCCTCGCCGCCCGCGATGGCGAGACCGGCGGCGAGAAGGGCGTTGCCTGCCTGGAAGCCGCCGATGAGGGGAAGGCGGACGAGCTGGGGTTTGCCGCGCCAGGAAAAGCGCAAATCCTGCCCGGTCATGTCGTACCGCTGCGCGAGGATGCGCAGGTCGTCCTCTTCCGCGAGGCCGACGCCGAGGACGCGCTGGCCGCGTCTTTTCGCGATCTCGGCCACGGCGGCGCCGCGGGCGGTGTGCATGTTGATCACGGCGGTCGCATCCTCGGGGAGCACGCGGTCGAAGAGGCCCATCTTGGCGCTGAAGTAGGTTTCCATGTCGCCGTGGTAGTCGAGATGGTCCTGCGTGAGGTTCGTGAAGGCGGCGGCGGTGAGCTGCACGCCGTCGAGGCGGCGCTGGTCGAGGCCGTGCGAGGACGCCTCCATCGCCACGTGCGTGACGCCTGCCGTCGCCATGTCGGCCAGCAGGCGGTGGAGGGCCACGGGTTCGGGGGTCGTGTGGATCGAGGGCGCGCTGAAGGCGCCTTCCACCCCGGTCGTGCCGATGTTCGCGGCCTGGAGGCCGAGATGCGTCCAGATCTGGCGGGTGAAGGTGGCAACCGAGGTCTTGCCGTTCGTGCCGGTAACGGCGACGACGGCGGCCGGCTGGCGGCCGAACCAGAGCGCGGCGGCGAGGGCAAGCGCCTCGCGCGCGTCCTCGGCCACGACGAGCGCGGCCTTTGCCGCCTCAAGCTGCGGCCCCGCGATCTCGGCGCCAGCCCTGTCGGTGAGGATGGCCGAGGCGCCGAGCGCCAGGGCAGCGCCGACATGGCTTGCGCCATGAACCCGGCTGCCCGGAAGGGCGGCGAACAGAAAACCGCGCCGCACCTGTCGGCTGTCCGACGCGATCCCGGTCACGATGGCCTCGGCGCCGCCCTGTGCGGTCAGGCCGAGTTCGGCCAGTGATGTGCTGACGCGCGCCATATCTGGTGTCCCTTGCGGGACCATCCCCTCCGGCTTGTTCCCGCTCTAGTTGGCGACGAGTGTTACCGCATCTTGCGGGGCGGGTTCAACCTGCGGCCTGAGGCCGAGGAGCGGCCCGGCGCGCCGGATGATTTCGGCCGCAACCGGGACTGCCGTCCAGCCTGCGGTGCGGCGGGGCTCGGCGCCCGAGGTCTCGACGGGTTCGTCGAGCGAGACGACGAGCACGTATTTCGGATCGGACGCAGGGAACATCGAGGCGAAGGTGGTGATGACCTTGTTCTCGTCGTAGCCGCCGTTCGGTGCGCGCTTGTTGGCGGTCCCGGTCTTGCCGGCGACCTCGTAGCCGCGGACATCGCCGAGGCTGGCCGTGCCTTCGGTCACAACCCCGCGGAGCATGGAGCGCGCGGTCGCGGCGACCTCCTCGCTCATCACGCGCTCACCCTCGCGCGGCGCTGTCGTCTTGAGCAGCGTGGGCATCACGCGCCGCCCGCCGTTCGCGATCGTCGCATAGGCCGCGGCGAGGTGCAGGGGGCTCGCCGAAAGGCCGTAGCCGTAGGAGATCGTCGCCGTCGAGATGTCCACCCACTTCTTCGGCAGGATCGGCTTTGCGCCCGGCGCCTCGACCAGTTCGATGGAGGTCGGCTCGAAGAAGCCGAGAGACTTCAGGAACTGCTGCTGACGCTCCTTGCCGATCATCAGCGCGATCCGGGCCGTGCCGACGTTGGAGGATTTCACGATGACGTTGCGGACGGTGTTCTCGGGGCCGTTGTATTCGAAATCGGTGATGCGGAACCGCCCGAAGGCGAAGGGCTCGCGGGTGTCGATCATCGTGTCGGGCGTGACGATCCCGAGCTCGAGCGCCTGCGAGATGGCAAAGATCTTGAACGTCGATCCAAGCTCGTAGACGCCCTGGACGGCGCGGTTGAACAGCGGGCTGTCGCCGGGGTCGCCCCGGGTCAGGGAGGGCGGACGGGTATTCGGGTCGAAGTCGGGGAGCGAGGCGAGCGAAATCACCTCGCCAGTGCGAACATCCATCAGGATCGCCGCCGCACCCTTGGCGTTCATCAGCCGCATCCCGCCCGCGAGCACCTCCTCGACAGCGGACTGGACGGACAGGTCGATGGTCAGCTCGAGCGGCGCACCGCCGTTGGCCGGATCGCGAAGCCAGTCGTCGAAGACCTTCTCGACCCCGGCGGTGCCGATCACTTCGGCCGAATTGACGCCTTCGCGGCCAAAGCCCGCCCCCCCGAGGACATGGGCGGCAATCGCCCCGTTCGGATAGAGGCGCATCTCGCGCGGGCCGAACAGCAGGCCGGGATCGCCGATCTCGTGCACGAGCTGCAGCTGCTCGGGCGAGATCTTCTTCTTGATCCAGAGGAACTTGCGACCGCCGGAGAAATCCTTCTCCAGCTTGACGGGGTCGAGATCGGGGAAGATGCGGGCGAGTTCCGTGGCCGAGCGCTTCTTGTCCACCATCAGAGCGGGCTGGGCATAGAGCGCGTAGGTCAGCAGGTTGGTGGCGAGGATACGGCCCCGCCTGTCCACGATGTCGGCCCGCTGCGCGATGATCGACGCAGCCCCGCCGCCCGCCGTCTCGGGTTCCGTCGGCTTGACTGCGGCGAGCGTGCCCATGCGGACCGCGACCGCCCCGAAGCCGAGGGCGACGAGGAAGGCGAGCACGACGAGGCGGACCTCGGAGCGGGCGCGCGAACGGTCCTTCATCGCCTCATGCCGCAGGCGGCGGTTCTCGCGTTCGATCGCGTCGGGGTTCTCGCCCCTTGCGCGGGCCTGAAGGATGCGGGCGAGCGGGCGGAGGGGCGTACGGATCACGGCGCGGTCCCGGTGCTGGCAGAGGTGTCGATGGCGCCCGAGGCAAGCAGTGCGGGGGGCGTCGGATAGATGATCTCGCCCGGATCGCCGAACTGGGTGGGGTCGATGGGCAGCAGCTCGAGCCGGGGAAAATTGATCTCGGCCAGCTCGCGCAGCCGGTCCGGGCGGTTCAGGTAGGCCCATTCCGCACGCAGAACCGAGAGGCTTTCGCGCAGCAGGCCGATCTCGTTCCGCAGGTCGCGCACATCCGACAGCTCGGCCTGGGTCCGATAGTTCTCCCGGTATGCCCAGAACGCGAGGGCCATCACGGCCAGAGCGGTCGAAACGAGGAGCAGGGTACGCATCTCAGATGTCCTTGAGGACAGGTTTCGGAAGCCCGAGGCGGGCGGGATCGGCGCGGCCCGGCGGAGACTCGGTGCGCACCGCGACACGGAGCCTTGCCGAGCGGGCCCGCGGGTTCGCCGCCAGTTCGGTCTCGTCGCCAGCTATGCCCTGACGGCGGGGAAGATGGAAGGCCGCTGCAGCGGCGGCACGTTCGGGCGCGTGGCGGCTCGCCTGGCCCTCCGCGCCCGATCGGATCTGGAGGAAGCGCTTCACCACCCGGTCCTCGAGCGAGTGGAAGGTGACGACCGCAAGCCTGCCCCCCGGTTTCAGGGCGCGCTCGGCAGCCTCGAGCCCGGCGAGAAGCTGGCCGAATTCGTCGTTCACGGCGATGCGGAGGGCCTGGAAGCTGCGGGTCGCGGGGTGGCTCTGGCCCGGTTTCGCGCGCGGCAGCGCGCGCTCGATGATGCGGGCGAGCGCAAGGGTCGTCGTGATCGGCCCGACGGCACGGGCCGAGACGATGGCGCGGGCGATCCGGCGGGCCGCGCGTTCCTCGCCATAGTGGAAGAGGATGTCGGCGAGGCCGGATTCGGAGGCATGGTTGACGATGTCGGCGGCCGTCCGGCCCTGGTCGCCCATCCGCATGTCGAGCGGGCCGTCCTTCTGGAAGGAAAAGCCGCGTTCGGGGGTGTCGATCTGCATGGAGGAGACGCCGAGATCGAGCACGACGCCGTCGACGGGGATGCCGGCGATGGTGTCGAGGTCGGAAAAGGTGCCCTGCACGAGCCGGAGGCGGCCGCCGTAGGCCGAGGCCCAGGGGCGGGCGAGAGCGAAGACGGCAGGGTCGCGGTCGATCGCGATCACCTGCGCGGCACCGGCGCCGATCAGGGCGCGTGTGTAGCCGCCGGCGCCGAAGGTCCCGTCAACCCAGATGCCCGAGACGGGCGCGACGGCCTTCAGCAGCGGGCCGAGGAGGACGGGGATGTGGGGGTCGTCCTGCGGGATGCGGGCGGCGGCAGCGGCCATGCGTCATCCCCTTGAGCGGGGCGGGAGCAGGCTCCGCGGGTCGAAATCCTCGGGGTAGATTTCGGAGAGCTTCGCGGCCTGGCGCCGGTCGTGCTCGGCGTAGGTCTCGGGCTTCCAGATCTTGAAGTAGTCGCCGGCCGAGATGAAGAACGCCTCGTCCTTGAGGCCGATCTTCTCGCGCAGCTTCTGGGGCAGGACGAGCCGGCCGTCGTCGTCGATCTGCGTTTCGAGCGACTTGCCGTGCATCAGGTCCTCGAGCATCAGGCGCTCTTTCGAGCCGCGCTGCATGTCCTCGATCTGGCGGTCGATCTCGTCGATGGCGGTCATCGTGTAGACTTCGAGCCAGTCCTGGCGGTGGTCGCCGTAGACGATGACGATGTTGGGCTTCAGACCGTCGCGCCAGTCGGGGTCGGAGGCCTCGATGACGCGCCGGAAGGCCGCCGGGATCGACACGCGACCCTTGGCGTCCACCTTGAACGTCTCCGATCCTCTGAACCTGCGTGCCAAGGGCGCGCGCCTTTCGTTCCCTGTCCCCTCCCCCCGGGAATCCCGCCGTCCCGATCACGACCGCCGGAAAAGACAACGGCGGATCGGGCTGCTGCCACTGCCCGATCCGCCGCCCTCGTCCCATCTCTGGGTCGTCTGTCCGGCTGCGCCTGCCACCTGGGGGGATGTCTGCTCGCCTGCGCGCCGGATCTCTTGGTCTCGGAGTTGTGCGGGTGCCTGTATGAAGCCTGCTTTTCGCCGTGGGGTCTTGGGTGCCCCGAAGTTTGTCTGCCCGTCCTAGTCCGATGCACAAGGGATGACATGGGACTATATGGGAAGCAAGGGGAAAATGTGGGGGAATGGCATGACATCTGCCCGAGCAGAGGCACGGAAGCAAGCCATGGCGGTAATTATGGCATGGATAAATCACATATATTGTGGAGTCTTTCGATCTTGCATCAATATCTGGCGTAACTCGATGAGGTCTGGAGGGGACATGCCACGTTCGGACGGTTTCCCACGCAATCCCGGAAAATCCGCCGGGTCAGGCGTGGACAGCGCCGGCAACGCGGGCGGAAGCCCCGGAATCACGACCGTTCACGCGGTCGAGACGGCCGGTGATTCGGCGTGTTGCGCTGGCTTTCCCGCGAAATCCCGCACGCGCTGCGCGGCGGCGCGTCAGGCCATGCCGCCGGCGACGAGGCGGGCCGCGAGACGTGCATAGGCCTCGGCGATCGGCCCCTCGCCCGCCGCGATGGGGGTGCCGGCGTCGCCTGCGAGGCGGACGTCGAGGCTGAGGGGGAGCTCGCCGAGGAAGGGCACGCCGATGCGGTCGGCCTCGGCCCGGACGCCGCCATGGCCGAAGATGTGCGCCTCGTGCCCGCAACTGGGACAGATATAGGTGGACATGTTCTCGATGAGGCCGAGAACCGGCGTCTTGAGCTTGGCGAACATGTCGATGGCGCGGCGCGCGTCGAGAAGCGCCACGTCCTGCGGAGTGGAGACGACGAGGGCGCCGGTCAGGTGCGTGCGCTGGCAGAGGGTGAGCTGCACGTCACCGGTCCCGGGCGGAAGATCGACGACGAGGACGTCGAGTTTGCCCCATTCCACCTGCGTCAGAAGCTGCTGGAGCGCGCCCATCAGCATGGGCCCGCGCCAGACGACGGCTTCGTTTTCCTTCAGCATGAGGCCGATCGACATCATGGTGACGCCGTGGGCCCTGAGAGGGATGATCGTCTTGCCGTCGGGCGACTGCGGGCGCTGGCTGACGCCCATCATCCGGGGCTGCGAGGGGCCGTAGATGTCGGCGTCGAGGAGGCCGACGCGGCGGCCCTGGCGGGCGAGCGCGACGGTGAGGTTCGAGGCGACGGTGGACTTGCCGACCCCGCCCTTGCCCGAGGCCACGGCGAGGATGCGGTCGACGCCGGTGACGCGCTGGGGGCCGGCCTGCGGTGTCGGGTGGCCGCCGATCTTGAGCGTCGGCGGGGGGGCCTTCTGCGCGGGACCGTGCGCGGTCAGGACGACCGAGACGGGCCCTGCCCCCAGCGCCTTCAGGTCCGCCTCGGCCTGGTCGCGGACGGGGGCGAGCGCACGGGCGGCTTCGGGGCTTTCGGCCTCGATCACGAAGCGAATCCCGTCGGAACCGACCGCGAGCGCGCGGACCAGATCGCGGCTGATGAGCGTTCCGCCACCCGGAACGGCGATGCGGCCGAGGATGGCCTCTACAGTTTCTCTGGTCACGGTCATGTGATTTCCCTTGACGGATTCCCCGCCCGGCGCGGCGTCTGAGGTACGCAACTCAACTTGTGGGCGGCCCGCGGCTAATAAAAGGTCGCCCCTGCTGAAAACCTGAGCGAAAATAGGTCAGTAGAAGTCATGCACATTCTGCATGGCAGCATTGTGGGCCGACCCGTTGTGCAGTTGCAGCATTAGCGCCATCTTCTCCTCAGCGACGCCAGAACGGCGCACATGGGTAAATGAGGCAACTGAAATGGCAAATGTAAATGTTCTCCGTCACGCCGACTCGGGTCTTGTCGGCAAGTTCACCGCCTACCTCGCCGAATACCGTGCTGCCCGCAAGCGCCACAACGTATATCGCGAGACGCTCGCCGAACTGAACGCGCTGAGCGACCGCGACCTGGCCGACATGGGCATGAGCCGGTTCATGCTGGACGAAGTGGCGCGGGAAGCAGCCTACGGCAAGTGAGTTTCCATCCTGGACCCTTCCTCCTCCCTGGGTCCGGGTGACTACGGCGGCGGCGCCGACCTCCTCCCTGGTGCCGCCGCCACTTTTGGATACCCCGCCGCACGGCGGGGAACGTGACGCGAGGCCCCTTCCTCCTCCCTCGGGGCCAGCGTGGTGAAGACGGCGGCGCCCTTCCTCCTCCCTCGGGCTGCCGCGGTCTTCACGGCAACAGCGCCCGCGCCCCCCCTCCTCCCTCGGGGCGCCGGTTGCGACCGACGGCGGCGCGGGTCCTCCCCCTGCGCCGCCGTTTCCGTTTGACCTTCGTGAATCAGTGCCGAGACACCGGATCCCGGGAACGCGATTGTCGCCGGCGGCGAGAGGATGCGGGGTCGATGGAATTCCGCCGCCGTCGGCTGCCGAGCGGGGCGGACCTGATCCGGGCGCGGCCCGGCCGAGGGTCAGAACGGGATGTCACCGGCGAGATCTTCGGCCACGACATAGCCCGCGAGGACGTGCTTTTCGCCGGCCCTGTCGAACGCGACGGCGAGCTTGTCGCCTTCGAGCGCGGTGACGGTGCCGTAGCCGAACTTCCTGTGGAACACGCGGTCGCCTTCGGTGAAGGCAGTGACGGCGTCGAGGTCGATGACGACGTGCCGTGCCTCGCGCGGCTGCGAGATCGGGCGCCGGGAGGAGCGTTCCTGCATCCGCTTCCAGCCTGGGGAGTTGTAGACGTCAGCCCTGGTGGCGCGGTCCTCGATGGAGGAGCCGCCGGAGGAACCGCCGTGGCCCCTTGCGCCGAAGCCGCCACCGGACCCGCCCCCGACGCCGCCCCCGACGCTCATGCCGGCCGCGCCGAAGCCGCCGCCGTAGAGGCCGGGAGGCGTCAGTACCTCGACGTGTTCGGCGGGGAGTTCGTCGATGAAGCGCGAGGGAAGCGCGGATTGCCACTGGCCGTAGACGCGGCGGTTGCCGGCGAAGCCGATGGTGCAGAGCCGTTCCGCACGGGTGATGCCGACATAGGCGAGGCGGCGTTCCTCTTCGAGGCCGGCGAGGCCCGACTCGTCCATGCTGCGCTGGCTGGGGAAGAGGCCGTCCTCCCACCCTGGCAGGAACACGACGGGGAATTCGAGGCCCTTGGCGGCGTGAAGGGTCATGATCGTGACCTTCTCGGCCGCGTCCTCGGCGTCGTTGTCCATGATGAGGCTGACGTGCTCGAGGAAGCCCTGCAGGTTGTCGAAGGATTCCAGTGCCTTGACGAGTTCCTTGAGGTTGTCGAGCCGCCCCGGCGCCTCGGGCGTCTTGTCGTTCTGCCACATCCCGGTATAGCCGGATTCGTCCAGGATCGTCTCGGCCAGGCGGATGTGGTCGTAGTCGGGAACGAGCGTGACCCTGTGCCAGCGGTCGATCCCTTCGACGAACGTTCTGAGCGCCCCCGCCCCCTTGCCGGTGATGCGGCCCGTGGCGAGGGCCACGCGGGCGGCGTCGAGGTAGGAGGACTGGTTTTCGCGCGCCATGCGGGCGATGTCGGTCTGCGCTTTCTCCCCCAGGCCCCGTTTCGGCAGGTTCACCACCCGCTCGAAGGCGAGATCGTCGTCGGGTGACACGGCGAGGCGGAAATAGGCCATCGCGTCGCGGATTTCCTGGCGCTCGTAGAAGCGCGGGCCGCCGATGACTCGGTAGGGAAGGCCGATGGTCAGGAACCGGTCCTCGAAGGCGCGCATCTGGTGGGAGGCGCGGACGAGGATCGCCTGGCCGTTCAGGTCCACCGGGTCCATGCCACGGGTGCCGCGCTGGATCGCCTCGACCTCCTCGCCGATCCAGCGCGCCTCTTCCTCGCCGTCCCAGTGGCCGATGAGGCGGACCTTCTCGCCGTCGTCGCCTTCGGTCCAGAGCGTCTTGCCGAGACGACCCTTGTTCGAGGCGATCAGGCCGCTCGCGGCGGCGAGGATGTGGCCGGTCGAGCGGTAGTTCTGTTCGAGCCGGATGACCTTCGCCCCGGGAAAATCCTTCTCGAACCGCAGGATGTTGCCCACCTCGGCCCCGCGCCAGCCGTAGATCGACTGGTCGTCGTCGCCCACGCAGCAGATGTTGTGGTGGGCCTGCGCGAGGAGCCGGAGCCAGAGATACTGGGCGACGTTGGTGTCCTGGTATTCGTCCACCAGGATGTAGCGGAACCACCGCTGGTACTGGTCGAGCACGTCCGGGTGGCCGCGGAAGATCGTCAGGCAGTGGAGGAGCAGGTCGCCGAAGTCGGTGGCGTTGAGCGTCTTCAGGCGGTCCTGATAGGCGGCGTAAAGCTCGGTGCCGCGGAAGTTGAAGGCGGTGGCGTCGGACTGCGGCACCTTGTCGGGGGTCAGCGCGCGGTTCTTCCAGCCGTCGATGAGGCCCGCCAGCATCCGGGCGGGCCAGCGCTTTTCGTCGATGTTCTCGGCGAGGATGAGCTGTTTCAGAAGCCGGATCTGGTCGTCGGTGTCGAGGATGGTGAAGTTCGACTTGAGGCCGACGAGTTCCGCGTGGCGGCGGAGGAGCTTGACCGAGACCGAGTGGAAGGTCCCCATCCACGGCATCCCCTCGGCCGCCTGCCCGATCAGCCGCCCGATCCGGTCCCTCATCTCGCGCGCGGCCTTGTTGGTGAAGGTGACGGCGAGGATTTCGTTCGGGCGCGCGCGGCCCGTGACGAGCAGATGCGCGATGCGGGCGGTGAGCGCCTTGGTCTTGCCGGTTCCTGCGCCCGCGAGCATGAGGACCGGGCCGTCGAGCGAGTCCACCGCCTCGCGCTGGGCGGGGTTCAGGTCGGCCAGATAGGGCGCGCCCCGGGCCGCGGCGGCACGCTGCGACAGCGGTGCGTCGCCGGAAATGATCCTGGTGTCGTCGGGGGGGGCCATCCTGGAAGGATAGAACGACTCGCGGCGGCGGAAAAGGGTCTGTTCGATGATTGTTCCCGGCCGGCTCGCCGGCATGTGACTGCGCGGCGGAGGACTCGCACGGACAGGGCGTGTACGGTGGGCCTCTACGGTGCGAGAGAAGGAGTTTTCCCCGAATGCCAAAGCCCGCAGTTCCCGCCGCCTTTGCCCTGGTGCTTGCCATGACCGCCGCCATCCCCGCCTTTGCCCATGAATTCAATCTCTTGCTGCTCGCACCCGCAGGCGCGACCGAGGCCGAGATGCAGGACATGCGCTCGGCCTTCCTCATCGCCTCGCGCGAGCGGGACGGTCACGCGGACGAGACCTCGGAAGGCCATCTCGGCGGGATCGACGTCCAGATGGAACTGGCCCGGCTGGATCAGGCCGGGGGCGACCCGGCGACCGCCTTCGTCCTTGCGCCCTTCGCGCCGGCCGATGATCCGGCGGTCGCGGCGCTTGCGGCTCCGGGGAATGCCGTCGTGGTCGGGACCGATACGCTGGACATCGTTCCCGAGAGCGTGCTCGGGGCGGCCGGCGGAACGGCCGCCTTTGCCGATCGCTTCATGGCCGAGACAGGCCGTTCACCGGGCCCCGGAGCCATCGCGACCTACAGGGCGGCCCGCGCCGTCGACCTCGCGGTCCGTCCGCTTGGCTCGGTCGATGACCGGGGCGCCCTGCGGCGCGGGCTGCGGCGCTGACCGGCTCGGGCGGCCACGGTCCCCGGCCGGTTTGCGGTTTTCCCGGTCGTCGCTAAACCTCCCTTAACGCTGCACATGCATCCTGGCTGACGGCGCCGCCCGGCGCGGAGGGAGCGATGCATCCGGATGCGACGACGAAATGGCACGAGGCGCGTGCCTGGGTGAGACAGTTTCTTGTCCTCGCGGCAGGTGTGCTCGTGATGGTCGCCCTCGTCCTGCTGGCGCCCGACCTCATCGCGCGGCAGGCGGTCAAGTCCATCGCGCTCGATCAGGGGAACGCGCTGCAGTCGCAGATCATGGAAGCGATCGGAGGCGAGGCCGGTGCCCCGCTGACCCGCCGGCTGGCCTCGGCGGACGGGGAGTATCTGGCGACGGTGGCGCGCGCCGCAGGCGTATCGCGGCTTGCGATCCTTTCGTCGGACGGACGCGCGCTTTGGGGCTTCGGGTCCGACGGATCCCGGCAACCGATCAGGTCGTGGGAATCCCGCGACATCCTCGTCCGCGCCGCGAAGAGCCGACTGGCCTCGGCGGAACTGGCCGACGGCGAGGCGGGCGCGGATACGGATCTCCGGGTGGTGCGGACCGTGGTGCCGGTCCTGGAAGACGGGCGCATCGCCGCGGCGGTGTTCGCCGAACGCGATGTGACCGCCCTCTGGCAAGGGTTCAGCAACAGCGTCCGCGACGTTCTCGTGGCCGTATCGGCCGGGGGCCTCCTGCTGATCGCCGCCCTCTCGGTGCTCACCCTGCGGGACGGACGCAACCGGTTCATGGAACTGCGCAACCGCGCCGACCACGAACGGCGGATGCTCGATGACCAGATGCGCCTCGCGCGCGAGGTGCGCCTTCTCGGCGAGCTGAACGAATGGCTCCAGTCCAGCCGCTCGCTCGAGGAACTCTTCGGGATGGTCACGGAATTCATGGGCCACCTCCTGCCCGGATCCGAAGGCAGCCTCTATGTCTATTCCAATTCGCGCGACGCGCTCGATGGCTGCACGAGCTGGAACGGCGCGGTCCACCGGTCCCATATCCATCCCGAGGAATGCTGGGGGCTGCGGCGGGGCCGGGCCTATGCCTTCGGGCAGGGCGGAGTGGAGTTCGCCTGCACCCATTCGCAGCCCCATGACGGACGACCGTACGTGTGCTTTCCCATCCTCGCCCACGGCGAGACGATCGGGCTGCTTCATGTCCGCGCTCGGGACGGGACGGACAGCGAGTCGTTCTTCGGCATGCGCCGGCTCGCGCAGATGTCGGCCGAGCAGATCAGCCTCGCCATCGCCAACGTGCGGATGCGCGACCAGCTTCAGGACCAGTCCGTGCGTGACCCGCTGACCGGGCTCTACAACCGGCGTCATCTGACGGACGCGCTTCGCCGCATGCTGGCGCGGGCGCAGGTGACGGGGCGCGCGCTCAGCGTGCTGTCGATCGACGTGGACCACTTCAAGAAGTTCAATGACAACCATGGCCACGATGCCGGCGACATCGTGCTCCGCTCGGTCGGCGCGCTGCTCGACCGGCAGTGCGACGGCGACCAGATCGCATGCCGCCTGGGCGGCGAGGAATTCATGCTGCTGCTGCCCGACACGACGGTCGACCGCGCGCTCCAGGCGGCCGAATCGGTTCGTCTCGCGGCGGAAACGGTGACGGTCCGGTACGGCGAGAAGACCCTCCCGCGCATCACCGTCTCGATCGGTGTCGCCATCGCCCCCGTGCACGGGACGACGGCCCAGGACATCATGCGGGTGGCCGACGACTGCCTCTACACGGCAAAGGCGCGCGGCCGCAACCAGGTCGTGCTCGCCCTCCTTCCCGGCGAGACCGAGGACTTCCACATCCCCTCGGACCGCGTCCCCACCACCGACGGACGGCCAGGCGGCGCGATGGCCGCGGAATGAACGCTGCACGCCGCCCGCGATCGTCGGGCTGCACCGGCCCGTGCCCCCCGCACCCCGCCCGGACCTGAACCATCGGCGCCTGTCGGCGGTCGCGTCGGCGTCCCTTTCCGCAGCGGCCGGCACGGCCCGATGCGTCGATCCCGTTGCCGGAAGCAAGGTGCACGGATGCCGCAATTCCCTGCAGACCCGCCGCGGCGGGTACTTGCGCCGCACCGCAGCGACCTTAGAGTGTCGCCCGCACCAACCGGGGAACGCTCATGGCCGAGTTCCGCAAGATCCTTGTCGCAAACCGTGGCGAGATCGCCATCCGCATCATGCGCGCCGCGACGGAACTGGGGAAAAGAACCGTCGCGGTCTATGCCGAAGAAGACAAGCTGAGCCTGCACCGCTTCAAGGCCGACGAGGCCTACCGCATCGGCGAGGGTCTCGGCCCGGTGGCGGCCTACCTCTCGATCCCCGAGATCATCCGTGTCGCGAAGGAGGCGGGGGCCGACGCCATCCATCCGGGCTACGGCCTTCTGTCCGAGAACCCCGATTTCGTCGAGGCCTGCGACGCGGCCGGGATCGTCTTCATCGGCCCGACCGCGGCGACGATGCGGGCGCTCGGCGACAAGGCCTCGGCCCGCCGCGTGGCGATCGCGGCGGGCGTTCCGGTGATCCCCGCGACCGAGGTGCTGGGCGACGACTTCGACGCGATCAAGACAGAGGCGGCGCGGATCGGCTACCCCCTGATGCTCAAGGCCAGCTGGGGCGGCGGCGGCCGGGGCATGCGGCCGATTCTGTCCGAGGCGGAGCTTGCCGACAAGGTGCGCGAGGGCCGCCGCGAGGCGGAAGCGGCGTTCGGCAACGGCGCGGGCTATCTCGAGAAGATGATCCAGCGCGCCCGCCACGTCGAGGTGCAGATCCTCGGCGACAAGGCAGGGAACCTCTACCACCTCTACGAACGCGACTGCACCGTCCAGCGCCGCAACCAGAAGGTCGTCGAGCGTGCCCCCGCCCCCTACCTGACCGAGGCCCAGCGCGCCGAGGTCTGTGCTTACGCGCTGAAGATCTGCGGGCACGTCGGCTACGAATGCGCCGGCACGGTCGAGTTCCTGATGGATATGGAGACCGGGGCCTTCTACTTCATCGAGGTCAACCCCCGCGTGCAGGTCGAGCACACCGTGACGGAACAGGTCACGGGCATCGACATCGTCCGCGCCCAGATCCTGATCGAGGAGGGCAAGAGCCTCGCCGAGGCCACGGGCGTCGTCCGGCAGGAGGACGTGCGGCTCTACGGCCACGCGCTCCAGTGCCGCGTCACCACCGAGGACCCGCAGAACAACTTCATCCCCGACTACGGCCGCATCACCGCCTATCGCACCGCGACGGGCATGGGCATCCGGCTCGACGGCGGCACGGCCTATCCGGGCGCGGTCGTCACGCGCTACTACGACTCGCTTCTCGTCAAGGTCACGGCATGGGCGCAGACGCCCGATCAGGCGATCGCGCGGATGCGCCGGGCGCTGAGCGAGTTCCGAATCCGGGGCGTGTCCACGAACATCGCCTTCGTCGAGAACCTTCTCCGCCATCCGAGCTTCCTCGACAACACCTGCACGACGAAGTTCATCGACACGACGCCCGACCTGTTCGCCTTCAAGAAGCGGCGCGACCGGGCGACGAAGATCCTGACCTACATCGCCGACGTGACGGTGAACGGGCATCCCGAAACGGCGGGCCGCCCGAAGCCCCCGGCCGAGGCCCGCAAGCCGAAGCCCCCGGCGCTCCGCGCGGAACCCCGGCTCGGCACGCGCAACATGCTCGAACAGAAGGGCCCGCAGGCGGTCGCCGACTGGATGGGCAGGCAGAAGCGGCTTCTCCTCACCGACACGACGATGCGCGACGGGCACCAGTCGCTTCTGGCGACGCGGATGCGGTCGATCGACATGATCCGCATCGCGCCCGCCTACGCGGCGCACCTGCCGCAGCTTTTCAGCGTGGAATGCTGGGGGGGCGCGACCTTCGACGTGGCCTACCGGTTCCTTCAGGAATGCCCCTGGCAGCGGCTCCGCGATCTGCGGGCGCGGATGCCGAACCTGATGACGCAGATGCTGCTCAGGGGCGCCAACGGCGTCGGCTACACGAACTATCCCGACAACGTTGTTCGATTCTTCGTAAGACGTGCTGCCAAGACCGGAATCGATGTGTTCCGGGTGTTCGATTCCCTCAACTGGGTCGAGAACATGCGGGTGGCGATGGATGCCGTCGTCGAGACCGACAAGCTCTGCGAGGGGGCGATCTGCTACACCGGCGACATCCTGAACCCCGACCGCGCGAAATACGACCTGAAATACTACGTGCAGATGGGCAAGGACCTGCGGGAGGCGGGCGCGCACATCCTCGGGGTGAAGGACATGGCGGGACTTCTGAAACCCGCCGCGGCGCGCGTGCTCTTCAAGGCGCTGAGGGAAGAGGTCGGGTTGCCGATCCACTTCCACACCCACGACACGAGCGGCATCGCCGGCGCAACGATCCTTGCGGCGGCGGAAGCGGGCGTCGCGGCGGTCGATGCGGCGATGGACGCCTTTTCGGGCGGGACGTCGCAGCCCTGTCTCGGATCGATCGTCGAGTCGCTCGCCCATACGCCGCGCGACACCGGGCTCGACATCGCGGCGATCCGCGAGATCTCGAACTACTGGGAGGCCGTGCGCCACCAGTACCGCGCCTTCGAGGCCGGGCTCGAGGCGCCCGCATCGGAGGTTTACCTGCACGAGATGCCGGGCGGGCAGTTCACCAACCTCAAGGCGCAGGCCCGCTCGCTGGGCCTCGAGGAGCGGTGGCACGAGGTGGCGCAGGCCTATGCCGACGCCAACCGGATGTTCGGCGACATCGTGAAGGTGACGCCGTCGTCGAAGGTCGTGGGCGACATGGCGCTGATGATGGTCGCCCAGGGCCTGACCCGCGCCGAGGTTGAGGACCCCTCGATCGACGTGGCCTTCCCGGAGTCGGTCGTCGACATGATGAAGGGCAGCCTCGGCCAGCCGCCGGGGGGATGGCCCCCGGGCATCCAGAGGAAGATCCTGAAGGGCGACACCCCGATCACGGACCGGCCGGGCCTGCATGCCGCGGCGGCGGACATCGAGGCGACGCGGGCGAAGGTGTCGAAGGAGCTCGAAGGCTTCACCGTCGACGACGAGGATCTGAACGGGTACCTTATGTATCCCAAGGTGTTCCTGGACTACATGGGCCGCCATCGCGCCTATGGGCCGGTGCGGACCCTGCCGACGCCGACCTTCTTCTACGGGATGCAGCCGGGAGAGGAGATCTCGGTCGAGATCGACCCGGGCAAGACGCTGGAGATCCGCCTGCAGGCGGTGGGCGAGACGGACGAGACGGGCGAGGTCCGGGTCTTCTTCGAACTGAACGGCCAGCCGCGCGTCGTGCGGGTGCCGAACCGCGCGGTCAAGGCGCAGACCAAGGCCAAGCCGAAGGCGCAGGACGGCAATCCCGCGCATGTCGGCGCGCCCATGCCGGGCTCGGTGGCGAGCGTGGCTGTGGCGGTCGGGCAGAGGGTGAAGCCGGGCGACCTGATGATGACCATCGAGGCAATGAAGATGGAGACGGGAATCCACGCCGACCGCGAGGGGGTCATCCGGGCCGTTCACGTCCACCCCGGCGGCCAGATCGAGGCGAAGGATCTGCTGATCGAGATCGAGGCCTAGCCGTTCAGTCCCGGGCGCCTTAGCACGGCCTTAGGAGGTTCGTCCTAGGCTGCCCATCCGGTGGGACCGGGTTCGGGGCATGGGTGATGTCGGCTGACGACCGCGTGGATTTCGATACCTTCCTTGTCGAGGACGTCATCCTGACCCTCTGCAACGTCCGGCTCTCCCTGACCTGGCTGACATCGGATGCGGCCGCGGCGGGGTCGGAGGACTGGCGCCGCGTCGGGATCCAGCGGCTCGACCGCGAACTTGCGCAGATCGAGGACCGCGCGCGGGCGCTGCGGGACAGCCTGCGGGAACGCGGCAGGCCCGCCTCGGGGACGGACCCCTGCACGTTCCGCAGCCGCAGGACGGTGAGCCAGGCTTCAGAGCGACGGCCGCATGGCTGATCAGGCCGCCGCCAGGCCGTCAGCCGCCGTGCAGAACGGCGTTCCTTCGTCGAGAAGCTCGACGAGTACGCGGGCGCCCGGTCCCGACAGCCGGCAGAAGGCGCTGCGGGGGCCGGACGGGACGCGGAGCATCAGCCCGGAATTCGCCCAGACGATCTCCTCTTCGGCAAAGCGGAGGGTGTAGAACCGCGATCCCCCGCCCGGTTCGACGCCAGTCACACCGAAACGGCCAACGAGGGCGACCGCCGGGACAAGCGCATAGGCCGCATCGAGAACGGGCTCGGCCAGCCCGGCGGGAAGCAGGATTTCCTGCTGCGCGGGAAGGATGATCCCGCTGCAGTTCCCCAGCGCACCTCCGGGAACATGAACGAACCCTGCGTCCCGGCAGTCCGTGAGGGGAAGAACGCCGGCGAGTGCCGCGAAACCGCCATCGAGCGTTGCGATGCCGGCGCCCGGCTTCAGGTCGGCCACGGCGCGCCAGCCGGCTTCGGTCTCGACCAGGGCATCGGCGGCGAAACCGCAGACCGGCTCGGCGCCGGCAACGCCGGCGTGCATCCTGAGGCAGGGATCGGCGGCCGGAACGGCGCGGTCGAACTGGGTGATTGCGGGCATGTGCATGAGGATGATCCTTGTTTCTGTCTGACTTCAGGACATTCGGAGACTGACTTGAAATATAACAAGAATCCGCCTGCATTTCGTCACCCGCCTGACGAAGTTGCGGCACTATTTCGCCATGATCCGCAATCCTTGTCCCGGACCCGCCATTCCTGGGGATGCCGTCACCTCCCTTAACCGCCCCTAAACCGGAATTCCCGAGAGGCAAGGGCAGAGAAGGCTCCGGATCGGTGCGGGCAGCCACCCCGGACCTGGTCGTGCGGGCGCTTCCGGCGGGAAGGCGGCGGCCCCCACCGGCCCCGCCCCTGCCTGGCCGATCACCGGTCGGGCCGCATTTTCCTCTTGCAGACGGCACGCGGAGTTTATACATCGCTGCCACTCCAAGGACGCGGGCGTAGCTCAGGGGTAGAGCATAACCTTGCCAAGGTTAGGGTCGTGAGTTCGAATCTCATCGCCCGCTCCAGCAGGCCCCCGGGCCGCCAGCAGGCCCCCGGGCCGAACGCGAAGGCCGCCCTCCGGGCGGCCTTTCGTTTGCAGCGTTCGCGGGCCGATCAGAAACAGTGACCGTGTCTCAGAAACAGTAACCGTGCCACAGTGGCACTTTTGCATGTTTTCAGGCTAATTTGCCACGCTTCCGCCGAAATATTGACACCCCGGTCACGTTCTGGCCCTAGTTTTGCCATCGCGCAGTCCGGCGAGAAAAAATAGCACGCCGGTGTGGAGTAACCTTAGGGGCACCATCATGCAAATTTCGAAGTTCGCTTACATCTCAACCTTCGCCGTGGCGGCCCTGGCCCCCGGCACGTCTCAGGCGAGCCCTCTGTTCTCGCCGTGGACCGGGACGTTCAGGGGTGAATATGCCGATCTCTGCCGGCTGCAGTCGATCACGAGCTTCCAGCTCGAGCGGCTGCGCAAGAGCCCGGACCTGGCGGAAATTCTGAAGTACACATTCGAGAACTGCCCGGCTTTCGCCAACCTCATCGCGGATGCCGAGGTTGGAGCTATCAACAGCGGGGGGAATGACGGCCGCGGTGACGGCGGCGGCGGCGGTAACGGCGGCGCTGGTGGCAACGGTGGCAATCTCGGTGGTGGCGGCGGCGGCAACGGCGGGGGCAACGGCGGCGCTGGCGGCAACGGTGGCAATCTCGGTGGTGGCGGCGGCGGCAGCGGCGGCGGCAACGGCGGCGCTGGTGGCAACGGTGGCCACGGCGGCGGCGGCGACCATCACGGCCCCGGCAAGAAGGACGGCCCCGGCAAGAAGGACGGGCCCGGCAAGAAGGAGCACGAGTCTCCGGAAGCCCCGTCCGACGGCAGCCCATCCGACACGCCGTCGGATGGCACCGCAGACGGGACGCCGGAAGCCGCGGTCTGATCAGGGCAGCCGCGTGATACGGATCATCCGGGCGATCGGTCGCCCGGAGAGGTCCTCAGCCGTCGAAAACCCCGCCCTGAAAGAGGGCGGCCCAACGCTGTGGCGCGGCAGGATCCTGCATGCGAATGAAGGAATATCCCGTCTGGTCCCAGCGCTTCACGCTGTCCACGAGGTTGTCGAGCACGTAGTCGCCTTCATCGAGCCTGAGGACAAGCACGGCGTGCGGCCGCCGCGCCCCGGTCAGGACCGTCGCGATCAGAAGGCGGTCCGCCGCGATTCCCTGCGCGGCAAGCTGGCGCTTCTTCAGCAGCACCAGATCCTCGCAATCCCCGCCTTTCGCCGTGGGCAGCGCCCAGTAGTCGCCGGCACCGTACTGGGACTGGTCGGTGGTCTGGCGGACCCGTGTATTCACGTGCAGGTTCACCTGTTGCGCAATCTTCAGCGCCGCGGCCCCGGCGAGGCTGCCCCCGCCGCCGGCACAGGCCCAGTCGTACCGGGAACAGAGTTCGCCAAAACCGGATGGAGGCTCGATCGGCTTTTTCACCTGCATCGAACTCTGGGCCGTTGCCGCAGTTCCGATCGAAAGGAACAGCGACAAGACCGCGGCACCGGACATCGCGGCACGGCGCAGACGACCGGGTGTCCACGCGATACCCGCTGACGTTTCGATCCTGACCGACGGCCGGATCATGTGGTCGGATTGTGACAGCATCGATTCCACCCCGATTTGGACAGTGACCGAGATCAACGCAGGCGCAAACGGTTTATTTGTGCTGCAATCGTGTCCATTCGTTGTCGGGCCTCCAGCTCTGTCGAACAGAGTGTTCACGAAAGAAGAACAGCGGCGGCTCTCGCGTGCCGGTTGTGCCGCTTCCCTCGCTCGCGGCGATTGCCTATAAGCCGCGCAATCGCGCAACGGGGACAGGTCATGCGCAGGGCACAGATCCGCAGGACCACGGCAGAGACCGAGATCGACGTGGCGATCGATCTCGATGGGACGGGCGTCTATGCGAACGCGTCGGGAATCGGGTTCTTCGACCACATGCTGGACCAGCTTGCGCGGCATTCCCTGATCGATATCCGCCTCCGTGCGAAGGGCGATCTGCACATCGACGACCATCACACCGTCGAGGACACCGGGATAGCGCTGGGCACGGCGCTCGCCGAGGCCCTGGGCGACAAGCGGGGCATCCGCCGCTACGGCCACTTCGCTCTCGCCATGGATGACGCGCAGGTGGCCGCCGCGCTCGACCTGTCGGGGCGGCCCTTCCTCGTCTGGAACGTGCCCTTTCCGTCCTCCCGGATCGGCACTTTCGATACCGAGCTGGTGCGCGAGTTCTTTCAGGCCTTCTCGACGCATGGCGGGGTGACGCTGCACGTCGACCGCGTGCATGGCCTGAACAGCCACCACCTCGCGGAAGCGGCGTTCAAGGCCGTGGCGCGGGCGCTGCGCATGGCGGTGGAGCCCGACCCCCGGATGCAGGGTCTGCTTCCCTCGACGAAGGGTGCCCTTTGACCGGCGGCGGCCTGACCGTCCTGGTGGATTACGGGTCCGGCAACCTCCACTCGGCGGCCAAGGCCTTCGAGCGCATGGCGCGCGAGACGCGCGGAGGTGAGGTGGTCGTCTCGGCAAGGCCCGAGGACGTGGCGCGTGCCGATCGCATCGTCCTGCCGGGTGACGGGGCCTTTCCGGCCTGCCGCGCGGCCTTCGACCGCAGCGAAGGCCTGGCCGAGGCGCTGCGCGAGGCGGTGATGCGGAAGGGGCGGCCCTTCCTCGGCATCTGCATCGGCATGCAGATGCTTGCGGACCGCGGCCTCGAGCACGCCCCGACCGCCGGTTTCGGATGGATCGGCGGCGAGGTGGTGCGGATCGTGCCGTCGGACAGCCGGCTGAAGGTTCCGCACATGGGCTGGAACGATCTCGTGCTCGATCGGGGGCATCCCCTGACCGAGGGGATCTCGACCGGCGATCACGCCTATTTCGTTCATTCCTACAGGATGCTCGTGGCCGACCCCGCGGATCTGGTCGCACATGTGGACTACGGCGGTGCCGTCACAGCCATCGTGGCCCGGGGGAACATCGCCGGCACGCAGTTCCACCCCGAGAAAAGCCAGAGGGCCGGACTTCGGCTGATTGCCAACTTCCTCGCGTGGCGGCCCTGATCGGCCGGGCCGCACGCCTCGCGGTCACTCCGGAACGCGGGTCCAGACCCCGCCCCCGCGCGCACGGTCCTTCCGTCCTTGCACGCGACGAGGTTCCGCGCGCGGCAGCCGCAGGGCAGGATCCCGCGTCGCATTTGCACCCCCTTGCGCCCTGTGCGACAAGCCGGCGATCCCGAACCCGACGGAAGATGCATGATCCTCTACCCCGCCATCGACCTGAAGGACGGCGCCTGCGTGCGGCTCCTCAGGGGCGACATGGACAGGGCGACCGTGTTCGGCACCGACCCCGCGGCGCAGGCCCGCGCCTTCGCGGCGGCCGGGGCCGGATGGCTGCACCTCGTCGACCTGAACGGCGCCTTCGCGGGTCGCCCGGTGAACGCCGCAGCCGTCGAGGCAATCCTTGCCGCGGTGTCGGTTCCGGTGCAGCTTGGCGGGGGGATCCGCGACCTGGAGACGGTCGAAGGGTGGCTTGCACGCGGGGTGTCGCGCGTGATCCTCGGCACCGCCGCGGTCGAGGATCCGGCACTCGTGCGTAGGGCGGCGCGGGCCTTTCCCGGTCGCATCGCGGTCGGCCTCGACGCACGGAGGGGCCGCGTGGCGACGAAAGGCTGGGCGGAAGATACCGGCATCGCGGTGGCGGACCTCGCCCGCGCCTTCGAGGATGCGGGCGTCGCGGCGATCATCTTCACCGACATCGACCGGGACGGCGCGATGTCGGGTCCGAACCTGGCTGCGACCGAAGCCCTCGCAAGGGCTGTGGCGGTCCCCGTCATCGCCTCGGGCGGGGTGTCGCGCCTTGCCGACCTGATCGCCCTGCGCGACACCGGAGTCGTTGCCGGAGCGATCACCGGGAGGGCACTCTACGACGGAGCGCTCGATCTCGGCCAGGCACTTGCCGCGCTGCGATAGCCGGGCAAGGACCGGGCGCGCCGCGTCGGGGGCCGCCCGAAGGCCGGCTTCCCGCCGCCCGGCCGGTCGGCAGGTGCCGGGGCGCAGCAATGTCAGTCGAGCGGGCCAGTGCGGTGGAGCCGGACCGTCAGCCCGCCATGGGCGACGGGCGGACCGGGCGGCAGGAGCGGCAGACCGGTCGCCCGGGCAAGCCCTTCATCGCTGGTCACGAGGCCGAGGCGCCAGCCCCGGAACCGCGTCCGCATGACCTCGCCCAGCGCAGCGTAAAGTCCGAAGAGAAGCCGGCGCTCGCCGATGCGCGCGCCGTAGGGCGGGTTCACGATGACGAGTCCCGGCGGACCTTCGGGCCGCGCAAGATCGGAAATGGCACGCCGCTCGAACCGGCAGAGATGCGCCACGCCCGCCCTCGCGGCGTTCGCGGCCGCCGATCTGACCGCGCCGTCGTCGCGGTCGGACCCGAGGCAGAGCGGCGCACCGGACAGGTCGGCGGACAGGTCGGCAGGCAGGGTGGCGGGCGCGTCGCGCTGTCCGGCAACGGGGGCGGCAGCGGCCTGCAGGGTGGATCCGGCCGCCTTCACTGCCGCCCACGCGCCCGTGTCGAAGGTCGCAAGGTGCTGAAACGCGAAATCCCGCCCGCGCCCTGCGGCAAGGCCGGCGGCGATCTCGGCCGCCTCGATGACGAACGTTCCTGATCCGCACATCGGGTCGAGCACCGGCTCGCCCGGGACATGGCCGCAGGCCCGCAGGAACAGGGCCGCCATCGTCTCGCGCATCGGCGCCCTGCCCACGGCCAGTTTCGCGCCGCGCCGGTGCAGCGGCTCGCCCGACGTGTCCGCGCTGACCGTCACGCGGTTGTCGTCGATCCGCACCATGACCCGGACGGGTGCATCGGGCGATATGCGGACGCCCAGTTCCTCGCGGAGGGCCGTCTCGATCCGGTCCCTCGCGGCCCCCGCGTGGTAGATCTTCGAGGCGCGCGTCGTGACCTCGACGGACACCGGAACGTCGGGCCGGAGAACCTCGCCCCAGGGAAACTTCCGCGCCCGCTTGTCGAGCTGGGCCGGGTGGAAGGCGAGGAACTCGCCCAGCCGGGCGAGGACGCGGGTCGGGCCGCGGAGGACGAGGTTGGCCCGCCAGACCTCGGGCCAGCCGCCGCGAAGGGTCACGCCGCCACGGGTCGTCTCCGTGACCGCGAACCCCGCCGCGCGCGCCTCATCGGCGAGCACGTGCTCAAGCCCGGGAGCCACCACGAGGAAGATGTCGAAGCTGTTCATTCGGACCGCTTACCGCCGGCTCCGCGGGAAGGCGACCCCTGTCCGTCGGTCCGTTCAGGACCAGGGAGTCGGCCCGTCAGCCAATCCCTGCCCGAATCGGTGCTCGCGGTGCCAGCGCAAGTTCTCGGGGTGCGGCCAGTCGCGCGCGTCCGCGGGACGCAGAAGCTTTCCCCCCGGAAGGATCAGGCGGTCCACGGCCTCGGCCGGCACCTTGTTGCGCGACACGAGGATCGTCATGTCCTCGGCCACCGACAGCAGGCCACGATCGAACATCCAGTGAAGCGTGCCCGACAGTGCCAGCCCGTTGCGGACCGAGTCGCTGCCCTGTTCTTCAACCGGACGGATATGGGCGGCCTGCACCTCGGGTCTGCCGCCGCCGTTTCGCAGTCTCAGCCCGGACATCGCGCAACGGTAGTCGTACGCGGCCGCACCCGCCGGCGGAACACCATGTCCCGGTAAGGGCGGCTTGTCAGACGTTCGATCACCGGGCGTTCGAACGGGGCGGCCGCGTCTTCGCCCCCCGGACGGATGTCGTAGAGCGCCTCCTCGGCCTTCTCCAGATCGGCCGGAAGTCCCGCACGCACGATCCGGTCGAACTCGGTCCGGGGAAGGTGACGGACGGCAAGTTGCTGCGCGCCCCCAGCCTTTGGCGCGCCATCCTCCGCAGTCAGCGCCGCTTCCCACGGGCTCGTCCCGTTCAGTCGCGGAACATTCCGGTCGAAGGGCAGGTAGCTGCGGGGCTCGATCAGGGCAAGGAAACGCCCCTCGACGCCCGGTTTGGGGATGACCCGCTCGATCTTGGCGACCGCGAAATACCGGCGCGGGCCAGCCTTGACCGGCTCGTAGTAAATGACCCGGTCGCCCACGCCTTCCTCGACCGCCCCCAGATAGCTGCGGGGGAAGTCGTAGACCCGGTCCGGCTCGTCCTCGTAAATGGAGTCTGCCTCGTGAAGCAGGACAAGATGCGTCATCGCGCCAGGTAACGATCGCCCTGCAAAATCCGCAAGGGCCTTGCCTCGCGGCCCCCCAGGCGGCATTGACACCGCATGCTCAAGATCCGTCTCATCCCCTGTCTCGACGTGGCCGACGGCCGCGTGGTCAAGGGCGTGAACTTCGTCGACCTGGTCGATGCCGGCGACCCGGTCGAGGCGGCGCGGGCCTACGACGCGGCCGGGGCGGACGAGATCTGCCTGCTTGACATCCATGCGACGCACGAGAACCGGGGCACGATGTACGACCTCGTGACCCGCACGGCCGAAGCCTGCTACATCCCGCTGACGGTCGGCGGCGGCGTGCGCGGTCCCGAGGATGTGCGTGCGCTCCTCCTTGCCGGAGCCGACAAGGTGAGCCTCAACTCGGCCGCGGTTGCGAACCCGGACGTGGTGGCCGAGGCGGCCGACCGCTTCGGCAGCCAGTGCATTGTCGTGGCGATCGACGCCAGGACGGTCGCGCCGGGGAAATGGGAAATCTTCACGCATGGCGGGCGCAGGCCGACCGGGATCGACGCGGTGGAGTTCGCCCGACTCGTCGCCGCGAAGGGGGCGGGCGAGATCCTGCTGACCAGCATGGACCGGGACGGAACGAAGTCCGGCTTCAACATCCCGCTGACGCGCGCCGTTGCCGATGCGGTGGACATCCCCGTGGTGGCCAGCGGCGGCGTGGGCACGCTCGACCACCTCGTCGAGGGGGTGCGGGATGGCCATGCGGCCGCGGTCCTCGCCGCATCCGTGTTCCACTTCGGCACCTTCACGATCGGGCAGGTGAAGGCGCACATGGCAGCGGCAGGCCTGCCGATGAGGATGAGATGAGCGGAAACGACCCTCTTGCCGGCCTCGCCGCGGCCATAGCGGCGCGGCGCGGCGACGACCCGGGGCTGTCCTGGACGGCAAGGCTCCTGTCCGAGGGGCCCGAGCGATGTGCGCGGAAGTTCGGCGAAGAGGCGGTCGAGGCCATCATCGAGGCGGTCCGGGGCGACCGGGAGCGTCTCGTGTCGGAGGCGGCGGACGTTCTCTACCACCTCCTCGTCATGCTGGCCGCGCGGGACGTGACGCTTGACGAGGTGCTGTCCGAACTCCGGCGGCGCGAGGGCCGGTCGGGCCTCGCCGAGAAGGCAGGCCGCGACACCGGCTGACCGCGCTTGCGGCGTCCTGCGGGGGGTCACGTCAGGACCCGAGCAGCCGCGGCCGTTCGATCGCCGGGCATCTGTCCTGCACGACGGCCACCCCGGCGCGCATCGCCCGCGCCGCTGCCGCGTCGTCGCGGACGCCGAGCTGTGTCCAGATCACCCGGAGTTCGGGAAGACAGGCGAGAGCCTCGTCCACGACCTTGCCCACTTCGGAGGACCGGCGGAAGATGTCCACCATCTCGACGCCGGCGTCGGCCGGAATGTCCGAGAGCGAAGCCACCACGGCGCCGGAAAGCGCGGGCCGGCCGGCGAGGCCGGGATTGACCGGGATCACCCGGTAGCCTGCCGAGGCAAGGTAGCGCGCCACCCCGTGAGACGGGCGCGTGGGATCGGCCGACCAGCCGACCAGCGCGATGGTCCTTGTCCGGGCGAGAATGCCGGCGATTTCCGTATCGGAGGGATTGCCGAAGGGCATTTCCGGTCAGCCGGGCGCATGGGCTACAAAAAGGCGCCCGAACCTTCCGGCCGGGCGCCAGTGGCGGAACGAGGGACAGTGAATAGAAGCGCCGCCGTTCCGGGGCAGCGCCTCCCTAAACTGATTTAGGACGGTGAAGGTTCCGTTAAATCCCCTGTCGCGCACATGTGATGCGTCCGGGAGGAGAATCATCTCGCCAGTTTCACTTTTCCAGCATCCGCTCCCAGTTCCGGTCGGCTCTCGCCGCGTTCGCGGCCACGTCCTCGGACCAGCGCCGCAGCGCATCGGCGTCCGTCCCGAGGTAGAGGCGGCCGTCGATGACGGTGAAGACCCTCGGGTCACCCGGAACCGCCCGGCCCTCGGACATCCCGAAGGCGCAGTAGCCGCCGTATTGCGGCGCATAGGCGGAAGGATTCATCTCGAAGGCCTCCATCGCCGCGGCGCTCTCGAACAGCCAGACCGCACCCTTCCATTGCAGGGCGAAGGCGGCGTCGCCGGGCGCCGCGACCCCGCGGGTGACATAGGCCACCGCGTCGTGGCCGCCGAGCGCATAGCCCCCGACGCTGGCGAAGCGGGCCATCTCGGCCCGGCCCGCGACCGGAGCGAGAGCGAGAGCGGCAAAGCTTGCCACACCGGCGGCGAGACAGTGGCGGCGTGCAGGCATTCGCGGAACCGTGGACACCGGGCCGGTGGGGTGGCCCGCAGCCCGGACAATACATCCCGCCCGGTCCGCGGAAAGCCCCTTTCGCAGGGGGCGGCACAGGGGGTATGGCAACCTCACCGCACCGACGCGGCGTAGAGCGCGACGGCGGCCGCATTCGACACGTTGAGCGACCCGAACGGACCGGCGGCCGGGATGCGCACCAGCCGGTCGCAGCTATCGCGCGTCTTGTCCCGGAGGCCGGGACCCTCGGCGCCGAGCACCAGCCCGACCGGCCGCCCGGCAAGGCCGGCGAGCGCCGCCCCGATGCACTCCTCCGCCTCTCCGTCGAGGCCGAGAAGGACGAACCCCATCCCCCGGAGCGACTCCATCGCCTGTGCCAGGTTCGCGACCCGCAGGTAGGGCTGCCGCTCGAGCGCGCCGGACGCCGTCTTGGCAAGGGCACCTGTCTCGGGCGCGGAGTGATGGCGCGGCGCGATGACCGCGCGGGCGCCGAAGACCTCCGCCGACCGCAGGATTGCACCTGCGTTGTGGGGGTCGGTCACCCGGTCGAGCAGCACGACGAGCGGCGCCCCGCGACCGCCGGCGGCAACCTCGTCGAGCGATCCCCAGTCGAGCGGACGGACCTCCAGGGCGGCGCCCTGGTGCACGCTCGCCGCGTCCAGAGACACGATGCGGTCGAAATCGCGCGGCTCGGCGATCTCGGGGGCGAGGCCGCCCGCCGCGACGGCCTCGCCCAGCCGGTCGAGCGCGTTCCGCGTCACCACCAGCCGGACCCGGACGCGGCGGGGATTGACGAGGGCGTCGCGCACGGCGTGAAGCCCGAAAAGCCAGATCGTCTCGGTCCGTTCGGCGCGGCGGGCGCGCTCCTTGTCGATCACCCAGGCTGGCTTCTTCATGACGATCCTTCCTCTGCCCGGCATGCGCCGCGCGCGGCCTGCGGCGCGGACGCCCCGCATGCGCAGCACGCATGGATGGAGCCGGAAAATCAACGCCCTTTCCGGCTTGACGCCCCTGCCCCTCTGCCATATTCCGGCCCGCGCGTCGGGCGACGAGCTGCAAGGTGCGGCAGCGGACTGTAACTCCGCCGGGGAGACCCATGCCTGGTTCGATTCCAGGGTCGCCCACCAAATCCCCTGAGATCGATGGCCTGGAACACGTGTTGCTTCGGTGCGCCGCAGAGGCACGACGCATACAATGCCTCGCGCAGTCAGCATGAACCAGTCCCGGCACGGAATCTTCTGCTCCGATGACTGCTCACCGTCGGTGCCGGCAGCCCTGGCGATCGTTCCCGCCTGTCGGCGCGCCCCTGGATCGCTCTGACGAAGGGGATTGACCGGGTGCGCTGCGCGGCCGCGATGACCCTTCGGAGTGCCGCGATCCCGCTTCCCGCCGCACCGCTCGCCGGCCTATAGTCCGGCGGATGAAGCGCCCCGACAGGAAAACCGACCCATGTGCCCCCGCGGATGCCCCCGCGGAGGCGCGCGAGCAGCCGCAGAGCGTGACCTTCGTGGTGCAGGCGGGCAGGCTGGCCTACGAAGCGGTGATCTTCGCGGCCTCGTTCCGCAGGTCCAATCCGGGGTTCGCGGGCCGCCTTGTCGCGGCCGAACCGCAGCCGGGGCCGCGCTGGTCCGAGGACACGCGCATCCCCGGCGCCATCCGGTCGCTGCTTCTCGATCTCGGCGTCGAGATCCTGCCGTTCGAGACGCGGCATTTCGGCCAGTCCTACCCCCAGGGCAACAAGATCGAGGCGCTGCACTGGCTCGACGACGCGCCCTTCGTCTTCTTCGACACCGACACGGTCTTCACCGGGCCGCTCGCCGACGTGGCCTTCCAGTTCGACCGGCCCTCGGCCTCGATGCGGCGCGAGGGCACCTGGCCCGAGATCCAGCCCTACGGACCGGGCTATGCGGAAACCTGGGGG
Organism: Pseudomonadota bacterium; assembly: GCA_049323795.1. Taxonomy (GTDB): domain Bacteria; phylum Pseudomonadota; class Alphaproteobacteria; order Rhodobacterales; family Rhodobacteraceae; genus JAOADN01. The sequence goes on from JBMOOH010000049.1 coordinate 69,655, forward strand.
TCGCTCTACCGGCGGTTCGGGCTCGACTTCGAGAGCACGCTCGACCTTTCGAAACCCGACGAGCACTGGACGCGGTACCTGTACTTCAATGCCGGCTGGTTCTTCCACCGCAGCCCGCATGCCTTCGGGCAAAGGTTCCTCGACTGGTCGCTGTCGATCCGCGACGACCCGCCGGACACGCTTGCCTGCCAGTCGCTCGATCCCTGGCTCGACCAGGTGGTGCTGCCTCTGGTCGTGCACTCCTTCGGCGGCGGACGGCCCGGCCCGGGCCTGGCCGGACTCGACGGGCCGGTGAGCTGCCATTACCGGACGCTGCCCCTCCTCTACGCGCGTGAGCCGGATGCGGCGGTGGAGATGATCGAGGAGGTTCTCGCCCCGAATCCGGTCAAGAAGGTGCTCAAGGAGCATGAGCCCCTGAAGCGCCTCGTCTACCAGGGCAGGGGCCGGACGATCCGCGGCATGTTCGACCGGGGTGACCTGCCCCGCCGCGAGGCAGCCATCCGCAAGCGGATCAAGTCCGAGGGCCTGTGGCTCGTCTAGAGCGGGATCATTTCGGTTTGAATCGCGGGGGGATTCGCAGCGGTTCGGGTTTGTGGTTCACCCTTCTGACTGGAGGGGAGGTCCGGCATGGATGGTGAAGCCCTGCTCTGACGCTCTTCGGGAGCGTGTGGCGCTGTTCGTGCTGTCCGGCGAGACGGTCCGGAGCGCGGCGGAGGTGTTCCGGGTCAGCGTGGCTTCGGCGGTGAAGTGGACGCAGCGGCACCGGGCGACGGGGAGTGCAGCGGCCAGGCCGATGGGCGGGCGGCGGCACGACGTGATGGCCGAGGGGCGGGACCAGATGCTGTCCCGTTGAGTGGTGTAGCTGGCGCTGATCGTCACCGTGATGTTCGGCGCGGGCCTGCTTGATCGGGATGCCACGGCGGGCAGGCTGATGGCGGGATCGTCGCCCATCGGCGCGATG